>DATJNA010000255.1:0-27719 GCA_035508435.1 Acetobacteraceae bacterium | reverse complement strand
GCAGGACTGGTGGCCGGCCGATTTCGGTCACTATGGCGGGCTGATGATCCGCATGGCCTGGCACGCGGCGGGCACCTACCGCATCGCTGACGGCCGTGGCGGCGCCGGGGCAGGCCAGCAACGCTTCGCCCCGCTCGGGAGCTGGCCGGACAACGCGAACCTCGACAAGGCGCGCCGGCTGCTGTGGCCGATCAAGCAGAAATACGGCCAGAAGATTTCCTGGGCCGATCTGATGATCCTCGCCGGCAACGTCGCCCTCGAGTCGATGGGCTTCAAGACCTTCGGTTTCGGCGGCGGGCGCAAGGACGTTTGGGAGCCGGAAGAGCTGTACTGGGGTGCCGAGGGAACGTGGCTCGGCGACGAACGTTTTAGCGGCGAGCGCCAACTGGAGAACCCGCTGGCCGCCGTACAAATGGGCCTGATCTACGTGAACCCGGAAGGGCCGAACGGCGAGCCTGACCCGGTCGCGGCGGCCAGGGACATCCGCGAAACGTTCTACCGTATGGCGATGAACGACGAAGAGACCGTTGCGCTGATCGCCGGCGGCCACAGCTTCGGCAAGACCCACGGTGCCGGTGATGTGTCGCTGGTCGGCCCGGAGCCGGAGGGTGCCGGCATCGAGCAGCAAGGCCTCGGCTGGAAAAGCGGGTTCGGCACGGGCGTCGGCGCCGACGCCATCACCGGCGGCCCGGAAGTCACCTGGTCGCAGACTCCCACCAAGGGGAGCAATTACTTCGTCGAGAACCTGTTCAAGTACGAATGGGAGCTGACGAAGAGCCCCGCCGGCTGCTGGCAGTTCGAGGCCAAGGACGCGCGGGCCACGATTCCGGACGCGTTCGATGCATCGAAGAAGCGGGTGCCAACCATGCTGGTCACCGACATCTCGCTGCGGGCGGATCCGGCATACGAAAAGATTTCCCGCCGGTTCTATGAGCATCCGGATCAGTTCGCCGACGCCTTCGCCCGGGCATGGTTCAAGCTGACGCACCGCGACATGGGTCCGATCCAGCGTTACCTCGGCCCGCTGGTGCCGAAGGAGACGTTGATCTGGCAGGACCCGATCACCCCGGCGAACCATCCGCTGATCGGAGAACAAGAGATCTCGGCCCTGAAGGCGAAGGTGCTCGCATCTGGCCTGTCGGTTTCGCAACTGGTCTCGACCGCCTGGGCGTCGGCTTCGACGTTCCGCGGCTCCGACAAGCGCGGTGGTGCCAACGGCGCGCGCATTCGCCTCGCGCCGCAGAAGGATTGGGAAGTCAATCAGCCGGCTCAGCTTGCAAAGGTGCTGAAGACGCTGGAAGGGATTCAGAAGGAGTTCAACGCCTCGGCGTCCGGCGGCAAGAAGGTTTCGCTCGCCGACCTGATCGTGCTCGGCGGCAGCGCCGGGATCGAGAAGGCCGCGAAGGCCGGGGGACACGACGTGACAGTGCCCTTCAAGCCGGGCCGCGTGGACGCATCGCAAGAGCAAACCGATGTGGAATCCTTCGCCGTGCTTGAACCGCGTGCTGACGGCTTCCGCAACTATCTCAGCGGCAGGCAGTTCATGGCGCCGGAGGAGGCACTGGTCGATAAGGCGCAGTTGCTGACTCTGACGGCGCCCGAGATGACCGTCCTGGTGGGCGGGCTGCGCGTGCTGGGTGCCAATGCCGAAGGGGCCAGGCACGGCGTCTTCACCAAGCGGCCGGAGACGCTGACCAACGACTTCTTCGTCAACTTGCTCGATATGCGAACACAATGGCAGCCGGGCTCGGATGGCGTATTCGAGGGCCGTGACCGCGAGACCAACGAGCTTCGGTGGACCGGCATGCGTGTGGACCTGATCTTTGGTTCGCACTCGCAGCTTCGCGCGTTTGCCGAGGTCTACGCGCAGAGCGATTCTCAGGCGAAGTTCGTGGCGGACTTCGTGAAGGCATGGAACAAGGTGATGAACGCGGACCGTTTCGACCTCGCCTGATGGTCCGCCAAGGTACTCGGACTCGGGTGCGGCCGAGCCGCATCCGAGCGCCGGCGCCGGGTCAAATACAGATTGATGCGCCTATCCGGTTTGCGCAGGCTGCCGCGTCACCAGGCGTTCGCACAGGCGGCAGGGCCACGCTTGCCGCGGTCATCGTCACGTCGGCATTTTGCGTTGCACGTCGGCGGTAGTAGGCTTTCGGCAACGCGCATTGCTAACATTGGAAATTCGCAATGTGCGCCGCCGCTGCGGCAGTTGTGCGACGCCGCCCGCGCCAGCCCGTTCTGAGCGGCCCCCGGGCCGAACCGGGCGCGGCAAAACCACAATACATGCCCCGGACCGCCGCAAGGCGGCCCCGCCATTCGGATTCGTCCCACGCCAACTGCGCCGCTGTTCAGCGGAGATGAAGGATCACTCCAAGGATAGCGATCGCCGTCCCCATCATCACCCCGAGCCTGCTCGTCAGCCGCAGCCGGAGCGCTTCTGTCGCTGCCTGCGACCGCTGCTCCACGGCGACCATGTCGGCTCGCAGGCGCCAATATGCAGCATACTCCTGCCGCTCGGGCGGCACGCTGCCGAGGCGCAGCGCGACGCCGGGCGCCGCCGCCAACACCGGCGCATTCCACCCAACACTTGTGGCAGGAGAAATCAACCGGCGGTTGTCTGACGCGAGATCGGGCAACCCGGCGGATCGCGTATCAGTGCGCATTGGCCCTGGACGCCGGTGCTGCACCCGTGGCGACCTTGCGCATCAGCGGCACCAGCAGCGTGGCGACCACGAACGCCAGCATGATCGCGCGGAACGCATCGGCGAATGCCAATGTCGAGGCCTCGCGGTATGCCAGCTCCCACAACTGCTTCAACGCCGCGTCGTGCCCCGCGCCAGGGCTGCCAGGCAGTGCGCCGTAACGCACCGTCAGGCCGGCCACCAGCCGGTCCATGGCGCCGTTCGCCGGCGTCAGATGCGCCGCTATCCGTTGGAAGTGCAGGTTGGTCTGGTTGTTGATCACCGCGGCGCTGACCGCGATGCCGACGGCGCCGCCCAGGTTGCGCATCATGTTGAACAAGCCGCTGGCGTATTTCAGCCGCTCCGGCGGCAGGCTGCCCAGCCCCAGCGTCACCGCCGGCGCCACCGCGAATACCTGCGGGAAGCCGCGCAGCACCTGCGGCAGCAGAAGCTGGTCGGCGCCCCATTCGTGGGTGATGAAACTGTAGCTCCACATCGCGATGCCGAAGCTGGCGAGGCCGAACATCATCAGCCAGCGCGGATCGAATTTGCGCGCCAGGAACACATAGACCGGCGTGCCAAGCAGTGACGCGACGCCGGTGGAGAAGATCGCCAGTCCGATCTGCCACGCGCTCAGCCCGCGCACATAGCCCAGGAACAATGGCGTCAGATAGATCGTGGTGAAGATGCCGACGCCGGTGATGAAGGACAGCAGGCAGCCGAGCGCGAAGTTGCGGTTGGTCAGTGCGCGCAGATCGACCACCGGGTTACGAAACGTGAGGCTGCGCGCACCGAACAATACCAGGGCGATGCCGGCGATCCAGGCGCAGGCGCGAATGGTGGAATCGTCGAACCAGTTCCAGCGCGTGCCTTCTTCCAGCACGTATTCCAGCAGACCCAGGCCGACTGCCATCAACACGATGCCCGGGTAGTCGGCGCCGCGCAGCAAGGACAGATCCGGCTTGTCGATTTGCACCATCAGCGGCACCAGGACGGTGATGATGATCCCCGGAATCAGATTGACGTAGAACAACCAGTGCCAGTTCAGCGTGTCGGTGATCCAGCCGCCGATCACCGGTCCCAGGGTCGGTGCGATGGATGCGATGGTCCCCACCGCCGCCGCGGAATACACGCGGCGCGGACCCGGAAAGTAGTGGAATGATGAGGTGAACACGGTCGGGATCATCGACGCGCCGAGCATGCCTTGCAGCGCGCGGAACAGGATCATGCTCTGGATGTTCCAGGCGACGCCGCACAGCATGCTGGTCAGGGTGAACCCGGCCGCGGAGACGGTGAACAACCAGCGGGTGGAGAACACGCGCGTCAGCCAGCCGGACAGCGGGATCATCACGATCTCGGCGATCAGATAGGCGGTCTGCACCCAACTGATCTCGTCCTGCGCCGCGGACAGGCCGCCGCCGATCTGCTGCAACGACGCGGCGACGATCTGGATGTCGAGCAATGCGATGAACATGCCGACACACATCACCACGAAGGGCAGGATCGACGGCGGCTTCGGCGCGGTGGTGATCATGGCGCGCTGTCCTTGGTATCGACGCTGACGGTGGTGGAGAGGCCAGGCCGCAGCAGAGGCAGCTTCGGGTCGTTGGCATCCAGCAGGATGCGCACCGGGACACGTTGCACGATCTTGGTGAAGTTGCCGGTGGCGTTCTCGGGCGGGATCACGCTGAACACGGCGCCGGTGCCGGGGGCGAGGCTCGCCAGATGACCATGGAACGGATGATCCGGCAGCACGTCGGCGGTGACTGTGACGGGCTGGTTGGTTGCCATGCGGGCGAGCTGGTCTTCCTTGTAATTCGCATCGACCCAGAGCCCATTCGAGGGCACCACGGAAATCAGATACGTGCCGGCGGAGACATAGGCACCGACTTCCGCGGCGCGGTTGCCGACATAGCCGTCGATCGGGGAGCGGATTTCGGTATAGCCAAGGTTGAGCCGCGCGGTGGCGAGATCGGCGCGCGCCTGCCCGACCGCGGCGTCGGCCTCGGCGATCTGCGCCGTCAGCACCTGAAGTTGCTGGCGCGCCGCCTCCAAGCCGGCACTGGCGGCCAGCACCGCGGCCTGCGCCTCGACCTCCAGCGTGCCGGTGCGTTGCGCATCCTGGCGGGAGCCGGCGGCGGTCTGTGCCAGCGCGCGATAGCGTGCGGCGTCGATCGCATTGTAATTTGCTTGCGCGGCCTTGGCGGCCAGCTCGGCCTGCTGCTGGCGGATGGTGGATTGCTGCAAGGCATATTGCGCGCGCAGCCCCTCCAGCGCCGCAGCGCGGGCCTGGAGCACGGCCTCGGCGCGGGCCAGCGCCGCCTGGTAGTCGCGCGCGTCGATGCGGATCAGCACCTGGCCGGCCTTGACCAACTGGTTGTCGGTCACCAGCACCTGCTCCACGAAGCCGCTGACATGCGGCGCCACCGGGGTGACGTTGCCGCC
The DNA here is from genome assembly GCA_035508435.1 of Acetobacteraceae bacterium. Lineage (GTDB taxonomy): Bacteria > Pseudomonadota > Alphaproteobacteria > Acetobacterales > Acetobacteraceae > JASHVB01. The sequence goes on along the minus strand of DATJNA010000255.1, from coordinate 22,593 downwards.
GACATAGGCGTCGTCGGTGGTCTGGATGAAGCGGCCGCTGGTCCACCAGTCATAGCCGTACCAGGCTGCGCCGGCAGCAACCGCGGCAAGTGCTGCGGCGCCAACGACGGCGCGGCGCAGGCGCAGGCGCACCATGTCGCGGCGGACAGCGGGGACGGCATCCGCGATGGCGAGGGTGTCAGACATGGGCGTCGTCTCCCGCAGGCACCGCGGAGGTGGCCGCCGATGCGTTATGACGCTGGATCGCCTCAGCCGCCGCGGGGCCATAGACGCTCCGGAATGGCGGATCCGTCAGGGGGCGGAGGCTGTAGCGGTCCACCAGAACAGGGTCGGCCAATTCGCCGGTCTCGCCGTCCACGATCACCACGTTCGGCCCCTCGGGCGCGAAGTGGCGATTGCCCCAGGCGAGCAAGGCCCACAGCACCGGGCGGAAATCCCGCCCGCGCTCGGTCAGCACGTACTCATCGCGCGGCGGGTGCTCTGAATAGCGTCGGCGTTCCATCAGCCCGCATTCCACCAGCGCGTTCAGCCGCCGCGTCAGCATGTTGGGGGCGATGTCGAGGCTCTTCTGGAATTGCTCGAACCGGGTGGCGCCGCGGAAGGCATCCCGCAGGATCAGGATGCTCCACCACTCACCGACCCGTTCCAGGCTGCGGGCGATGGGGCAGGACATGGTCTCGAAGCTCTTGCGTCGCATGACTGGCCGCCGAGGTAGGTTTCACCACGCAACCTACCTAGGGCGGTTACTTGCACAATGCAAGTGACTTTTTCGCGCGGCCTCGCGCCGGTGCCGCATCCGTGCATTCGCCTCCGGCCGCACCGCGCGCCGCTTTGCCTGGGTTGCACTGCTTTCGCGTCCCGGCGCTGCTCCGCTTTGCCCGGGCTGCGCGGCTTCGCCTGGGCTGCTCTGCTTTGCCTGCACTGCTTTGCCCGGGTTGCGCCGCTGTGACCGGCCCGCGCCGCTTTGCCTGGAAGGCCACCGGCTTTTCCGCGATGATCAGCCCCGCCCCACCGCCCTGGCCCTTCTTCGCTGCCCTGGCCCTCCCCTCGATGCCCCGAAGGTTCCCCCTCTTGCTCCGCGCCATCGCCTACGGCCTGCGCGGCGGCTTCCTGATCCGGCCCTTTGTCATTGCCGTGGCGTTGGGCGCGGTCGGCGGCGTTCTCTCCTGGGCGGAGGAGCGAGTGCCGGCCCTCGGCGCCTGGATTCCCGTGGTGTTGTTTCCCTCGCGGCAAGATCCGCAGGTGGCGCAGGAGATCCTCAGCGTCATCGCCACCTCGACCATGACGGTGGTGTCGATCGTCTTCGCCATCCTGCTGATGACGCTGACGCTGGCCTCCACCCAGTTCTCGCCGCGCATCCTGATCAGCTTCGTGCGCGACCGGAACACGCAGTGGACGCTGGGCGTGTTCCTCGGCACGTTCTGCTACTGCATGGCGGCGATGCCGGCGGCGCGCTCGCTGCCCACCGTCTTCGTGCCGGTGGTCACCGTCACCGGCGCCATGCTGCTGACCCTGGTCGCGGTCGGCTGGCTGGTGTTCTTCATCCACCACATCTCGCAGTCGATCAGCGTCAACAACATCGTGGACCGCATCGCGCGGGAAACCGAGCAAGTGATCGACGAGCTGATGCCGGAGCCGCGCCGGCGGTTCGAGGCACGGCCGCCGACGATCGAATTCGATGCCGCGGCAACGACGCTTGTGAGCCAGCGATCAGGCTATATCCGCTTCATCGACATCACGCGCCTGGTGGACCTGGGCAAGGCGTGGCGCATCCGTATCCGGGTCGAGCGGCGTGTCGGCCAGTTCATTCCGGCCGGCGTACCCCTGATCCTGGTCTCGCGGGAGGATCGGCTGGATCCGCTGCGCATCGCCGAGCTGCTGAGTGCGTTCGATATCGGACCGACGCGGACGTTGCAGCAGGACGTCGAATTCGGCGTGATCCAGATCGTCGATATCGCGCTGCGGGCAATCTCGCCGGCGGTGAATGACCCCAGCACCGCGATAAGCTGCATCGACCAGCTCAGCCGCGTGCTGATCCGCTGGCTCGGCCGGGCGCCGCCCGAGCCGGTGCTGTACGATCCGCCGCACGTGGTTCGTGTGGTGGTGCCGTGGATCGACATCGAAGGCATGTTCGACACCGCGTTCGAGCAAATCCGCCACTACGCCGTCAGCGACCTGGCCGTGAGCCTGCGGCTGTTGCGCGCCATGATGGATATCGGTCGCGCGATACAGCGCACCGACGTCCGGGCTGCTCTGCTGGTGCGGGCGCGACGCGTGGCGGAAGGTTGGGACAAGGCGCAGGAGGCGGTAGCAACAGCACGCCTGCAACAGCGCATGGCCGCGCTGGAGGCGGTGCTGCAGACCACCCAATGACAGCGCAGCCGCATGCTCGGCGTTTGCTAATGCCCTGGCCGCGGACGCGGAACTGCCGCCGCATCGGAACCCCGATACGGCGGCAGACGCGACTCGGCCGCTTGCGTCAGCCGCATCGCGCGCGGCGCAATCCACCCAGCGCGAGCAATCCGGCGGACAGCAATGCGAGCGTCGCCGGCTCCGGCACCTCCTGGCTCAGGCCTGGATCAGCCGCGTTCAGAACGCCGAGGATGGTAGAGATACTGTCGCCGTTGGCGATGTCGGCATTGAGTGCCGAAAGCGCCGGGTCGGGCAGATCGTCTCCCCAGGGCAGCGTAATCTGCGCACCGCCCCCCGCGATCGGATTGAACTGCATGTCTTCGGCCGCCGTCAGCCTCGTGCCAGGGAGTGAGGCAACCAACTGTGCCGGAAAGATCTGCGCGAACGGCGAGCATGCCGACGAGCTGACACCGGCCAGCGCCGTACTGTTCACGAACGGCTGCATCGCCGACGCATCGCCGGCCGCAATTGCGGTGGCGTTGCAGGCACCAATATTGAAGGCGCCGAACGTACCAATGCCGCCCGGCGTCTGATAGAATTGCTGAATGATCGAGTTGAGGAAGAAACCATTACCGAGAATGCTTTGCGTGCCAATTCCCTGACCATAGAGATAGATGTAGTCGCGGCCGCCCAAGAACAGATTGGCGGTCAACACCGTGCCGCTCAGCGTGACGTTGGCGTCGGTGAACAAGAATGGCAGCAAGGCATAGCGGTTGTAGAGCAAGACGCCGACACCGTTGGTGCGGATGCCCGCGTCGAGCGTGGCGCCGACGGGACAGCCGATTGTCGCGACTGTGCACACCTGCGCTGTCATTGTTGTCGCGTGGGCATTGTTGTTGGTGCCGGGGGCCAGCCACGCTCCGCACAGAAGCAACAGGCCGAACAAGCATTTCCTGGCAGTCATAGGAGTCCTCCTTTGCGCCGCGCTTGCGGCGTCGGTGCCGTCATTCCCGGCGGGCGACTGCCCTTGTGCCTTGCATCCCCGTTGGCCGGGGACGGTGTTGCGAAACCCGGCGGGACGACGCGCCGGGCGTCGTCTCCTACTCTTCTCGTCCGATCGGAATGTCTTCGGCTGACCCTCGAGGATCGGAAATGGCTGGAGCAAAGTGCGTGCCAAATTTTAACCCGCTGATGTCAATCATCATTCTGCTCTGCCCGAAGCAGTGTGTAAAAAACACGGACGATCGAGGCGATCCGGCGCGGGCAAAACATCGTGCCTGCGCCTGGGCGCGGCCATGTTGATGTTAATTTGACTCGCGGAGCGTGCCGGCAATGCACTGGTCTCCCGTGGCCTTGGCAGCGGTGGCCGCTGACCATCGCCACAGTGTAAAATCTGCCGACGCGCAAACCCGCGCTGGCAGTGTCATGGCGTTACCCATTGGCGGTGCCGCGCCTTTGCGCATTGGCTGCGTCGCGCCGGTACGCGTTGCCGGTGTTACGTCTTTACTCGTTGCCGGTGCGGGGCCCGTATCGGCGTGCCTCAGGGATGCGCGCGCTACCCGGCTGGACCATCGCATCGGCGCGTAGCGTGGCTTATCTGTCGTCCATGGAACCACTTGCTCTCTATATCCATTGGCCGTTCTGCCTGGCGAAGTGCCCCTATTGCGATTTCAACTCCCATGTGCGGGACCGCATTCCCCAGGCCGCCTTCCGCACCGCCCTGCGCACCGAACTGGGGTGGGAGGCGGCGCGGCTTGGACGCCGGCCGCTGACCTCGATCTTCTTCGGCGGCGGGACGCCCAGCCTGATGGAACCGGAGACGGCAGCCATCCTGATCGAGGACGCCTGCCGCTGGTTCGATCCCGCCGCATCGCTCGAGATCACCCTCGAGGCGAACCCCACCAGCGTCGAGGCTGCCCGTCTTGCCGCGTTCCGCGAGGCCGGGGTGAACCGGCTGTCGCTCGGGGTGCAGAGCCTGGACGATGCTGCGTTGCAATTGCTCGGCCGCCAGCACTCGGCAGGGCAGGCGCGCGCGGCATTGGAAACCGCGCGGGCCACCTTCCCGCGCATCTCGTTCGACCTGATCTACGCCCGGCCTGGCCAGGCGCTGCCGGCCTGGCGGGCGGAGCTGCGCGCCGCGCTGGCGCTGGCGGCGGACCATTTGTCGCTCTACCAGCTCACGATCGAACCGGGCACCGCGTTCGCCACCCGCCATGCGCGGGGTGAGATCGTGCTGCCGGACGAAGACGCCGCCGCAGCGCTTTACCAGGCAACCGAGGAGGAAGCGGCGCGGTTCGGCCTGCTTGCCTATGAGGTGTCAAACTATGCGCGTCCCGGGGCCGAGAGCCGCCACAACCTCAGCTACTGGCGCTACGGGGATTATGCCGGCATCGGCCCGGGCGCACATGGCCGGGTGACGCTGGGTCCTGACTTGCTCGCCACGCGCCGCCACCGCGCGCCGGAGGTCTGGGCGGAGCGTGTGGCGCGAGATGGGCACGGTACGGCCGAGGAGATGGCGCTGGAGCCGGCCGATAAGGCCCGCGAGATGCTGCTGATGGGCCTGCGGCTGACCGAAGGTGTGGATGCGGCCCGCTTCTTCGCCAGAACCGGCGTGACGTTGGCGACGGCGATCGAGCCAGACGTGCTGAGCCGGGCGGAGGCGGAGGGGTACTTGCGGTTGCAGGGAGGCCGGCTGGCCACGCTGCCGCCGGGTCGCCTGCGGCTCGAGGCACTGCTGGCGGCTCTCTTACGGTGACCCCGTCGCCAGCCAAATACGCAAAATAACTGAAATCTAAAAAATAGCATGCCGACCGTAAATCCTCTGGAAGATATGCTCGGCTACTTGCTCTACAGCAATCCACCGAAGCGACTATCCTCCAAAAACGGAGACACCTGGCGATGCGCCCTCTTGACGCCATCCGCGGCGTGCGCGGCTTGATCGTGGCCCTGGCGTTCTGCGCCCTCGCGGCCCACCCGGCATCGGCGACGCTCTATACGTGGACCCTGTCGGGTGGCGGCGGCTCGGGGTCGGGTTCACTCACCACAGGCGCCGCCGACTATGGCGGGTTCGACATCACCGCCTTCAGCGGCCAACTCGACGGGGTCCCGGTCGCCGGCCTGTTGGGCGGCCAGCCGGGTGGCGGCGAGGGCTATTCCCCAAGCGGCGCCTTCATCTATGACAACATGCTCTATCCGTCGTCGAACTCGACAGAGGGCGCATTGCTCGACAATGGCGGCATCTTGTTCGCCATCGCGGGCGGCGAGGGCAACATCTGGGGCAATTTCCGCGGACCGGGCGGGTATTCCTACTACACGAGCGTGTCCGGCAACTATCTCATCCAGAACAATGCCGCGAGCTTCACCATCGCGGATCCGCCATCCTCGGTCCCCGAGCCGTCTCCGGCGGGGCTTGTTGCACTGGGCGTGGTGGGGCTGGGACTGACGCGCCGGCGTCGCGGCAGCGCGCGGCGAAACACAGTCGCGGCGTCCCAATAAGCCGTCGGTCCGGCGCCTCGCCCATCGCGGCCGGTCCCAGGATTGCGGATGCCGAACTTCCGGCGCCGACCATGATCAAGGGCGTCATCGTGGCGCCCTGCGTCTCGGTAGCGGGCCTATTTGACCGCAACGAGCTTGAACGTGAATGCCAGATACATCACACCGGTGGCTCCGCTCCCGGCGCTTTTGCGCGTGCCGCCGACCACGGTGCCCAGATCCTTCTCGGTCAGCTCGTGCGTTCCGCGGGTGATTTTGGTAGCAGTCATGTGTCGGGCTCCTTCCGGTCCATGCTTTCGTCGTCGTGGCCCGACCATGCGGATCGGAGCGCCGTCCGGCTGTGCCGCGCAGCACAGGATGCGAGATAGCCAGGTCTCAACCGGCAGACGGACGCCAGAGAGTTGTTCCACATCGTGCCGCCCGAGCGATCGGAAATGTCGCGCGGCCCCTCACCCGCGCGATCGAAAACGTTGAGAAGGGCGGTGCCGCAGATGCCGCGTAGTCCAATGCTGTCGTGTGCCAAACCGCGTGCGTGCCGCAATGACCGCGCAACGTGTTTGCACCAAACGGATGCCCGCATGCCGACAAAATGCCCGCATATCGGCGGTATCGGCCAAATCGCGGGCGGGGCGACATTCGACCTAGAGCTCATGGTCTTGTTCGTTAGCGCGATGGTATTGTCGCTACCAAGGGAGCTGCGATCGAGCGAACCGGCTTAGTTTTCCAGTTCGCTATCCCAATAGAGATAGTCGCGCCAGCTCTCGTGCAGGTAATTAGGCGGGAACAATCGGCCCTGGTCCTGCAACTCCCACGTCGTCGGCTGGCGAGGGTGGCTGCGAGGGAACATCGCGCATTCCTTCGGCAGGCGCGATCCCTTGCACAGGTTGCAGTCAGCGCAGGCGGTCACCACGTTCTCCCACGTCGTGCGGCCGCCGCGGCTGCGCGGCACCACATGGTCGAAGGTCAGGTCGTGCGCCGGGAACCGCCCGCCGCAGTACTGGCAGTGGAAGCCATCGCGCAGGAACACGTTGAACCGGGTGAACGCCGGCCGCCGCGCGGAGGGGATGTAATCCTTCAGCGCGATCACGCTTGGCAGGCGCATCGTCACGCTGGGGGAACGGACCCGCGTCTCGTACTCGCTCAGCACGGAGACCCGGTCCAGGAACACCGCCTTCACTGCGTCCTGCCAGGACCAGAGCGAGAGGGGGAAATAGGACAGCGGGCGGAAATCCGCGTTCAGCACCAGCGCCGGAAAAGTTTGGCCACCGTCGGGCAAGACCCGCTCCCTTGCGCGCGGAGCGCAATAACTGGGGCTGCTAACGCCATCAGCCCGCGAAATATTGTGCACCGCCGAAATCCCGCGCGGGTTATCGCAGACCGCAGGCCGCGCCGCAAGTTGCACGACAGTGCGCCGTAGCTGGTAGACAAAGTGTCATATGCAGGTAACATGTTATCTACCGGCCAGTCCGGCCTTGCCCTGATCCGGCCGCCACTCGGAAACCGCCGCCCGGCCGCCGCGCCGGTTCGCCCGAGTTCCGCAATCTCTATGCCTCCGGCGCAACGCCCACGTACTTGAACTGATGGATCACGTCACCGATTGGGTGTCTCGGATTGTACCGCCCAATGTCGCCGCCTCGTCCGCTGCATCGATCGCGCACAGCACGGCGTCGCGCGCAATTCCGGCTTGCAATGCCAGCGAGCCGGTCAGGGGGAAGCTCATGCCGGTGGTGAACACCTTGCCGGTGGCGACCGCCGGGCCGCTTACCGTGGCCACAGCACTGCCGATACCGATCAGGCGCAACGCGTCGCAACGGGATATCGTTGGCATGTGGCGCCTCCCTTGATTGGCCAAAACGTGCCCGCAAGGGGTGGCGGATCGCAAATCTGGCGCATCGCGGTGCAGACGCCGGAGTTAAGTTGGTGGGATCGTTGCGACTTGATGGTCGCTGCTGGTTTGCTGGTATGCGGGGGCCGGCGGCGGATCACCTGAACTGCACACCAGATGGGGCCTCTACTGCTGGTCCCGGCGCGCTGTTCAAGTCGGGCACGCGGTTTGACCGCGACGGCGCTTGCGGCAGTTGGTTTTGTCGTGTATCCGCGTAATACAAATATACGCGAAGGAGGCTTGGTTTGGCTCTCTCTGTGCGGCTGGATCCCGCCTTGGAGGCGCGGGTCGAGGAGGAGTCGAAACGTCTGGGAATATCGAAGAGCGATCTGGTGAAGGATGCCTTGGAGCTGAGGCTCGGCCTGAGGAACCCCTATGAATTGCTGCGACAGGTGCGGAGCGGCTCAGCGATGGGTCATCCCGCCGCGTCGGAGCATAGCGGCGCGGGACTGAGAGCCAAGTTACATGCGAAACGTACTGATTGACGCAGGGCCACTGATCGCATTGTTCGCCGCGGATGATCGCCATCACGATCGGGTTGATGCCCGGGTGGCCGCGCTTGCGCGGGAGGGATTGCGACTGCTGACGACCTGGCCCTGTGTGGTCGGGGCCGCCTATCTTCTCGAGCCGCCGCACCGGTTCGAGCTATTGCGCTGGATCGAATTGGGCGGGGTGCAGGTCTATCCATTCGAGGCCTACCATCTCGCCGACATGGTTGCCTGGATGCGGCGTTCTACCGAGACCGGCAAGCGTGAAATGGATTTTGCGGATGCCTCGCTTTACTGGCTCGCCGTGGATACGGGCATCGCCGACATTTTGACGGTCGATGTCGCGGACTTCAGCCGGTACCGGTTGCCGGATGGACAAGCTTTCAATCTGGTATGATGCGGGCTTCCAGAGCACTCGATGCTTCCCGGCCTTCACCGGCCGAAGCCTCGCCCTCGGCGCGGCGCGTCTCAATGCTTGTCCGCTGCAGTCCCCGGCTCCGTGTTACGGGCGACGCTGATGTGTACCGCGCGACTCAATCGCGTCCTTCCGCGTCGTCCCCGGGCACTAATTTGCCGCGAGGGTGCGAAGGACTGCGGCGCCGTAGCGTTGCAGCTTGGAAGCGCCGACACCCTTGATCTGGCCGAGCTCATCCAAGGTTTCGGGGCGTACAGCGGCGATTTCACGCAGCACGGTGTCGTGGAAGATGACGTAGGGCGGCACCGCCTGCATCTTCGCCTCCGCCGCGCGCCAGGCGCGCAACGACTCGAACAGGCTGGTGGCGGCAGGTTCGAGGTGCGTCGGTGCGGTGGCGGCAACCGGGCCGTGGTGGCGCTCCGGGCGCACCACCTCGCGCGGACGGCGCGGCGCGTCCTGGCGCAGCATCACGCGCGCCTCGCCGCGCAAAATCGGGCGCGCCTTATCCTGCACCAGGAACAAACCGCCATGGCCGGCGGTGTCCACGTCCAGCGCGCCGAACGCAATCAACTGCCGGATCAGCCCGCGCCAGAACGGCGCCGCATGATCCTTGCCAACGCCAAAAGTCGGCAAGGTGTCATGACGATGACGCAACACGGCTTCTGTGGTCTCGCCGCGCAACACCGCAATGATGTGCAGCGCACCGAAGATCTGGTCGGTGCGATACACCGCCGAGAGCACCTTCTGTGCATCCACGGTGGCGTCCAATGTGATCGGGGGCGCATCGCAATTGTCGCAATGGCCGCAATCGGCGGGAAACTCTTCACCGAAGCAGGCGAGCAAGGCGCGGGTGCGGCAGGTCACCGCCTCGGTGAGCGCGACGATTTCTTCCAGTTTCGTGCGCATCACTCGCTTCTGGGCTTCCGGCGCGGCGGACTGTGCCAGCCAGTGGCGCGCCTGCGCCACGTCCTGGCCGCCGAACAACAGCATCGTCTCGGCGGGATCGCCGTCGCGGCCGGCGCGGCCGATCTGCTGGTACCAGGCCTCCGGGCTGTCGGGCATGTCGAGGTGCACGACGAAGCGCACGTCGGGCCGGTCAACGCCCATGCCAAAAGCGATCGTCGCCACCACGACCAGCGGTTCGCCGGAGCGGAAGCGCCCAAGAGCATTGCGCTTATGCTCCGGGTCGAGGCCGGCATGGAATGCGACCGCCGGCAGTCCTTTGTCCGACAGCCGCGCGGCCACGCGTTCAGTCTTGGCACGAGAGCCGCAATAGACGATGCCGCATTCGCCGGGATGGCGCGCCAGCAACTCCAGCAACTGCGTGGTTTCGCTGATCTTCGGTGCCGCGGCGAGATGCAGATTCGGCCGATGGAAACTGGACAGGAACACCGCGGCATCGTCCATGCGCAGTGCGCTGAGGATGTCGCGGCGGGTGCGCGAATCGGCGGTCGCGGTCAATGCGATGCGCGGTACGGCGGGGAAATGCTGGGGCAGGCAGGCGAGCTCGCGATATTCGGGGCGGAACTCGTGGCCCCATTGCGAGACGCAATGCGCCTCGTCGATCGCGATCAGCGCGAGCTGCAAACGCGAGAGACGATCGAGCGTGCCATTCGCCAGCAGGCGCTCCGGCGAGACATAGAGCAAGTCCAATCGCTCCTCGATCAGGTCGCGGGTGACGCTGCGCGCCTCGGCGGGATCGAGTTCGGAATGCAGCGCACCGGCGGCGACGCCGACCTGGCGTAGTGCGGCGACCTGGTCGTCCATCAGCGCGATCAGCGGTGACACGACGACCGCGGTGCCGTGGCGGCACAGTGCGGGAACCTGGTAGCACAGGCTCTTGCCGCCGCCGGTGGGCATCAGCACGAGCGCATCACCACCCGAGAGCATGTGGTCGATCACCGCCTGCTGCGCGCCGCGGAAGCCGGAGAAGCCAAACACGCGGCGCAGCACCGCATGCGGATCGGCGATCTGCGGTGTATCGAGCAATGATTGCAGCACCGTCAGCGTCCGCCCACGCTGATCTCCACGCGTCTGCTTTCCTGCGAGGTGAGGGCGAATTGCACCGATCCGTGGCCGCGGCCGATGATCCGATTATTAGGCACGCCATCGGCCTGCAACTGGTCCATCACCATCACCGCGCGCAGATCCGTCAGCAGGATGTTGGCGCGGCGGCTGCCGGTGGGATCGGCGAACGCATTGACATGCACGGTCTGGCGCGGATGCGCCTTGGCATAGTCCGCGGCATGGGTGATCACTGTGAGTGCCGGGTCTTCGAGTTTCGCCGACCACTGCTGGAAGAACACCACGTATTTCGGCACGGGAAGGTCATCGGCGCGGGCCTGCGTGGCGATGAAACAGACCAGGAACGAGAGCATGACGCGGCGCATCGCCGATTCCCTCACCAGCAGGACGAGGCATTCTCCTGCCGGCGGGTAAAGGCTCCGTCAATCGCGATGCGGCGTCGAGCGGCGCCTTAATGAGTTCGCGCGATTACGCCGCCGCGGCGACGGCCTTGCCACCCGACAGGCGCCAGATGCGATCGAGCCGCTCCACCCCGGTCAGCCGGTGCGCGATCAGCAGCAGAGTGCGGCCCTGCGCCACGTCGTTCAGCGTGGCGAGGAAGGCGCGCTCGGTCTCGGCATCGAGGCCGGCGCAGGGTTCGTCCAGCACCAGGATCGGCGCATCGGACAGCAGGGTGCGGGCGAGAGCGAGGCGGCGTCCCTGGCCGCCGGAAAACTGCGTGCCGCCCTCGCCGACCCAACTGTCCAGCCGGTCCGGCAGGCCGCGCACGAAGTCGCCGATGCGCGCGGCATCCATGGCGGCCCAGAGCGCGGCGTCGTCCGCGTCGGGGCGGGCCAGGATCAGGTTGGCGCGGATGGTGTCGTCGAACAGGTGGGTGGCTTGGCTGAGCCAGGCGAAGCGGGCGTGGACCTCGGCGGCGGAGAGCGCGGCGAGGTCGGTGCCGCCGAGGCGGACGCGGCCCTGTTGCGGCGCGACCACTTTCAGCGCCATGGCGGCGAGCGTGGACTTGCCGGCGCCGGAGGGGCCCAGCACAGCGACGCGGGCGGCTTCCGGGATCTCGAGTGTCAGGCCATCGAACACTGGGGTGTGGTCGGGGGACCAGCGGAAGTGGACCCCATCGAAGCGCAGGGTGAAGCCGGTGGGGAGCGGCGCCGCGTTGGGCGGATCCGGGACGGGGACGGGCGCCTCGGCCGCTTCCAATACGCGGCGGGCGGCGGCGGCGGCATGGCCGGCCAGGGCGCCGGCGCGCGGCAGGCCGCCGATTGCCTCAAACGCCGCGGTGACCAGGAAGGCGGCGACCACCGCGCCCACCGGATTGGTGCCGGCCGCCAGCAGGACCGCGAAAATCGCCGCCTGACCGCAGAGGAAGCTGCCGCCGCCGGCCAGAGCAGTACGGCGGGCGAGGTCGTGCTGAGCCGAGAGCAAGGCGGATTCGCGGGCCTGGACCGCGGCGATCATGCGGCCCTCGGCGCCAAAGGCACGAACCTCGCGCAGGCCAGTGAGCGCGTCCAGTGCTGCGACACGGAGCGCGCTGGCGGTGGCGGTGAGGCGGCCGCCCGCCTCGGTGGCGGCGCGGGCAGCGCGCCAGGGCAGCAGCACGGCGGCGATGGTGAACAAGATGCCGATGGCGGCGGCAAGCGCGGCGGAGGTTCGGCCGATCACGATCAGCAGGGCGGGGAGCAATACGACGGCGCCGGCGAGGGGGACGATGATGCGAAGGTACAGGCCGTCCAGCGCCTCCACGTCGCCGACCAGGCGGGCCAGCACGTCGCCGGCGTGGCGGAAGCCAAGGCCACCAGCGGCCGTGCGGGCGAGGTGGCGGAAGAACCACACGCGCAGGTCGGCGAGCGCGCGGAAGGTGGCGGCGTGGGTGACGAGGCGTTCGAAATAGCGGCCGGCGACGCGGCCGATGCCGAGCCAGCGCAACGCGAGGGGGGCGATCAGGACGCCGGTCGCGATCGCAGCGCCGAGCAAGGCGCCGGAGACCGCCATCAGCGCGACGCCGCATCCGAGGGCGGCGAGCGAGATCAGCAGGCCGGCGGCGAGCCACCCGGCGCGGCTGCGCCAGAGGGCAAGGATGCGGAGCAAATCCATCGGCGCCTTATGGGCGCTTGTCGCGGGAGGCGGAATGGGTTGGGAGGTGGGCGGCAGATGAAAAGTCGGCAAGCGGCGGTGAGGCGAGGTACCTCGGTTCTCCGGCAATGTACCGGCTGCTTTCATGGCAGCACTGCGAACGGCTGCCTCAAACAACTATGCCACACCCACCAAGGAGCTGGCTCAAACGATCATTTGCCAAGGCGGAAGCAGATCGACACACGGATCCATGACAGTCGAATTTGTTGCGGCGCGTCGTGCTCCATCCGCTGCCGCAATTCGACGAGTGCTGTCGGTGACGCTGATGTCGTCGCGCTGCAAGGCGGCACGCCGGCGCTGAACGACGTGTCGAGCGCCAATGCTGCGACGGTGACGCAGGACACCACCGGCACCAGCGGCGCACCGGACATGACTGGAGCGAGTGGCAATGGCGCCGATCATCCGACCGTCGCGGGCCTGACCGAAAATCACGCCGACGGCAAGTTTGCCAGCCTGCCCGCAGTTTGCCAGCCTGACCGCTATGGCTTCGGCTGGCGCAACCGGCGACCCGTGGGCGACCATGCCTGCCACCCATTTCTGAAAGTCGCATGTGGCGTGGCGGGAAAAGGTCCGGTCGCCCGCCACTGCCGGGTCCGCCAGAGCGGAGTTATTCCGCCGCCGGCCGCGGCCGGGCGAAGCTTGCGTCGAGTTCCTCGATCGTGCGGCCGCGCGTCTCGATGCCGATCAGCAGATATGCGGCAATAGCCAGCACAAACCATGCGGCGAAATAGTTGAAGCCCGGCACGATGCCGTCGACCGTCGCTTTCGGGGTCACATAGTTCGATGCACCGATGATCACGGCCAACCCGGCGGGGCCGATGAACTTGCCGAGGTTCGAGATGCCGTAAACCAGGCCGAAGCCGCTCGCGCGCAGCCGCGCCGGCCACATCTCGGCCATGTAGGGATAGCTGATGGCCGAATTGCCATTGGTGAAGAAGCCCTGGATCAAGAGCAATACGAAGAACACCGGCACGGTGCCGAGATAGACGCTGTGCAGGTAGCCGGCGGCCGACATCGTCACCGCCGCCAGCAGGCAGCACAGCGCGCCGGCGGTGCGCCGCCCGATGATGTCGGTGATCCACGCGCCGAAGCCGCGGCCGAGGATCTGCGCGAGGCTGATCCAGATCGCCAGGAACGAAGCCTCGGCCGGCGACACCTGGAGCACCAGCACAAGCAGCGTCACCTGCCATAGCGCGAGGCCGACCGCTCCGGTCTGGCTCAGCCCCACCAGTGCACCGGCGGCGATGCTGCGGGGGAACCGGAACAATTCGAGCCAGCGCGCGTTCTCCGGTGCGGGCGGGACCGCCGGCAAGGCGATCGTCTCCGGGTCTCGCATCAGCGCCCAGGCGAGCGAACGGCGCGCCTCCGCGATCCGGCCCCGGCTGATCAGCCAGCGCGGCGACTCGGGGACCCAGATCCGAATCAGGAACGCCAGCAGCGCCGGCAGCAAACCCAATGCAAACAGCCCGCGCCAGCCGACGATGTTGCCGAAGAACGCAGAGAAGGTCGCGGCGAGCAACGCACCGCCCGGCACCAGCGCGATCGACAGGCCGCTGACCCAGCCGCGCTTGGAGGCCGGCAAGAATTCCTGCAACAGCGGCATGTCCACCGACGCGACGCCGACCACGCCAAAGCCGACGATGAAGCGCATGACGGTCAGGTAGACCCAGCCGCGTTCGGGCGTGAGCGCCATTGCGCCGGTTGCCAGCGAGAAGGTCAGGATCGTGATCAGGAACACTTTGCGCCGGCCGATCTTGTCGCCGAGCCAGCCGAAAAAGATGCCGCCGGGGATCGCCGCCACGCCGGACGAGAACAGGATCATGCCCGACTGTCCGTAGGTGAGGTGCCAACCGCGGACGAAGAAGGCGAGGACGAAGCCGATCAGGAAGAAATCGAAGAAATCCAGCATGACCGCGAGGATCGACGCGGTGAAAATCTTCCACTGATTTGCGGTGAGCGTCGTTTGTTGCTCCAGTGACTCCAGCATTCAGGCTCCTCCCGTCGGCGGTTTCTTGGCTTTGTCCCGTGGCGGGACGCTAACCCGCCATGGCGAGCGGAGGCAACGCTGTTGCCGATCGATATGTTGCACCATTCGGATTGACGTATCGTGCGATGCTTCGATCCAAACTTTGTACCTCAGCCCGCGCCGGCACCGACCAGCAGTTCGTCCGCCGCAGCTCGCGCGGCTTCGGTCACGCGCTCCCCTGCCAGCATCCGTGCGATCTCCTCACGCCGCGCGGCCGCTTCCAGTGCATCGACCCGCGTCGAGGCTCGCCCTCGCGCTGCCTGCTTTGCCACCAGGAGATGCGCCGCCCCGCGTGCGGCGACCTGAGGCGAATGCGTCACCACCAGTACCTGCACGCGCGCGGCCAGCCGCGCCAGCCGTTCACCGACGGCCGCCGCGGTGGCACCACCAACGTCGGAATCCACCTCGTCGAACACCAGGGTCGGCACCGGTGAGCCGGCCGCCAGCACGACCCGCAACGCCAGCATCAGCCGCGACAGCTCGCCGCCGGAAGCGATCCGTCCCAGCGCCCCCGGTTCCTGCCCCGGATTGGTGGCGATCAGGAAGCGCACCGCATCGGCGCCGCCCGGACCCCAGTCAGCCTCGCTGACCTCGGCCACTTCGGCGTGGAACCGCGCCTTGTCGAGACGCAGGGGCGGCAGCTCCCGCGCCACGGACTTGTCGAGCCGCGCCGCCGAATCCCGCCGCGCCACCGACAGCGCCGCCGTGGCGTCCACATACCGCGCCCGAGCCTCACGCGCCGCTTGTTCCAGCGCGACTACCTCGGCGGCCCCGGTGTCCAGGGCTGCCAGCCGCGCCGCCAGCCGATCCAGCAGCGCCGGCAGATCCGCCACCGCCACCGCGTGCTTGCGCGCCGCCGCACGCAGCGCGAACAAGCGCTCCTCCGCTTGCTCCAGCAATCGCGGATCGGCCTCGGATTCCGCGGCCAGGCGCGTGAGCAAGGTCTCCGCCTCGGCCAGCGCCTCTTCTGCATGCTCCAGGGCGGCCAGAGCGGGGGCGGCGGGATTGTCCGCCTCCGGCTGTCCCGGCGTCACCAGACGTTGCAGCAGCCGCGACGCCGCCCGTAATGACGCCGCCGGCCCGGGATGGCGGCGGTCATGTGGCGCGATCTCCGCCAGTGCCGACGCGATGGCCTCGGCGCGGCGCTCGCCCTGCTGCAAGCGCTGGCGCTCGGTGGCCAGCCGGTCTTCCTCGCTTTCCTGCGGGGCCAGCGTGGCCAGTTCGTCAACGGCGTGGCGCAGCCAATCCGCGTCGCGCTCCGCCGCGGCGATGGCCTCACGGGCGGCGTCCAGCTCCGCCAGGCAGGCGCGCCAACTCCGCCACGCCTCACGGACCGCGGTGCCCAGCGGCGCCGGCACGCCGAACGCATCCAACAGCGCGGCGTGGCTGGCGACATCGGCCAGGCCGAATTGCTCGTGCTGGCCCTGCACCTCCACGAGCAACGCGCCGGCGCGGCGCAGCAGCGCCACGCCCACCGGCTGGTCGTTCACGAACGCCCGCGAGCGGCCGTCGCGTCCCAGGGTGCGGCGCAGGACGAGCTCATCCTCGGTCTCGAGGCCCTGCGCTTCCAGCAGCGCCTGCACCGGGTGACCCGGCGGCGGCGCGAAGCACGCGGTGACGCTCGCATGCTCTGTACCGGCGCGGACCAGCCCGGTATCGGCTCGCGCCCCCAGCGCCAGCCCCAGGCTATCGAGCAAGATGGATTTGCCGGCGCCGGTCTCGCCGGTGAGTACGGTCAGGCCGGAGCCGAATGACAGGTCGAGCCGCTCGATCAGCACCACATCGCGGATCGACAGCGCGGTGAGCAATGCCTCGCCCCGCCGCGCGCCCTAGAACAACCAGTCCCAGGTGCGGGAGAGGAAGCCAGGGCCGCTGCCGCGCGGGGGTGGCGCGCCGGTCACCAGATGGTCGCGGTCCAACTGCGCGTAGGTCACCGCATACCAGTAATTGCCGGGGTAGTTGTAGCCCAGCACGGCGGCGGTCTTCCTGGCCTCATCAGACAGGCCCAGGGCGAGGTAGACCTCCACCAGCCGCGCCAGCGCTTCCGGCACGTGATTGGTGGTCTGGTAATCGTTCACCACCGCCTGGAACCGCCCGATCGCCGCCTCGTAGAAATGTTGTTCCTGGTACCAGCGGCCGATCGCCATCTCCTTGCCCGCGAGGTGGTCGCGGCACAGGTCGATCTTCAGCCGCGCATCGCGGGCATAGGTGGAGTCCGGGAAGCGGTTCACCACCTCCTGCAAGGCGTTCATCGCATCCACCGTGCCCTGCTGGTCTCGTTGTATATCCGATATTTGCTCATAATAGCAGAGCGCGCGCAGGTAATAGGCGTAGGGCACGTCGCTGCTGGTCGGATGCAACTGCACGAAGCGGTTCAGCGTACCGATCGCGTCGGTATAGTGGTTTTCCATGTACTGCGAATATCCCTCCATCAGCAGCGCGTGCTGCGCCCAGGAGGAATAGGGATAGTTCGCCTCGATGGCGGTGAACTGATCGACGGCACTGGTGTAGCGCTTGGCGTTCAGTGCATCCATGCCGTTGTTGTAGAGCGTCTCCACCGACGCGGTCTGGGCGCTGGCGTCGAGCGCGATCTGGTCCTCCTGCTTCTTGTCGCTGTCGCCGCCGCAGGCGGCCAGCAACGGCACGACGGCGGCCAGGGCCATGGCGGAGCGCCGGACGGAGGCTGACGGCAGGAAGCGATTCGCGATCATCGGGCGGCTTATAGCATCACCGTCCCGCGGCGCGAGTGGGGCTGCTCAGGCCGCGGCCGGCACCGCCGCCGGCGTCGCTTCGCGCCAGGCCGAGGCGTCGGCGAACAAGGCGCGCAGCAAGCGATTGTTCAGAGCATGCCCGGAGCGGTGGGCGATGAACCGCCCGCACAGGGGCGCGCCGGCCAGAGCGAGGTCGCCCACCGCATCCAGCAGCTTGTGACGCGCGAACTCGTCGTGCATGCGCAGGCCGCCGGGGTTCAGCACCCGCGCCTCATCCACCACCACGGCGTTGTCGAGGCTGCCGCCCTGGGCCAGCCCGGCGGCGCGGAGCTGCGCCACTTCCCCGGCCAGGGTGAAGGTGCGAGCGCGGGCGACCTCGGTGCGGAAGCTGTCGGGGGTCAGTCGGAGGGACAGCGCCTGGCGGCCGATCGCCGGCGCGGCGAAATCGATCGACAGCGCCATCTCCAGCCCAGGCATGCCATGGACCGTTGCGGGGCGCAGCTCGGCGAAGGCGTCGCCCTCGGAGACGCGGATCGGGCGGCGGACCTCGATCTGGCTGCGCGAGGCGGATTGCTCCACCACACCGGCGCAATCGAGCAAGAAGACGAAGGGCGCGGCGGAACCGTCGAGGGCGGGGACTTCGGGACCGTCCAGCTCGATCCGCGCATTGTCGATGCCCAGCGCGGAGAGCGCCGCCATCAAATGCTCGACGGTGCCGATGCGGGCCGAGCCCCATTGCTCATCGCCGAGCACGGTGGCGAGGCGGGTGTCCACCACGCGGTCGAAGCGGGCGGGAATGGAGCGGCCGAGATCGGTACGGTGGAAGACGATGCCATGGCCCGGTTCGGCCGGGTGCAGATTGAGGCTGACACGCCGGCCGCTGTGCAGCCCCACGCCCACGCAGCCGATCGGCGCCTTCAGAGTGCGCTGCCAAAGGGCGGCGGAGGGGGCTGGCGTCTGCGACATACCGTCCATTGAGTCGATGTTCCGCGCCGGTGGCGGGGCGGCGGGCATGCCCGCGCCCAGACATCCAGGCTAGGTGGCGGGCGAGATCGTCGCCAGTCAATCATTATTGCTGAATGTTACCGCACAAGCTGTTGATCTTGTTGCTTTCGCCGCGGTGCGGGGAGGATCAGGAAAGCGTCCCCGCACGGCGGAGCATGCCCGGCACGGCGAGCATTCCCCGCACGGCGAGCATGCCCCGCACGGCGAGCATGCCCCGCACGGCGAGCATTCCCCGCACGCGGGCATTCCCGGCACGGCAAGCGTTCCCCGCACGGCGAGCATGCCCGGCACGGCGACCATTCCCCGCACCGCAAGCGTTCCCTGCACGGCGAGCGTTCCCGGCACCGCGGGCATTCCCCGCACCGCGGGCATTCCCCGCACCGCGAACCTTATTGCGCGGCAGCCAACCATTCCGCCGGGATCGGCTGCGCGCGCTGGTCCGCGACCAGTTTCCTGCGGCGCGCTTGCTCCTCGGCGCTGATCGAAGCGGGGTCCTCGCGGAATTCGGGGCCCAGTGCCATCGCCTTCTTGACGGCCGGGCGTTCGCCGATCTCTTCCAGCCAGCGCTTGACGTTGGGAAACTCGTCGATGTCGATTTTGCGGGTCGCCCAGCTCGAGGCCCAGGGATAGCAGATCATGTCGGCAATCGTGTATTCGCCGGCGGCAAGATAACGCTTGTTGAACAAGCCGAGATTCATCACCCCGTAGATGCGGTGTGCCTCATTGTCGAAGCGGCGAATGGCGTAGGACAGATCGCCGTTGGTGCCGGCCTCGAGTGCCCGGCGGAAGTGGCCTTGCTCGCCCAGCTTGGGGCCCTGATTGGCCAGTTGCCAGCTCACCCATTGAGCGACATCGTATTTGCCGCGCGGATCCGTGGGACAGAACCGCCCGGTCTTTTCCGCCAGGTAGGTCATGATCGCGCCGGATTCGAAAATAGCGATCGGCTCGCCGCCGCCCAGCGGCTCGTCGTCAACGATGGCCGGCATCCGGCCGTTGGGAGAAATTTTGAGAAAAGCCGGTGTGAGCTGGTCGCCGCGGCCGATATTGATCGGCTTGAAGGTGTAAGGCAGCCCCAGTTCCTCGAGCAAGATCACCACCTTCTTGCCGTTTCCGGTGGGCCAGAAATACAGATCGATCATTGGTTTCCTCCCGTTCGAAGTTAAGGCAATGTGACTGGCGCGGCGCGGCCCAGGGTGTCGCTCGGCCGCGTGGCCAGCCGCGCAGGACGTCGCTGATAATGGGGGCGAGGCCGGGGGTCAGCAAGGTCAACGCCAGCAGGCGGTGTGCATTCATGCCATGCTCCGGCGGCGGATATTCGGATGCTGCCGGATGGGACCGGTGGCAGAACGAGCCGCAGGGCGTGGTGCCGTTCGCTGGATCGAACCGGGTGGCGAATGCGACGGCCGTGGCGATCAGCCGGCGCTCGCTTGACCGGAACGCGGCGTGGATGAGTAAATGCGGCAACACCGCACCTTCGCGGACCTGGAGAAACGCACGTGAAGACCGTCCATCCGCAGGTTCAGAAAGCCCGCGATCTCATGCCACTCTTCGCTGCGGCCTCGGCGGAGAACGACGAGATCCGCAAGCTCACCAAACCTGTGGTACGAGCCCTGATCGACGGCGGATTCTTCTGCATGTTGAAGACGCAATCGGTTGGCGGGATGGAACTGAAGCCTTCGATCTTCGCCCAGGTGACTGAGGCGATCGCCAGCGCGGATGGATCGACCGGGTGGGTGGTGTGTCAAAGCAACGGTTGCTCCACCACGAGTGCTTATCTGGAGCCGCACATGGCGCAGGAGATTTTCGGGCGACCGGACGGAATTGTGGCGTGGGGGCCGCCCGGTTCGCCCTATGAGGCCACGCCGGTCGATGGCGGCTATCGCATCACCGGCAAATGGCGCTTCATGAGCGGCAGCCAGAACGCCACCTGGCTGGGAGCGCATCTTCGGGTCGCGGGCACGAGGGAGATCAAGACCTTCCTGTATCCCAAATCGAGTGCCACCTTCCACGACATCTGGCACACGCTTGGCCTTCGTGGCACTGCCAGCAACGAGTACTCGGTCGACGACCTGTTGATTCCGCACGAGCGCGCGATCTATCGCGACGACCCGCGCGACCGGCGGAGCAATAGCCCGCTGTATCGTTTCAGCAGCAACCAGCTCTATTCGATCGGGTTCGGCGGCGTCGCACTTGGTATCGCGCGCGGGACGATGGATGCGTTCCTGGAATTGCCGCGGGAAAAGACCCGCCGCGGCGCGGCCAAGCCGATGGTGGAGAACAACGTTGTCCAGTCCCACGTAGCCCAGTCCGAGGCGAGGTGGCGGTCCGCGCGGTATTTTCTGCACGCGGCCGCGGATGAGGCGCTGGAGACGATCGAGGAGACTGGTGCCATGGAGCCCGAGCAACGCGCGCGCCTGCGGCTGGCCTCCACCTGGGCGATTCAGTCGTCACGCGAGATCGTCAATACGCTGTATCACGACTGCGGCTCGATGGCGGTATTCGAGGAGAACCCGTTCGAGCGGCGCTTGCGCGACATCCACACGGTGGCGCAGCAAGGCCAGGGACGCATCCTGCACTACGAAACGGTCGGTCAGCTTCTGCTTGGCCAGCCGCCCGAGAACATTTTCTGAGCGAACCGCGGATGGCAGGGCACGACGGCGGGGCGGTGACGGCGGGGCGGTGGTGCAGCCACCGGCCGCCGTCGAAGCGCGCACGCCACGGCCGTTATGTCATTGCGCGGTGTGTTGCGATGACGCAGCCCCGGTCGTGCCGGCGTGGCGGCGGCTGCGCGTCGAGCTGAACGAGATCGCTGCCGCGTCGCGCACCTCGCACTGACGCGCCGGGCATTGTCGTTCAGTAACCCGTGCGGGTCGCGCCGACGACGTAGTTCTTGCGCGGGAACTCCTCGGTGTGGGAGCGAAACCCCTTGCCGGTGCGCGTGCCCATGTCGCGATACGGATGCTGCTTCAGCTTCGCCACGTCGATATCGATGCCGTGGCCGGGCGTGGTGGGCAGCTCCACGAAGCTGTCCCGCACGGTCAGCGGCGTCACCGCGATGGCATCGCAGGCGGGCTTCAGATTGATGAAGAACTCCGCGATGTAGAAATTGGCAATCAGCGCCGCGAGCTGCACCGTCGCGGCCGCCCCCACCAGCGTCGAATTATAATTGTGCGGTGCCACCGCCACCGCATGCGGCTGCGCCATCGCGGCAATGTCCAGCATCGCGGAGATGCCGCCGCAGTTGCAGATGTCGGGGTTGATGATGTCGGCGGCGCGCGCGGCCAGCGCCTGGGTCCAGGCCTCCTTCGAGTAGATCGCCTCGCCGGTGACGATCGGAATCCCGGGCAGCGCCTGGCGTACTTCGGCGACGAGCTGGATGTTGTCGCACAGGCAAGGTTCCTCGTACCAGCCGATGTCGAATTCGGCGAGGCGCCTGCCGATGCGGATGGCGTGCATCGGCGCCAGCCGGCGATGCACCTCCACGAACAGGGAAAAATCCGGGCCGAGCGCCTGGCGCATCGCCTGCACGTAGCGCACCACGTGGTCCTCGTCCTCGCGATGGATGAAGCTGCGCCAGGGGCCGGGGAACGGGTCCCATTTCAGCGCGTTGAACCCCATTGCCTTCACCTTCAGCGCGCGTTCCACATTCTGCTCGATCGTTTCGCTGCCGCTGGACCAGCCGTTGGCATAGACCTTCACCCGTTCGCGCGATGCGCCGCCGAGCAAATTGTACAGCGGCAGGCCGGCATGCTTGGCAACGATGTCCCACAGTGCGAGTTCGATCGCGCTCCAGGCCGACAGCAGATCGAGCGAGGTGCGGCGCATGGCGAAATCGTCGAACAATACCTGCGCCGTGTGGCGGATGCTGAACGCGCTGCGGCCGACGATGTATTGGCCCATGTGCCGCAGCAGGTGCTCGATCACCGGTTCCTTGCCCGGAGTCACATAGGCCTCGCCCCACCCATGCACCCCATCATCCGTTTCCACCCTGCAAAACAACAAATTCTTCGCTGTTCCGGGATCGAATAGAAATGTCTCGATGCGAGCGATTTTCATGGCAA
>DATJNA010000254.1:0-9091 GCA_035508435.1 Acetobacteraceae bacterium | reverse complement strand
CCGCATCCGGCGCCGTATGACGACACCATGCTGATCTCCTACGCCCAGGAAGCCGGCCTGCATCCGCACGGCCTGGATGAGCTGGCGCAATTGCATCTGGGCCACACGCCGATCAGCTACGACGAGGTCACCGGCACCGGCCGCAACCGCGTCCCCTTCGCACAGGTGCCGATCGACCGCGCCACCGCCTATGCCGCCGAGGACGCCGACGTCGCGCTGCGGCTGTGGCAGGCGCTGCGGCCGCGGCTGCGCTTCAACAAGTCGCTGGCAGTGTATGAGCAAGTGGAACGCCGGCTGACCGGCGTGCTGATGGCGATGGAGAGCACCGGCATCAAGGTGGATGCCGACGACCTGCGCCGCATGTCGGTGGATTTCGAGCAACGCATGGGAGTGATGGAACAGGAGTGCCATCGCCTGGCGGGCTTCGAATTCAATGTCGGCAGCCCGAAGCAGTTGGGCGAAGTGTTGTTCGACAGGATGGGCCTGCCCGGCGGACGGCGGATGAAGACCGGCGCCTGGGGCACGGATTCATCGGTGCTGCAGACACTGGCCGACCAGGGGCTGGAATTGCCCGCCAAGATCCTCGACTGGCGGCAGTTGCAGAAGCTGAAATCCACCTACGCCGACTCGCTGGTCAACGAGATCAACCCCGAGACCGGTCGCGTGCATACCAGCTTCGCGCAGGCGATCGCCTCGACCGGGCGGCTGTCGTCGAATGATCCGAACTTGCAGAACATCCCGATCCGCACCGAGGAAGGCAGCCGTATCCGCCACGCCTTCATCGCCGAGCAAGGCCATGTGCTGGTAAGCTGCGACTACTCGCAGATCGAGCTGCGATTGCTCGCCCATGTCGCTGACATCCCCGCGCTGCGCGAAAGCTTTGAACGCGGCGAGGACATCCATGCGCGCACCGCCTCCGAAGTGTTCGGGCTGCCGATGCAAGGCATGGACCCGATGACGCGGCGCCGCGCCAAGGCGATCAATTTCGGCATCATCTACGGCATCAGCGGTTTCGGCCTGGCGCGGCAGCTCGGCATTACGCCCGGCGAGGCGCGCGGCTTCATCGACCGCTATTTCGAGCGCTATCCCGGCATCCGTACCTACATGGAACGCACCAAGGAGGACGCCCGCATCAACGGCTTCGTCGTCACGCCATTCGGCCGCCGCTGCTGGGTACCAGGCATCGCCGACAAGAATCCGGCGCGCCGCGCCTATGCCGAGCGCCAGGCGATCAACGCGCCATTGCAGGGCGGCGCCGCGGACATCATCAAGCGCGCGATGATCCGCCTGCCCGCCGCCTTGCGCGCCGCCGGTTTGCGCTCGCGGATGCTGCTGCAAGTGCATGACGAGCTATTGTTCGAGGCGCCGGAGAATGAGGCGGCAAAGCTGGCCGAGGTCGCCCGCGGCGTAATGGAAAGCGCCGCGGTATTGGCGGTGCCGCTGGTGGTGGAGACGGGGCAGGGCAGGACCTGGGCCGCGGCGCACTGACGGCCCGTGCACATGATCGTGCGCGCGCGTCGGGCGGCCGCCGGGCGCGGCGTCGGATGCCGTCGATGCCTGGATCTGCGGTATCGGGACCGGCCACGAACTGCCGCACCCCGTTCCGGCCGCTGAAACGGCCGACAGGTGATGCGGTGGCGTGATGATGACCCCGAGCATGCCGCGCTGGCAGTTGCCTGTCGCCCGGACTACATTGCTCGGCATGGACACTGCTCCGCGCATCGATGACCATGCCGACACGCTCTCTCCGGAAACCGAGGCCGAGCGGCAGCGCCGGCTTGCCTGGGAGGCCGAGGGCATCGCCGAAGCGCGTGCACAGGTCAAAGCTGGCCTTTATGTCGATGCGGCCGAGGTTGACGCCTGGATCGACAGCATCGGCACGGACCACGAGCTTCCGCCGCCGCCAACCCGCCGCCTCTGACCGGGCGGCCCCGTGCCACGCAGGCTGATTTACGCCCCTGCGGCACGCGACGATCTCGATGCCATCCGCCGCTGGCTGACTCAACCCGGCTCGGGCCGCGCGCACGACGCCGGCTGGCCGCGATCCGGGCAGCGATCAACCGGCTGAAGCAGTCCCCGTGCCTCTGGCCGGGCGGGCAGCATTTGGGACTGCGCGAGTTGCCGTGCGACGCAGGCTATCGTGCGCTCGATGAGGTTCACCCGGACACCGGCCGCGACGAGACCGCCGGCGACGTGACGGTGCTGCGGGTCTATGGCCCTGGCCAGGACCGCCGCCAGCCTTGACGTGTTTCGGCTTTGGCCATTGATCCGGTTGCTCCGCCACCGCGCGATCGGGCGGGCAGAATCACCCCGCGGCAAAATCGCCAGCGGACTCTTGCACTACCGGCCCAAGGGAGCCGATGTCGCAGTGATAACCGCCTTCGTTGACCGAGAAGCGCGCCTTCGAATCAGCATGCCGAGTGCAACCGACGATCCGGAGGTCGATGCAATCGCCATTCGATTCGCACCTGAGGGCGCGCGCCACGTCGGCCGCGATGAAGTGGCGCCTGGTCTTGTGCTCGATTACGACGCGCAGGGGCGCGTTATTGGCATCGAACTGTTGTATGTGCGGGAGCTTCTCGCGACCGGCCGGATCGGCGCGGCACGCGCCAGGCCGAACGCTGCCGATGAGCCGCACGGTTTCCGTTACCGGCGGGCGTTAAAGACATGCGATGAAGCTGCACTGCTATCCGGACAGCGCTGGCCTCTGCATCGAACCGCGGCCTGAGCCGGGCGCGGAACTGCACGAACAGGTCGATGGGCTGAACGTCGACATCGATGCATCTGGCAATGTGGTCGGCTGCGACATCGACCATGCATCGCAGCGGCTCGACCTATCAACGCTCGAGACCATAGCCTTGCCGGTCAAGGCCACGCGCGCCGCGTGAGGCTGCGTATTCGGTTGACGGCGCTTACGATTTCGCCAGGTAGCGATCGCGGCCAATGCGGCGGTTGCGGCGGACAGGCGCAAGCGGTGTGAATTGCCACGGAGTCGCAGCAACCGGCGCCCACCGAAGCCGGCCACCGCTATCGCGTTGGCGAGTTGCTCCCAGCCAAACTGCCCGCCAAACCGAAGGCTGCGTGCCTCGCGCGCATTGGACAATGTTGGCCGGCGGCACGCGGATACCAGCCTCTGCAATGGACTGCACCCGGGGGATGGCGTCGAGATCAGCGATTATCCTGATCGTCGGAACATCGATGCCTGGAGCCATGTCGTCGCGGGGGGTGCGCCTGTTGCCATACCCGCGGTGGCGTGGGCTTACTCTCGCCTTCGTCATGTGGCCTTGGCGGCGGATCGGCGGTAGATGGTCCGGCTCAACAGAAGCCGCGAACGACCGGAAATGCCTGGAGGAAGATTCGGCCATCCCCGCCGGCCGGCACACACCTCGAATTCGGCATCTATCAACAACAGCTAACGCCCAAGACGGGAGGAACCCTTGACCATGATCGCCCGCCGACCCCTGCTCGCCGCCACCGGCGCAGGCTTGCTCACCGCCGCGCTGCCCGCCGCCTCCCGCGCGGCCGGCAAGAAACTCAAGATCGCGCTCTCCAACTCCTACATCGGCAACAAGTGGCGCATCGAGATGGAGAACCTGTTCAAGAGCGCGCTGCAGATGGAGCCGTTCAAATCCCAGGTCGAAGGCTCCTGGTTCAACTCCGGCAACGACGTCAGCCAGCAAAGCCAGCAGATCACCGGCCTGATCGGCGAGCGCGTCGATGCCATCGTGCTGAATGCGGCCTCGCCGACCGGCCTGAACGGCATCATCAACCAGGCAACGTCGCGCGGCATCCTGGTCGTGTCGTTCGATAACGTCGTCACCGCCCCCTCCGCCGTCAAGGTCAACACCGACCAGTTCGAATTTGGCAAGAAGCTCGCCGAGTTCCTGGTGCAGAAGCTGAACGGCAAGGGCAATGTCATCATGGTGACCGGCGTGGCCGGTACCTTCGTGGACCAGCAGCGCAATGCCGGCGCGGATTCGGTGTGGCAGCAGAACCCCGGCATCAAGGTGGTGAACCGCTACACCGGCATGTGGGATTCCTCCACCGCCGAGCGCAACACCGCATCGATCCTGCCCAGCCTGCCGAAGATCGACGGCATCTGGTGCCAGGGCGGCACCGACGGCGTGCTGAAGGCGTTCATCGCCGCCAAGCGCACCCCGCTGCCGCCAACCGCCGGCGAGGCGGAGAACGGCTTCCGCAAGTTCATGCTGGGTGATGGCTATATGGGGCAGAAGGTGGATGGCCTGTCGATCGGGCAGCCACCCTACCTGGTGCTGGTATCGCTGGAACTGGCGCGGGGTATCCTACAGAAGTCCTATCCGAAGAAGAACGTTACCATCCCGTTCCCGTTCGTCACCAGCGAGACGGTGAAGGCAGGCGAGACCGTGTTTCCCAAGCTGCCCGACAGCTTCTTCGCCGACTTTACCGACAGCGGCCCCGACGCGACGGTGAAGATCTGCGTCGATGCCGCGCTGAACGGCACTCCCTGCCAGGGCACGCTGGACGTGCGTCTGCCGAACGTATGAGGGATGTGATGCAAGGAAGCATCCCCCTCCCCTCGCGGGAGGCGGATGGCGGGAGGGGTGCGCGCCACCACCACAACAGGTGACACGGCATCCTCCCCCCAACCCCCTCCCGCAAGGGGAGGGGGAGCTTCCCGTTGCCCCGCCGCCCGCAATCGCCGCCACCAAGGTCAGCAAATCATTCGGCGGCGTGCGGGCCCTGCGCGAGGCCTCGTTCGCCGCACGCCCCGGTGAGGTGCAGGCGCTGGTCGGCGAGAACGGCGCCGGCAAATCCACCCTGATCAAGCTGCTGGGCGGCCGGCTGCCACCCGACAGCGGCACCATCATGCGCGATGGCCGGCCCATCCGCCTCGCCAACCCCGCCGAAGCCGTCGCGCACGGCATCGGCACCGTGTTCCAGGAATTGACCCTCCTCCCCTGGATGACGGTCGCCGAAAACCTGCTGATCGGCCGCGAGCCCCGCTCTGGCCTCGGCCTGATCCGTCGCGCCGAACTGGCACCCCGCGCCGACGCCGTGCTGGGCGAACTCGGCATCCACCACATCGACCCGCGCGCACTCGCCTCTGAAATCTCGCTCGCCGAGCGGCAGATCGTCGAAATCGTCCGTGTCATCATCCGCCACCCGCGCGTCCTGCTGCTGGATGAACCCACCTCCTCCCTGGTCGAGCGCGAGGTGGAGTGGTTGTTCGCCCGCATCCGCGCCTTGGCCGCGCAAGGCACCGTGGTCGTCTTCACCTCACACCGCTGGAAGGAGATCACCTCGATCGCCGACCGCATCACCATCTTCCGCAACGGCAGCGAGGTCGGCACCTTCACCGAAATCGACGAGGCCGAGGCCGTCACCCTGATGACAGGCCAGCAGGTCGAGACGCTGTATCCCGTCCTCACCGCCATCGCCCCCGACGCCCGACCCGCACTGGAACTGACCGACGCCACAGTCAACGGCAGCACCCGCCTGGACCTGAGTTTGGCCGCGGGCGAGATCCTTGGCGTCGGCGGCCTCGCCGGCCAGGGCCATCGCGAATTGTTCCTCGGCTTGTTCGGCGCCCCGCCGCTGCGCCACGGCACCATTCGCATCGGCGGCGAACCCACCCGGATCGCCAGCCCGGCGGATGCGATCCATGCCGGCCTCGGCATCGCCCTGGTACCGGAGGACCGCAAGACCGAAGGACTGCTGCTGCCGCTGTCCGTCCGCGACAACCTGACGCTGCCGATCCTCTCGCGCCTCTCGCGTCTCGGCGTCATCCGCGGCGCCGCCGAACGGGGCATGAGCAAGGCGATGATCGGTCGACTGGGAATCCGGACGCAGGGCATGGCGCAGCCGGTCGGAGCATTGTCCGGCGGCAACCAGCAGAAGGTGCTGGTCGGCCGCTGGCTGCTGGCGGAATCCCGCATCCTGTTGCTGTATGACGTAACGCGCGGCGTCGACATCGCCACCAAGCACGAAATCTACGAATTGATGATGCGCCTCGCCGCGGAGGGCAAGGCCATCCTGTTCTATTCTTCCGACACCGAGGAGCTGGCGCATCTCTGCCACCGCGTCCTGGTGCTGCGCGATGGCCGCATCGCCGCGGAGCTCGCGCCACCCGCGCTGACCGCGGAGGCGATCGTCGCCGCCGCCATCCATGACGCGGTGGCGCCCGAGAGTCACCACGCCCATGCCGAGTGACCTCGCCATCCCAACGCAGGCCATGCGACGCCGTCCGCGCGCCGCACACTTGCTCGGCCAGAACGCCGGACTGATCCTGGCCGCCGTCATCCTGCTGCTTTGCATCGTCGGCTTCGCGGCGATGTTCTGGGTGCAGCAGGACCGGTTGCCCGGCAATTTCGAAATCACCTCGACGGTCAACAACACCATGCCGCTCGCGGTGGCGGCGATCGGCCAGTCGATCGTGGTGCTGACCCGCGGCATCGACCTTTCGGTTGGCGGGGTGGTCGATCTGACCAACGCACTGGCCGCCATCTGGCTGACCGGCAGCTTGCCGCACATGATCGGGGTGTCTGTTGCCATCGTGCTGATCGGCGCCGCGGCCGGATTGTTGAATGGACTGCTGGTCGGGCTGGGCCGTCTGCAACCGATCGTCGTAACGCTGGCAACGTTGTCGATCTTCCAGGGTCTCGCGATCCGTGTGCTGCCACAGCCGGGCGGCGCGGTGCCGCCGGGCTACACGGATTTCCTGGTCAATCCTGACCAGCCCACCGCACTGGCGTTCCTGCTGATCGCCGTTCTGGGCTGGATGGCACTGCGCCGCTGCCGCCTTGGCGTCGGCATCTTCGCCATCGGCAACGACGAGTCCGCCGCGGTTGCGCTGGGCGTCAATGCGATGCGCACCAAAATCATCGCCTATATGATCGGCGGCGCGCTCTACGCGCTGGCCGGCCTGTTCCTGGCCGCGAACGCCACCGCGGGCGATGCCACCACCGGCGACGGCTACACGCTGACCTCGATCGTCGCCGTGGTACTGGGCGGTGTGAACTTGTTCGGCGGACGTGGCAGCGCCGTGGGCGCGATCTGTGGCGCCTTCATCACCACCATGATCGTCAACATTCTGTTTTTTGCCCGGATCAACCCGCTATATCAATCATTCTACCAGGGCCTGTTTTTGGTCATCGCCGTGGTCTTCGGCGCCCTGATCGGCCGGCTGGTGCGAGGCAGAAGATGACCGCTGGCATCCCAGCGACTCCTTCCCGTGCCGGTGTGGGCGGCGAAGCGAACCGAGGACGCGGCCAGGGGGCCGTCCGGCGGTCCGTCGTGGCGCATGCGCCCCGCCCCTGCCGCAAGGGCGCCAGAAGGTTCATGTCATGACCCATAGGTTCTCCGCCAATGCGCTGCGTGTGCTGGCCGCCTATGGCGCCGCGGTGTTGCTGTTCATCATCGGCAATTGGGTGCATCCCGGCTTTGCCAGCTTCGGCAGCGTGACCTCCATTTTGCTCGTTGCGAGTTTCGTCGGGCTGGTCGCCGCGGGGCAGTGCTTCGTCATCGTGATCGGCGGCATCGACCTTTCCGTGCCATGGGTGCTGAACGCGGCGGCGATCCTGCTGGCGACGGCCTCACTGGGAGAAGACAGCCGCGCGCTCTACGCCATCGCCGTGACGCTCGGCATGGGTGCCGTTGCCGGCCTCGCCAACGGCATCGGCATCGTATGGTTCGGCGTGCCGGCGGTGGTCATGACGCTGGCCATGAACGGCATCATGGAGGGTCTGGCGTTGGGCCTCAGCGGCGGCATGACCTGCACGGCCTGTGCGTCCTACGCGCCGCCGGCGATCGCCGCCGCCGTGCACAACGTCTATCTCGGCATCCCGGCGGCGCTGTGGCTGTGGCTGGTGGTGATCGCTGTGGTGTCCTTCGTGCTCGGCCTGACCCGCTTCGGCCGCGCCACCTACGCGATCGGCAATAACGCGCGTGCCGCCTACCTGGCCGGCATCAACGTCAACCTGACCACCCTCGCGTTGTACGCACTCAGCGGTCTGTTCTCGGCACTGGCCGGCATCCTGCTGGTCGGCTTCGGCGGCCAGGCCTCGCTGGGCATGGGAGCGCCTTATCTGTTTCAGTCGATCGCCGCAGTGGTGATCGGCGGTGTCAGCATCCTGGGCGGCAGCGGCAGCTACCTCGGCGCCGCCGCCGGCGCCGTCAACCTGACCGCCCTGGTCAGCGTATTGCTCGCGCTGAACATGCCGGATTACGGCCGCAGCATCATCTATGGCGTGGTCATCCTGGCGCTGCTGCTGCTGTACGGCCGCGAGCAACGCGAATAGCGGCGAGCGGCACCGCCGCGATCGGTGGTGCTTCGCTCAAACGGAGCCGGAAGCAGCAGGTCAGCCGGCCTCACGACGGGACCGCGGCCGAGGCCTGCGCCACAATCACCGTGGTGACATCCGGAATCAGCGAACGCTCGCTGACTGCCTGGCCTTGCGGGCCGATAACTCAGCGCGAATCCGCTCGATCATCAGGCGGCTCGACTTACGCTGGCACTGGAACCGCACGCGACCTCTGAAATCCATGCTTTCCATGACGCCAAGCAGGTCGTCGGCACAGTTAAGATCGCCGCGCCGCAGGGCAATGTGGAAAACATCCTCAACCGCATCCTGCAACCGGCGCCGCAGTCGCTCCGGTGCCGCATTGGGCACAACTGATGGTTGCGGTCCACCTGAATCCACGGGCGGCGTCAAATTGACCGCCCGGCCAATGGCAAAAGAGAACGGTCGCATCGTGAGTCTCCGCACCGCTGCAAGCTGTCTGGTCTGGCAACGTCGCCTGCAAATGCATTCGCGCGGTGTCATTTGGTAACAGTTTCGTTTCATGGCAAGTATTATTATTCAACCATAGTCTCGTGGAGTGAGATAGCGCTTTCCGTGCCGTTCGCAGGGATAGCTTTCATGGCCGCGACGGAGGCCCGCAAGGTAGTGACCGGAACCGAGCCGCCGCTTACGTTTGCCTGATTGGGCAGGAGGACGGTCACGATGAACAACAATGGCGATCTGTGGCGGCTCACGGCCATCGCAGCCGCCCGGCTCATCCGCGCCGGCAAGGTGCACCCGATTGACCTGTCTGAAGCCTGTCTCGCGCG
>DATJNA010000253.1:0-7124 GCA_035508435.1 Acetobacteraceae bacterium | reverse complement strand
CCGCCCTCACGACCGTACGACCAGGAGGCCGCCATGGCGACCGAGCGCACGCTCTCCATCATCAAGCCCGACGCCACACGCCGGAATCTCACCGGCAGGATCAACGCCTGCCTCGAGGATGCCGGTCTGCGCATCATCGCGCAGCGGCGTCTGCGCCTGACCACCGCCCAGGCCGAGGCGTTCTATGCCGTACACAAGGAGCGTCCGTTCTACCGCGGGCTGGTGGAGTTCATGACCTCCGGTCCCGTGGTGGCCCAGGTGCTGGAGGCCGACAACGCGGTGGCGAAGCATCGCGACGTGATGGGCGCCACCGACCCGAAGAAGGCTGCCCCCGGCACCATCCGCGCACAGTTCGCCGAGAACATCGAGGCCAACTCGGTGCACGGCTCCGACAGTGCCGAGAACGCCGCCAACGAGATCGCCTTCTTCTTCGCCGCCACCGACATCACCGGCTGAACCCCGGTCTTCCCGACCGGCTGAATCCTGATCCTCCCGGGAGAGTCCCATGCAAGTGGTCGTCCTGCTCGGACGCGTGCTGATGAGCGCCATCTTCCTGCGCAGCGGCTATGAGAAGCTGATGGCGCCGACAGCGACCATGGGCATGTTCATGCACTACCACCTGCCGGTGATCGGCGCCGCCTATGCGGTGGCTGTGGCAGTGGAATTACTCGGCGGCGTGCTGATCCTGGCAGGCTGGAAGACGCGCTATGTGGCACCGGTCATGGCGGTCTGGTGCGTGGCGACCGCGCTGGTGGCGCACTGGCACCCGGACGACAGGCTGCAGATGATCAACTTCTTCAAGAATCTCTGCATGGCGGGAGGCTTTCTGCAACTCACCGCGTTCGGCGCGGGGCGGCTCAGCCTCGACCGGCGTTGAGCCATGGCGTTGCGCAACCCTTTGCCGGCCAACGCGGCTGCAGTGGTCGCCCAGTGGTCGCCTACAGCAGGAATACGGCCATCCCGACCAGCAGCAGAATCACGAAGATGATGCCGGCCAGGGTGGCGCCGGTGAAGGTGGACCACATGCGCTGCCGGTCGGCCAGATAGGCCTCCGGCGTCGTGGGTGCGTCGTCGTGCGTGGTGGCGCTGTGTGCGGACATGCGGTCTCCGGCGGCAGGCATGGCCGGGGGCCGCCCGGCGACGGTGGATTGACTGGCTCGGCGGCGGTTCTATTCGACCCCGGCGCCCAGCGGCAAGGGGTTGGCCGACGCTGCGGCGCCCAGCGGCAAGGGGTTGGCCGACGCTGCGGCGGCGGATCGCAAGGGGTTGGACAACGCTCCGGCGGCGGATGGCAAGGGGTTGGCCGACGCTCCGGCGGCGGCTGGCAACGGGTTGGCCAGCGCCGCGGCGGCGGCCGGCAGCGGCGCCGCGCGCCCCGAAGCGAAGGCCGCCAGCGCCGCCGGGTAGATGCAATGCTCCTGCACCAGGACGCGGGCCGCCAGCGAGTCCTCAGTGTCGTCCGGCAGCACAGGCACCGCCGCCTGAGCGAGGATCAGGCCGGTGTCCATCGTATCCGTCACCAGGTGCACGGTGCAGCCGTGCAGCTTCACCCCCGCTTCCAGCGCGCGCCGATGCGTGTGCAGGCCAGGGAAGGCGGGCAGCAGGCTGGGGTGGATGTTCAGCATCCGGCCGTGCCAGGCGGCGACCAGGAACGGCGTCAGCAGCCGCATATAGCCCGCGAGGCAGACGATCTCGACGCCCGCCCGGCGCAACGAGGCATGCATTGCCGCCTCATGGGCCGCGCGATCCTTGCCGAACGGGCGGTGGTCGATGGCGGTGGCAATCATGCCCGCCTCCGCGGCAAGTGCGATGCCCGGTGCGTGCGGCCGATTGCTGATCACCTGCACGACTTCGGCCGGATAGTCGGGATCGCGGGCGGCATCGAGCAGGGCCGCCATGTTCGAACCGCGGCCGCTGATCAGGATGCCGACCCGCGGTTTGTTCACGCAAACAATCCGGCCGGCGACACGATCTGCACCTCCGGCTGGCCGCTCGCGGCCTCGATCAGGCCGATGCGCAACACCGTCTCGCCCTCCGCCTCCAGAAGCCGCGTCGCCGCCGCGGCGTCGGCAACCACCAGCGCCATGCCGATGCCGCAGTTGAACACTCGCAGCATCTCCTCGGGCGCCACCTCGCCGGTTTGCGCCAGCCATTGGAACACTGGCGGCACCGGCCAGCGCGCGTCCAGCACAGCGACGCAGTCTTCCGGCAGCACGCGCGGCAGGTTGCCGGGCAGGCCGCCCCCGGTGATGTGCGCCGCCGCCTTCAGCAGCCCCGCCCGGTGCAGCGCCAGCACCGAGCGCACGTAGATCCGTGTCGGCGTCATCACCGCCTGGCCCAGCGCCGGGCGCGGGTGCTGGTCGGCTGGCGCGAAGGGGGCCGGCGCGTCCCAGGGCAGGCCGCTCGCCGCCACGATGCTGCGCAGCAGGGAGAACCCGTTCGAATGCACGCCGTCACTCGCGAGCCCCAGCACGGCGTCGCCCGGCACCACGCCGCGCGGCAGCAGCGTCCCGCGCTCCGCCGCGCCGACCGCGAAGCCGGCCAGGTCGTAATCGGCGCCGGCGTACATGCCGGGCATTTCCGCCGTCTCGCCGCCAACCAGAGCGCAGCCGGCCTCGGCACAGCCCGAGGCGATCCCCGCCACCACGGTTCGCGCCGCCGCCACGTCCAGCGCGCCAGTCGCATAGTAGTCGAGAAAGAACAGTGGCTCGGCGCCGTGCACGACTAGGTCGTTGACGCACATCGCGACGAGGTCAACGCCGACGGTCTCGTGCAGGCCGGTCTCGATCGCGACCCGCAGCTTGGTGCCGACCCCGTCGGTGGCGGAGACCAGCACCGGATCGGCATACCCCGCCGCCTTCGGGTCGAAGAACGCCGCGAAGCCGCCCAGCCCGCCGATCACACCCGGTCGCCCCGTGGCGTGGCTCAGCGGCTTGATTTGCTCGACCAGTGCGTCGCCGGCCTCGATGTCCACCCCGGCCGCCCGGTAGCTCAATCCGCCACCGTCCATCCCCGGCTCGTGTTGCGCATCGCCACTGGTCATGCCGGTCCTCGATACGGTAAGCGGGATCGCTCCCCGGCGGACAGAACCATGGCCGGCCCTTCCGGCGCAACCCGGAGTGGCGCACGATCGGGCAGGAGAGAGAGGTACCCGCGCTTCATGCCGGATGGAAGCCAGGCCAGGGCCAGCACCGCGGGTGCATTGCTCACGGTGCCGAACGTCATCACCTTTGGCCGGCTCTGTGCCGTGCCGCTGGCGTTCTGGCTGATCATCGACCGCCATCCCGCCTACGCCTTCTTCCTGTTCCTCGCCGCCGGCGTCTCCGACGCCATCGACGGCTGGCTGGCCCGCCGCTGGGGCGGCAACATGGTCGGCGCGGTGCTGGATCCGGTGGCCGACAAGGCGCTGCTGGTGACAATGTACGTCACGCTCGCCGCGGTGCGGGAACTGCCGGACTGGCTGGCGATCCTGGTGGTGTTCCGTGACCTGGTCATCGTCGGCGGGGTGATCGTGCTGGCAGTGCTGGGGCAGCCCGTGACGATACGGCCGCTCTTCGTTTCCAAGGTGAACACCACGCTCCAGATCCTGCTGGTGGCGCTGACGCTGCTGCTGGCCGGCTTCGGCCTGCGCGCGCCCGACGCCATGCGGGTGCTGATCTGGGTGGTGGCCGCCTCTACTTTGGCGTCCGGGGCAGCTTATGTCTGGGTCACCGTTCGTCACCCATGACGCCAGGACCGCAACGCGGATGAGCACTGCCGTCGAGTTGCCGCCGCCATCGCCGCCGGTCGTCCAGCCGCCGCCCGCAGGGCCGCCGGCGCCGTCGGCCCGCTGGCAACGCCTGGCGTTGGGCATCGGGTTGCTGGTGGTGCTGTGGCTGGTGCTGCACTTGTTCGCCTCGGTGCTGGCGCCGTTCGTCGCAGCCGCGGTGATCGCTTACGTGCTCGATCCACCGACCACCTATCTCACCCGCGCCGGCCTGCCGCGCGGGCTGGCGGCGCTGGCGATGATGCTGGCGCTGCTGCTGGGCATGCTGTTGTTCATCTTGCTGCTGTATCCGTTGATCCTGTCGCAGATCGGCCTGCTGATCGGCCGCATCCCGCAATACGTGCAGTTGCTGCAGGGCTGGGCGCGGCAGGTCATCACCGATCTGCAGCAGAATTTCGGCTCCGATGTGGTCAACGACAAGCTGCGCGACCTGGTGAGCAGTCAGGCGGGGACCATGCTGAGCGTCGCGGCATCGACGCTGACGGGCGTCGTGACCGGCGGCTGGGCGATCTTCAACGTGCTGACGCTCGCGGTGGTGACGCCGGTGGTCGGCTTCTACATGCTGCGTGACTGGCAGAAGGTGATCCGCCGCGTCGATAGCTGGCTGCCGCGGCGCCATGCCGGGGTGATCCGGGCGCAGGCGCGCGAGGTGGACCGCATCCTGTCCGCCTGGGTGCGCGGCCAGGCCATGTGCTGCCTGCTTTTGGCGCTGTACTACGCGCTCGCCCTGACCATCGCCGGGCTGGACCTCGGGCTGATCGTGGGACTGGCCGCGGGGCTGCTGTCGTTCATCCCCTATGTCGGCTCGATCACCGGCGGCGTCACGGCGATCGGCCTGGCGCTGGCGCAGTTCCCGCACTGGCGCGGCGTGTTTTTCATCGTGGGCGTGCTGATCGTGGGGCAGATCCTGGAGGGGTACGTGATCTACCCCCGCTTCCTCGGCGACCGCGTGGAACTGCCAGCGGCCTGGGTGATCTTCGCATTGTTCGCCGGCGCCGCCGCGTTCGGCTTCCTGGGCGTGATGCTGGCGGTGCCGGTGGCGGCGACCATCGGCGTGCTGTGCCGCTTCTGGCTGCGGCGCTACCTGACCAGCCAGCTCTATCTCGACCCGCCGCTCTGACCAACGTCTGGACCCGCCGCTTTGACAACGTTCGCCGGTTGCGGGAAACGTTGCGGCCAAGTGGGTTTGTGGAGGGAACGTCCGATGGCCGCGTGGCAACCGCGCATGCTGAGCATCCTGCGCATCATGGCCGGCCTGCTGTTCATGGAGCATGGCCTCTCCAAGCTGTTCGGATTCCCCCCCTCCAGCATGCACCCGTCATTCCTGACGCTGCTGTGGTTCTCCGGCGTCCTGGAGTGCTTCGTCGGGGCGTTGGTGGCCCTGGGGTTGTTCACCCGCCCGGCGGCGTTCCTGCTCTCGGGCGAGATGGCGATCGGGTATTTCATGGTGCATGCGCCTCGAAGCTTCTTCCCGATGCTGAACATGGGTGACGCGGCGGTACTGTTCTGCTTCGTGTTTCTCTACCTGGTGTTCGCCGGCGGCGGTGCGTGGAGCCTGGATCGGCTGCGGGAGTGAGGCGGCCGGCGAAGGCTGTTTCCCGCCGGGAGGCGGCGCAGCCGTCGCCGAGCGCATGGTCTCGTGGCTACGACCGCCGACTGTGCCGCCGCGGTCCAGGGCGACATCGATCAGGTCGCACCCCGCCTTTCGCAGGGCGTCAGCCAGGCGGTCGTCCAGCATACCAACGCGCAGGGACGCGCGACCTCCGCCGCGGCGAATGCTGTACCAGGCTGCCCGTCCCGATGTGCCGTCGTTTGCCCGGCGACCGGCGAGGGCGCGATCGCCGAGGCGGCCCAGAGCATTACCGGCCGTCTCGGCGTTCCCGGATCAGGGCATCGACGCCGGCAGCGCGGTCACGCAGGGGCGGCGGCCGCCGGCGTCCCCTCAGCCGGCCGCCACGCGGCTGAACGCGCACAGCTTGTTCCCGTCCGGGTCGCGCAGATACGCGAGATACATCTGACCGGCCGCACCCTGACGCACGCCCGGCGGATCCTCGATCGAGGTGCCCCCGTTCGCGACCCCGGCCTTGTGCCAGGCCTCGGCTTGCTCGGTACTGGCCATGGTGAAGCCGATCGTGCCGCCATTGGCGTGGCAGGCCGCGTTGCCGTCGATCGGCTTGCTCACCATGAAGCGCCCGCCATTGTGCGCGTAGATGATGCGACCCTTGGCGTCGACGGTGCCCGGCTTGGCACCCATGGCGCCGAACACCGCGTCATAGAACTGCTTCGATCGGGCGATGTCGTTGCTGCCAACCATGACGTGGCTGAACATGCTGTCTTCCTCCCATGCATCACGTGACACTGCGGCGCAGTTTACATGGTCCGCGGGCAGCGAAAAGCCCCGGCGCTGCTACCATCCGTAGACCTGCTTCACCGTCTCCCCCATCAGCTTCGCCTTGTCGGCCTGGGACAGGCGTGTGGTGGTACGGAACGGCGCCACGCCTTGCTCGTAGGTCAGCATGCCGATCGTCCGCGTCCAGTCGGTGCCCCACATGCAGCGATCCAGCCCGAAGGCGTCGATCACGCGCAACACGTTGTCCCAGATGTCGTGGTACGGGAACGGTGCATGCGACATGGTGCACGCGCCGCTGATCTTCACCCGCACGTTCGGGTACTGCGCCAGGGCGAGCAATTGCGGCAGTCCGGCCCACACATCGTCCGGCACCGGAGGCCGCTGCGGTTGCAGCAGTCCCAGGTGGTCGATGACGATCACCGTGTCGGGGTTCCGCCGGACGATCGCGGTGCCTTTGTCCAGGATGCCCCAACAGAGCAAATTCACCGGCAGCCGATGCCTGGCGGCGGCGGAGAACGCGCGGAGCAAGCCGGGATGGTCGGCTGCCATCGGCATTCCCTCCCGCAGGATGATGCGGATGCCGCGCGCGCCGTCGGTCGCCGCCCAGCGCGCCACCACGTCCTCGATCGCCGGATCGGTCGCGTCCACCGGCGTGACGACCCGGAACCTGTCGGGATAGGCGCGGTAAACCTCCAGCGCGTAGCTTGGATCGAAGCGATAGGCGCTGAACGACGACACCATGATCGCGCCATCGACGCCGACCGCGTTCATCGCGGCGACCATCTCATCGCCCGTTGCCGATGCCAGCCCATGCGACGGACCGGCCCACGGCCGGCCGGGATGATCGCGCTCGAACGGATGGACCTGGACGTCGATGATCGGCATGGCGGTTCCTCCTGTCGCTGTTCCGCCCACATTGTCGGGCAACCGGTGCGGAAAGCCCAGGCCACAGCGCCGGAAAGTAGTTGCGAGCCGGGATTGAACCTGCCGGGGTTGTGCCGTCATCAA
>DATJNA010000252.1:0-30702 GCA_035508435.1 Acetobacteraceae bacterium | reverse complement strand
GATCCGCTGCGCTTCGTCCAGCGCCACCAGCACGTTGTGATAGACGTGCCGCGGGTCGTCGTCCGGCGTCGAGCGGTAGCCCTCATAACGGAAGTCGGCGCGAATG
Source organism: Acetobacteraceae bacterium (assembly GCA_035508435.1). Taxonomy (GTDB): domain Bacteria; phylum Pseudomonadota; class Alphaproteobacteria; order Acetobacterales; family Acetobacteraceae; genus JASHVB01. Next base: position 30,596 of record DATJNA010000252.1, on the reverse strand, counting down.
CGCCACGGTCCCGGACCGAGGAAACGCTCGCGCGGGACGGTCGCGAAGGCCTCCACCACCGCATCCGCATCAACTGGACCGGTGACGCGCAACTCCTCGGCATACCAGGCGCGCACCTGAGCGAGCGATCCGCAGCGGTCCTGCCTGGAGGTTTCCATCACCGTGCCATAGCAGATTCAGCGCAGCAGCGCACAGGGCGCGGAACGGTACAGACCACCGGCCCCGTCATCCGCTGGTTTTACTGTTTCGATACCGAACCTTCATCCCGCCGTCACCTATGGCCCGGCAATCCCGCCTAGAAGTCCGCCACCGACACATTCGGGACCAGGGGAACAAATCACATGAAGCGACTTGCCGCGTTGTTCGCGGCGGCCCTGCTTGGGCTCGCCGCCGCACCCGGGGCGTATGCCGACAATGCCGCGGATTGTCCGAATGGCGGCACTGTCCGCTTTGGCGTCGAGCCGTATGACACCTCGGCGCGCCTGGTGCCGATCTATGGCCATATCGGCGAACTGATCAGCCAGAAGATCGGCTGCAAGGTGGAGGTGTTCGTCACCACCAACTACAACGCCGAAATCGAGGCCATGCGCAACGGCAAGCTCGAGATCGGCGAGTTCGGGCCGCTCGGCTATGTGCTCGCGCACCAGGTTGCGAAGGCACAGGCAGTCGCCGCGTTCGGCAACACGGCAGGCCAGCCCGACAATTACTGGGCCAGCCTCGTCACCTGGCCTGGATCCGGCATCAAGACGGTCGGCGAAATCAAAGGCCATTCCTTCGCTTTCTCCGATCCCGCATCCACCTCCGGGCACCTGTTCCCGGCCTATGGGCTGCGCAAGGCCGGCCTCGACCCGGACAAGGACATTCGTGGGATCTATGCCGGCAGCCACACCTCCTCGTTCGAAGCGCTGTACAACCACAAGGTCGAGGCCGGTGAACTGAACAGTGAGCAATTGGAATCGGCGACGCAGCGCGGCGAATATCACGACGGGGTGTTCATATTCCTGTGGAAGTCCGATCCGATCCCGACCGACCCGATCACGGTGCGCGGTGACCTGCCGCCGGCTTTCAAGGCGAAGCTGACCGAGGTTTTGCAGAACCTCGATCTCTCCGTCCTGCCGGAAGCGGACCGCAAGATCATGGGCCTCTCCGGCATGCGCTTCGTGCCGCAGACGGATGGCGCCTATGACGGCATCCGCGACCTGGTGAAGACGCTCAACATCGACCTCAACAAATTGAGCTGAGGCACCGGTCGTCACGCGGAGACGCAGCAATGCGCCAGCTATGGCTCGCTGTCGCCGTCCTGGTGAGCCTCACTGCCGCCGGGACGGCGCGCGCCGCCGCACCGGATTGTCCTGATGGCGGCACCGTCCATCTGGGCGTGGTGCCCGGCGAAGACACCGAGCAATTGCTGCCGATCTATGCGCGCATCGGCAAGCTGATCGCCGCTCGGCTGGATTGCCAGGTGCTGACCACGACCGGCACCAACTACACTGCGGTGATCGAGGCGATGCGCGCGCATCGTGTGGATGTGGGTGCGTTTGGTGCGTTCAGCTATGTGCTGGCGCATCAGGTCGCGGGCGCCGAGGCCGTGGCGGCCTTCGCAGCACCGGCCGGCAAGCCCGGCAGCTACTACGCCACCATCACCACCTGGCCTGGCTCCGGCATCACCACGTTGCAGCAGGTCAGGGGCAAGCCGTTCGCGTTTTCCGATCCGGCGTCCACCTCCGGCCACCTGATTCCCAGCTATGCGCTGGTCAAGGCGGGGATCGATCCCGACAAAGACGTGACGCCGTTCTACACCGGCTCTCACACCGCCAGTTTCGAAGCATTGCGCAATCACAAGGTCCCGGTGGGTGAGCTGAACAGTACCGCGATTGCCGGCGCGACGCTGGCTGGCTTCTACAAGCCGGGGGATTACCTCATCTTGTGGCGGTCGCCGCCAATTCCCAATGGCCCGTTCGCGATTCGCGGCGATCTGCCGCCGGGTTTCAAAGCGTTGCTCACCCAGGTCCTGCGCACGTTGGACCTGCGCAGCCTGCCGGCACGCGACCTGAAATATCTCGGCCGCGCCGGAAGCCCCGGCCTCGCAGCGGTGGACGACCATAGCTACGACAGCATACGCGACGTCGTCTCGGTGCTGCACCTCGATCTCAGCAAGATGACCGAGTGATGTCCGCGGTCGCGCCCGGCATGATCGAGGCAAAAGGCCTGGTCATGCGCTATCCCACCGGCCGGCTGGCGCTGGATGGTGCGACACTGACCGTCGCAGCGGGTGAACTGGTGGTGGTGCTTGGCCATAACGGCAGCGGCAAGTCAACCATGCTGCGCTGCATTGCCGGGCTGCTGCGGCCGACCGCCGGACTGGTCCGCGTGGCCGGTCAGGAACTGACGCGGCTGAGCGGCCGGAAGCTGGCCGAGGCACGCATGGCGCTGGGCATGATCTTCCAGCACGGCCATCTGGTGCGCCGGCGCAGCGTGCTCGCCAACGTGCTGTGCGGCACGTTGGGCCGGCACCGCAGCGTGGCGACCTCGCTGGGCGCGTTGCCATGGTCGGAAGCCGCCTTCGCGGCGCAATGCCTCGATGCCGTCGGCCTGCTACGGTTCGCCCGCCAGCGGGCCGACACGCTCTCCGGCGGCCAGGCCCAGCGCGTCGCCATCGCGCGCGCCCTGGCGCAGCGGCCGCACGCCGTGCTGGCCGATGAGCCGGTCGCCAGCCTGGATCCGGAAGCCGCCGAGGAAATCATGCGGCTGCTGCGCGGCCTGGCCTCGCGCGATGGGCTGCCGGTTGTGTGTGTGCTGCACCAGCCGGAGCTGGCGCGCCGCTATGCCGATCGCATCCTGGGACTGCGGCAGGGGCGCATGGTGTTTCTCGAGGATGCCGCATCGATCACGCCGGGGCAGGTCTCGGCCTTGTATGAAGGACAGGCGGCGTGAATCAGGTTGACCACATCGCCCTGCCGGCGGAGCCGCGCGTGTCCCTGCGCCTGCCCGCCGCCAGCCGCGCCTTGCCGTTCCTGGGGATTTTCCTGTTCCTGGTCGTGCTCGGCCAGGCAGCAATCGTGGTGCAGGCGCGGCCGCAGGACCTGATTTCGGGCGCGCACGGCATGGCCGACATCCTGCGCCGCTCCTTTCCGCCGGATTTCTCCAAGATCGGCGACACGTTCGAGCCGGCGCTGGAAACGCTCGACATCGCCTTGTTCGGCACCACCGCCGCGGTGATCATGGCGCTGCCGCTGGCGGTGCTGGCGGCGCGCAACACCACCCCCGCGCGCCCCTTCTACGCCGCCGCGCGCGGCATCATCGCGCTGTGCCGCGCGGTACCCGACCTGGTCTGGGCGCTGTTGTTCGTCACCGCCGTTGGCCTGGGGCCATTCCCCGGCGCGTTGGCAGTCTCGGTGCATTCCGTCGGCATGCTGGGCCGGCTGTTCTCCGAAGTGGTCGAGGACATGGAAATGGGCACCGTGGAGGCGCTGACCATGAGCGGCGCCTCGCGCCTGCAGGTATTCAGCCACGCCGTGGTGCCGAGCGTGCTGCCATCCTTGCTCGGCATCGCGCTGTACCGGCTTGATGAGAACATCCGGTCCTCGCTGGTGCTTGGCTTCGTGGGCGCCGGCGGCCTGGGCTTCCAATTGCTGACGGCGATGAACTTGTTCCAGTACCGGACGGTATCGCTGCTGTTGCTGGTGACGTTCGTCATCGTGATGCTGGCCGAGCGCCTGTCGGCCGCCCTGCGCGCCTGGATCGCGTGAAGGAAAATGCATAATTAACGATTTTATGACGGTATCTTCGCACAGTTCCTTTTGATAAAGCATTCAAACTTGTGATTTCCACACCGGCACAGGCTGTGCCAACTGTGTGTGTCTTGCAATCGGAACATGCGCCTCGGCTGCACCTTAGCGCGCAAGTTCGGCGATGCGAGCGCTCCCGTATGCTGGGGAGGAGCAAATGGCGACCCTGACCGTTGGTCCTGGCGAGCAATTCAGCACCCTTTCCGCGGCGGTGGCCGCGGCGAAAAGTGGCGATATCATACAGGTGCAGGCTGGCACCTACACCAATGACTTCCCGGAAACGATCAACGTCAGCATCACCATTGAAGGCATCGGCGGACTGGCGAACTTCGTCGCGACCGAGCCGCCGCCGAACGAGAAGGGCATTCTCGTCATCGGCAGCGCCAGCGACAGCCCGAACGTCACGTTGAGCAATCTCGAATTCTCCGGCGTGGCGATCAGCGCCGCCGATGGCGGCAATGGCGCCGGGGTACGCTACCAGGCCGGCAATCTGACGATCAACGACTGCTATTTTCACAACAACCAGGACGGGTTGCTGGCAGACAATGATACCAGCGGATCAATCACGATCACCAATTCCGAATTCGCCGACAACGGCACCACGAGCGGATTGACGCACAACATCTACGTGACCGAAGTGGGCACGTTTACGATCCAGGACTCCTACATCACGGCCGCAAACACCGGCAACGAGATCCAAAGTCGTGCCCTGGTCAACAACATCATCGACAATCGCATCGTCGATGGCCCAACCGCCACCGCCTCGTATTCGATCAATCTGCCGAACGGGGGCGATGATTTCGTCAGCGGCAACACGATCGAGCAAGGCCCGCACACCGGCAATCCGGCGATCATCGGCTTTGCCGAAGCCCCGACGATCTATGCCGGGTCCACACTGTCGGTCAGCCACAATGTCATCGTCAACGATTTCAACAAACTCGATGCCGTCGCGATCTCCAACCCCACCAGTCTCGTTGCCGGCTTCACCGATAACAGCGTCTACGGCCTGACGTCTTCACAAATTTCGAACGGAGCGGTCAATGGCGCCGGCACGACCACCTTTCTCACGACCGAGCCCACCATCAGCGATGCGCCGCCGTTCTGCTTCTGCGCCGGCACTCTCATTCGCACGCCGCAAGGCGATGTGCCGGTGGAAAGCCTTGGGGTTGGCGACCTGGTGGTAACCCACGCGGGCGCATCGCGCCCAATCGTGTGGATCGGCATCGGCCGGGCCCTGGCAACACGCGGACAGCGCGGCGCCGCGACGCCGGTGATCATTCGCAAGGGCGCGCTGGCCGACAATCAGCCATATCACGACCTGCGCGTGACCAAGGCCCACGGACTTTACCTCGATGACGTGTTGATCCCGGTCGAATTCCTCATCAACCATCGTTCGATCATCTGGGACGATCACGCCCAGGCAGTGTCGCTGTATCATGTCGAGTTGGCGTCGCACGACATGCTGTTGGCAAACGGCGCCGCCGCGGAGAGCTACCGCGACGATGGCAATCGATGGTTGTTCGGCAACGCCGACAGCGGCTGGGAACTGCCGCCGCAGCGACCCTGCGCCCCGGTCGTGACAGGCGGACCGGTTGTCGATGCCGCCTGGCACCGACTGCTGGATCGCGCCGGCGCGCGGCCCGGCTCGGCCGTGACGGACGATGCCGACATCCACATCACCGTGGATGGCCGGCGCATCGATGGCAGGATGCAGCGTCCCGATCTGTTCATCGTCCCATTGCAAATTCCGCCGGGTTGCGTGCGCGTCATGTCCCGCGCGGGGATTCCACAGGAACTCGGAACCGCCCGCGATCCACGCCTTCTGGGAATAGCGCTGCGCCGGATTGTCGCGCGCAAAGGTGCAACGCTGCGCATGATCGAAGCAAATGACCCCTCGCTGCGCGACGGCTTCCATCCATTCGAGGCAGACAACTGCTTCCGTTGGACGAACGGCGACGCGCTGCTTCCCGCCGAGTTGTTCCTCGGCTTCGCGGATGGATGCGAACTGGAACTGTACGTCGGATGCACGACGCAGTACCCGCTGCTGGCGGGGCCGTCGAGCCGCGCAGCCTGAGGCTAAGCGAAATCAGGTTTTCACCACCGCGCGATAGAGGTGCCACGTCGCGTGCCCCAGCACCGGCAGCACCAGCACAAGCCCCAACAGACAAGGCACTGACCCGATCGCCAACCCTGCGGCAACAACGATTCCCCACGCCGCCATCGGGCCCGGATTTGCCCGCACCGCCTGCACGGACGTCCAGATCGCCGTCTCCATGCGCACGTCACGGTCCAGCAGCAGCGGGAAGGACACGACGCTGATCGCCAGCACGATGAGCGCGAACAGGAATCCCACGCTGTTGCCGATCACGATCATTGCCAAGCCCGCGCGCGTGGTGAACATCTGGGTGACGAACGCTCCGATCGAGACCGGCGGCTTCGGCCCCAGCGTCAGCCCGTAGATCACCGCCGCGCTGGTCAGCCACAGCAAGAACAGTACGATCAGCAACAGCCCGAGGCCGGCGATGCCGCCGAACGACGGCGAGCGCACCACGCCGAACGCGTCGGTCCAGCGCACCGCCACGCCTTGCTCGCGCCGCCGGCTCATTTCGTTCAGCCCGACCGCGGCGAGCGGCCCGACCAGTGCAAAGCCGGAGGCCAGAGGGAACAACAGCGGCAGCACGCCGTAGCCGGAGGTGAGCCGTGCCAGCACCAGGCCCGCCAGCGGATAGATCAGGCACAGGAAGATCACGTCGGTCCGGTGAGCGGCGAAATCGGCAAGCCCATTGGTGAGCGCCTCGCCAAGCTGCGCATAACCGATCCGGCGGACGCTGATCGTGCCGGCTTGCCGGTCCTCGTGCCAGTATTCCTGGTCGCTCGCCGAGCCGACCGTGTGAAACGCACGATCCAGCCGGTCCCCGATCCATGCGATGGGGCTTTGGATGAGCATTGTCCGTCCCTCCCGACAGAGTGGGTGCGAGGGACGCGGGCCAGGTCGTGGCGAACGCCGGCTTGCTTGCGGTCACGCCACGAAGCCGCGACCACCGCTGGCAGCAGGATAGCGCGGATGGTTGCGGCGGTCGATCACAGCGCCGAGAGTCTTGCCATTTGCTTTGTGCGACCCCGCCTCCCTGGTAGTCAGGGGCCTGCAACCAACCGCCGGAGATCGCCGATGGACGTGGAAGAGCGCCTGCAACGCCTCGAGGTCGGGCTGGAGCAATTGTTGCCCCTGCGGCGCCTGACAGTGCCGGCCGCGCCGGACATGATCGAGGAGTGGGCCCGCATCTCCATGCTGCTGCTGCGGCTCTCGGCGGTGGCCGGCACGCTCTGCGCGATAGCCGGCGTGCCCGGAGACCTGGCGCGGAAATGGGTGATGGCGATGGTCTCTCAACCGCCCGGCGAAGATCTGGGGCCACTCACGGAGGAAGTGATGGATGCACTCTTGCTCGCCAACGGCAAGATGGCGGGCTCCGCTTGAGAGGGGAAGCAGCGAAGACGGCGCGAAGGGGGTGTAGCGGGCGAGGGTCCGGGGGTGGTCTTGTGCCGCAGGTGTCCTGTGGTTTGCCGGATTTCCTCACCAGGTTCAGACAAGCGGCAGGAAGCATTCACAAAGAAGGCGTTCCTGCTTGAACAAAGCGGTCCGGTTTCAACCAGGCGTTCCTGCGTGAAGGCGGTGTTCCTGCGTGAAGACGGTGTTCCTGCTTGAAGACGGTGTTCCTGCTTGAAGACGGTGTTTCCGCGTGAAGAAAGTGTTCTCGCTTGCAAAACACGTTCCTGCTCGCGCCGGGCGCGTGTCCGAATTGCTTTGTGCCTGAGTCCTACCGTCGCGTTGTGAGAGATTGTCTGCTGAAACGTCCCCGGGCGCCACGAAATGAGCGATGCCGCCACTCCAACTTTGCCCCCCACGCTGCCGGACCTGCTACGCGAGCATCTTCCGCTCGTGTTCGTCGGCATCAATCCGTCGCTCTATTCCGTCGAGCAAGGGCATTACTTCGCGCGCAGGACGAACCGCTTCTGGCCTTGCCTTTCGCGGTCGGTGCTCAGCCTGCCGGTGCGGCGGGCGCTTGGCGTCGAGACGCTGCTGCCAATTCACGACACACTCCTGCCCATGCACGGCATCGGCTTCACCGACGTGGTGAAGCGGCCCACCGCGAAGGCGGCCGAACTCGGGCGCGGCGAGTTTGCCGCCGGCGCCGCTGCATTGCTTGCGCGGTTGCAGCGCTACCAGCCGCGCGTCGTTTGCTTCCAGGGGATGATGGGATATCGACCGGTCGCCGCTGCATTGGGGCTGCCAGGAGGCGCCATCGCATTGGGGCCACAGCCGTCGCCACTGGGAAGCACCCGGGTGTTCGTCGTGCCAAGCCCCAGCGCCGCCAATGCGCGCTTCACGCCGCTACAGCAGACGGAATGGTACGACCGTCTGGCCGCGCATCTTGCGGCGATGACAACGGCAGCCCGATCGCTTGCAGCAGCGAACGACTGAACGCCGCCGCGGTGAACCGCTCGCGCGCGTAGCGGAGCTGCGCCTCGCAGCGCTGCTGCCACGTCGCGTCATCCAGCAGCAGCGCACAGATGGCATCGGCGAACGCCGCGGCGTCGTCGCACACCGCGGCAACGTCGGCCACACCGGCCAATCCCTGCGCGCCTACCGCGGTGGTGACCAGGGGTACGCCCTCCTTCAGGGCCTCGACCACCTTCAGCTTCACCCCTGCACCACACCGCAACGGCACCGCGGCGACGCGCGCCTGGGCATAGTGCGCTCGCAAGGCCGCGTCGCTGACATTGGCCACCACCGCCACGGCCCCGCCCGCCAGCGCGCGCACCCGCGAGGTGGGATTGGAACCGACGATAGACAACGTCGCATCCGGCACCTGGGATCGCACCAGCGGCAGAATCTCGGCGACCAGCCAGCACGCGGCGTCCTCATTCGGTGGATGGGCGAAGCCGGCGACGAACACGACGTCGTGCCCGGCCGGCGGCGGCCGCTCCATCCCGAAGCGATCAAAGCAATAAGGCAGCACGGCGCGCGCGGCGACACCGGGATCCATGATGCGCACCGCGTCGGCTTCGTCCTCCGACGGATACAGCACGGCATCGACGCGCCGCCATATCGCACGCTCCCGCTCCTCCATGCGGTCAGCGGCGCGCAGAATTGCTTCGTCCTGATGCAGCGTGCCCTGCGTGCGCATGCGGTTGAAGTGCAGATCGTGGCCGTAATAGACGACGCGGGCGGCGCTGTGGGCGCGGACCGGAGCGAGGCACTCCTCGGCCACCTGCGGGCGGCTCAGCAAAACCAGGTCCAGCTCGGCCCCATGCTCGCGCATCCAGGCGCCGAAGGACGCCTGGTCCGGACCGTACATCACCTCGACGCCAAGATCCTGCAATGCCTCGACGTAGCCGGGCTTATAGAGCAGATTTTGCGGCCAGAACTTGACGACCATGCCGGCGCCGAGCAGGGCCCGCAATATGCAGACCATGGTGCGCGACCCGGCATCGCGGTCCGGCGTGAGCACTTCGTGGTCCACCACCAGCGCCACCGAACGATGCCGCGCATGCTCTCGCGCGCGCAGCAGACGCATCGCGTTGGGATAGTGACCATAGGCCAGCTCGTCCCGCCACACCGCGAAGAACTGCCGCCGATTCACCGCCTGGCAGGATTTGATGCCGACATCGAGGTCGCGGCCATGCGACGCACCTTCATGGTGCATGACGACTGACCGCGGCTGATAGAACGTCTTCAGGCCGTGCGCGCGCAGGCGGAAGCAGAGGTCGCTGTCCTCGAAATACGCCGGCGCGTAGCGATCGTCGAACCCGCCCAGCGCCTGAAATACCGCGCGCCGCACCATCAGCGACGCACCGGAGCAATAGTCGACTTCCCGCAGGTAATTGTAGACCGGACGAGCGGGGTCATCGAGGCGACCGAAATTCCAGCCGGACGCATCGCTCCAGATGATGCCGCCGGCTTCCTGTAGGCGGCCGTCCGGATAGACCAGCTTCGATCCTACCGCGCCCACGTCATCGCGCGCCTGGAACAACGCCACCATCGCGTCGGCCCAGCCGGGCCGCACCTGGGTGTCATTGTTCAACAGCAACAGGAAGCTGCCGCGCGCGGTGGCCGCCGCGGCATTGCAGGCGCGCAGATAGCCGCGATTGACGACGTTGCGTTGCAGGCGGATGCCTTGCACCTGCTGCAGGCACGCGGTCTCCTCGCCGGGAAATGCGTCGTCCACCACGATGGTCTCGAACGGCGTGTTCGGCGGGTTGGCTGCGATCGAGGCCAGGCAGCGCAGCGTGAAGCCGGTACAGCCATAGCTCGGGATGATGATGGAAATCACCGGCACGGCCGCGCCGGGAATGACGATCGCGTCCGGCCACACGGCGTCGATCAGCGGCGCGGCGTCGGCCGGTGGCGCGGCGCGGCGCATGCGGCGGGCCCTCAGCCACAGCGGCAACTGGCGGTGAAGCTGCAGCGTGCAGGACCACCATATCAATAGCACGCCGCGCCGCAGCAGCCCCCCCGCCACGGGGTGCCTCGCGCGCATCGCCTGCGCCAGAGAAAGACATCGCCACAGGACCGTGTCCGCAAGATCCGCCAGGCCGTTCGACCACCGCGCGCCGCGGAACGCGATGCGACTGACCCACAGACGTTGCGCATCGCTCACGAGGACCTCCGTCGGGGGCCCTCCTGCTCGGAATGCAGTTGTGTGTCGGAGGGCGTTGCCTCCGTCCTTACGGGGGAATTCTTAAGCGATGCTTAATGGCAGGCAGGATGAGGCAGTGGAGAGATGTGAATGCTCCCCCCCTCCCCGTGCGGCAGGGGACTTGGGGGAGGGCTGCGTACAGCCGAAGCGAGTGGTTGTACGATCCCTCCCCTCAGCCCCCTCCCGCAAGCACATGGGCGTGCTGGTGTAGGCAGTGGGGGGTGGTACGCCCCCCTCAGCCCCCTCTCGCAAGGGGAGGGGGAGCTGTTCTCTCCTGACCCGATTCCTACCGCCCCTGGAAATCGGGCAACCGGCGATCCGCCATCGCCTTCACGCCCTCACGGAAATCCTCCGTGTTGCGCAGCCAATTCTGCTCTTCGTACTCGCGCTCGGTGGCGGCAGCCACGGCGTCGGCCAGGCCGCGCCGCAGCGTCTCGCGCGTCGACACGATGGCGAGCGGCGCCGACTGCGCAATCTCGGTCGCCACCGCCTTCGCCTTGGCTCGCACTTCGCCCTGCGCCACGCAGTAATCCGCCAGGCCGAGCGCGAGGGCTTCCTCGCCGGTGATGCGCCGGCCGCTGTACATCAGCCAGCTCGCCTTCTGTAGCCCGATCAGCCGCGGCAAGGTGCAGGTGAGGCCGAAGCCCGGATGGAAGCCGAGCCTGGTGAAATTGACGGAAAACCGTGCCTCGGGGCAGGTGACGCGGAAATCCGCCATGACAGCCAGCCCGACGCCGGCGCCAACCGCGGCACCATGCACCGCCGCGATGATCGGCTTGCCGGTGCGCCACAGCCGCTGCGCTTCCTTGTAGAGGTGCCGCCCACGCTTCGCCCCCACCCCCACGCCGTCCGAGCCGCGGCTGCCGAAATCGGCACCGGCACAGAAATGCTTGCCCTCGGAGCAAAGCACGACCGCGCGCACCGCCGGCGTGCGGTCCCATTCCTCCAGCACGTCGGCGATTTCCGCCACCATGTCGGTGTCGACGAAATTGTTCGGCCCGCGCCTGATCTCGATCGTGCCGATGATGCCCTCGGCGCTGGCGGCGATATGTTCGAAGCTTTGCATGGCGGTTTCCTGCCCTTTCGCTCGCTGGTCCTCTCTGCCAGCCTACGCTGCCTTCCCCCGATGCGGGAGAGGGGCCAAGGAGGACACGCACATGCCCATGCTCGATCGCGACGGTGTCGGCATCTGGCACGAGATGCATGGCGAGGGCCCGGCGATCCTGCTGAGCCACGGCTACAGCGCGACCTGCCGCATGTGGGACGCGCAAGTGGCGGCGTTGCGCGACCGGTTCCGCGTGATCGTGTGGGACATGCGCGGCCACGGCCAGAGCGATGCGCCAGCGGATCCCGCCGCCTATTCCGAAGTCGCCACGGTAGCCGACATGGCGGCGCTGCTGCGCACCTGCGGCACGCCACGCGCGGTGATCGCGGGTCTGTCGCTGGGCGGCTACATGTCGCTGGCCTTCCATCTGCGCCATCCCGACCACGTGCGTGCGCTGATGTTGTTCGACACCGGTCCCGGCTTCCGCAACGATTCGGCCCGCCATGCGTGGAATGGGCGGGCCCGGGCACGGGCGACCGAGCTGGAAACCCGCGGCTTCGCGGCACTGGGCAGCAGTGATGAGGTACGCATGAGCCAGCATCGCTCGGCCGCCGGGCTTGCCGGCGCGGCGCGCGGGATGCTGACCCAGCAGGACGACGCGGTAATCCGCTCGCTGGAGACCATCCACGTGCCGACGCTGGTGCTGGTGGGCGCGAACGACACGAATTTCATCGCCGCCACGGACTATATGGCCGCGAAGATACCGAGAGCGACAAAGGTGGTCGTTCCCGATGCGGGCCACGCTTCGAATCTGCACCAGCCGGCGGCGTTCAATCAGGCCGTGGAGGCGTTTCTGGCGGACTTGATGTAATCGGTCCCAATCAGTCGGGCCAGAAGCCGTCGTCCATGGCTTCGTCAAAGCTGAATGGGCAGGCATCAGGAAAGCTCTCCAGTCCAGTCTCGCGCTCGGCTTTGAGCCTGGCGAGCCGGTAGCCATCCGCAATTGGCTCTGCCAGGTGCGATTTGAGGCTGGGATTGTCGCGCAGGTGGCGCTCAATCTGAAAGCGCTGTTCCGCGATCGTAAGACGCCAGCTTTTGCTGCGAAATCCTGGCTGGTACCGCCACTTCAAAAGATGCGTCAGCAGCACCGCGAGCCGATTGACCAGCTCGCTTTTCTGGCTCCGGCCCATGCTCTCGATCTCTTCCGCGACGTTCTCGACATCGATTTCGCCGAATCGGCCCGCTCGCAGCAGCGCGGCTTGCTCGTTCGCCCACGCGTAGAAATCCTGATCATAGAGCGTATTCGACATGATCCTTTCCTCAGCCAAGCCCAAGCCTCGGTCATTGCGAGGAGCGAGGCGACGAAGCAATCCCAGTCATCCGGCCCACGTACTGGTCGAGCACTTCCCTCGAACGAGATTGCTTCGTCGCGCCACGCCGCGCTCGCGGTTCTCGCAATGACAGAGGGATCCGCCTGCATTTCCAGTCAAGGCGAAGGCTATTAGCAAACCTTGGCGCCGCCAGGAAGCCAACGCCGCATATTGGCTAGTCACCCCACCCCCGCGATACTCCCAGGCCTGAACGCACCGAGGAAACGCAAGGTGACCCATCCGCTGCACAGCTTCTTCTGGCCCGAATCCATTGCCGTCCTGGGCGCCTCGCCCGACCTGCACCGTATCCGTGGCCGCCTGCTGCACCAGTTGCGCGAGAACGGTTTTCCCGGCCGCATCCTGCCGATCAATCCAAGCTACCAGCAGATCGCCGGCCTGCCCTGCTACAGCTCCATCGCCGCGGTCGGCACGCCGGTCGATCTGGCGCTGGTCGCGATTCCCGCCGCCGGCGTCGCCGCAGCCCTGGAAGAATGCGCCCAGGCCGGCGTGAAGAACGCACTAATCATCAGCTCCGGCTTTGCCGAGGAAGGCGGCGCGGCAGGCGACATGCAAGCCGCGCTGGTGGACGTGACGCAGCGCACCGGCATCCGCGCCTGTGGCCCGAATTGTGAAGGCTATTTCAACGCGCTCGGCAAGGTCGCGACCACGTTCAGCCCGACCGTCGAAGCGCAGGAGGACGCCAACGCCATCCGCGTCTCCGACCGCCGCGTCGGCGTCATCGCCCAATCCGGCGGCATCGGCTTCGCGCTGTTCAATCGCGGCAAGGCCGCCGGCATTGGCTTCTCCTACGTGATCTCCACCGGGAACGAAGCCGACCTGAACATGGCCGACTTCCTCGACTACATGGTGGAAGACTCCAACACCCATGCCGTCCTGGTGTTCTGTGAAGCGGTGCGCAATGGTCCCACCTTCGTTGCCGCACTGGCGAAGGCGCGGTCGCTCCGCAAGCCGATCATTGCGATCAAGGTCGGACGTTCCAGCGCCGGCAGCCGAGCCTCGGCGTCGCACACCGCGTCGCTGTCGGGTTCCTACACCGCCTATCACGCGGTGTTCGAACGTTACGGCGTCATCGAGGCCGAGGATGCCGACGAAGCCGTCGCCATTGCCGGCGTGATCGTAAGCTGCCCGCTGCCGAGGGGACGGCGCGTCGGCATCGTGACGCCTTCCGGCGGCGGCGGCGTGTGGATGGCGGATACGCTGTCGGCCTGCGGCCTGACCGTGCCGCCGCTCTCGCCTTCAATGCAGACGGCCTTGCGCGCGGTGATGCCGTCCTATGGCGCGCCGGGCAACCCGGTCGATGTCACCGCGCAAGGCTCGCAGACCGGCCCCGCGACGATGACCGCGATGGAGCAACTCGCCCAAAGCGACGAGATCGACATGCTGGTGATCATCACGTCGCTGACCAGCGTCACGCGGATCTCGCTGGACGGGCCGCGCGTGCGCGCCACCGCGGAACGCTGCAACAAGCCGATGACGGTGTGGACCTACACGCTGCCCTCCGAATTCGGCCGTGCCGGTGCCGCCGGCTGCGGCTTGTTCGTTCACAGCGACCTGCGCAATGTCGGTGTCGCGATGAGCAAGCTGGCCGGATACGCCGAGGCACTGGCGCGGCCGATCCCCGAGCCGCCGTTGCTTGGCGATGTCGCGCCGCTGCCGCCCGATTTGCCGCGCGTGCTGCCGGAACACGCCGCGAAACACGCGCTGGCCCCGTTCCTGCCCCCATCCGCGGAACGGCTTGCCACCACCGCCGCGGAAGCCATGGACGCGGCAACGGCTCTGGGTTTTCCGGTGGCATTGAAGATCCAGTCGCCCGACCTGCCGCACAAGACCGAGGCGGGCGGCGTGCGGCTGGGCCTCGCCGACGCCGCCGCGGTGCGCGTCGCGTACGACGCAATGATGCGCGACGTGCTGGCATTCAAACCGGACGCGCGCATTGACGGCATGGCGGTGCAGAAGATGGCGCCGAAAGGCCACGAGCTGGTGATCGGCATGGTCAACGATCCGACCTTCGGTCCGATCATGATGGTAGGTTTCGGCGGCGTGACGGTGGAATTGTTCGGCGACGTGGCCCACAGCCCGGCACCGGTCGACGTCGCGGAAGCGGAACGGATGCTGCTCTCGCTGCGTTCGGCGCCATTGCTCACCGGCTTCCGCGGCGGCAAGCCGATCGGTCTCGCGCCGCTGGCGTCGCTGATCGCGCGGCTGTCGCAGGCGGCGCTGGCGCATGCCGACCACATCGCGGAGATGGAGTTCAACCCGGTCATCCTGCACGCCGACGGATCGGGGCTGACGATTGCCGATGCGCTGGTGACGATGAAGCCGCCGGAACCTGCTGATCGATACTAACACCCGGAATCAGGAATACCCGGAATCAAGGGAGCGAGACAAAGCCAACCCCCGCTGTCATTGCGCGGCAGCGTCGTGGCCGAAGCAATCTCAGTCGAGCAAGTGCACGAGCGCCTGTGTCCCCAATCGACCGCGATCGTTTCGTCCTGCCGCGCTTCGCGCGCTGTCCTCGCAATGACAAATCGGCGGCGCTGTTCATCCGCCACTGACAGACGGCAGCAGTCATACGCTCTCAGGCTTGCATCGTCCGCAACAGCCCTGACGCGCGATCCGGCCGATCGGTGACGATGCCGTCAACGCCCCAGCCGATCAGGCGTTCCATGTCGGCAGGCTCGTTCACCGTCCAGGGGATCACGCTCAGGCCCAGCTCACGTGCCTCATGCACCTGATCCTGCGTCAGGTCGGTCCATGCGGGGCCCCAGATCGACGCCCCTTCGGCGGCGACCGCGCGCGGAGCCGAACCGCGGAAATCCCCCGGATGCGGCCCGGCCCACCACTCTGCCGCATCGCGCACCGTTTCCGCCCGTGTCAGCAACGCTATCCGCACGTTGGGGCGCAGACGGTGCAGGTGGCGGGGGCCACGCCAATCGAAGCTCTCGACAACGATGCGCGGCGTGACGCCGGCGGCATCAGCGACCGCGACGGTCGCGGCGGCCAATTCCTCTCCGCTGGCGGCGACGCCGGGTTGACCGGGGAAGCTCTTCAGCTCCACGACGAAACCAACCCGTGCATCGATCCGCAGCACAGAATCCAGTGTCGGGATGTGTTCGCCATCGCACGGCGTCTGGTCCGGGAACAGTTTGGCATAGTCAGTATCGGGCCGCAGTCGGCCGACCTGGTACGCCGCCAGCGCCGCCACCGGCATCGTGTGAATGAGCAGCCCTGGCCCGGGCAGCCACGTCCCCGTCGCATCGCGCGTGAGATCGGGGTTCAGGCGAGGATCGTGCGATACCACGACGACGCCGTCCGCGGTCAGCGCCACATCCAGCTCCACCGCATCCACGCCAAGCGCGATTGCGGCGCGGAAGCCGGCCAGCGTGTTCTCCGGAGCGAGGCCGCGCGCGCCGCGATGGCCGATGATCAGGCAGGGTCGCGTCATGGCGCGTGCCTTGTTACCCTTCGCCGGCGAGCAGGAGAACAGGGAATGGAATATACCACGCTGGGGCGAACGGGACTGCGGGTGAGCGTCGCCGGGCTCGGCTGCGGGGGCTTCAGCAAGCTGGGGTTGGGTACCGGCAAATCGGCAGACGACGCCGTCTCCCTGATCCGCCATGCCATCGATCTCGGGGTCAATTTGCTCGACACGGCCGCGGTCTACGGCACCGAGGACGTGGTCGGCAAGGCGCTGCGCGGAGTGCCACGCGAGCAGGTGGTGGTGTGCACCAAGGCCTCAAAAGAGCCCGGCGAGAAAGTGTTTCACCTGGACAAGGTGCTGGCGAGTTTGGACGGATCGCTACGGCGTCTCGGCCTCGATCACGTGGACGTCTTCCAACTGCACGCGGTGCATCCGACGCAATACGATCAGGCGCGCGACGAAATCGCTCCGGCGCTGCTGCGCGAGAAGGAGCGGGGAAAATTCCGCTTCCTGGGCATTACCGAGACGTCGCCCAACGATCCGGACCATGACATGCTGCATCGCGCCATCCCGGAAGGCATTTGGGATACCGCGATGTTCGCATTCCACCTCATGCACCAGCCGGCGCGGATGCGCGTGTTCCCGCTGACACAGAAGCACGGCGTCGGCACCCTGATGATGTTCGCGGTCCGGCAGATCTTCGCGCGTCCGGCGCAGCTTGTGGCGACGGCGAAGGAACTCGCGGCGGATAGCAAAGTCCCGGCTTGGCTGGCGGAGACGGAGGATCCATTGGGCTTCCTGGTGCATCCCGGCGGCGCCAGCTCATTGACCGACGCGGCATATCGCTTCGTGCGCCACGAGCCGGGCGTCGATGTGGTGTTGTTCGGCACCGGCGATCTCGGCCACCTGCGCACCAACATCGAATCGCTGTGCAAGCCGCCATTGCCGCAAGTGGATCGCGACAAGCTGGCGATGTTGTTCTCCCATCTGCGCGGCGTCGGATTGGAAGCGCCGCCGCGGCGTGCGGCGGCCTGAGCCATGTCCCGCATCCGCGACATCACGGTGCTGCCGCTGCAATACACCCCGCGCGAGGCGTACGGTTCCGCGCGCGGCCTGGTAACGGCTCGCGGCGGCGGGCTGGTGCTGCTGGACACCGAAGACGGCGTGCAGGGCATCGGCGAAGTGTGGGGACCTCCGGGAGTCGCCCGCGCCTATCTGGAGCTGATCAAGCCATTCTACACCGGCAGCAGCGTGTTCGCGCAGCGCGGCGCCGCGCAGATGGTGCTGGCACGCCTGTACCACGCCGGCACGCAGAACCAGATGACCGCATTGCTCGGTGCCATCGACATTGCCGCGCATGACGCGATGGGCAAGCTGCTGGACCTCTCGGTGGCGGAGCTGATCGGCGGGCGGCTGCGCGAGCGCATCCCGGTTTATGCCTCGGGCGGCTATTTCACCGCGGCCGACGACCAGGACGCGGCGCTGGCACGGCAATTGGAAGCAGCGGCGCCGCGCGGGTTTGGTGCGTTCAAGATCAAGATCGGCCATAACCCGGCCGAGGACGCGCGCCGCTGCGCCCTGGCGCGCCGCATCATCGGCGACGCGCCGCTGCTGACGGTGGATACCAACGGCAACTACACCGAGGACGGCGTGCTGGAGAGCATGCGCCGCACCGCCGATTGCGACATCCATTGGTACGAGGAGCCGTTGGCGCCGCAGGACTGGTCCGGCTATCGCAGCCTGGCGGCACGCGCCCCGGTGCGGCTGGCAACCGGCGAGGCGCTATACACGGTGTTCGATTTCCGCAGACTGATCGACGGACGACTGGCGGCTGTTGTTCAGCCGGATTTGACCCTGTGCGGCGGGTTTGATGTGGCACGCACGATCGGCGTGCTGTGCGCGGCGGAGCATTTGCGGATCTCGCCGCACGTGTGGGGCGCAGGCGTTGGCCTGGTCGCGGCGCTGCATTTCCTTGCGGCGCTGCCGGCGTACCCGCATGCCGATCACGTGCCGTTCCCGCCGCTGTTGGAATACGACGTAGGGGAGAACGCCCTGCAGGGCGCGATCTTCGCTGAGCCGGTGCGGTACGCGGATGGATGTTTGGATGTGCCACGCGGACCAGGACTGGGAGTGGCGCTGGACATGGCGGCGGTGCGGCGGTTCGGTGGGAATTAGTACTTGCCATCGGTGGAGCGTGCGTCACGTCGTCAATATGTCATTGCGAGGCCCGTCAGGGGCCGAAGCAACCTCGGTCAAACGAAGGCAAGGACGATCGTGCGTCCGCCAGACCGAGATTGCTTCGCCCCGGTCGGGGCCTCGCAATGACACTGGGTTTCAGGGCCTCGCAATGACACTGGTTTTCCGGCCCCGCAATGACGCCGAACTTGGTTCTGCAACTCGGGGCAACGGTGGCGCGCCAAGCACGCCATGGCACGATGGGATGAAGGATAGATAAATGTTCGAACTCTCCGAAGAACACCGCATGTTGCAGGACCTGGTGGCGAAATTCGTCGATCGGGAGCTGATCCCGCTGGAAAAGGCGGTGCTGGCGCGTGAGATGTCCGGCCAGAAGGCCGCGCTCTCCGATGACGAGGAAACCGGATTGCTGTCGAAGTGCAGGGAGCTTGGGCTGTGGGGCCTCGACGTGCCGGAGGAATTCGGCGGCGCCAACCTGCCCACCGTCGCCCTGGTCGGAGTGTATGAAGAGCAGGGACGGACCTGCGTGCCATTCACGTTTCCGCCGGACAGTCCGAATTTGCACATGCTGATGGCGGTCGCGAATCAAGAGCAACGCCGCAAATACCTGGAACCTTATGCGCGCGGCGAGGCGCAGTCGGCGATCGCGATTTCCGAGCCGGGCGCCGGCGGCGATCCCGCCGGCATGACCACGCGCGCGGTGAAGGACGGCGGCGACTGGGTGATCAATGGCCGCAAGATCTGGGTCAGCCGCGTGCCGCAGGCGGATTTCGCCATCGTCATGGCCCGCACCGGTGAGGGCAAGCGGCACGACGGCGTCACCGCCTTCATCGTCGAACGCGGCACGCCCGGTTTCATCATCGAGCGTGAAATCCCGATGCTCGGCGGCCAGCGCACCTATGAGCTGGTGTTCGAGGACTGCCGCATCCCGGCCAAACAATTGCTCGGCACCGAAGGCAAGGGGTTTGCGCCGATGCAGTTGCGGCTGACCGTGCGGCGCGTGCAGATCGGCGCCTGGTGCGTCGGCATTGCACGGCGCGCGCTGGACATGATGGTAGAGCATGCGAAGCAGCGCGTCACATTCGGCGCGCGGCTGGCGGACCGGCAGGCGATCCAGTGGTGGATCGCCGAGGCGGCGATGAAAATCCATGCCTGCCGGCTGATGGTCTATGATGCGGCGGCCAAGACCGACGCCGGCAACGATGTGCGGACCGAAGCCTCGATGGTGAAGTTGTACGGCACCGAAATGGCCACCGAGATCGTCGACCACGCGATGCAGACGTTCGGCGCCATGGGCGTGGCAAAGGAGCTGCCGTTGCAGCTTCTGGCGCAGAAGGTGCGCACGATGCGGGTCTACGAGGGCCCCTCCGAGGTGCATCGCATGGCGATCGCACGCCGGATCATCGGGCGGTAGCGGCTGTCAGTGCGACGAGCGCCCCCCTGTCATCGCGAGGGACGTAGTTGTCATTGCGAGGAGCGGAGCGACGAAGCAATCTCGCTCGACAAGTGCCCAGGCCGTCCACGCGTCACCCGAACGCGGTTGCTTCGTCGCTCCGCCCCCCCGCAATGACAGGGGGTCAGCGGATCGATCGCTCCGTTCAGTCCGTCCGCACCCACAGCGCTTCCACGCCGTTGAACACTGCCAGCCGCTTGCGTCTCACCTCATGCGCCGGATCCAGCCGCACGGTTGCGAACCGGCCAAGCAGGTGCGTGATCGCAACCCGCGCCTCGGCCCGCGCGAGCTGCGCGCCGAGGCAGTAGTGCACGCCGCCGCCGAACGCCAGGTGCGTGGTGTCCTGGCGCGAAATGTCGAAGCAATGCGGGTCGTTGTGCACCGCCGGATCGTGCGAGGCGGCGAGCAATGACACCGTGATCGCCTGGCCCGGCGTGATCGCCACGCCGCCGATCGAAAGCGGCGAGGTTGCGATCCGCGTGGACTGCGCGACCGGCGGGTCGTAGCGCAGCGCCTCCTCGATCGCCTGCCCCGCTATCAGCGCGGGCTGTGCGCGCAGCTTCGACATCGCGGCCGGATGCCGCAGCAGCGCAAGCATGGCATTCCCGATCAGGTCGGTCGTGGTCAGGTTGCCCGCCACCAGCAGCAGGTTGCAGGTGATGACGATCTCGCGGTCGGTCAGCCGATCACCCTCGGCCTGCGCTGCGACCAGGCCGCTGACGATGTCACGCCCCGGCTGCCGGCGCCGCAGCGCGATCATGCGCGTGATGCAGTCCTCCAATCCCTGATGCGCCTCGGTCAGCGCGGCGGTTTGTTCCGGTGTGCGCGCGGGGTTGAAAATCTGCGCCTGCGCGTCCGACCAGCGCTTGAACAACGCCAGGTCCGCGTGTTCCACGCCCAACATCTCGGCAATCACCATGGTCGGCAGCGGTGCGGCATAGTCTGCGATCACCTCGAACGCCTCGCGCTCGCCGATGGCGTCCAGCAACCGCTCGGCGATCGCGTGCATGCGTGGCTCGGCCGCGTCCACCGCGCGCTGGTTGAAGGCCTGGGTGACCAGGCCGCGGATGCGCTTGTGGTCGGGATCGTCGAGGTGGAGCATGCTCAGCGCCACCTCCTCCACCGGCGCATCGCCGATCAGCAGCCGGCGCGAGTAGCTGCCGGGCGGGGCCTTGCGCGGATCGACCGAGAGCGTGCGGTCCGACACCACCGCCTTGATGTCGTCAAAGCGCGTCAGGAACCAGCGGCCAAGTGCGATGTCAGCGTGCACCGGTGCCGCGGTGCGCAAGCGGTCCAGCGGCAGATGGGGGCAGTCGCGAAATGTCGGGTCCATCGCCGTGAGCTGCAGACCGCCGAGCAGCGGTTGGCGCGTGTCGGGCGGCACGTCGTTGCGATCCATGGCACCCCCAGTTCCGGCACGTGGCATGCGCCCGGTCGCGGCATGGTAGGCGCTGGCACGCCCGGCGGCCAATGCAGCCGTCGGCAATGGCGATGCGGCGAACGCCGATCATCCGCCGACACGTTGCCCGTTTCCCGTGCACGACGTTATGGTTGCGGCGGAATCGATGGAAGGTGGCTGATGCGATACCTGCCGCTAGTGTTGGTCCGCGGCCCGATGCTGGCACATCTTGTCCGGGACGCAACCCAGGACCCGCAACGGCGGCGCCTCTGTGCGTGCTGCGGGGCGCGGATGGTGCTGACCGCGGCACGGGACGACCAGGAGGTGCGTTGCCACGCCTGCCTGCGCTTGCAGCCGGCAGCGCAGCAACGTGAGATGCCATGGCGGTTGACCGCGGCAGCGGCCGAGGCATTGCGCCGCACCAAGTCCTGGCCGCGCTGGGTGTGACGAGGGTTTAGCCCGCTTCCGGCACCGCCACGGCTTCCCCATCCCGCAGCATCAACGCACACCCCAAGCGGCGCGCCTCCGCCCCGGTGTCCGCTGCGGCGTCCAGCCCCACCACCGTGGCGAACCCCCGCGACCGTAGCGCCGCGGCGGTATCCCGCGGCGCCCCGAACGGCACGAACACCCGCGTCCGCGCCTGGCGTTTCGGCGCCGCGCGCAGGACGGCGTCGGGGAACAGGGTCAGGCCGGTGGCGGGTTCGGCCTCGCCGCAGACATAGCGGCCGCCGCGGCCAAGTTCTTCATGGCGGCCGGGTGCATAGACGGTGACCGACACGCCGGTCTCGTAGCGGAAGCCGCGGAACTCCACCGGGTCGATGGTGAGGCGCAACTGCGGCGCATGGACGCGAATCGCGGCGACCGCCGCGGCCAGACGCGCGGCCAGCGTGCCCGCGGCATTCGGCAGGCGCGCGGCGTGCAGGGCGGCAAGCGCACGGTCAGCCGGGCCGGCAGCCAGCAGCAGTTCGGTCAACACCGGCGCCAGTGCGCCACCATGGCGAGCGACGGCGGCGGCATCCTTCCGGTCCAGCGCGCGGGACAGCGCGGCGCGGGGGGAGCCGGCCATGCCTGCCTCGTCGAGGAGCGTGGGAACCAGCATCGGCAGGGTAAGGTCGAAGCTGGTGCGGGTGAGGTCCAGCGCAGCAAGGGCCTCGGCGCCGACCAGGACGATTTCCGCGTCCGCCTCGGGGCTGTCGTAGCCGATCAGCTCGATGCCGGCCTGGGCGATCTGGCGGTCCGGCGCCAATTGGTTGCCGCGCGCCCGCAGACATTGCCCGGCGTAGGACAGGCGCAGCGGGCGCGGCACGGTGGCGAGGCGCGTGGTGGCGATGCGGGCGACCTGCGGCGTGGTGTCGGCGCGCAGGCCCATCATCCGCTGGCTCTCGGGATCCATCAGGCGGAAGGTCTGATCCGCTACCGCAGCACCGGAGCCGGTGAGCAAGCTGTCCTCGAATTCCAGCAAGGGCGGTTTGACCCGCTGGTACCCGTGGGAGGCGAACACGTCCATGATCGCCTCGACCGAGGCGGCTTCGGTCTCGGCTTCAGGCGGCAGCAGATCGCGCAGCCCGGCGGGCAGCAGGGCGGGATTCGGAGTGTCGTCGCTCATCGGGACGAAAGTGGCACAGGTTGGCGTGGGGGCACAGGGCGGCGGCCACTACCCCACAGTGCAAAACCGGCTTGAGCGCCGGGGTGGACGTTTCTCTGGGCGGCAGCCGCGCAGATTGATGACGCGCGCGGACGGTAATCACGCCCGTATCCGCCCCGGTTCGTTGACAATTCGCTTATCCTTTCCGCCGTGCCCCGCCTCCGTCACCATCCCGCCGCTTGACTTCAGGCCAATGGCGCGTATGTCTCGCTCAGCCGCTCGCTCCGCGAGCGTCCCTGCCGACCATTCGCAACCTGGCCCGCGGCGCCGTTCTCCGCGGGCAAGTCGTGTTTCCCGCGGGAAGCGCGCACACCACGGCAACTCCCGGGCCCCGGCCCGGTCATCCGTAACGGAAACCGCACACCATATGGCAGCATCCGCCACCGCCCGCGCCATCGCGCCGGCTCCAATCCAGGACCATTTCAAGGGCGAGAACTTCGCCGCCTTGCTCGATGAAACCCTCGGCAGAGATTCCGGCTTCGACGGCTCCGTCGTCACCGGCCGCGTCCTGCGCCTGACCGACGAGTTCGCAGTCGTCGATGTCGGCCTGAAGTCGGAAGGCCGTGTCGCCCTCAAGGAATTCTCCCCGCCCGGCGTGAAGCCGGAGGTCAAGCCGGGTGACTTCATCGAGCTCTATGTCGAGCGCTACGAGGACAAGGACGGCGCCATCATCCTGTCGCGCGAAAAGGCGCGGCGGGAGGAAGCCTGGACCAACCTCGAACGAGCCTTCGAAACGCAACAGCGCGTGAACGGCACGATCTATGGCCGGGTGAAGGGCGGCTTCACCGTCGATCTCGGCGGCGCGGTCGCGTTCCTGCCCGGCAGCCAGGTCGATATCCGCCCCGTGCGCGACGTCGGCCCCCTGATGGGCAGCCCGCAACCGTTCCAGATTCTGAAAATGGACCGCGCCCGCGGCAACATCGTCGTCTCCCGCCGCGCCGTGCTTGAGGAGACCCGCGCCGAGCAACGCACCGAGCTGATCCAGGGCCTGAAGGAAGGCCAGATTCTTGATGGCGTGGTGAAGAACATCACCGATTATGGTGCCTTCGTGGACCTTGGCGGGGTGGATGGGCTGCTGCACGTCACCGACATCGCCTGGCGCCGCATCAATCACCCCTCCGAAGCGTTGCAGATCGGCCAGCAGGTGAAGGTGCAGGTCATCCGGTTCAATCCGGAGACCCAGCGCATCAGCCTGGGCATGAAGCAGCTCGAGGCCGATCCGTGGGAAGGCGTGGCGGCGAAGTATCCGCCGGGTGCCAAATACTCGGGCCGCGTCACCAACATCACCGACTACGGCGCCTTCGTTGAGCTGGAACCCGGCGTCGAGGGCCTGGTGCACGTCTCCGAGATGTCCTGGACCAAGAAGAACGTGCACCCAGGAAAAATCGTCTCCACCTCGCAGGAAGTGGAGGTGATGATCCTGGACGTGGACAGCTCCAAGCGCCGCATCTCGCTGGGCCTGAAGCAGGTGCAGCGGAATCCGTGGGAGCAATTCGTGGACGAGCACCCGATCGGCTCCGTGGTCGAGGGCGAAATCCGCAACATCACCGAGTTCGGCTTGTTCATCGGCCTGTCGGTGGACATCGACGGCATGGTGCACATGTCCGACATCTCCTGGGACGAGGCCGGCGAGCAAGCCATCACCCATCACAACAAGGGTGACGTGGTGAAGGCCAAAGTGCTCGACGTCGACGTGGAGAAGGAGCGGATCAGCCTGGGCATCAAGCAGCTCAAGGACGATCCGGCGGCGACGGTGCTGGAGGGCGTGCACAAGGGCGACGTGGTCACCTGCGTGGTCAGCGCGGTCCAGTCCAACGGCATCGAGGTGAAGGTCGGCGACGTGCTGACCGGCTTCATCCGCCGCGCCGAGCTGGCCCGCGACAAGGCCGACCAGCGCCCCGACCGGTTCGCGGTCGGCGAGAAGGTGGACGCCAAGATCACCGCGGTAGATCGCGCGGCGCGCAAGCTGACCCTCACCATCAAGGGCAAGGAGATGGAGGAGGAGAAGCAGGCGATGGCGGAATACGGGTCATCGGATTCCGGCGCGTCGCTCGGCGACATCCTGGGCGCCGCGATCCGCCGCCGCAACCAGCAGGCGCAGCAGGAGAACGGCTAGTTTGCCGGCTGCGGGGAGGTGTTGCCTCCCCGCCTCGCGCCGTCAACGACGGGCGATCTCACCTGCGCGTCAGTGCGCCGGGTCAGCTTGGGTTGGCCTGGCGTGCGCTCGGATTTCGCCCAGGGCCAGGCGCCAGCGCCCGCCGGATCTGGCCTCGTGCCGGACTTCCGAGTGTCAAAGTGCCACGTTATGCCAAGGGTACGGGTAGCCGGTCGCTGCCGTGGCCGATTGCCGGTAAACGAAGCCCGATGTCCGTGCCGCTGGCGATCGCCTGGCGGTGCGGCTGGAGCAAGGAAGCTGGCAGGCAGACCAAGCCGATTTGCCGGCCAGACCCGTCTCTGCCACGCAGGAACTAGCCCATGGCGCTGGAAACCGACCTCCTGCTCGACCGCCGACGTCTCAAGCGCCGACTGTTCTGGTGGCGCAGCTTCGCGATCCTGGCGGTCCTCGCCGCGGTGCTTGTGGCGCTGCACCGCGGTGGCATCGGCTTCACCCGCGACCATGTCGCGCGGCTCAACGTCAGCGGGCTCATCACCGAGGACTCCAAGCTCGACGCCGCCGTCGACAATCTGGCCGAGGACGCAAGCGTCAAGGCCCTGATCGTCCGGATCAACAGCCCCGGCGGCAGCGTTTCGGGCGGCGAGAGCCTGCACGACGCCATCGCCGACGTGGCCGCGAAGAAGCCGGTGGTCGCGGTGATGGGCGGGCTTGCCGCCTCCGCCGGCTACATGGTGGCCGTCCCCGCCACCCGCATCTACGCCCATGAAGCGACCTTGACCGGCTCGATCGGCGTCTTGCTCGAAGCGCCCGAGTTCGCCGGCCTGCTGTCCAAGGTCGGCGTGGATGTCCAGACCATCGTGTCGGGGCCGCTCAAGGGCCAGCCGAGCTTCACCGCGCCCCTCTCGCCGCAAGGCCAACAGGTGCTGCAGGGGCTGGTGACGGACATGTATGACCAGTTCGTCGCCATGGTGGCATCCGGCCGCCACATGGACCCGGCCAAGGTGCGCCAGCTCGGCGACGGCCGCGCCTACACGGGGCAGCAGGCGGTGCAACTGGGGCTGGTCGACGCCATCGGTGGCGAGCATGACGCGCGACAGTGGCTGGCCAAAATCAAGGGCGTGCCGCTGAGCCTGCCGGTGGAGGACGTGTCCACCGACAGCTTCGCCGAGCGGACATTTTCCGGCACGCTGGGGCCGATTTTCACGGGCTTTTGGAAAAGTGTGATTTCCCAAGGCGTTATGCTTGACGGCGCGTGGGCGATCTGGCATCGTTCCGGCAATTGACACAGCAGGCCGATCGCACGGGGAAGACGGCGTGACCAGGTCGGAACTCATTGCTGAGCTCACGAGTGCCAACCCACACCTGCGTGCGGCCGACGTGGAAACCATCGTCGCCACGATTTTCGAGGAAATATCGGCGGCGCTATCGCGCGGCGAACGCGTGGAACTGCGCGGCTTTGGCGCGTTCACGGTCAAGCGCCGCGATGCGCGCACCGGGCGCAATCCCCGCACCGGAGAGGCCGTCCCGGTGGACGAAAAGGCCGTCCCGTTCTTCAAAGCCGGCAAGGAGCTGCGCGAGCGCGTCAACCGCGGCCCAAACGCAAAGCTTCCGACGGCGTAGCCAAGAGTTCCGCGACACCGCAGATGCTAAAGTTGGCTACCTCGGATGAGTGTCCGCGGCAGCTCCGCGGTATTTATTCCATTCAAGCATCGTACGTTGATCGTCC
Organism: Acetobacteraceae bacterium; assembly: GCA_035508435.1. Lineage (GTDB taxonomy): Bacteria > Pseudomonadota > Alphaproteobacteria > Acetobacterales > Acetobacteraceae > JASHVB01. The sequence continues at coordinate 3,718 of DATJNA010000252.1, read as the reverse complement.
AGCCTTCGAAGCGAGCCACGCCGCGTGACAGCTCGGCCGGTGTCGGATGGGCCGGCCGCCGGAATGGAAGCACGCCGCAGACCGGGCAGAAGTAGTCTTCCGCGGTGAAGCTGCCCCACTGGTAGAGCGACAGTCTCGACAACGGCGTATGAAGAATCAAATCCGCCCCATCGACCCTGAAGCCCAGCGCGCCGCGCTTGCGGCAAACGGAGCAATCGCACACACGCACATGATCGATGTCCGCGATCACTTCGAATCGCGCCAGCCCGCAGTGGCATGATCCGTGGTAAGTCTTTCTCATGCGCCAATCTCTGGTTTCTGGAAGGACGCTGGTACTGAGCATCCGATTAGCAGCTTTTACCAGCTTTCGGAAAGACTGACTTGTGGGACGGTCCGTGTGAGGTCACTGAGCAGGTTCACCACACGAAGCGACAACCGAACTTCGGCACTTTCCGCCCACGGCAGAGGATCGCATGCCTATCCGCCGGCTTTGTGGCTTTGTGTTTCGTGGTGAATGTTCAACCCTGCAGCAGAGCACTGATCGCACAGCGGCACCACGCGGCGGCAGGCAGGAGGCACCTGATGGAACAATATCAGCATTTCGAGCAACTTTGGAGCGGCACCGCGGCAATGGAAGCGTGGACACGGGCGGTATCAAACACCGCCGTCACGCCGGTCGCCGACAACATCGTCACCGTCCATTCGACGTATTTCTGCGGCAGTGTCACCGCCATCCGCACCTCGGCGGGGCTGGTGCTGATCGACACGGCCAATGCTGCCCTGGCGGCGAAAACTTTGGCCGCGGTGCGGCGCTGGGACGACAGCCCCGTGCATACCGTCATCTACACCCACGGCCATATCGACCACACCGGCGGCATCGCGGTGATCGACGCGGAAGCCGACGCGCGCGGCATGGCCCGCCCGCGCATCGTTGCCCATCGCGACGTGCCGCGACGGATGCAGCGCTACCAGACGACGCAGGGCTTCAATAGCCTCGTGCAGGGGCAGCAGTTCAATTATCCAGACTACACTTACCCCGTCGGCCAGCGTCAGCCGGACGAAGTTTATGACGAGACCCTGTCGCTCATGATCGGCGATCAGCGTCTCGACCTGTTGCATGGACGCGGGGAAACCGACGACGCGACGTTCGTCTGGCTGGCGCGGCAACGCGTGCTGGCGAGCGGGGACTTCGTCATCTGGATGTTCCCGAACGCCGGCAATCCGCGAAAGGTGCAGCGCTACGCGGCGGAATGGGCCGAGGCCCTGCGGCGGATGCAGGCGCTGCAGCCCGAGGTGCTGATCCCAGGACACGGGCCCGTCATCTTCGGCGCGGCGCGCGCAAGGCAGATGCTGGACGATGGGGCGACGCTGCTGGAAAGCCTGGTGAGCCAGACCCTGGCGCTGATGAACCGCGGCTGCACGCTTGACGAGGTGCTGCGCGGCGTGACCGCGCCAGCGGACTTGCTGGCGAAGCCCTACCTGCGGCCGAAATACGACGACCCGGAGTTCGTCGTGCGGGCGATCTGGCATCTCTATGGCGGGTGGTTCGACGGCAATCCGGCCCATCTCAAGCCGGCACCAGAGGCCGAACTGGCGGCGGAGCTGGCCGCCTTGGCCGGCGGGGCGGAGCACCTGGCCGAGCGGGCGGCGGCGCTGGCCGAGGCCGGCCGGACGCGACTCGCGGCACACCTGGCAGAGTTCGCCGCCCGCGCGGCGCCGCACGACAAGACTATCCAGGCAACCCGGGCGATGGTGCTGGAGCGGTGCATGGCGCGCGAGGCTTCGCTGATGGGCAAGGCGTTCCTTGCGGTTTATCAGCGCGACGCGAAGGCGCGATCGGACGGCTGAACTGGCAGGTCGAAACAGCCGATCCTGGGATTTTCATTGCCGACGTAACGCGACTGTAGCCGCTGCCTGGGCACCAAGTGGATCGCGGCTGCCGTCCGTTCCTTCCCGTCGGCGCGCCGGAGGAGCTATGCAGCAGGAGCACTACACCCAGGCAACGACGCCGCCCGCCTTCGCCGCAGCGTCGTCCCCGCACGCATCGGGACCGGTCATTCTCATGCCGGCTCCCGCTGACTGCCCACCCTCCATCCGGGCCGGCGTCGCCCAGGCGCGTCTGCCCAGCGTCCTGTTGATCGACGACGACGTGGCATGGCGCAGCAACCTGGCCCGCTACCTGCGCGCCAACGGCTTCGATAGCGCGGAGCTCGACGATTTCTCCGCCTTGGCGGCGTACCTGCAATCCTCGGGCGGGCTCTTCGTCATCGTCGCTGAACTCACCGCCGGCTCCCGCCATCTGTTCGATTGCCTTTCCGAAATAATACAGCGTGGCGCCGCGGTGCTGGTGCTGTCCGGCCAGCGCGACGACACGGAAACGATCGTCGCGCTGGAACTCGGTGCCGACGACGTGATCCGCAAAAGCACCGATCGCCGCGAAATCCTTGCCCGCATCCGCGCCGCGGCCCGGCGCCAGCAGGCGCGCCAGTCCGCGCCGCCGGAGACCGCATCGCAGGCCGATAGCGGCGCCAGATCGTCATCCTGGTGCTTCCTGCCGCACCGGCGCGAACTCACCGATCCCGCAGGCCGCGCGGTCATGCTCACCACCGCGGAATTCAAATTGCTCGACGCCCTGGTCGCGAGCACCGGCCGCCCGCTGCACCGGCACGACCTGTCGCTCGCCGTGCTCGGCCGGCAATATGGCGGCGCGGATCGCAGTATCGACAATCTCGTGGCGAAGCTGCGCCGCAAACTGGGGGACCCGGCAAAGCAGGCACGCATGATCAAGACCGCCCGGCCGCTCGGCTACGTCTTCACCGGGTTCGATATTCCGGCAAAATAAGTCTCCTGATGGCACCACGCGTCGCCGCGCGAATCCGGAACCAGCGCGGGACAGGCCGTTACAAGCAAATGTGATGAGGGTCAGGCCCGAGTCACCCAATGTTCCTGAGATTGCAATCAATAATGAATTGATAGCGCTATTGCGGCATACTCACGCTGGACGCTGTTGGCGGCATGTGCCGGCCAAGCCGCCGATCGCCGGGTGAACTCGGGGCCAGACGCCCCTGCCCCGATTGCCTGAACAATTCTTCAGGTTTTCTCTGGGCTTTCTCACGCGACCGTGAATCTCGCATGGTGGGTCACGGCTTTATCTGAGCTGCGACCCTCATCATGGATTTGCCGGAAACGATGCCCGGCCGAGGAACGCCATGTTCGTCGCAGCGGCGGCGCGCGCCGCATTTGCCGATCGTGCCCGGCATACGGCACCGCGTGCATCAGATGCCGATGAGCGATTGCCGCCTGCTGCGCTCGACGCCAGCCGGATTGATGTCGCCGCGCTGGCCCGAATGGCGCTGAGTTCGCTGGCGGCGGCCGCCCATGGCCGCCGCGTCAAGCTGCAGATGGCGGTTGAGCCGATGTTGACCGCCCATAGCGATATCGCCGCGTGCCAGGCCTGCGTGCGCGACCTGCTGGCCGGCGCGATCAGCCGTGCCGAGAGTGGCGTGCTGCTGACCGCGATGCGGCATGACGCAGGCATCGATATCGAACTCCTGGACGACGGTGCGACCGCGCCAACCGGCGCCATTCGGCTGCCCGGCGCGCACACGCTGCCGAGCGGCGCCACCGTCAGCGGCGAGTTCCTGCCCGCCCGGGGCAGCAAGGTCTTGCTACATCTGCCCGGTCCGCCGGCATGACGCCGGTCTGAAACAGCCTCCCC
>DATJNA010000251.1:0-8335 GCA_035508435.1 Acetobacteraceae bacterium | reverse complement strand
CGGATATTAGCGTCAGCCGGACGCAAACCACGAAGTGGAAGGCACTCTGTGGTGGTTCGTCCTGACGGGCAATCTCTGGGGAGTCGCCAGGCTATGGGTGCCAGTTCGCCATCGTTTTCGGTCTCGTTGCCACAGATGTCGGTGGTGGGCGGCATAGATGCCCCGATCCGCGACGTGCGGCCCTGCCCCGCAGCCGACCCGGATGCCGTGGTCAACCGCATCCTCGATTGGTGCGACCAAGCACATGCCAACCGTCGCGATGAGCGGGTTCGGCATTTATTGAACCTGGCGTGGCAAGCGTTCGACCGTCTGCCGGTCTAGAATTCCAGGCTTCTGGTGCCACGGCCAAGGCTACCATTTGTCTCCTGGCGGTGGCCAACGGCGCCGCAGGCTGCCGGCAAAACTCGTCACGAATATCGTGAGCGATCGGCGCCGAGGGCCCATCCGCACGTTGCCCGCGAGCACAAGGCGCCAGCCCATTGCGATGGCATTCGAGGTGCACCGCGGGTCGGATCACGCCAAGTGGGGCGGACTTGGCACAGGATGGATGTATCGGACACGGAGAGTTGAGAGCCGAACATGGGTGAAGGCGAAAAGTCGTGACGTGGCCATCCGGGCGATCTCCAGCGAAGTCGGCTAAGTTGCCTCGCAGCAGAGGTAGCCGCTACGCCGCATGGAGGGCGCATGGCTCGTGGTCTCGTATTGGTTGCCACGATGTTCGCCGTTTTATCCGTAGCCCATGCGGCCGAGTTGGTCGGTGTCTGGATGCCAAACGAGCAGACGGTAGATGGCACACATCTATTGCTGAATGGCATCGGAGTTCGGACCTACTCCGTGTTCGGCATCCGCATCTACGTTGCCGGCTTATATCTGGAGCAGAAGAGTCAAGACCCTGACAAGATACTTGATTCCAAAGGTCTAAAACTTCTTGTGATGCACTTCGTCCACGATGTCAGCGCGGAGCAAGCCCGGATGGCATGGCGGGTCGGCCTCCGGCAGAATTGCAAGCGACCATGTGGCCTGGATCCTGCTGACGTTCAGCAGTTTCTTTCTCATGTGCCTCCTGCACACAAGGGTGATGTAGTCTCCATGCTATTCTCGCCAAAGGGTGCTCGTATCACCGACGATGGGCGCCTGCTGGGCAACATCGATGATCCGCATTTCGGTGAGAGCATACTCGGCACATTCATCGGCCCCGTTCCGCCGACCGCTCGGTTGAAGCGAGAACTACTTGGGTTGGAGGAGTGAAGGTCTCCTCTGTTTCTGCCTTGCCTTTCGGTCGATGGTGACCGCTGGGACATAGCAGGTGCCGGATTTTCGTACGGCGGTGCGTGGGTGAGCACCGGTCAAATGCGGCCCCACCGCAGCAGCAGGTCGCCATAGCCCCAGATCGCCGTGCCAACGATCCCGGTCACGTACCCAAAATATAGGATCACTTTGAACGGTCTCGGCGGTTCAAGTGTCAGCTCGACCTCTCTTGTAACCGACACCAGACCTGCTCGAAGAGCGATTGCGAGTTTGCTGTGGTATATATTCACCGCCCGAAAAGAAGCCACCGCGCCCGCGAGAGCCATCAGCGACCCCGACCGTGAAAACCAGTCGGCCCCGGTTTCCTCCGACAGACAGTACGAGGCTGCCGCGACCGGCCACATGACCGACACGAAAAGGCCGAGCAAAACCATTGAGCGGCTTAAGCCGGCGTAGAGCGAATCGACGCCCACCTGATTGCTCGCCATCTTCCGTCGCCTCTACCTTGTGTTCGCCGGCGCGGCGGACTCAGCGCCATCCGATCGCCTCGCGCCGGAAAAAACAGTGCCTCGACGGTCCACCAAGCCTGATCGAAACCACGCCGCCCAGTGCCCGTCTTGCCGGACGGTGCAGATATTTGTGAGATTGCCCGGATGCGCTACCGGCGATTCGCGAAGTATCGGCTTGCGCTGTCGATTTCCTGTTGCAGCATCTCGCGTGCCACATTGCGCATCTGCTCTTCTATATCATTATGCCGGGCGCCGGACGCGAAGCCCTCGAGTTGCGCACGCAGATAGACCATCGGCTGGCCCTCCAACCATGGCGCACCCGACTTCGCGCCAAGCTCACCATGGCACGCTCCGCAGGGCGCGATGCCACGCATCGGCGCGCCATCCGCAACGATACGTGGTGTCTCGCCTGTTGCGGACGGATTGACAGTCTCGCGCGGCAGGTAGGCGTAATAGGCAGCGAGATCGCGCATATCCGCGTCGCTCAGATCGGCCACCAGCGGCTGCATGATGGCACTGGTGCGCGCGCCGCTCTTGAAGTCGGCCAATTGCTTATAGATCACCGTCGGATACTGCCCCGCGAGGTTCGGCGTATCGGCCTGGCTCACGCCACGCGCGCCGTGACACATCGCGCAACGCAGTGCCAGCGTCGCGCCACGCCCGATCGACTCGGCGCTCGCATGGCGCAGCATACCCGGCACGATTTCGACGTCCGTCGTGACATAGGCGGGCTGCACGACTTGCTCGTGAATCGGCGGCACCCGGATCAGGCCGGCGGCGCTACAGATTGTGTACCAGAAGCCGAGCACGCCACCGCCGACTTGCTCGGACGGCAGCCAGATGAAGCCGACCGCGATGCTGGCGATGGCAATCGCCGATGTAAGGCCAACACTGTAGGTGAACCACTTGTTGCGGAGGGAGACGATCCGTTCCGGGTTCATCGGCTGGCTCCGACCATGACCGCGGGCACTGCGGTGCCCGGTGTCGCCAGCAGGTTGGCGATCGGAAAGCCGTAGTTCACGATGGTGAGCCCCACCATCAGGCCAAGCCATAGGCCGAACCCGTTCAGCGCGGCGGGCAACGTGCGCGGCGGGTGGACGGCCACGCTGAACCGATAAGTGCCCGGCTCGACGCGCGGCGCCATCTGGCCGCGCGCCAGCACGACAAAGAACAGTACCGCCGACACCACCACGATGGCACCACCGATGACCGACACAACGACCCATGGCGCCTGCGCTGCGATCGCGGGGTCGCTGTAATCGTAGAATGCCATGCGGCGCGGCATGCCCAGGATGCCGACATAGTGCCAGGGAAACGTCAGCACCGTCATGCCAATGAACCACAGCCAGAGCTGCGCCCGCATCAGGCCCAGGCTGTCCAGCGCGCGGCCAGTCAAATGCGGCCACACGTCATAGGCGATGATGAAATACATGATGACGATCGCGCCGGCGAAGATCAGGTGGAAATGCCCGGTGACCCATTGCGTGTTATGAATCGTGCTGTTGAGCTGGTAGCTCATGTTGATTATGCCGCCGGCGCCGCCGAAGCCAAGCATGATGAAGGACAACGCCACGCCCAGCATGACCGGATTGCGCCACGGCAGGACGACAAGCCATCCGAGCAAACCTTTGCCGCCGCGCAGCCGTCCGGCGATCTCGACCGAGGCGCAGATCGTGAACACCGTCAGCAGCGTCGGCACCGTGACCAGTGCCGTGAACACCGAGTGCAAGAATTTGAATCCTGACCCCACCTCCGGATCCTCGAACAAGTGGTGCACGCCGATCGGCATGGCGACGACGAGGAACAAGATGAACGAGATGCGGCCCATCTGGTCGCTGAACAATCGGCCCCCGATGGCGCGCGGCACCAGGGTGTAGAACGCGATATAGGCGGGCATCAGCCAGAAATAGACGATGGCGTGCAGCGTCCAGGAGAACAACACCCGCGCCAGGCCGGCATCGATCGTGCCGCGCAGGCCAAGTGCAACCGGTATGATCAAGAACAGCAGTTCGAGGGCGGCGCCGACCGAGGTCCAGAACCAGAGATAGGCGCCGGCGACTGTTGCGAACATTGGGAACGGCACCGGTGCGCCGGGGTTCCGTCGCTTCCAGGCGTAGAGATTCACCGCCATCAGCGCGACCCAGATCCACGATCCGATCACCACCAGGACGACGCCAATGTAATAGAACGGGCTGCCGGTCAGCGGCGGATAGAAAGTGTACAGCACCGTGCTCAGCCCGAGCGCGACCGGAACGATTGCCATGACCGTGCCGACGGCCAGGAGCGCGAGGCCCGCCCATGCCCAGCACCGCCCAATCAGCGGGCGGCCCAGCGCACTTTCGGTCACGAAATAGCCGTATCCCATGGCGATCAGTGTCGGGAACACATAGGCCATGGTGGTGCCATGTGCGGTTACCGAACGATAGTACAGTTCCGGGTCGCGGAGCCAGGCGTGCAGCGGGCTGCGGACGAACATCTGCCATTCGCCCAGCAGCAACGCGGCGCCGAAGCCGGCAAAGGCAAACCAGAAATGGGCAAGCACCAGCCGTCGGCTATTTAACACAGCTCAGCCTCCTTGCCGTGGCCGCCATTCGCATGAAGCTGGCCTTGTCGATGATCTTGATATGGGCCCACATGCCTTCATGCCCCACGCCGCAGAATTCGTGGCACGGCATGTGGCGTTCGCCGGGCGTCTCGAAGCGGGCCGCGAGGCTGGAAACGTAGCCGGGCACCAGCATCAGGTTGATGGTCGTTCCGGCAATCAGGAATCCGTGCACCACGTCGGCGCTGGTGGCGCGGAACGTGATCGGCGTGTCGGTCGGCACCAGAATGCATTGCGGCGTGAAGGAGTATTCCTGGCCGACCAGGCGCACGGTGACAGAACCGTCGGGCTCGACCGCGCTGCCCAGGTTGCTTTCGATGAACTCGCCGTGCAGGGAGAGCGTCCGCGGATCGACGGTCTGGAGCTGGGCTTGCGGCAGTGTGGCCTCATGCACCCCGGCAACGACTGCCATCACGACCAGCAATGCGATGATGGCCGTCGCCACGGCGGCCCAGCGATGCTCTACGCGTTCGCTTTCCCGGGTCCCGTCGTCGGGGGTGGTTGGCGATGCTTGCCCGCTCATGGCGCACCCGCGCGCGGCATGAACACAAGCCAATAGAAAGCGAACCAGATGGCGACCACCACCGCCGTGGCGAGGCCTGCGAGCATTACCGCGCCGATGGCACCGGAGCGCGCAATGGCACGGACCGCGGCGTCCTGTGTCGCAACGGCGTCTTCCGAAATGGGATCAGAATTCAGCATGGCGGGATCAATCCAGCGGGGCAGTGCGCAGCGCATTCGCCTGAAGCGACGACACCGCGGCGCCATGGTTGCCCCAGGCGGCGCGAATATAGGTCACCACGGCGGCGACTTCGTCATCGGAGAGACTCTGGGCGAATGGTGGCATGCCATAGGGTTCCGGGTTGCCTTGCGTGCCGGGTGGCAAGCCGCCGTTCAGCACCATGCGGACCGGGTTCACCGCCGACTGCATCTGAATCGATGGATTGCCGGCCAGGGGTGGATATTGCGGCGGCATGCCCCGCCCATCCGACCGATGACAGCTTACGCAGTGCGCTTCATAGACCGTCTGGCCGAAATGCAGCAGCAGACTGCCTTCAGGCGGTGGGATGTCGGCGATCTCCGCGTTCGGCGGCGGGCCCTGGCCGAGGCTTTTCAAATAGACCGCCATCGCCCGCACGTCGGCCTCGTTCAGGTATTGCAGGCTGTCGTGCGTTACCTCCGCCATTGGCCCGTACACCGCGCCGCGTTGCGACACACCGGTCCGCAGCAGGTCGACGATCTCGTCGATGCTCCAGTTGCCCAACCCGGCCTCCTTGTTGGAGGTGAGAGATGGTGCGTACCAGTTCTGCATCGGGATCAGCCCGCCCTGGAACGCCTGCGATGCTTCATTGCCGCCGAGGGCATTGATGGGCGTATGGCACATTCCGCAGTGGCCGAGCCCCTGCACAAGATAGGCGCCACGGTTCCATTCAGTCGATTTGCCGGGATCCGGCTGATATTCGCCTTCGCTAAAGAACAGGGTGCGCCAACCCAGGATGAGCGAGCGGTTGTCGTACGGGAAACGCAGGTCGTCGGGCCGGTTTGGTTGATGCACCGCGGGCACCGAACGCAGGTAGGCGAAGATCGCGTCTGAGTCTGCTCGCGAGACCTTGGTGTAGGAACCGAACGGCATGGCCGGATACATCAGGCCGCCATCCGGAAAGCGGCCGGTATGCAGGGCGGCGTAAAACTGGCCGGCGTCCCATGTCCCGATGCCGGTCTCATGATCGGGCGTGATGTTCGTCGAGTACAACGTGCCGAACGGCGTCGGCATCGCCAGGCCGCCGGCGAACAATGCGTCGCCGGGGTTGGTGTGGCAGGCGATGCAATCGCCGGCACGTGCGAGGTATTCGCCTTTGGCAATCAGCGATTGATCATCGGCGCGCGCCGTGCCAAGGCCGGCAGCGAGCAAAAGCAGTGACAGTGTCTGGCGGAGTGCCACGGCGTCCTCCCCGTCAGTTTGGTTCGCTGCCGCAAGCGAGTGGCATCGCCAGCGTGCCCTTCGGGACCGGTGATGGGTCGGGCGGCACCGGCCGCGATGCCAGCCAGGCGGCCACCGCGGTCACATCGGCTTCAGTGAGGCTCGCGGCGACGATTTGCATGCAGTCCGGCGCGGCGGCCGTACGGGTGCCATAGCGGAAGGCACCGAGTTGCGCGCTGATGTAACGCGCGTGCAGACCCACGAGGCCGGGAATGGCCGGCTCCATGCCCGTCAGCTTGGGGCCATGGCAACCGGAACAAGCGGGTGTGCCATGCGCCGGATCGCCGTCGGCCACCAGCGTCTTGCCACGCGCCAGGACAGCATCGCTGACCGTGGGCGGTGTCGGCGGTGGGGCGGGCGGCCGCAGGGTACTGAAATAAGCCGCCATTGCGTGCAGGTAGTCATCGGACTGATATTGCAGCAGGTAGTTCATCGGCGGATATCGCCGTCGGCCCTGTTTGAAAGCGAGGAGCTGGTTGAACAAATAGCCGGCTGGCTTGCCCGCGAGGCGCGGGAAATAGTCGTCATCGGTGCCCTGACCTTGCTCGCCATGACAGGCGGTGCAGGCCTGCGCTCTGGCGGCCATCGTGTCGGGCGGATGCTCCGCGCCCTGCGCCCAAGCGAAATGGCCCACCACCATCAGCGCCAGGACAGTGATGATGCCCGCCAGCCGATGCACCGGTTCAGCCCCCCGTACTAGGCCGCCACATCTCAGCGGCGTGCCACAGAAGCGTCTTGGACGAATCTTCGGCTATTGGTATGATTCTTACGTTGCAATGGATACACCGTCTCAAATCCGGCCATCGTCCGCGGGCCTGACGTGCGGCGGACCTGTCCTTTGAAGCAATGATCGTGATCGAGTGTGTCGTTCATGAGTGATCACGAAACTCGGCCAACGGCTGGGGTCCACGTGCCGGATGGCCGGCGCAGGCGCAGCGGGAACCCCCGCCCGCCAATACTGCCCGTCGCGGCGCTGGACATGTTCCATGCGCGCACCATTCTGCTCCACAGAGGCGCTACACAGAGACACACGGGCTTGCTGTAACCCATTGATTTCCTAAGTTGGATTCGGCTGGCTGGGGCGGGAGGATTCGAACCTCCGGATGGCGGAACCAAAACCCGCTGCCTTACCACTTGGCGACGCCCCACGCCCGGCCGTAACTAGGCCGCATGCCAGCACAGGTAAAGTGGCGGGCCGAAGTCCGCGGGGCAGCCGCCATCGGGGCTGGTGCCGCGACGGCCCGTCGTGGACAATGCCAGCTCCAACCGAGCGGCGGCCAACGGAACACCTGAGTGGTGCCGGTCTCCGGTTGCTCCGGCGTCAGCAGGTCCCCGGTCGTCGGTGAGCTGCACAAAATGCTCCCGCCGCACCGAGGTCTTCTGCCGCAGGGAAGTTCGACAGTGCCGTGCCGCCGGCCACGAAACCTTATGCCAAGGTGCTATGACCCGCGCCTGGCCGCACGCAACGCCGAATTGTGGAACCCGCGCTCGGAGGCTCCTGATCGCGCTGCGAGCACCCAGGATTGACCGGCGCAGGAGCGCCGCCGGGTCTTCATGCACCGCCCTTCCGCGCGGCGTGGCTGTCGAGGGCGGAACGGACGCAGGCGAGCAACTCGGTCTCGCCGAAAGGCTTTGTCAAATAGCCCATCACACCTGCCTGCAACGCGCGCGCCCGCAGCCTTTCGTCAGGATAGGCAGTAATCAGGATGGTTGGCACCGGCTGGCCGGATGCGGTCAGTCGATCATGCAGCTCGGGTCCTGTCATCCCTGGCATCTGCACATCTGCGATCAGGCAACCGGTATTCTCGCGCTCCTCCGAATGGAGAAAATCCTCAGCGGAAGCAAACGCCTTCGCGCGAAAACCCAGCGATTTCATGAGACCCGCCAAGGCCTCCCGAACCGACTCGTCATCATCCACAATCGCAACTATAATTTCCTTCGGCAAGGTCGGATCCCAGCTCGCACCTGCGGCCCGATATTTGACCGCGGGTATCA
>DATJNA010000250.1:0-21246 GCA_035508435.1 Acetobacteraceae bacterium | reverse complement strand
ATCGTCAGCAATCAGGCCGCGAACTGGGATACCAAGATCGCGCACGACAAGGCGGCGACCGTGCTGCAGGCGCATCCAGACCTCTGTGCCTACATGGGATGGTGGTCCGGACAGGATTCTGGCATCGCACAGGCAGTGCGCCAAGCCGGCTTGCAGGGCAAGGTCAAGATCTTCACCACCGGCGGCGGCGAGCCACCCGCCTGCGAATACCTGAAGCAAGGCTTGTTCTATGAGGACTTTATCTATCCGGCGACGCTACAGGCCGATCAGATGATGGCGGTGTCGGAGATGCTGCTGCAGAGCGGCACCAAGCCCGGCACGTTGCACGTCGCCATCTATACCCCGATCGTGCCGACCACCGCGAAGAACGTCACGGCAACGTCGTGCACGCCGGTCTCGATGAAGTAGCGGGCAACAGCCGGGGCACTTAGCTCATGTCAGGCAACTCATGTCATTGCGAGGAGCGAAGCGACAAAGCAGTCCCGGTCGAGCCGACGCATGTGCAAGCGAGCGCCCACAGGACCGAGATTGCTTCGGCCTCTCTGGGGCCTCGCAATGACATAGGTGCCGTGCCGCGATCGTTCGAGCCGGGGTACTAGCGTGTCGCGGACCACCCGCCGACGCAATGGAGCAATCATGTGAGCGGCACGACCCTCACGGCACGGATGCGGCAGGCCCAGTACTACTGGTCGCCGCGCCAGACCTTCGCCGATCTTTTCGCCAAGTCCTGGATGGAGCCGGCGATCCCGTTCGTCGTGCTGTTGGCACTGCTGGTCGCCTTCGCGTTCGCAGTGCCGCACTACGCCTCGATCTACAACGCCCAGACGATGGGCCGCTCCTTCGCGGAATTCGGCTTCGTCAGCATTGCCATGGGCCTGTCGTTGATCTCCGGCGGGATCGACCTGAGCGTGGGATCCATATTCGCCCTGGCCGATTTTACCGCGCTGATGGGGTTCGACATCTGGGGACTGCCAGTGCCGCTTGTGGTGCTGATCACCGTGGTGGTCGGCGGCCTGCTGGGTGCCGTCAACGGCTTCTTCATCGGCGTGCTGCGCACCCGAGCGTTCCTTTCCACCCTGGTCACACTGATCGTCTATCGCGCGGTGTTCGATCTGCTGACGCTGCAATGGTCCGGCGACCTGGCGATGTCATCCGCCTCGAGCGACGCCTGGGACGCGCTCGGCAACGGCGTCTGGCTTGGCGTGCCAAGCGACGTCTGGGGCCTGCTTATCGTCGCGGTCGGCGGCCACATCCTGCTCAGCCGATCCCGTCTGGGATGGCATCTCGTTGCGGTAGGCGCAAGCCGGCGTTCCGCCCGCCATGCCGGCATCAGCATCCCGGGAGTATTGTTCTCGACCTACGTCATCACCGGCATGCTGACCGCCTTGGGCGCGGTATTCTTTGCCGCGCGCCTCGCGAGTGTCGGCTCGCAGACCGGCGACGGCTACGCCTTCGAGGCGCTGGCAGCGGTCATGATCGGCGGCGTGAGCCTGAGCGGCGGCAAGGGAACCATCGGCCGCTGCCTGATCGGTGCCGGCATCATCTTCGTTCTCAGCAACGGCCTGGTGCAGTTCGGCTATCCAGGACAGGTCACCAACGCGGTGAATGGTGCGATCCTGTTGTTGGCGATCGGCATCGATGTCAAATGGGCGAAGAACCGCGGCAAGGTGGTCCAGAAGAGCTACGTGAACCCCACCTATCTCGATTACGGACTGCTGCCGGATGCGCGCGAGGACAGCGGCACGCCCTATGCCATGAATGCCCGCCTGCGCGGCGCCGAGGCAATCGCGCTCGACCAGGTAGAAGGACCGGAGGACATCATCCTCGACCGCGAAGGCCGCCTTTACACCGGCACGCGCCAGGGCTGGATCCTGCGCTTCTCCGGCAGGAACTTCGAAGACCGCGAGCTGTTCGCCCGTATCGGCGGCCGCCCGCTGGGACTTGCTTTCGACAAGGACGACAACCTCATCGTCTGTGCCGCTGGCATGGGTTTGTATGGCGTGAAACCAGACGGAACAGTTTTCAAGCTGACCGACGAGACCAACCGCAGTTGGTTCAAGTTGATCGACGACTCACGACTGAAGCTGACCGACGATCTCGACATCGCGCCCGACGGAAAGATCTATTTCAGCGAGGGCACTACCCGCTACGACATGCTGACATGGCCGGTCGACGGCCTGGAAGGACGCGGCAGCGGGCGATTGGTCTGCTACGACCCGGCCACCGGCAAGACCCACACCGTGGTGCACAATGTCCGCTTCTGCAACGGCGTCTGCCTGACCCACGACGCCAAATCGATCCTGTTCTGCGAAACCTTCGGCCTGCGCCTGATGCGCTATTGGATCGAAGGGCCCAGCAAGGGCAAGACGGAGGTCGTACTCGATCATCTCCCCGGCAGCCCCGACAATATCAATCGCGCCTCCGACGGCGGCTATTGGCTCGCACTGGTGGCAATGCGTACGCCGGTCTACGACGTGGCAATGCGCATGCCCGGCTTCCGCATTCGCATGATCAAGCAACTGCCGATCGACGAATGGCTGTTCCCGGGCATTAACAACGGCTGCATCGTCAAGCTCGATGCGAACCTTCAACCGGTCGAGTCCTATTGGGACCCCGGCGGTGAATCACATCCGACCTTGACCTCGATGCGCGAGGATCGCGGCTATCTCTATCTCGGCGGACTGGAGAACAACCGCATCGGCCGGATCAAATTGGCAGGCGCCGATCCCAACTGGACCGGATGCGAGAGCTACTGGGGCCGCCGGCAGTCGGCACCAGCCTGAGACGGAACGGAACGATGTCGAGTCTGGCGGAAGGTATCAGGTCCATCCTGTTCTCGCGGGGAAGGCAGCATCCGATCCCGACATTGGACGGCGCCTACGTTCCCAACAATCGTCTGGAGGAGTTGCCGGCCATCGGTCCGGACCTTGTCCGGCCCGACGATGTCGCCGTCGGCGCGCAGGGCGAGGTGTTCGTCAGCAGTCTTAACAGATTGCTCCGCCTGTCGGGACCGGACCTGCGCGAGCAATCGGTGGTGGCCACGTTCGAGGCGCCGATCACCGCACTGACGCGGCAGAGCGATGCCACGCTGGCAGTGGCCATCAATGGCGCCGGCGTGCGGTGCATCGGCGCAGACGGCAGCGTGGCTGCAAGTGTCGAGGAAGCCGGCGGGACCAGGCTGCGCTGCGTCACCGCGATCGCCGAGGACCCGCTGCACGGCGGCCTCTACCTTGCCGTCGGCAGCACGCGGCACGACGCCGAAGACTGGGTCGTCGATCTCATGGAATGCAACCGCGCCGGCATGCTGGCTTACTGGCCGCGCGGCGCCGCGACCGCCGAGGTATTGCAGAGCAACCTGGCTTATCCGAACGGACTCGAGGTCACCGATGGCGGCCAGAGCGTTCTATTCACCGAGAGCTGGGCCCATACCTTGCTGCGCTACCGCCGCGGCAATAACGGGCGAGGCAGCACCGAGTTGCTAATCGACAACATGCCGGGCTATCCCGCGCGCATCGCACCCGCGTCCCGCGGCGGTCATTGGCTGGCGCTCTTCGCATTGCGTACGCAATTGATCGAGCTGGTCTTGCGTGAGCCGGAATTTCGCCGCGAGATGATGCGCTGCGTGGATCCCGAATTGTGGATTCGTCCGGCACTGCGCGCCACCGGCTCCTATCTCGAACCTTTGCAGGGCGGCGGAATCAAGAAGCTTGGCATCCGCAAGCCCTGGGCACCGCCGCGTGCCTATGGGCTCGTGGTGCGGCTGAATGCAGACTGCGAGCCGATGTTCTCGCTCCACAGCCGCGTTGACGGCCGCAATCACGGGGTGATGGCGGCCCGCGAAATCGGCAATCGCCTGGTGATTGCTGTCAAAGGCAACGATTGCCTGCTTGCCGACGATCTCGCAGCCACGGAACGCCTGCCATGAACGACGTCCCGCAACACCTGCCACAGCAAGCCATGCCCGATCGCAGCGGACGCACACCGAAGCTCGTCGTGCGGCGGGCGACCAAACTCTATGAAGGGTCGCCGGCAATCCAGGACGTGGATTTCGATCTCTACGCCGGCGAGGTTCACGCACTGGTCGGCGAGAATGGCGCCGGCAAGTCTACGTTGTGCAAGGCGGTCGCCGGGGCGGTCCGTCTCAGTTCGGGCGAGGTGCTGCTGGACGGCAAGCCCTGCCATTTCCAATCGCCCTCGGATGCGCTGCGGCGCGGCATCGCGATGGTCTACCAGGAGGACAGCCTGGTCCCGACCATGACGGTCGCCCAGAATGTCCAGTTGGGCCGCGAGCGATTTCTGACTACCTTCCGGCGCATCAACATCAGCGCGCAGCAACTGCTGCAATCGATGAACTTTCACGTCGAACCGAGCGACGTGGTGGCGACGCTGGGCACCGCCAAGCGCCAGATGGTGGAGATCGCCCGCGCTGTCTACTACCAGGCCGAGGTGATGATCTTCGACGAGCCGACGGCAAGCCTGACCCCGGAAGAAACCCAGCACCTGTTCTTGCTGATTGACGACCTGCGCCGGCGCGGAATCGCGATCGTCTACATCTCGCATGCACTGGAGGAGGCGTTGACCATCGCCGATCGGATCACCGTGCTGCGTGATGCGCGCAAGGTGATCACCGCACCGGCGAAGGAATTCACCCGCGCCAGGCTGGTCGAGTGCATGGTCGGGCGCAGCCTGGCGGAAAGCCGGCCAGAGCATGGCAGCGGCGGCAACCGCCGCGGCGAGCGCGTGTTGCGGGTGCAGAACGTGATCTCGGGAACCATGGTCAAGAACATGTCGTTCTCGGTGTTCGCCGGAGAAGTCCTGGGCATCGCCGGACTGGTTGGTTCCGGACGATCGGAAATCGCCCAGGTCATTGCCGGGGCACGCAAGCGCAACCTGATCCACGGTGGCACGATCTACCTGGGCGAGCGGCCCGTGCGCTATCGCGTGCCGTCGCAGGCCGTGAAGGACGGCATCACCTATGTCACCGAAGACCGCAAGGTGAGCGGCTTCTTCGAGACCATGACAGTGGACAACAACATCTACACCGGCTGGCTCGCCTCGCTGGTCGGGCGCCTGCGTTTGCTCTATTCGCGAAAGCAGCGCGCCCAGGTGGCAGGCGACTGGGTCGGCCGCACGCGCATCACAGCGATCAACCGGCAGAGCAAGGTGATCGAGCTCTCGGGCGGCAATCAGCAGAAGGTCGTGGTGGCGAAGAGCCTGGCGCAGGAGCCGAAGCTGATCATCCTCGACGAGCCGACGCGCGGCGTCGACGTGGGCTCGGTGGAGGAAATCCACGAGATCATCCGCGGGCTGGCACGCGAGGGCAAGGCGGTCGTGGTGATTTCGTCCTACCTGCCGGAAATCCTCAAAATTTCCGACCGCATCCTGGTCGCGCGCGGCGGACAGATCGTGGCCGAGTTCGACCCGCGCGAAGCGACGCAGGAGAAGATCATGTATGCGGCCGTGCACTGATTTGCGGAATGGCCGCGACCGCTAACCTTGCCCTGCTGCGCTACCAGCGCAAACGCATTGTGGCACCCGATCGTGCGCCCGGCCTCGCTCACCGGATGGCATTGGTGCTGCAAGTCACGATCAGCACCGGGCGTCCAGCCACCGCAGCAGCGCGTCACGGATCGGCAGCAGGCTCTTGTAGCGCAGCGTGGCCTCGGGCAGCGCGCGCACGGCTTCGGCGAGCCGCGCGGCACCCCCAGCATCCGCGACTGCGTCCGTCAGCGGATAGACGTGAACGCGAATGCCGAACAACACCGCGTCGGAGGTCGGCAGCCGGCGCAGCGTCTGACGCTCGACGCGGAGGAACAACGTCTCGCCGGCATTGGCCGCGGTGATCGCGACATTCGGTGCGGTGCGCCATTTGCCGCCGGACTGGAACAGGGTGGCGTCGTCCAGCACGGACCAGTTGAGGCGGGCGGCGATGTGGCCAGGCTTGACGTGGCGCATGAAGCGATCGACCGGGCCGGCGAGGCGCTCGGCATAAAGCGGCACCGGGCCATGCACGGTAGCAAGCGGCCGGCCCAATTTCTCCGCCAGGCGCCAGCGGCTGGGGAAGCACAGCACGGCGGCGGTCAGCACCGGCACCGCGGCATCGAGCTGTACCAGGCACAGATCCTCCTGCACCAGCCGCCCGGCGAGTTCCAGCGGATCGCAGGGTGGGTGAGCCAGGTCCCATTGCTCGCCTGTCAGGCAGTTATGCAGCGTGTCGGTGTCACGGACGAACCAGTCGGAACGATGGGTCCCGAGATTTTCGGCGACCATCGCGAGCGTCTCTGCTCGCGCGGCGTCGGAGATGGGCAGCGCGGCGAAGACGTCGTCGTGGCGTTCGGCGAGCAAACGGCGGCGTTCGGCAAGTTCGGCCGGATAGCGGTCGTCGAGTTCGAACCAGGCGGACTCCGGCAGCGTGACCAGGTCCATCGCCATCCGATAGGGACCGGGCTCGAACGGCAGGTGCAGTCTCCGTGGCGGCAACGGGCGCATGCGGCAGTGTGGCAGGTCGGGCAGCGCGGGGCCAAGGTCGCGTCCGCTGCGGCGCTGCCCCCGCCACTGCCCCCGCCACTGCCCTGCGTCGCGCCTCGACGCCCCCGGTGTCAGGTCGAACGGCAACAGGACTCCGCATCTTCCTCGGCAATGGTGCGTCCCTGCGGATTGACCGCGCTGCCATCGTCATAGCGATCGTGGAGACGCACCCAGTCAGTCAGGTTGCCGTTGACGGTTTCGTTGCGTCCCTTCGGCGTGACATCCAGCACCGCGTAGGCATTCAGGTTCATCTCGCCGCCGCGGGCAAACGAAGAGTAGGTGTGGAAGATGTTTCCCGCCTCGTCCTTGTAGAACACACTGCGGCCGGACAGTTCGTCGATGCCGATGGGACGGACTCCATAGTTGTAATAGGCTTCGCCTTTGGCCACTTCCTCCGGCCGGAATGACACGTGAAAATCGTAGTTGAAGTCGCTGCCGTAGGAGGAGACGAATTTCATGCTCCAGCCCATGCGGCGGCGGAACGCGTCAAATTTTTCGAACGGCGCCCGGGCGACGGCGATATACGTCACGTCGTGATGTTGCAGATGCACCAGGGCGCCGCTGATCTGGTCCATCTCGAACGAGCACCCGACACAGCCTTCGTTCCAGTCGGGGCCGAACATGAAGTGCTTGATCACGAGCTGGCTGCGGCCATCGAACAAATCGGCGAGCGTTTCGGGGCCGTTTGGACCCTCGAAGATATAGGTCTTTTCCACTTTCACCCAGGGCAGGGCGAGGCGCTCGGCGTTGAGCTCGTCGCGCATACGGGTGAAGGCCTTTTCCCTGGCCAGGAGCTGCTTGCGCGCATTCAGCCATTCATCGCGGGAGACAATCTGGTGTTGCATGGGAAGGGTCCTCCGGTTCGGTTGGGCTGTTTGGGAAACGAACGGTGGCGCGGTGCTGATCCGCGCCGCACTAACGACGATCCGCGGCCTCGCCTGCTGCCATCATGGCGGCAAATTCGGCAAAGCGTTCGAAGCAGCTGGTCCAGCCTTCGCGGTGACTGTCGCATTCTGCCACGCTTTCGAAGCCCGTCTGGCGCAGGGTCAGCAACGTTTGCTCGCCGCGTGCTTCGAAGGTAACGACGACATGCATGGTGTGGCCGGGTTCGCCAGCGGCATCCTCCCACGCGTAGGTGAACGTCAGGCGTTCGGGGCTCGCAACCTCCTGGTAGACGCCGCGCTTGGTGCGCAGCGTGCCCTCGGGCGAGCGCATGGCGACGCGGTACGTGCCGCCCGGACGGGCATCCAGCCGGCAGGATTCAACAGTGAAGCCCCGCGGCCCCCACCAGCGCGCGGCATGCTCGGGCTGAGTCCACGCCTTGAAGACCAATGCACGCGGCGCGTCGATCAGACGCGAGACGGTGAGTTCAGGTGCGGCGGGGTCAGTCTTGCCGGGGACCACCGGTTTGCTCCTTGGCTTGTAGTGTCTTCAGGTAGTCCTCCAACCGATCGAGGCTTTGCTCCCAATGGGCTCGGTAATGCTCCAGCCAGCCAGCCGCGTCCTTCAGCGGACCGGCCTCCAGCCGGCACGGGCGCCACTGCGCTGCCTTCCCTCGGGTCACGAGACCCGCGCGCTGCAGCACCTTCAGGTGCTTGGAAATGGCCGGCAAGCTGATGGCGAAAGGTTCCGCCAGCGCTGTGACCGAAGCCTCGCCCGTGGCCAGCCGCGCCAGGATGGCGCGGCGGGTAGGATCGGCCAGCGCGGCGAACGTGCTGCTGAGTGCGTCGGGGGTCATGCAGAGCCGATGAACCTCACGGTTAAGTAACCTAAAGGTTAAATAGTGACATCGGCGGCACCAGTCAAGTGATGCAGCACCGGTCCAGTCGCACTGGGTCGAGCCGGCGCCTCCAGCGTCAGGCTGATGGCAGAGATTGCAACGTGATCATCGCGGCGCTACCCCAGCCGCCGCAGCCAGGCGCCGGCCTTTGCCACCGCGTCGCGCGCCTTGCCCACCGTCGCGGCGGCGCGCAGGAAGCCGTGCACCACGCCGGGGAAGGTCTCCGTCTCCACCGCCACGCCCGCCTCGCGCAGACGCGTGACAAGCGCCTCGCCCTCGGACCGCAGCACGTCCAGTTCGGCCAGATGCACCAGCACCGGCGGCAGGCCGCGCAGGTCCGCGCGCAGGGGGGCGGCCAAGGGATGCAGCCGGTCCGCCGGATGCGGCACGTACACCGACCAGTAGAACGCCATCCGCTGCTGGCTCAGCCCGAAGGCGCCGTCGCCGAACTCGCGATAGCTCGACGTGTCGAGGGCGCTGTCGCAAACCGGATAGGTGGTGAGGATGCCGCGCAATGTGGGCCCGCCGGTGTCGCGTGCGAGCAAGGCGGTCGCCAGTGCCAGGTTGCCGCCCGCGGAATCGCCGCCGAGCAACAGGCGCGAGGTGTCGAGCCCCCACGCCGCGCCGTGCGTCGAAACCCAGCGCAACGCGGCGAGACATTCCTCCAGCGCCTGCGGGAATTTCGCCTCCGGCGACAGCGCATAGTCCACCGACACCGCCGCCACCTCGCCCGCGGCGCAGTATTCGCGCACCAGGCGGTCATGCGTATCGACCGACGCCCAGACCCAGCCGCCGCCGTGGAAATACACCATCGTGGGCAAGGGGCGATCCACATGCGGGCGATAGACGCGGCAGAAGATGCGTCTGCCATGGGCGGCGATCCAGCGATCGGCGGTCTCGGCCATCGCGGGACCACCCTTGGCAAAAGGCAGGTTCAACGCCTCGTTGGTGGCGCGGTGCGGATCGAGCGGCACCTCCAGCCGGATCGGCGGGTACTGCTTTGCCGCCGCCTCCGCGGCTGCGGTGAATGCGGCCATTTCCGGATCCAGGCGGGACCGATCGGACATGCAGGTTGCCTCCCCTCCATTTTGCTGCCGCTGTCTCGTGACAATGGACGCGGCATGGCCAACAGCGTGCCAAAGTCCAATTGCAGGTCAAGCGTCGGCCGGGAGGTCGGTCAACCGACACCTGAATCACGCAGGCCGCGCCATTACATATCAAAGCTCGATTTGCGGTTTGCTCGCACGCGCCCATACCATTCCAAGCGGCCTTCCCGGCATGGTGCGCACCGTGCAGGAGCGGCGCTCGTCATCGCCACAGCCTGTCATTGGATATCGCGTGACTTTGCATGTCGCGCGCGCGGGGCAGATTTGGCGAATTGCATGCCAATCCCGCGGTTGCTGCAAGCTGCCCCGCTGTGCCAACGGGACACCGGACGGCAGCATTTCAGCCGCCGTCCGGCGCCCGAGGGGCTTTAGAGACGGATCACGATTCGGACCCTGATCCGCCTCTTGCCCGCCCGGATCACCACATCAATCGCACTATGGATATCCGTGTGTTCCGGCACGGCGTGTGCCCTTTGCGACAGGACACAACGCCCGGTCATCCAGGCAGCCGCGACCATGGCATGCTGCTGTGCGAAGCAAACCAGGTTTCGCCGATCCCTCGCCTCGTCAGGCGGCTATCGAATTCATTGTCTATGCGTGCTATGGCGTTCCAACCGTCCCCAATCTCTGTGGGAGCCACCATCGCCGGTTTTGGTGTACTGCTCGTGAATCACGCTCGCCGCCAAGACATCCCACAAACCCGCACTGCCGCAATGACCACGCACCGATGATCGATAAACTGGAAATGCTGCTGGCCCTGGCGCGCGAGCAACATTTCGGCCGCGCCGCCGATACCTGCGGCGTCACCCAGCCCACGCTGTCCGCCGGCCTCAAGCAACTCGAGGAAACCTTCGGCCTGCTGCTGGTGCACCGCCAGTCGCGCTTCCTCGGCTTCACACCGGAAGGTGAGCGCGTGCTCGACTGGGCGCGCCGCATCGTCGGCGATGCCCGCGCGATGCATCAGGAAATCCGCGCGCTGAAGCAGGGGCTGGCAGGACATCTGCGCCTCGCCGCCGTGCCCACCGCCCTGCCGATCGTCGCCGAACTCACCACGCCGCTGCGCGAACGCCATCCGGACGTGGTGTTCACCGTGGTCTCGCGCAGCTCGATCGATGTGCTGACGGAACTCGAGAATCTCGAAGTCGATGCCGGCCTGACCTATGTCTATAACGAGCCGCTCGGCCGCGTGCGTTTCGTGCCGCTGTATCCCGAGCGCTATCACCTGCTGATCGCGCGCGATGCACCGCTCGGCCGCCGCGCGCAGGTGAGCTGGGCCGAAGTCGGCAGCATCCCGTTGTGTCTCCTCACGCCCGACATGCAGAACCGCCGCATCATCGACCGCCGCCTGCGCGAGGCCGGCGTCGAACCCGCCCCGACATTGCAGTCGAATTCAATGGTGGTGTTGTTCTCCCATGTCCGCACCGGCCGCTGGGCCAGCGTGATGCCGGCAGTGCTGGCCGACACCATGGGCCTGACGGAACATATCCGTTCCATTCCAATCATCGAGCCCGACCCGCCAACCATCGGCCTGGTCTATCCACAGCGCGAGCCGCTGGCGCCGTTGACCGCGGCCCTGGTGACAGAAGCCCGCCGGTTGGGACAGGTCCGCGGCGGCCCTACTCGATAGAAAATTTCTATCGGGGCTTCGGCCCCGCTTGCTTGCATTTCCCCCCGAACGCTCTTTCTTATCGGTAGGGTGACCCACCGTGGCCGGGCCACGGTGCACGATCCGGTCGCGGCCAGCCAAGTTCAGAACCGGAGCGATCCGGGAGGAGCCAGCGTGGCAAACTACGAGCCATGGGACGAGAGGCGCGGTGGCGAGATCATCGCCGCCCATGCCGGGCGCGAAGGCGCGACCATACCCATCCTGCACGCCTTGCAGGAGGCATTCGGCTGCGTGCCTGCCGCTGCCGTGCCGCTGATCGCCGAGAGGCTCAACCTGACCCGCGCCGAGGTCCACGGCATCGTAAGCTTCTATCACGATTTCCGTTCCCAGCCGCCCGGGAGACATGTGCTGAAGCTGTGCCGCGCCGAAGCGTGCCAGTCCCTCGGTGCCGACTCGCTTGCCGCCCATGTCCGCAGCCGGCTTGGCGTGGATTGGCACGGCACCACCCCGGACGGCGCCGTGACACTGGAGCCGGTATTCTGCCTGGGCCTGTGCGCAATTGGGCCGTCGGCGCTGCTGGATGACAGGCCACTGGCGCGGCTCGACCCGGGCAGCCTCGAAGCCGCGTTGGAGAGTGCCCCATGACTCGCGTCTTCGTGCCCCGCGACGCGGCGGCGCTGGCGCTGGGCGCCGATGCGGTGGCCGGCGCGCTTGCCGGCCATGCCGCCATTACCCGCACCGGCTCCCGAGGATTGTTCTGGCTCGAGCCGATGATCGAGGTGGAGACGCCGCAGGGCCGCATCGCTTACGGGCCCGTTGCGGCGCGCGATGTGCCGGAATTGCTGGGCGCCGGGATGCTGAACGGCGATCCGCACAGGCTGCGCCTGGGCAGGCCCGAGGAGCTGCCCTTCCTCGCCCGGCAGACCCGCTTCACCTTCGCCCGCTGCGGCATCACCGATCCGCTGTCGCTGGATGACTACCAGGCGCATGGCGGCTTGCAGGGCCTGCGCCGCGCACTGCAACTCGTCCCGATGCGGATCGTTGAGGAACTGACGAAATCAGGCCTGCGTGGCCGCGGTGGCGCCGGCTTCCCCACCGGCATCAAGTGGAAGACCACCGCGGAAGCGTCCGGGGAGCAAAAATACATCGTCTGCAATGCCGACGAGGGCGATTCCGGCACCTATGCCGACCGCATGCTGATGGAAGGCGACCCGTTCGCACTGATCGAGGGTATGGTGATCGCCGCCATCGCGGTTGGCGCCAGCAAGGGCTTCGTCTACACCCGCTCGGAATATCCGCACGCGATCGCTGCGTTCAACGCTGCGCTGGCGATCGCCCGCCGTGCGGGCGTGCTGGGGGCCGATGTGCTGGGTTCCGGTCAAGCCTTTGACATCGATCAGCGTGTCGGCGCCGGCGCTTACGTCTGCGGCGAGGAAACCTCATTGCTCGACAGCCTGGAGGGCAAGCGCGGCCAGGTCCGCGCCAAGCCGCCGCTGCCCGCGCACCGGGGTTTGTTCTCCAAGCCCACGGTGGTGAACAACGTCATCACCCTGGCCAGCGTGCCCTTCGTGCTGGCCGAGGGGGCGGAGACCTATCAGGGCATCGGCTACGGCCGCTCCCGCGGCACCATGCCGATCCAGCTCGCCGGCAATGTCAAACACGCCGGCTTGTTCGAGGCGGGCTTCGGCCTGACGCTGGGCGAGATCGTCAACGACATCGGCGGCGGCACCGGTTCGGGCCGGCCGGTGCGCGCGGTGCAGGTCGGCGGCCCGCTTGGCGCCTATTTCCCCCCTGCCTTGTTCGATACGCCGTTCGACTACGAGGCCTTTGCCGCCAAGGATGGCCTGATCGGCCATGGCGGCGTGGTGGTGTTCGACGACACCGTCGACCTGGCCGCCCAGGCGCGCTTCGCGATGGAGTTTTGCTCTGTCGAGTCGTGCGGCAAATGCACGCCCTGCCGTATCGGCTCGGTGCGCGGCGTGGAAGTGATCGACCGCATCATGGCCGGCGATCGGGTGGACATGCATCTCGAACTGCTGACCGATCTTTGCCATACGATGAAGTTTGGCTCACTCTGTGCATTGGGTGGGTTCATCCCTTATCCGGTGATGAGCGCGCTGACGCATTTCCCGGAAGACTTCCGTACGCCGCAAAAGGTGGCGGCATGATTCAAACCCTCGCCGCGCCGTGCCCGGTGCAAAGGAGGCCCGCATGCCCCTGATCCAGGAAATCGACTATGGCACGCCAGCAATCGACGTCGCCGCCAGGCCGGTCACGCTGACCATCGACGGCCATGACGTTACCGTGCCGGAAGGCACCAGCATCATGCGCGCCGCCGCCGAGGCCGGCATCAAAGTCCCCAAGCTCTGCGCCACCGATTCGCTGGACAGTTTTGGCAGTTGCCGGCTGTGCCTGGTGGAGATCGAGGGACGGCCGGGCACGCCCGCCTCGTGCACCACGCTGGCCGCGCCGGGTTTGAAGGTGCACACAGCGGGGGAAAAAGTCCGCCGCATCCGCCGCGGGGTGATGGAGCTGTATATCTCCGACCATCCGCTCGATTGCCTCACCTGCACGGCCAACGGCAATTGTGAATTGCAGGACGCCGCGGGCGAAGTCGGCCTGCGCGATGTGCGCTATGGCTATGATGGCGCCAACCATCTGCAGGACAAGCACATCGACGCCTCCAACCCGTATTTCCAGTTCGAACCCTCGAAGTGCATCGTATGCTCGCGCTGCGTGCGCGCCTGCGAGGAAGTGCAGGGCACCTTCGCGCTGACCGTGCAGGGCCGCGGCTTCGCCTCGAAGATCGCCGCCGGCATGGATGAGGCGTTCCTGACCAGCGAATGCGTGTCCTGCGGCGCCTGCGTGCAGGCCTGCCCCACAGCGACGCTGATCGAGAAGACCGTGGTCGACCTGGGCCAGCCAGAGCATTCCGTCGTCACCACCTGCGCCTATTGCGGCGTCGGCTGCAATTTCAAGGCCGAGATGCGCGGCGACACTGTGGTGCGCATGGTGCCGTGGAAGGACGGCAAGGCAAATCACGGCCATTCCTGTGTGAAGGGCCGTTTCGCCTGGGGTTACGCAAACCACCAGGACCGTATCATGAAGCCGATGGTGCGCGACAAGATCACTGACCCGTGGCGCGAGACCACCTGGGAGGAAGCGATCGGCCGCGTCGCCACCGCTTTCCGCGGCATCCAAGAGCAGTACGGCAAGGATTCGATCGGCGTGATCACCTCATCGCGCTGCACCGACGAAGAGACCTATCTGGTGCAGAAGCTGGCGCGGCAGGTATTCGCCAACAACAATACCGATACCTGTGCGCGGGTGTGCCACTCGCCGACCGGCTACGGACTCAGCAAGACCTTCGGCACCTCGGCCGGCACGCAGAATTTCGATTCGGTGGAGCATACCGACGTGATGATCGTGGTCGGCGCCAATCCGACCGATGGGCACCCGGTGTTCGCCTCCCGCATGAAGAAGCGGTTGCGTCAGGGTGCGAAGCTGATCGTCATCGATCCACGGCGTATCGACCTGGTGCGCACACCGCATGTGCAGGCGAGCCACCATCTGGCGCTGCGTCCCGGTACCAATGTCGCGGTGCTGACGGCGCTGGCGCATGTCATCGTCACCGAGGGGCTGGTGAACCAGGATTTTGTCCGTGAGCGCTGCGACACCGAGGCGTTTGCCGAGTGGTCGGCGTTTGTCGCCGAGCCTCGGAACAGCCCGGAGACCGTGGAGAAGATCAGCGGTGTGCCGGCCGAGACAATTCGCGCTGCGGCGCGGCTCTATGCCGGCGCGCGCAACGGGGCGATCTACTACGGCCTCGGCGTGACGGAGCATTCGCAAGGCACCACCGCGGTGATGTGCCTGGCCAATCTCGCGATGGCCACCGGCAATATCGGCCGGCCCGGCGTCGGCGTGAACCCGCTGCGCGGCCAAAATAACGTGCAGGGAAGCTGCGACATGGGCAGTTTCCCGCATGAGCTGCCGGGCTATCGCCACATCTCGCTGCCGGCGGTGCGGGCGATCTATGAGCAGGAATGGGGCGTGACGCTGGATCCCGAGCCGGGCCTGCGCATTCCCAACATGATCGACGCGGCGCTGGATGGCTCGTTCAAGGGCATCTACATCCAGGGCGAGGACATCGTGCAGTCCGACCCCGACACGCAGCACATGACCTCCGGCCTCGCCGCGATGGAATGCGTGGTGGTGCACGACTTGTTCCTGAACGAGACCGCGAACTACGCCCACGTCTTCCTGCCGGGCAGCACGTTCCTGGAAAAGGACGGCACCTTCATCAATGCCGAGCGCCGCATCAACCTGGTGCGCAAGGTGATGCAGCCGCGTGCCGGTTATGCCGACTGGGAAGTCACCCAGTTGATTGCGCAGGCCATGGGGGCGGACTGGAACTATACGCACCCCTCGCAGGTGATGGACGAGATCGCGCGGACGACCCCCACCTTCGCCGGAGTCACCTTCGAGAAGCTGGCGCACGGCTCGCTGCAATGGCCGGTGAACGACAAGGCGCCGGAAGGCACGCCGGTGATGCATATCGGCGGCTTCGTGCGCGGCAAAGGCAATTTCATCATTACTGAATATGTGCCTACTGACGAAAAGACCGGCCCGCGCTATCCGCTGTTGCTGACCACCGGACGTATCCTGTCCCAGTACAATGTCGGCGCGCAGACAAGGCGCACCGACAACGTGGTATGGCACAAGGAGGATCTGCTGGAGATCCATCCGCACGATGCCGAGCAACGCGGGATCAAGCATGGCGATTGGGTGCGCCTCGCCAGCCGCACAGGCGAGACGACGCTGCGGGCGAAGGTGACCGAACGCGTGGCACCGGGCGTCGTCTACACCACCTTCCACCATCCGGCGACACAGGCCAACGTGGTGACCTCGGACTTTTCGGATTGGGCGACGAACTGCCCTGAGTACAAGGTGACCGCGGTGCAGGTGACGCCGTCGAATGGTCCGAGCGACTGGCAGGAGAGCTATCGCGAGTTCTCCGCTGAGAGCCGGCGGATCGAGACAGTGGCGGCAGAGTGATGCCCATCGCGGGAGTGATGCCCATCGCGCTTGCCGCCGTTGGGCGAAATCCCATCATCGCGGATTTGGGCAATCAGGTCCCGGGCGCCCCGTCCTGTCCCGTCGTGGCCACTCCGCCCTGTCCCGTCGTGGCCACCCTGCCCTGTCCCGTTATGGCTGGGTTTGATCCGGCCATCTCCGCACCGGCGATCGTGCGCGGATGGCCGGCTCAAGCCCGAGCATGACGACGGACACTTTGGCCGCCCTGCGATGGGTTCACCCGCCCGAACCGTAACCCGCACCTCCTGGCATGGTCTTCTCGCCACCGACGGCACGCGTGTCGTGCCGGAAGAATCGCCGATCGCCTTCACCTATAACCGCAGCACACATGCAGTGATGCTGGCGACCCCCGCCGACCTGGAGGACTTCGCCGTCGGCTTCAGCCTCACCGAGGGGATCATCCGCAACCCGGGCGAACTCGAAGAAATCGAGATCGTCCCCGCCGACGAAGGCATCGAACTTCGCCTGTGGCTGACGGCAGACCGCATGGACTCGCTGACCGTGCGCCAGCGCCGTCTGGTCGGGCCCAGCGGCTGTGGCCTGTGCGGCATGGAGAGCCTGGCCGACGCCATCCGTCAGCCGCCGCGGGTCATCGCGGATCCGCGTTATTCCCCCGCCAGTATTGTCGCCGCGATGGCGGCGATGCCTGATGCACAGCGGCTGAACCAGCAGACCCACGCCGTGCACGCCGCCGGCTTTTGGCATCCGTCGCGCGGCCTGGTCGCGCTGCGCGAGGATGTCGGACGTCACAATGCGTTAGACAAGCTCGCTGGTGGGCTGGCCCGCGCCCAAACCCCCGCCGGCGATGGACTGCTTTTGCTCTCTAGCCGCATCTCGGTCGAACTGGTGCAGAAGGCGGCGATGATCGGCGCGCCGGTTCTGGTTGCTGTCTCCGCCCCCACCGCGCTGGCGCTGCGCCTGGCGGATACCGCCGGCATCACGCTGGTCGGGATCGCGCGCGGCAACGAATTCGAAGTCTTCACCCACGGCGCGCGCATTGCCACCGTCGGCACCACACAAAGGGTCCAGCATGTCGCCTGAGAAGCTTGCCTATATGGCAAATCAGATCGGCAAGTTCTTCGCTCACCAAAAGCACGAGCAAGCCGTGGCATCGATCGCCTCGCATCTGCGCCAGTTCTGGGACCCACGCATGCGTCGCGACATTCTGGCCCATTTGGACGACCCCGAGGTCCATCTCGATCGGTTGGTCCGCGAGGCGATCGAGAGTCTGCGCGCGCCCGCCGCGGCGTAGACCCCGGCATCATTGCGCCCGCGTCTGCGCCGCGATGCCGCGAGAAGCGCCGCGCATCGCGCCATGCCTCGCTCCGTAAGCAACGGCAATTGAGCATATGGCGGAACCCGGCGACCGGGCCGCCAGACGCAAAAACCGCAGAAACTCCGCCCGCGACAACCCCAATGCGCGGCGCATGATCTTCATCCGCGGCGTCACCCGCTGCCGCAACGCAATGCCCTACGCCGCAAGCGGCAGCAGCGCCGCCCACAGTGCCACCAGTCCTGCCGCAATCGCCGCCGCAATCAGCATCTGTCGCATGATCCTGCGTCCTCGCCGAGGCAGCCGTGGGGAAACCGCCGTGCCATTGCCGCGGTCCATGGCTTCCGATCCGTCAATTGCTCCAAGACGCCGCCGTGGCTGCATCGCCGCTGCCCTTCGTGCCGGCATGCATGCCACTCGCCGCCGCGGCGGTAATTAGGAAGCGCGAGGCTTGCTCCACAACACCGAAATGAGATCACCGGTTTGGCGGAAGCGGGGCCGGGCTTTCCGGCGAAACACGGGGCCGCCGCTTCCGGAAAACTCCCCGCCAATTTTCCGATCCGGCGAAACGCGTGGCGGTGCCAGCGGCGACCCGGGCGGTTCCATCTGCAGCCCGATCGCCGTAGCCTCACCGCCATGCTCAGCGATCCGCAACGCCGCTTCCTCGATGCCGCGCGCGTCGCCCATCTGGCGACCGCGGATGCGGCCGGCAGCCCGCATGTCGTGCCGGTATGCTATGCGATCGACGTCACCACGCTCTACGTCACCATCGACGAAAAGCCGAAGCGGCAGGACGTGCCGCTGAAACGCCTGCGCAACATCGCGGCCAACCCGGCCGTCGCCATCTCGGTCGATCGGTGGGATGAGGACTGGACCCGCCTCGCCTGGGTGATGTTGCGCGGCGCGGCCGAAATCCTCCCCGCCGGGCCGGAGCATGACCGCGCCCAGTCCTTGCTCTGCGCCCGCTATCCCCAGTATCGCACCATGGATCTGGCGCCGCTGCCGGTGATTGCACTGCGCATCGACCGCGTCACGAGCTGGGGCCGTCTGTGACGCCGCGCCATTGGAGTTGCCTCTGACGCCGTACACGGCACGCTCCGCCGCGCGGCCCGCCACGACTTGCGGCTGCCGCCGTTTTCGGGCCAACTAGATGCAACGATAATGACCCTGGGAGAGAAACGATGCCGTCACCAAAGCCGCGGCTCGGATTGGCCGGCGTGTTGTGCGCATTGCTCGCCGCGAAGGCCGCCTGCGCCGCGCCCTACCTGATCGTCGGCAATGATGAAAAAGTCCTGTGGGATGCGCAGGGCAAGCCGATCATCTCGCCGACCGGCAAGGACACGGTGCAGATCATCGACCTGGCGAAGCCCGAGGCGCCCAGGATTGTCGCCACCCTGCCGCTGGAGAACTCGATCGTCGGCCCGCCGGTGAACCTCGCCATCGCGCCCGATAACAGCATCGCCCTGGTCGCCGATTCGATGACCATCGCGGACGACAACGGCGCCCGCAAGCAGGTGCCCACCGACAAGCTGTTTGTCATCGACCTGAAATCACAGCCGGCGAAGCTGGTGCAGACGCTGACGGTCGGCAAGCAGCCATCGGGCCTGTCGTTCAGCCCGGACGGCAAGATTGCCCTCGTGTGCAACCGCGGCGAGGACACCATCACCGAGCTGAAAATCGACGGCACCAACGTGACGCCGATCGGCACGATCAAGGTCGCGCCCGGCATCTCGACGGTGGAGTTCACACCTGACGGCAAGCACGCGCTGACGGTGGAATCGCCGGAGAACCACGTCGCCGTGCTCGACGTGGACGGCGACAAGGTCACCTACAACAAGCTCGAATTCCCCACCTATCTGTTCCCCTATAACGTGATCGTCTCACCGGATTCGAAACTGGCGATCACGGCCGATAACGGTTTCTCTGGCACGGCCGACGGCAATCTGGACGATGTCAGCGTGATCGACCTGCAATGGCCGCACCCGCACGTGATCGCGCACATCACAGTGCCGGACGCACCCGAGGGCATGGCGATGAGCCCGAAGGGCGACCTGGCGGTGGTTGCCAGCGTGCAGGCATCCAACAATCCGGCGGTGTGGTTCTATCACAAAACCGGCGTGGTGACGGTGCTGCGCATCCAGGGCCAGACGGTGACGCCGGTCAAGGAGATCAATGTCGGCCGGGTGCCCGAGGCGATCGCGTTCCATCCCGACGGGCGGTATATCTACGTCGGCAACTTCACCGATGAGGATTTCTCGATCCTGAAGGTGAACGGCACCGACGTGGCGGACACCGGCAAGCGGTTCAAGGTCGGCGGCCATCCGGCGTCCGCCAGGATGAGCCAGCACTAGCGCCAGGACTCGGGGAAGCGCGACCCAGCCTACGCCACGTCATTGCGAGACCCGCGAGCGAAGCTCGGCGGGACGAGGCAACCTCGGTCATCAGGGCGCACGGACAGTCCGGACGTCGCCCTGACCGAAATCGCGGTGCCCACGCGATAGCGCCCCGCGCATCGTCCTGACATAATCGTCCGGGTCACGCCACATCATCGCCCCGCTTGCCGCGATGCAGCCGAAGGTCGCCGCCGCCGCATGCCCACTACCCTGATCCGCAACGCCGACGTCGTCATCGCCTGGGATGCGGGCGCGAAAACCCACGCCTATATGCCCAATGCCGACGTGGCCTTCGACGGCGGCGTCCTGACCTTCGTCGGCCGCGACCATGCCGGGCCAGTGGATGAAGCCATCGACGGCACGGGCAAGATGGTCATGCCGGGGCTGGTGGACATCCACTCCCATCCGTCCAGCGAGCCGATGAACAAGGGGCTGATCGACGAGATCGGCTCGCCCGGCTTCTACAACTCCTCGCTCTACGAATACCTCCCGATCTTTCGCGCCGACGCCGAGGCGATCCCTTCCTGCGTGCAGGTCGCACTGTCTGAGCTGCTGCTATCTGGCGTGACGACGCTCGCCGACCTTTCGATGGCGCATCCTGGCTGGCTGGACCTGCTGGCAGAGAGCGGCATGCGAGTCTGCATCGCACCGATGTTCCGCTCCGCGCGATGGTTCACCAGGAACGGCCATCTGGTGGAATACGCCTGGGACGTGCAGGCGGGTGAGAAGGCGATGGGCGAGGCGCTGTCGCTGATCGAGCGCGCCGAGCAGCATCCGTCGGGGCGGCTTTTCGGCATGGTGGTGCCGGCGCAGATCGACACATGCACCGAAGGGCTGCTGCGCGATTCGTTTGCCGAGGCGAAGGCGCGTGGTCTTTCCTGGCAGATTCATGCCGCACAGTCGGTCAGCGAGTTCCATGAGATGACGCGCCGCCATGGCGCGACACCGATCGGCTGGCTTGACCAGCTCGGGCTGTTGTCCGAGCGCTCGATCATCGGCCATGGCATTTTCACAGACGAGCATCCTTCGACACGCTGGCACACGGATACTGACGTGAAGCGGCTGGCGGAAACGGGGACCACAGTGGCGCACTGTCCGACAGTATTCGCGCGTCGTGGCATTACGCTGAAGGACTTCGGTCGCTATGTTCGCGCTGGAGTCAACATGGGCGTCGGCACCGATACCTATCCGCACAACATGCTCGACGAACTGCGTCTCGTCGCCTATCTCGCGCGCACGCAGGCCGGCAATCCGCGCACCATGAACAGCACCGACCTGTTCGATGCGGCGACAATTGGCGGGGCACGTGCATTGGGACGTGACGATATCGGCCGGCTCGCGCCAGGCTGCCGTGCGGACTTGGTCTTGGTCGATGTCACGCATCCCATGATGCGGCCGACGCACGACCCGGTACGCAGCCTGATCTATGCAGCAGGCGATCGCGCCGTGCGTGCGGTTTATGTCGA
>DATJNA010000249.1:0-27490 GCA_035508435.1 Acetobacteraceae bacterium | reverse complement strand
TGCAGACTCCGCTCCGCGACTTCATAGGGCGTACCGCCAAACCGGAACGCGACATTCAGCTCGAAATGTCCCAGCAACTGCCGGCGCGCTTCAAGACCACGCAAGATCTTGTCCGGCGTGCCCCAGCTCGCCGCCTGCATGAAGCCCTTCACCGCGCCCTCGATCCCGGACTGGCGTGCGATTGCCGCTTTTTGCTGATACGCGTCGTATCCCTTCACCGTGCTGAAATGCTCGCCGAGGAATTCATAATGATAGAAATTGCTCTCGACGAATTTTCCTTGGTAGCGCCGGGCCTCCTCCTCGGTCTCGCCCAGGCTGGTGCCGCAGACACAGAATTCCGTCATCATCAGCGCGGGCGGCGCGGTGTGGTGGAACGTGCGATGCAGCTCCCGCCCGCGCTCGATCGTGGGCAGGCGCATCTCCCACGGCCGATCAGCGAACATCACCATGTGCGCGCCCAGTTTGGCGGCCGACAGCACTGAATCCTCGCTGGACGCCACCGCGTAGATGCGCCCGTCGAAACTGTATTGCGGCCGCGGACGGATCTCGCTGCGCGGCTGGTGGTAGAAGGGGCCATCACCCTCGACGAAGCCGGTGCGCAGCGCATTCACGATCATCGACGCGGCCTCATCGAACCGCGCGCGCGATTCGTCCATGCTGAGCCGGAAGGCGGCGAATTCGCGCCGTGCCAGCCCGCGCCCCATGCCGAAGCGAAACCGGCCCTTGCACAGGTAATCCAGCACCGAGGCTTGCTCGGCGACGCGCAGCGGGTCGTGCCAGGGCAGGATCACCGCCGCCGTGCCGAGATCGATATTCGGGCATAACGCCGCGAGATAGCTCATGAGCTGGATGTTGTCCGGCACGAACGAATAATCATTGAAATGATGCTCGGCCGACCACAGGCAGTCGAAGCCGAGGTCGGCCGCTAGCCGTGCCAGCCGGATCTCCTCGTCCCAGACGCGCGAATCCGGGCAATCGTCCCAACCGTAGCTGGCGAAAACCATCATCATGCCGACGTCCACGGCGTTCCTCCTGTTGTCTTGTCCGCGGCGGAAAACGCTGTCATGGACAGCGGGGCGGCGCAAGCGCGAGGGCGGTAATCGGCGGGCTCACGGCCGTGGCGCGCGCCCATTGTTTGACGGTGGAGTATGGTGTCGGAGCCCGCTGCGCCGACGCGATCGTCTCGCGCGGAGCGAAACGAGACGGCTCCAACCCCCCTCGGCCGGCGCCAATGTTGCGTTGTGCTTGATTCGCCTTCAGCTTTCCGTCACACACCAGCCGCCCGGCGTTGCCGGCTGCCATCCGCCGTTCCGAAGACACCCGTTCAGCCACAGAAAGACCATTCATGCGCGACACCGGCGAATTCCTCTTCACCTCCGAATCTGTCTCGGAAGGCCACCCCGACAAGGTCGCCGATCGGATCAGCGACACGGTGCTGGACGCATTCCTGGCCGCCGACCCGTATTCTCGCGTCGCCTGCGAAACATTGGTGACCACCAACCGCGTCGTCCTCGCCGGCGAAACGCGTGGCCCCGCCACCGTCACCCCAGACTTGCTCCGCCACCTTGCGCGCATGGCGATCCACGACATCGGCTACGACCAGGCTGGCTTCGGTTGGGAGAAGGCGGAGATCTCCTGCCACCTGCACGCCCAGTCGCTGGACATCGCACAGGGGGTGGATGCCGCCGGCAACAAGGATGAGGGTGCCGGCGACCAGGGCATGATGTTCGGCTACGCCTGCCGCGAGACCGAGGCGCTGATGCCGGCGCCGATCTACTACGCCCACGCCATCCTGCATCGCATCCGCGAACTGCGCCACATCCAGGACAAGTCGGTCGAAGGCCTGCTGCCCGACGCCAAGAGCCAGGTCACGCTACGCTACGTGGACGGCAAGCCGGTCGGGGCCACCAGCGTGGTGGTCTCCACCCAGCATGTCGATGAGCTGGAGCAACCCGAGATCAAGCGCATGCTGTGGCCGATCGTAGCCAGCACGCTGCCGACCGGCTGGATGTGCCCCGAGGCCGAGTTCCATGTGAACCCGACCGGCAAGTTTGTCACCGGCGGCCCGGACGGCGATTGCGGACTGACCGGGCGGAAGATCATCGTGGACACGTATGGCGGTGCGGCCCCGCATGGCGGGGGCGCCTTCAGCGGCAAGGACCCGACCAAGGTGGACCGCTCGGCTGCCTACGCCTGCCGCTACCTGGCGAAGAACGTGGTGGCGGCCGGGCTGGCCGACCGCTGCACCATCCAGATCAGCTACGCGATCGGCATCTCCCGGCCGCTCTCGGTCTATGTGGACCTGCAGAACACCGGCAGGGACATCGACGAGAAGAAGCTGGACCGCGTGATGAACGATGTCATGAACCTCTCGCCGCGCGGCATCCGCGAGCATTTGCATCTCAACCGGCCGATCTATGTGCCGACCTCGGCCTACGGTCATTTCGGCCGCACGCCGGACGAGGAGAAGGGCACCTTCTCCTGGGAGCG
The DNA here is from genome assembly GCA_035508435.1 of Acetobacteraceae bacterium. GTDB lineage: Bacteria > Pseudomonadota > Alphaproteobacteria > Acetobacterales > Acetobacteraceae > JASHVB01. The sequence continues at coordinate 25,000 of DATJNA010000249.1, read as the reverse complement.
CACAGACCTGGTGCCGGCGCTGAAGGCCGCGCTGGGGCGATAGGCGTTGCTCGACCGCCATTGCGGGAGTACAGTCAAAACTGTATCGAAAGTGCATTTTACATTGGGTTGCCTACGAAACTGATTTGAAAGAAGTTGCAGCTAAGCTTCACGCCAAGAAAGTTCGTTGGCTTTGGGTGTGAGGCCATGAAACAGAACTCATTTGCAATCTCGAGCAATGTGCGACTGGCGTCGGTTGCCGCGCACTCTGGGGTGGAAGTTTACGACGCGCTGGAGCGGCGTGATCAGCTCAACCGGCTGATGCGACGACGGTTGTCGGATGAACTCGAGAGCCTGATACGCAAAGCCTGCCAGCGCGGTCATATCGGCACCGCCGAGGAACTATTGGCTGTATTGCGTAACCTGATCGAATGGGAGAGGGAGCATTTCCCACACGGTCGGCGCCCGATCGACGGCACGGTCGAACGGCTTGTCGCGGAGCTGGCGGCGGCAAAGGCGCAACGGGCCGCAGCGTAACGTTCGGCTCCCGCCGCTCCCCGCGTGTCATTGCAAGGCGCGCGGCGCCGAAGCAAGCTCGGTCGAACTGAGGCAAGCCCGGTCCGTACGCCCTTCAGACCGAGGTTGCTTTGGCGCTGAGCGCGTCGCAATGACGAGGCGCGCCTGGCAGTGACACGAGAAGTCGACGCCAGTCGTCGACACGAACCGCAGGCCGGTCAGCCCGCCACAAGCGGCAGCACCGCCTCACCGAACAATCGCATCGAGGCCTTCGCCGCCGGGAATGGCAAATCGTTGAAATTCACCTGCAGCGAGGCGATTTCGAATCCACCGACCTGGCGCTGATACGTCGCGATCGTGTCCAGGATGCATTCCGGGGTGCCGACCCAGGCGGCACATTTTTCCACCTGCGTCTCGAACGTCTCACGCGACAGGCCGGCGATGATCTTGTCGTAGCCAGGGTAGTCCGCCGAATGTTCCCCGCGCAGCCAGTCGGAGGCCGCGGCCACCAGCGAACGCAGATATCGTTCCAGCGGTCCCCGCGCGATTTCCTCGGCCTGCGCCTGATCCGGATGGCAGAACATATGGAACGCGAGCATCACCCTGCCGCGCCCGGGATGGCCCGCGCGCGACCATGCTTCGCGATACAGGCCTAGAAGTTCCGCCATCGCCGCGCCCGTCATCGGGATCGCCATGATGCCGTGGCCAGCGGCGCCGGCATGTTCGAACGATTCCCGCGTCGCCAGTGCCGCTACGTAGAACGGCGGTCGCGGGTGCTGGGTGGGGCGAGGCAGCGACGTCACATGCGTGAAACCATGAAACCGCCCCCGATGCGTCGCCCCCTCCTGCTCCAGCAGCAGGCGCACTTGCTCCATGCCCTCGTCGAAGCGGGCGCGGCTTTCATCCAGCCGCACTCCGAAACGTGCGAATTCATGCGGCAGGAAGGCACGCGCGAAGCCGATATCCAGCCGCCCGTCGCACAGCGCGTCCAGCATCGCCAGCTCGCCGGCGAGCTTCAGGGGATGATTGAATGCCGGCAGCACCGCGCCGGTGACCAGCCGTGCTCGCTTCGTTAGCTGCGCCGCGGCAGCCAGAAACACCACGGGGTTGGGGCTGTAGCCGCCATAGGGATGGAAATAATGCTCCACCGTGCGCACGTGGCTGTAGCCGTAGCGGTCACACAACGCGACAAGCTGCAGCGCTTCCTGCCAATAGTCGCGCGCTGATCTCTCGGCCGGGCCGATATCAGGAAAGAATTGGATGCCGGCCTGCATCAGGCTACTCCTTCAGGTGGTTCGCGCTCAGCCGGTCCATCGCCGCGAGCAATACGCCCAGCACACCGATGCCGAGCAATAGCGCAAGCTGCCAGGCGGCGGTGGCGGGAGCGACAGTGTCGGGATGCATGAAGGTCTCCAGCAGCGCAATGGCGGCGATCGCCGCAATCGAGCCGATCAGCTTCAGCTTGAGCGCGCTGAAATCGAGCGCCAGCCAGCTCGGGCGGTCGTCGAGATGCGCACTGAGCATAGGGTCGACGAACCCCTGCCAGCCGGCCAGTGCCACGATCAGCACCAGATTGGCGACCAGCGACACATCCACCAGGCCAAGCACGGACAGCACCAGATCGTTGGACGTCATGTCCAGTAGCTTTGGCACCAATGCGACCAGCTTCTGCACGAATTTCACCACCAGCAGCAGCAGGCTGACCAGCAAGCCGAAATAGATCGGCGCCATCAGCCAGCGCGCCGCGAAGATGACCCGACCGAGGCATTTCGTCAGCCAGGAGGCAACCACCGGATCCGGCATGCGAACTCACCTGTCATGTGGCGAGGAAGCAAAGCAGCGACTCATATTGTGAGGCAGCAGGCAAGGGACGAAACGGGCAGCGAAGGCGAAGGACGTCCGGCTTCACCACGCCTCCAGGATCAGGTTCAAATATGGTTCCACCCGCGCGGTCATCCCGGGAAGCACCAACGTCGTCGCGTCCATCTGCTCGATCACCGCCGGCCCGGGCACGCGGTTCCCCGCGCGCAGCAGGTCACGGTCGTAGACCGGACATGATACGAATCCATCCGCCTCGGGCAGCCAGACATCGCGCCGGGCCATCACCGCGCCGGACGCATCCGGCCCGCTTTCCCGCCACTTCTCGAACGACGCCTTCGGCACGATTCCCGTCGCCTCCATCCGGACGGTCACAAGCTGCACGGCGTCGTCCTCCGCAACGAAGCCGTAGGCCTGCCGGTGCGCCGAGGCGAAGCGCTCCCCCAGGATATCCAGCGTCGTTGGCCCGATTCCCCCATCCGGCAGCGCGATCGGCAGTTCGTAATTCTGCCCGGCATATCGCATGTCCACCGTACGCCGCAGACGCCGCGCCTGCGGCGCTATGCCTTCGGTGACGAACCAGGCATCGGCCTGGGCTGCCAATCCTTCGAACGCCGCAACCACATCGTTCAGCACCGCAGGCTCCAAGGTCCTGAGCGCTGTCGTGGCGAAATCCGCGCGCAGGTCGGTCAACAGCAGCCCCAGCGCGCACAGAATTCCCGGATTGCGCGGCACCAGAATTTGGCTGATCTCCAATTCCTGCGCTAGCCTCGCCGCATGCAGCGGTCCCGCACCACCGAATGCAACCAGTGTGTAGTCGCGTGGATCGTGACCGCGCTGGACAGATATCACGCGGATCGCGCGCGCCATGTTCGCTGTCACCACCGAGACGATCCCCTGCGCCGTTGCCATCGTGTCCATGCCGAGGCTCGCCGCCATCCGCTCGATCGCCGCGTGCGCCAGGTCCTGCCGCACCGCCATGCGTCCCCCGAGCAGGAATGCCGGGTTCAGGGTTTGCAGCACGACGTTGGCGTCGGTGACTGTGGGTTCGGTCGCGCCGCGCCCATAGCATGCCGGCCCGGGATCGGCGCCGGCACTGCGCGGCCCCACCTTCAGCAGCCCTCCGCTATCGACATACGCGATCGAGCCACCACCCGCACCCACCGTGTGAATATCCAACAGGGGCGCCTTGATCGGATAACCGTGCACCACGGCCTCGCTCGCCAGCTTGCATGCGCCGCCAGCCAGTAGCGCCACGTCGATCGAGGTGCCCCCCATGTCGAAGGTGATCAGGTCGGAGTACCCTGCCGCGCGCCCGGCCTCTGCCGCGCCGATCACGCCGGTGGCAGGCCCCGACAGTACCGTACGCACCGGCAGCCGCGCGGCCTGAGCGAATCCGATCACGCCGCCGTTGGATTGCGTCAGATGAGGCGCCACACGCACGCCCAACGTGGCCAGCCGATCGCCGAGCCGCTCAATGTAGCCTTGCATCACCGGGCCCAGATACGCGTTCACCACGGTGGTGCTCATCCGCTCGTACTCGCGGAACTCCGGCGCGATCTGGTGCGACGCGCTGGCGAAAGCTGTGGGAAATTCCTCGGCCATGACGCGCAGCGCGATCGATTCATGTTCCGGTCGAATGAAACTGTACAGGAAGCATACCGCCACCGCCTGCACGCGTGCATCGCGCAGCCGCCGCACGGCTGTGCGCAGCACCGCTTCATCCAGCGGCACTTCCACCGAACCGTCATGCCGCACCCGTTCCGGCACCTCGAGCCGCAGGTCGCGCGACACCAACACCGGCGGCTTGTCCGCCTGCAGGTCGTAAAGATCGGGACGCCTCTGCCGGCTGATCTCCAGCAGATCGCGAAATCCATCCGTTGTGATCAGCCCGGTGCGCACGCCACGATGCTGGATCAGCGCGTTGGTCGCCACCGTCGTGCCGTGGCCGAAATACCGGACCGAGCGGGGTTGTGCCCCCACCAGCGCCAGCCCCTCCTCCACGCCATTCGCAATACCGCGCGACGGGTCGTCGGGCGTCGAGGCCACCTTCCAAACCACGATCCGGCCCGTCGCATCGTCGAACAAGCAGACATCGGTAAAGGTGCCGCCGGAATCGACGCCGGCCCGCCAGGACATACTCGGTTTCTCCGTGGTTGACGGCGAGCCTAGCTTGAAAGGAATGCGCGCCGCCAGCCTCGCCGGTGGCGGCATCATTTCAGTAGCCATTCAATCCCGGCGTTGCTACGCTGCCGGCGGTCGGGGAGGCGACCACGCCACAGGAAATGGCACAGGCTTTCGCCAAAAACTATGTTGCGCTGATCGCTTGGCGCCGCGTCACCCCAGACCGCCCATCACACGGCTGCCCGCGCCACAGCCGGGCAGCAATCCATCCGCCAGGCCGCATGGGAGCCAGAAATGGTAGAACGCACGCGCAAGGTCCTCCCGGCCGCTACCGATGGCCAGGAGATTGAGGCAGTACTGGATGGTCAACCCGCAAAGGGTAAGAGGGAAATCGACCTGTCAAAAACACTGGACAGCGGTCGGTTCAGGGGCATTGCTGCCTTGCCAGGCAAAATCATGACCAGGCTGCCAGCGCCGAGACCAAAAAAAGGTCAAACATGACGAAGCGACCGAATCATGCTTTCCGGCCTGCCGAATATCGCCGACAAGAACTTCATCATCGGCTTCTTCCTTCCCGTGGTGCTGGTCCTGTTCGCCGCGGCCTGGGCGTTTCCCGATATCGCCGTTCTTGCGCCGCTGCGCACCGCGCAGGACAAGACGCTCGGTGACCTGGCTTGGCAGGTGCTGGCGGTCTGGACAATCAGCGTCGCGCTCTACACGACCAACCACCTGCAATACCGCATACTGGAGGGCTATCTCCCACCGGTGGCATGGTGCTTCTGGATGCGGTGGTGGCAGCAACGGCGGTTCAATCGGATGACTCGCAGGATCGGGGCGATCGCGCAGCAATGGCGGGATGCGATACACGACGGCCTGCCCTTTCCGACCGAGCGTCAGGACGAAATCTCCAAGCTGGTGCTCCGACTCTTCGACGAATTTCCCGCGCGCAGTGACCCTGACGATCCGTATCGGTTCGTCGCCGACGGTTTGTTGCCGACCCGGTTTGGCAACGCCATTCACTCGTTCGAGCTGTATGCAAATATCGTTTACGGCGTGGATACGATCCCGATATGGCTGCGACTCGCGTCGGTGGTCCCAAAGGATTTTACCGCTGAGGTCGAAGATTCCCGCGCGCAGGTCAATTGCTTCATGAATATTTGCTATCTTGCGCTGGCGCTGTGCGTTTTCGCTCTCGGCCGCATCGGATATGCGGCCGATTGGCGTTATATGGTCGAACCCACAACGGGCATGCCGACCCGCGCGCTGGTGTTCGCCAACCTGCCCATCGGCTCCGGTTATGATGCCGAGATCGCGTTGTGCTGCCTCGTTGCGGCATGGCTTGCGTATCGCTGGGCCACCGCGCTCGTTGGTGCCTGGGGTGATCTGGTCAAAAGTGCCTTTGATTGTTACCTGGCTGCGCTGATCAAGCAGCTCGGCTACGCAGTACCAACACAGGCCCGCGAGCGCCAGGCATTCTGGAGCGAGTTCAACGCGCAGGCCGTGTATCGGCTGCCGCTGGCGACCGCATGGAAGCTCGCCTCCACCGACTCCCAAGCTACCGGTGACGGTGGCGGCGCAGCGGGTAGCGAGTTGTCGTGACGATGCGGCGTGGCGCACACCGGTCATCGGGATAGCCAACGGTGCCGGTGTGAGCTAATGTGCCGGCGCTAACGTAGTACTAACATCACATTGTCACACACACTCGCTGCGCGCATGTCGCCCCCCGTCGATCCTGTTGTCTCCGACGCGACAATCCCCACCCGAGCCGGCGTGGTCATCATCGGCGGCGGCATCATTGGCACTGCCACCGCTTTGTTCCTGGCGGAGAAAGGCCACGGCGTGGTGCTGTGCGAGAAAGGCGAGATCGGCTGCGAGCAATCCAGCCGCAACTGGGGCTGGTGCCGCACCATGGGCCGCGATGCCCGCGAAATCCCGCTGGCAATGGAAAGCCTGCGCCTATGGCGCGGCATGAATGAACGCACCGGCCGCGAAACGGGCTTCCGTCAGGCCGGTATCGTGTATCTCTGCGAAAACGACAGGGAGGTCGCGGCCCAGGAAGCCTGGCTGGATCAGGCGCGGGAATACCAGGTGGAAGCACGGCTGCTGCGTGGCGACGCCGTGAATGATGTGGTGCCCGGCGCTGGCAAGGCCTTCATCGCCGCGCTGCATACGCCCACCGACGGCCGCGCCGAGCCGGTGCACGCCGCGCCCGCCATCGCCGAGGCGGCCCGCGCCCATGGCGCCACCATCCTCACCAACTGTGCCGTGCGCGGCATCGACGTCCAGGCGGGCCGCGTCGCCGGCGTGGTGACAGAGCATGGCCGCTTCGCCTGCGATGCCGTCGTGCTCGCCGGCGGTGCCTGGTCGCGTCTGTTCTGCGGCAACACCGGCATCGATCTGCCGCAACTGAAATTGCTCGGCTCGGTGTTCCGCACCGCGCCACTGTCGGGCGGGCCTGAGGTGAGCGCTTCCGGCAACGTGTTCGGCTGGCGCAAGCGGCTGGACGGCGGCTACAACATCGCCCGCCGCAGCGCCAACACTGCCGACATCACGCCCGATTCGTTCCGCTTGCTGCGCGACTACTGGCCGACGCTGCGCCAGTACTACGGCGAGTTTCGGCTGCGCCTGTCACGCAGGTTCCTCGAGGAATGGCGCCAGCGCCAGCACTGGACACTCGACGAACAAACGCCGTTCGAGGCCGTGCGTGTGCTCGATCCCGCGCCTCGCGAGTCGGTCCTGGCCGAGACCCGCGCGGCGCTGTCCCGCATCTTCCCGGTGTTCGCCAACATCCAGGTGGTGCAGAGCTGGGCCGGGCTGATGGACGTGACTCCCGACGCCGTTCCTGTGATCGACGAGGTCGATCGCATCCCCGGCTTCTACATTGCCACCGGCTTCTCCGGGCATGGTTTTGGCATCGGCCCCGGCGCGGGCCGCCTGATGGCGGACATCGTTGCCGGCGATACCCCCGTGGTCGATCCATCGCCGTTCCGGCTTGATCGCTTCGCCCGGGCGCGCTGACATCGCCAGCAAAGTCCGTCACTGCCCGGGCTGCTGAAGAGAAACACAGATCGACAGGGTTCATTGCAAATTAACACCAATCCGACCGCCGATCTGCGGTTGGATGAAACAGCCGATCCGGGATGGCGGGGAGGCGGAGCTTGTTCGCCTTGTTTCTTGCCAGGACTGCGAGCGAACCGTGGCGGGACGAAGCAATCCCGTTCGGAGCTGTCTCGCAGCGTCCGTGTGCCGGCATGACCAGGGTCGCTTCGTCGCTCCGCTCCTCGCAATGACAGGTGGAGCGCATCCTGCGCTCCCGTGGGTGCGGTTACCGGGCGCCCAACATAGTGATATTGCATAGAGCCCATGCCATCACGGCATGGAGCCGTCCTCCCTGCCGGCGCTATGGTGGGCGCAGCCGGCCGATGACAATCCCAAAATGACGCTCTCCCCAGCCGCGCGACAACGCGCGATGTTCTCCATTTTGTGCTTCGTATGGGGCACCACGTGGCTGGCCATGAAGGTCGGCATCGCCACCGTGCCGCCGGGCATCTTTGCCGGCACTCGCTGGACCGTCGCCGGCCTGATCCTGCTCGGCATTCGTAAGCTGCAAGGCGAGCCAATCCGCGCCACACCGCGCATCGCTGGACGGCTGGTGGTGGTAGCGCTGCTGATGGTCACGTTGAACCAGGTGATTCAACTCTACGGCCTGAAATGGATCACCGCCGGCCTCGCCGCCGTCATCAACAGCGCTCTGACACCCATCACCCTCCTCGCGTTTGCCGTCGCATCACGGCAGGAGCGGTTCAGCCCGCGTCAACTCGCGGGCATGGCCGTGGGCGTTGTGGGCATCGTCGTACTATTCGGGCCCGCGGCATTGGACGGCACACTCGATCTGTGGACCGTGCTCGGCGCGACCACGGTTGTGATCGCCTGCGTGAGTTATTCCGGCGGTTCTGTGATGGCGCGACGCCTGATGCTGACCCTGGCACCGGGGCAGATGTCCGGCCTCACGAACCTGATTGGCGGCGTGATCCTGCTGATGTTCTCGATCCCTCTCGAGCCAGGCGCAAGCGAGGCACTCCGACTGCATTGGGGTTGGCCCGCGTTCCTGGCCTGGCTCTATTTGCTGCTGCCGGGCGCGGTCCTGGCGACGACGATCTACTTCCAGCTCGTACGCGACTGGGGCGCCAGCCGCACCGGCACCTACGCCTTCGTCTCCCCCGTTGTTGCCGTCGCCTTGGGCGCATTGTTGTTTGGCGAACGTGTCACCGGACCCGACCTGGTGGGGATGCTGCTGATGCTGGCCGCCGCCGCCCTGGCCCTGCCGCCGCGGCAAACCAAGCCCCGCGCCAAACCGCCGCTGCGCGCCACACTGACGGTTTCGTGACCCGACTCATAGGGCGGTTACAACTTCCTGTGCTGGCGCCACTCTGAATCCGCCCGCCCGGTCATCGTCCCGACAGGATCGCGCGGGAGATACGCCTTTTCGGATGGCACCGCTGGACTGGGCCTCGCCGGCAACCTGCGCCGCGACGCCCGCATCATCGGACTGCTGTTTGCCAGCACCACGAGCATGATCGGCTCCGGCGAGTTGTTCGGCACCTATCACGCGGCGAAGATCGCCGGCCCCTACGCGATCTGGAGCCTCATCGTCCTGAGGCTGGCGCAGGGCAGCGCACTGTCGCCGGAGGAGACCGTGGCGATGATGCAACGCATGTAACCTCACCCACCTGGCGGCAGAGGTTGCGTCGCGCCGCATCCCCCTTCAATTTCCGCCTGCAGCACGCGCCGGAGGATTCGATGCGCGGAAAGGGCGTCATCGCCGCAGTCGCCGTCATTGCGGTTTGTCTTTTGATCGTGGGCCGCAGCAGCGGCCTGGCGATCGACTGGGCTTGGTTTTCATCAATCGGCCATACCGACGTCTTCTGGACGATCCTTTTAACCAAACTGGGATTGTTCGCGGCCGTCTTCGCGCTCTCGGCCCTGCTGCTGTGGGTCAACGGCGCGATCGCTTTGCGGCTTGCCGCATGGCGCGGCTTGCGCCTGTCAGCGGCGTTTGGCCAGGGCACCGCCAGTGTTCCAGCACTTCCGGGTACGCCGCCTGGCCTGTTCCGCCCCACCACACCGCAGTTGCCGTGGCGGCTGATCCTGGGCGGCGTAGCACTCGCGCTCGGCATACTGATTGCTCTCGCCGAGTCCGGACAGTGGGAGCTGGTGCTCCGCTATCTCTTCCAAGTACCATACCGCAAGACCGATCCGATGTTCGGCAACGACATCGGCTTCTACCTGTTCTCGCTGCCGGCCTGGATCGCGCTGAACGAGTGGATGTTCTGGATTCTGGCCCTGAGCGCCGCCGTCGCGGGAGCGGTGTATTTCCTGCACGGCGACATCGACCTCGATCATTTTCCGTTCCGGTTCTCGCCCACCGTCATTGCCCACAGCTCTGCCTTGCTCGGGATTCTGTTCCTGGTGAAGGCCTGGGCCTATTTCCTCGACCGCTACCTGCTGCTGTACGACGACAACGGCGTGGTGATCGGCGCCGGCTATACCGATGTGCACGTCGTGCTGCCGGTGCTGTGGCTGCTGCTTGGCCTGTGCGTCATCAGCGCGGCGGTCGCCTGCGCCAATATCTGGCGGCGCGCCATCCCGCCCGTCATCGTCATCGTGGTGCTGGTGTTCGGCGGCGCATTTGTCGCCGACGAAATCGTGCCCGGCCTGTTCGAGCGCCTCTACGTCAAGCCTAGCGAGCTGCAATTGGAGTCGCCCTATATCCGCCGCAACATCGCCCTGACCCGTGAGGCCTATGGCCTGCAGCATATCGAGGTGAAGCCGTTCCCGGCCGAGCAAGGGCTGACCTACCAGTTGCTGGAGCATGACAAGGGGACGGTGGACAATATTCGGCTGTGGGACTGGCAGCCGCTGATGGACACCTACGCACAACTGCAGGAGATCCGCACCTACTACAAGTTCATGGATGTCGACGTCGATCGCTACCATTTCAACGACCGCTACCAACAGGTGACTATCGCGGCGCGAGAAATCGCGCCGTCGTTGCTGTCGGCAAATGCGCAGACCTGGGTAAACCTGCATCTGCTGTTCACCCACGGCAACGGCGTGGTCATGTCGCCGGTCACCGAGAAGACTACCGAGGGCTTGCCTTACTACTACCTGCGGGACATCCCCCCGGCAGCCTCCAACGGCGCTCCCACGATCACACAACCGCGCATCTATTTCGGCGAGAACACTGACAGTTACGTTGTCGTCAAGACCACTACCAAGGAGTTCGACTACCCCAAGGGCGACGACAACGTCTACAACACCTACGACGGGGCCGACGGCGTTCCGATCGGCTCCTATTTCTGGCGTTCACTGTTCTCGTGGCAATTCGGCGACGTGAACATCCTGCTCAGCCATTACATAACGGGTGACAGCAGAATCCTGATCCACCGCAACATCAAGGATCGGGTCCACACCATCGCGCCGTTCCTGACGCTGGATCACGATCCCTACGTCGTGGTCAGCGGCGGACGATTGTTCTGGATCCAGGACGCCTATACCACCAGCGACTGGTTTCCTTACGCGCAGCCGCAGGGCGACATCGATTACATCCGCAATTCGGTGAAAGTCGTCATCGACGCCTATAATGGCACTGCGACGTTCTATGTCGCCGATCCCGACGATCCGATCATTGCCACCTACCGCCGCATTTTCCCCGGTCTGTTTTTGCCGCTGTCCACCATGCCACCGGACCTGCTGCGGCACATCCGTTACCCCGAGGACCTCTTCCAGGTTCAGGCGCTGCAATACCGTGCCTATCACATGGACGCGCCCGAAGTATTCTATAATCGCGAGGACCTCTGGCAGTTCCCGCGCGAGCCGGCCGCGCCCGGAAGCGGCATGCCAGGCGCCCGCATGGTGCCGTACTACATGATGATGCGCCTCCCGGGTGAGCAAGAGACACAGTTCTTCCTGATGCTGCCGATGGTGCCGAGCCAGCGCGAGAACATGATCGCCTGGCTCGCCGCACGCTGCGACTCACCGGAATACGGCAAGCTGATCGTCTACCAGTTTCCCAAGGACAAACTGCTCTACGGCCCGTTCCAGATCGACGCACGGATCAACCAAAACACCGATATCTCGCAGCAAATCTCGCTATGGAACCAGATGGGGTCGCGGGTGATTCGCGGCAATCTGCTGGTGGTGCCGATCGATGATTCGATTCTGTACGTCTCACCGTTGTACTTGCGGGCGGAATCGGGACAGTTGCCGGAGTTGAAGCGCGTGATCGCCGCCTACGGCGATCGCGTGGTGATGGAGGAGACGCTGCCCGAGGCGCTCGCCGCCTTGTTCGGCCACGCGGCGCCAGTGTCGTCCGGCCAGACGGGGCCGGCGGCACTCCAACCGGCGATCACCGCCTCCACGCCGGCTGCTGCCGCATTGGGCTCCATGGATGCGCGCGCCCGCGCCGCGCTGGAACATTACGACAAGGCGATCGAACGGTTGAAGGCGGGCGACTGGAGCGGCTTCGGCGCTGAACTCGACGCACTGAAGCCGCTACTGCAACAACTGAGCGGACAGCATTGAGCCGTTCACTCACGCGAGCTCGGCCGCGATATGCCGCCCGGCGATATAACCCTGGCAAGTGGCCCGCGCGAGACCGTGTTGGCTGAACCCGCCTGCCGATTCACCGCCGCAATACAGTCCTTGGATCACCGCGCCGTTCAAGTCCAGCACCTGGCAATGTGCATTGATCCGCAGCCCCATACGCGTGTCGTGGATCACCGGCGTCGCCCACGCCGCATAGAACGGCGGCGTTGCGATCTTGTATCGCGGCGTCGGCTTGCCGAAATCCTCGTCCACTCCGGTTTCCACGAAGCGGTTGTACCGCGCCACTGTCCGCGCGAGGTTCTCCGGCGGCATCCGCACCCGCTGGTGCCGCATCACGATCCCCTCCGCCAACGCTTGCGGCGTATCAGCGCTGAAGAAGAAACCCGCGGCACAATCTACATGCGGCGGTTCCGGCAGCCACGCCTCGCGCCGGGCCGCCTCGGCATCGAAGATCGCCCAGATCGGGCCGCCGCCGTTATGGCCGTCGCCGATGCCGGCCATCGCCGCGTTCAGCCAGTTGTTCGGCCGGTACTTGACGTTCGCAGCGTTGCGCCAGCTTCCTTGAGTATACGGATTGATCGAATTGAAGTTGTTGGTGGTGAACCCTCGTCCCGTTTCGTCATAGAACCGCTGGCCCAGCATGTTCACAGTGATCAGGTCCTGCCAATCGCGCACCGGCAGGCCGATCGCGCGCGCACGATCGAACACCGCGCTGCCCGGATACCAGCGCAAATTCTGGTAGCCATACTGGCAGCCGATCGCGGCAGGCTTGGTGACGCTGTAGCCGAATTCTCCCACCTGGTTGTAGGTTCCCCATAGCGACGCACCGATCGCCATGGCCGCCAGCTCGCCGCTGGCGTCCTGGTCCGACCACGGCATGCCGGACAGGCCGCAATATTCCTCAGTCAGCCGAGGATCGGCGATGCGACGGAAATTCACGTTGCCGGTCGAGCCGCCGGTGCCGATCACTACCGCCTTGCGCGCGCGGATCGCCAACCGCACCGCGCCACGGACCGCCGCGATCCCCAACACACGCCCCGCCGAGGGCGCTTCCCGGTAAATCGCGACCATCCGGTGTCGCAGCAGGATCTCCACGCCGGCCCAGCGTGCGGCGGCTTCCAGCGGACGCATCAGGCCGTTGCCCGACGAGCGCGTGGCTTGCTCTTCCAGGGGGGCCGGCTTGCCGGTCTGCACCGTCGGCCAGTGCGAGATGGCGCAGTGCATCTCGCGCGGCACCGAGTTGCCCACCGCGTTGCCGCCCTGCGCGTCCGGCGCCTTGTCGACGAACACCACGCCGTGCGCCACCAGCCATTCGTGGGTCTCGGCGGCGTGATCGGCGAAGGCGCGGACGATTTCGCGGTCGTTATAGCGGTAGTCGGGGAAGCCGTTCGGTTCCACCACCGACCAATCGGTCAGGTCGCGGAACAGCAAATCGGGCGAGTCCTGGATGCCGGCTTTGCGCTGCGCGCTGGTGCCGCCGCCGAGGGGGACATTGCCGCCACTCGTGATGGCGTGGCCGCCGATGTCGTGTTCTTGCTCGACCACGATGACCGAGGCGCCGGCCTCGCGCGCCACGATGGCAGCGGTCATGCCGGTGGCCCCTGAGCCAATCACTACGATGTCGGCCTCGCGGTCCCATGTGGCCGGCGGCGATGCCGGCGCCGTTGCGACCGGCACCGCTCCACCCAGCGCCCATTCCATTGCCTCTGTCATTTCCACTCCCCGATCTGCTGTTCTGATCCACACTCGGGAACATGGCAGACGTGCCACGTCAACGGTCGGGTGTGAGGCTCGGTTACCCCTTTCGCAACCGCGCCTCTCTGGCAATAGTGATGCCGTCGGAGGAGGCCAACCGATGAAATCACGCCTGGTGGTTGCGGCGCTGTTGCCGCGCGACGTCATCGCGCGCGCTCGCGCGGAGTTCGACGCGTTGGTGGTGGAAGGCAACGACGACATGAGCGCGCTCGAAACCGTCCAAGCCGCCATCCGCCATCGCGCCGACGCCATCCTGTTCACCAACACGCTGCCGTTTTCCGCCGAATTGATCGCGGCACTGCCGCCCTGCGTCCGCGTGGGAGCCACCAGCAGCGTCGGCTACGACCACATCGACGTGCCCGCCGCCAGGGCGCGCGGCGTGATGGTGACTAACACCCCCGGCGTGCTGACCGAATGCACTGCGGATTTTGCGTTCATGATGTTGCTCGCCGCCGCTCGCCGCGCCTCGGAGTATGATCGGATCATGCGCAAGGGCTGGGGCTTTCGCATCGGCCAGGGCGATCTGCTGGGCGTGCGCGTCACCGGCAAGGCGCTCGGCATTCTCGGCATGGGGCGCATCGGTCAGGCGATGGCGCAGCGGGCGCGCGGCTTCGGGATGCAGGTGCTGTATCACTCCAGGAATCGCCTGGCCGCGGAGCAAGAAGCCGGGGCGCGCTATTGCGCGGACTTCCATGCCATGCTGCCACACTGCGATTTCCTGTCGCTGCACGCGCCGGCCACATCCGCCACCGACAAGATCATTGACGCGCGCGCATTGTCACTGCTGCCGCGCGGCGCTGTGCTGGTCAACGTCTCGCGCGGCGGCCTGGTGGACGAGGATGCGCTGTTTGATGCCCTGACCTCCGGCCAGCTATTTGCCGCCGGCCTGGACGTGTTCCGCAGCGAGCCGAACTACGATCAGCGCTTTGCAACTTTGGAGAACGTGATCCTGGCGCCGCATGTCGGCAGCGCATCCGTCGAGACGCGGAACGCGATGGGCTTCCGCGCGCTGGACAACATCGCGGCCGTGCTGGCGGGACGGGAGGCGATCGACCCCCTGTGGGTTGGATTGTAAGGCTGCGGCCCAACTGGCGCCTTGTCCACATCAGGCCAATCGGCCAAATCCCGACCGCGCACTTGCTCCGGCCGATAGGTGGCAATGAGCGTCGCCACGACGATCAAGCCACGGCCGCGCTTGCTGAGGCCCGGCCGTTGCCAGATATCACCATAGATAACTTGCTCCGAAGGCTCGATCATCTTCGGGACAGTGCCGCGGACGCGCCCGCGCGGGTAGGAGCTGGTGAGCCATGGTGATCTCCTCCAGTGCGCGCGGGTATCGGTCAGCCGTTTACTTGCTGCATCAGCCTGGTCCAGCGGTCGATGATGGGCAGGACCTTGTCCGATGTCTCGGGCGGCAACATGGGCACGACACGGGTCACACCAGCGTCCTTCAGTCGCTTGAGGCGATCGAGGTCCTCGGCCAGTCCGAATGATGTCACTTCGATCGATGCCGGATCGCGTCCCGCATCGCGCGCCATTTTATGAAACTCGGGGAGCTGCGCGAGGAGGTCGCCCCGTGCCGTCGGAATCCATCCGTTGCCATAACGAACGGCGCGGCGGGCAGCTTGCGGAAAAGCGCCGCCGACATGAATCGGCGGATGGGGCTTCTGGATCGGCTTCGGCCAGGCCATCATCGGATCGAAATTGACGAACTCGCCGTGATACTCGGGCTTCGTCTGGGTCCAGATCTGCTGCATCGCCTCGATGCTCTCGCGCATCCGCTTGAAGCGCGTCGCGTAGACCGTGCCGTGGTTCTCCATCTCGTCCTGGTTCCAGCCGCCGCCGATACCGAACAAGAAGCGGCCCTGGCTGACCTGATCTATCGAGGCGACGAGCTTTGCCGTCTGGATCGTATCGCGCTGCTGCACCAGCAACACCCCAGTGCCGAGCTTGATCGTTTTGGTCGCACAGCCGGCAGCGGTCAGTACCACGAATGGGTCCATCGCATCGGCATATTGCCTGGGCAACTCGCCACCGCCCGGGAATGGCGTTTTGCGCGACAGCGGAATATGCGAATGCTCCGGCGCCCAGACGCTGTCGTAGCCGCGCTCCTCCAAGGCTACCGCCAACTCCGGCGCCGTCATGGAATACTCGGTAAAGAACATTGCGCCGCCGAACTTCATACGTCCCTCCCTTCGGTCGCTACCTGGTCAGCCACCATAGGCGATCCAGGCGGCTCGGGCTATCGTGCCGATGGAGCAAGCACAGCAATGCAAAAGGGAGACGACGGACATGCTGGCGATGTGGGTAAAGGTCCGGGTAAAGGCGGCGGAACGCGAGCGGTTCCTGCACGCGATCGAGGTGGACGCACTCGGCTCCGAACGAGACGAACTTGGCTGCCTGCGCTTCAACGTGCTGCGTGACCGGCAGGACCCGAATGTCTATTACTTCTTCGAGGTTTACCGGGACGAGGCTGCGCTGGAAGCACATCGCGCGGCGCCGCATTATGCGGTCTGGCGTGCGGCCGCCGACACGCTGGACGGACCGGCGGAGGCAACACGCTGCGAGTCCGTGTTCCCCGCGGCAGCGGAGTACTGGGAAAAACGCCAATAGCCCAGAGAACGATCGGTCTTTCCCGCTGCCGCTTGGCCGGCTTCGGCGCAGTTCCACAGATGCATTCGGCGGTGTGCGACTGGCCCGCACGGCCGATGCTTGTTAGCCTGCGCAGAGGTCAGCGGAGGGGGAGCCATGCGACAGATAACGATCGGCGACATCACCATCGACGCGGTGATCGAACGCGAGGGCCCTTGGCGCCGGCCGCAGGACTTCTTCCCCTTGTACGACGAGGCAACCTTCCTGCGGCACCTGCCGTTGATGGAGGCGGAAGTGTTCGACGCCGCCTCGGGACTGATGTGCATCACGTATCAGACCTTCGTGGTTCGCTCGCCGCACCACACCATTCTGGTCGACACCTGCACGGGCGAGGACAAAGGCCATCCGCCGCCGTTCGACTTTCCCGGCAAAGAGCGGTGGCGGAACGAGTTGTTCGCATTGGGCGTAAGCTACGAACAAATCGACTATGTGTTCTGCACCCATCTGCATATCGATCACACCGGCTGGAACACCACCCTGCGCGACGGTCGCTGGGTACCGACCTTTCCGAATGCGAAATACGTGTTCCACAAACGCGAGTATGCGGCCTGGGAAGCGCAGCATGCCAAGGGAGCCAATCCGCCCGGCACGGTCTTCCGCGATAACTGCCTGCCGGTCGTGGAGGCCGGCCAGGCTCTGCTGGTGGATGACGATTATGCCCTGGACGACACCATCAAATTGACGCCGACGCCGGGCCACTCCCCCTGTCACTGCTGCGTCAATATCTTCTCCCGCGGGCAGCGCGCGGTGGTGACCGGGGACATGATGCACCACGCGATCCAATGCCGGGAGATCGATTGGTCCCCGGGGGTTGACTGGGATCCGGTCGAGGCAGCGGTCTCGCGGCGGCGGTTTTTGTCGTCGGTCACCGACACTGACACGCTGCTGTTGCCGATCCACTTTCCGGCACCCACGGTCGGCCTGGTGACGACGGACGGAGAACGGTTCCACTACCGGTTCAAGCGTTAAGGGCGCAAAATGAGAGTAGGAGCCGAGTATCGCGAAGCATTGCGCGACGGCCGTAAAGTCTTCGTGATGGGCGAGGGCCGCGTCGACGACGTGACAACCCACCCCGCGACACGCGCGATGGTGGCGCAATACGCCGCTTGGTACGACCGCCATTTCGATCCTGCCTGGGCGGACACATTGCTCGCGCCGCCCGATGCGAACGGCAACCGCGTGCCTTGGGCGTTCGTGCTGCCGAAGACCAGCGCGGAGGTGATCGCGATCGGCCGCGCGATTCAAACCACGATCTTTCTCAGCGCCGGCAACATCACCCATACCCCTCACTACGGCCACCTGATTGCGCTCGGTGTGCTGACCGCGGCCGAGACCCGCAATGCCGGCGCGCATTTCGTAGCCAACGCGATGGCCTATCGCGACATGATGGCCAGCACCGGCCGGTTCCTCACCTTCTGTGGCGGCGCGCCAGTGATCGGTCAGCGCATGCAGCCCGATCGCAAGAACCGGGTCTCGGTCAAACGGGTGAGCGAGAATGACAAAGGCATGGTGGTGCGCGGCCGGCTGGGCATGCACACCAGCCCGGCCTTTGCCGAGGATGTTTACGTCGGCACGCTGACCGGGCTGGAAATCGACAACCATCCCCTCGGCTTCATCGTTCCGGTCAACGCCCCCGGCGTCACTGTCCTGTGCCGCAAAGTCGCGACCCGCGAGCGTAACGGGTTCGCCGCGCCGTTGTCCGCCCGGTTCGACGAACTCGATGGCCAGATGTGGCTGGACGACGTGTTCATCCCGTGGGAGCGCGTGTTCGCCGTCGATCCGGAGCCGGAAGCGATCCCGCGCTGGTTGCGCTGGCACCATCTGCGCGGCTGGCTGGCCCGGGCGGAGTTCACGCTCGGTCTGGCGCTGGCATTGACGGATTCGATGGGACTCAAGCAGAACGACGCGACGGTGGGATACCTCGTCGATCTCATGGCCACGGTGCAGATGGTGCGCTGCTGCATCATCGCCAGCGAGCATGATCCGGACTTCACCCCGACCGGCTACTGCGTACCCAATCACGCGCATCTCGCAGCCGGCGGCATTGCATTGTTCCAGGCACGACAGCACATGTCCGAGCTGTTGCGCATCATCCCAGGATCTTCGCTCGTGATGGCACCGCTCAACAGCGACCTGGAGATGGCGGAACTGGCGACGGGCCTCGAGGAAACGTTCGGCGGCGGCGGGTTCTCGGCGCGGCAGCGCGCGGCGTTATTGCAGCTCGTGTGGGACCATGTCTCGTCATCGCTCGACGGGCGCGAATCGGCGTTTGAATTGCACGCCAGTGGCGGCCTGCCTGGCTGGCGTGCCTGGCTGCGCCGCAGCTTCAAGGACTACAACGGTCTCGCGAACGCGGTGCTTCGCGCGATCGATCTTCCCATGCCGGCGATCGACGTAGCCAGCATCGGCGCCGCGCCGGTCGCGCCGCGGCGGACCATTGCCCGATGACGGTGCGACATCGAGTGTGAGTCCCGGCGCAGCCTATCCAGTTCGCCGTGCGGCTGCACCGGGCCGCAGCTCGGAGCCGAACACGCGTCGGCCGCCGTATCGGTGCGATCGCGCTCGTTCATCGGCGAGCAGCGCTTTCACCGACGGTTTGCTTGCGTGGACGCGCGTTCTTCGCGACCGTCCGTACGCCATGCCGGCTCCTCGTTGGCAGCGACGACGCGCTTCCGGGTCCGATCTCCGGCGAGCTTGCAAAGCTGCCGCTCAATAACGAGCTCATTCGCGGATTGCAGTGCGGTGCGAAACAATCTGGCGGTAAAGTGACAGACGCCGCCGCTACCCCGCTGGCCGTTCGTACCAAACGCGCCCGTCTTTCAGCGTCAACTGCGGCAGAAGCCGCCGCCGCGCGGTGACCGTGTCGCCGTCGCTGTCGCGCAGCTCGACATCGTCGTCGCGCAGCTCGAATACCGATACGTCCGCATTCGCGCCCGGCTTGAGCGTCCCGACTGTTCCTTCGTACCCCATGATCTTCGCCGGCACCGCGGTCGCGCGCCGCACCACTTCCGCCAGCGGCATGCCGAAATGCAGCAGCTTGGTCATCGTCGTGGGGAGATCCCAAACCGGTCCCTGCGTCGCCGTGGTGGACGTCAGATCGGTGGAGATCGTGTCGGTCATGAAGCCCTGGTCCAGCGCCCGCTGCGTCATGCGGAAATTGAAATGGTTGCGTCCGTGCGCGCAGTCGAAAATGATGCCGGCGCGCTGTGCCTCCACGATCTCCTTCAGCACGAACTCCTTGTCCTGGCCCATGATGCCGTGCGCGCGGCCGTGATAGCAGTGCGTGACGATATCGCCCGGCTTCATTTGCTCCACCAGCGCCGGCAGCGGCACTGGCGAGTCGATGATGTGCATCATCATCGGCACGCCGCCGGCCATCTCGGCGGCGCGGCGCGCCAGCTTGACCGGTTCGGTTGAATATTCCCAGACCAGGCCAGGGCCAAAGCGCAGCTTCACGCCGAACGCGAGGTCGGGGTTCTCGATGATCGTGCGCGCGCAGCCTTCGGGATCCGCGTACGGCAGATGCGACAACTCGCCGCCGCGCGACGTGCCGGTGATGCCGATCGCCGAGAGATTGACCAGAGCGCGCACTCGGGTTCGCACCGCGGTGTCCAATATGTGGCGCAGGCCGGCGAAGTTGGACGAACCCGCGCTGCCCGCGTCGCACAGCGTGGTGACTCCGCTGCAACGGCAGAACCGGTCGGTGTGGCCGCCCATATCATGTGCATTGACAAAGACATGCGCGTGCATATCGACGAGGCCCGGCGTTACCAGCCGCCCCTTCACGCTGATCGATTTGCGCGCCTCGTTCGCCGGAAGCGATGGCGCGACCGCGGCGATCTTGCCGCCAGCAATGCCGACATCCATCACGCCGCGCAAATTGGCGCCGGGATCCAGAACCTCGCCGCCCGTCAGCAGCAGATCGTATTGCATCGTTTCCCCTTCGGCTTTCGCCGGATCGTCCATCGTGGCGGGGTTCCTGACAAGCCGCCTCTGTGCAACGGTTCGGCCCGATAGGGGATAGAACAATATGCAGACCTACGACTACATCGTCGTCGGCGCCGGATCGGCCGGGGCCGTTGTCGCCAACCGGCTCTCCGCCGATCCGCACAACAAGGTGCTGTTGCTGGAAGCCGGCCCCACCAGCCATCCCTGGTCGCGCATCCCGATCGGCTATGCGCGGCTGATCACCAATCCGGCGGCGAACTGGCTGTATGCGTCCGAACCGGAGGCCAACACCAACGGCCGCAAGCTGCCGGTGCCGCGCGGCAAGCTGCTGGGCGGCTCGAGTTCGATCAACGGCATGGCGTTCGTGCGCGGCCAGGCGCAGGATTTCGACACCTGGGCGCAGATGGGCAACACAGGCTGGAGCTATGCCGAGGTCCTGCCGTTCTTCAAACGCATGGAACGCTATGACGCCGACGGCGACGGCACCTATCGTGGGCGCGAGGGCCCGCTGCGCGTTACCAATCCGCCGCCGCGCTTGCCGATCTTCCAGGCGCTGATCAACGCAGCAGGGCAAGTGGGGATTCCGCACAACCCGGATTACAATGGCGCACGGCAGGACGGCATCGCGATGAGCCAGGCGACGATCTCCTCCGGTCGTCGCCAGAGCACGGCGCGCTGTTATCTCGATCCGATCCGCACGCGCCCGAATCTGCACATCGAAACCAACGCCCTGGCCGAATCGCTAGTGCTGGACGGCAAGCGCTGCATCGGCATGCGCTTCTCGGTGCGCGGCGTCCGGCATGAAGCGCGTGCCGGACGCGAAGTCGTGGTCAGTGCCGGCACCATCAATTCGCCGCAACTGCTGGAGCTTTCGGGCATCGGCCAGCCGGAGCGCCTGCGTGACCTTGGCATCGAAGCGCGTCATGCATTGCCGGGTGTCGGCGAGAACCTGCGCGACCACTACGCGCCGCGCACGCGCTGGGCGATCGGCGCGAAGGGCATCACCTACAACGACACCGCGCGCGGCGTCGGGCTGATGCGGCAGGCGATACGTTACGCGATGTCGCGCAACGGCCTGCTGGGCGCCGTCGCGGCGCCGATCCGTGCCTTCGTGCGTTCCCGCGAAGGGCTCGAAGCGCCGGATGTGCTGCTGGGTTGGGTGCCGATGCTCACCGAACCGGGGCCGCGCGGCCCGGTCATCTCGCGCCAGTCCGGCATGACCTGCTACGCGCATCCGATGCGGCCGGAGAGCAAGGGGCATATTCACATCACATCAGCCGATGCACGTCGTCCGCCGTCGATCAATTTCAATTTTCTGTCGTCGCCGATCGATGGCGAGATCACCGCGCGGGCAGTGCGCATCGCGCGTTCCGTGATGACAGCGCCCGCGATGGCGCATCTACAGGTATCGGAACTCGCGCCGGGCGCGTCGCAAACGACCGATGACGAAATATTGGATTGGGTGAAACGCGCCGCCGAGACGACGTATCATCCGGTCGGCACCTGCAAGATGGGCTCCGACCCGATGGCAGTGGTGGATGCGCGGCTGCGCGTACACGGCGTCGCGGGACTGCGCGTCGCCGATGCATCGATCATGCCGACGCTGACGTCGGGCAACACCAACGCACCGTCGGTCATGATCGGCGAGAAGGCGGCGGACATGATCTTGCGACACGCCGCCGCCTGACATGAGGCCGGTACCTGGCGCCAACCGCCCCGTCGATAACCCGGCGCAGTCGAGCGTTGTCCTGCGGGGCCGTGTTGCGCATGCTGCGCCCGGTGTGGATGAGGGAGGCGCGGCGATGCCTGAATGGGAAGCCGGTCGGCGCCTGGGCGTCGGCGCATCGTTGCTGCGCAAGGAGGATGACCGCCTGCTGCGCGGACGCGGGCAGTTCGTCGCCGACATCGCATTGCGCGGCACGCAGGAGGTGGTGTTCGTCCGCTCGCCGCACGCGCATGCGCTGATCCGCGCCATCGACGTCCCGTCCGAAGCGCGCGCTCAGGTCTTCACCGCCGCCGACCTGCGGCAGGTCAAGCCGATCCGCGTGGTGACGCAGGCAGCGGGCGCGCGCTCGCCGCCCTGGCCAGTGCTCGCCACCGACAAGGTGCGTTTCGTCGGCGAAGCGGTCGCCGCCTGCGTGGCGCCGACGCGCGCCGAGGCCCTGGACCTCGCCGCCGCCGTCGCGGTCGAATACCAGCCGCTGCCTGCCGTGGTGGACGCGGTCGCCGCCCGCCACGTCGCGCCCGCCCTGGTGCACGACGCCTTCGGCGACAACCTGTTCCAGGAGCGCACCATCGCCGCCGGCGACATCGACGCCGCCGCGCGCGCCGCCGCCATCATCGTCCGCCGCGACTATCGCATGCACCGCCAGTCCGGCGCGCCCATGGAGTGTCGCGGCGTGCTCGCGTATCGCGATCACCGGCTGGACGAGGTCGTGGTGTTTGCCTCTACCCAGACGCCGCACACGATGCGTGTCGCCCTGGGCGAATGCCTCGGCATGGAGCAACGCCGCATCCGCGTCGTGGCGCCTGATGTCGGCGGCGGGTTCGGGCCGAAGGCGCGCCTCTATCCGGAGGAGATCGTGCTGACCGCGCTGGCAATGGCGCTGGACCATCCGGTGCGCTGGATCGAGGACCGCAACGAACATCTGCTGACCGCGGCCCACAGCCGCGACCATCATTACTCGGTCACCGCCTATGCCGATGCCGAAGGCCACATCCTGGGCGTCGATTGCGACATCACGGTGGACGCCGGCGCCTACGGATTGTGGCCGCAGGGCCCGTATCAGGAAGCCAACATGGCGGCACGCTGCCTGCCCGGGCCCTATACCATCCCGAATTATCGCGCGCGCACCTGGACGGTGGCGACCAACAAGGCGCCGATCGGCCCGTATCGCGGCGTCGGCCGCCCCGGCGCGTGCTTCGCAATCGAGCGCACCATCGACGAGGTGGCACGCGCGGCCGGCCGCGACCCGGCCGAGGTGCGGATCGCCAACATGATCCGCCCGGAGCAAATGCCATACGTCTCGGCGACCGGCATGCGCTACGATAACGGCGACTACCCGGGCAGCGTGCGGCTGTGCACGGCGCTGTTGGGTTTGCCGGCGGTGCGTGAACGCCAGCGCCGGGGCGAGGCGGACGGACGGCTGATCGGCGTCGGCTTTGCCAGCTTCACCGAGCAAACCGCGCACGGCGCGGCAGAATTCGCGCAACGCGGAGCCTCGGTCATTCCCGGTTTCGAAAGCTGCACCGCGCGCATCCTGCCTGACGGCAGTGTGGTGCTGATGGTCGGCATCCAGTCGCACGGCCAGGGTCTGGAGACGGCACTGTCGCAGATCGTGTGCCAGGAGCTAGGGATCGATCCCTCGCACGTCTCGGTGCGGCACGGCGATACCGAGAGCACGGCATTCGGGTTCGGCACCTTCGCCTCGCGCAGCATGGTGATGGCGGGCGGTGCGGTGGCGCGGGCGTCGCGGGTGCTGCGGGACAAGCTGCTGCG
This sequence comes from Acetobacteraceae bacterium, assembly GCA_035508435.1. Lineage (GTDB taxonomy): Bacteria > Pseudomonadota > Alphaproteobacteria > Acetobacterales > Acetobacteraceae > JASHVB01. The sequence continues at coordinate 1,101 of DATJNA010000249.1, read as the reverse complement.
GATCGGTGCGCATCTCCTGCAATGCGATCCGGCGGAGGCGCATTGCGAGGGTGGCACGGTGGTGGGCCCGGCCGGTTCGGTGTCGGTGGCCGAGATCGCCGCCGTGGCGCATCTGCGCATGCACGAGCTGCCGCCCGGCGTGGAGCCGCTGCTGGAGGCGGTGGCGACCTACCAGCCCGCGGTGAGCACAGGCGTCTATTCATACGCCACACACGGTGCGGTGGTGGCGGTGGATGTCGAGACCGGAGCGGTGGAATTGCTCGATTTTGCGGTGGCCGAGGATTGCGGGACGATGGTCAACCCGATGCTGGTGGAGGGCCAGATTCGCGGCGGCGTGGTGCAGGGGATCGGCACGGCGCTGTGCGAGGCAATTCCCTATGATGCCGACGGGCAGCCGCTGGCGGCGACGTTGCTGGACTATCACATGCCCTGCGCCGGCGAGCTGCCGGCGATCCGGATCGGCCATCTGCACACCGCGGCGACCGCGACGGAATATGGGATGAAGGGGATGGGCGAGGGTGGCGCGGTGGCGCCTCCCGCCGCGATCGCCAATGCGGTGCGCGACGCGTTTGCCACGGCGGGACTGGAGGCGGAAGTGAACGAGACACCGCTGACGGGGGAGCGGGTGAGGAGAGCGACCCTCAGGCCTGCCGCCTCTGCACCGCCGTCTCCGGCGTTTGTCGGATGAATCGCTGATACGGCACGCCTGCCTCCGCCGCTGCATCGTTTCGCAGCTTCGGCAGTTGCTCTTTCATAGTACTCCACTTCTTCCCGGTGCATATCGCGTGCACTGATTGGTCGGATGAGCACTCCGCCACCCCGCTCGCGTCGCGTGAATACGATCGGTACGCTGCGGCCCTCCTCCGTACGGCCGAGCGCCTTGAACCGTTCCTCTCACCTGGAGTGCACGGGATCTGGAAATATGGCGACCGGACGCCGTAACAAGCTCTCGGTCGTGTGGACGGATTTGATAAGGGATTTGATCAGTATTATCACGCACGCAAAGCTGATGAACGCGCTGAAGGAGACGTCGGTTTTCTCGCAACGTAGTGCGATGCGCTTGAAACGCTTCAGTTTGCCTATGGTTTGCTCAATCCGCGC
>DATJNA010000248.1:0-39306 GCA_035508435.1 Acetobacteraceae bacterium | reverse complement strand
ACCCTGATCGAGGAAGTCGCAGCTTGGGAGAACGACCGAAACGGGGCGCACGCCAAGGCTGATTGGCAGTTCACCACCGCCGATGCCCGCGTCAAACTCAAGAGGCTATACCCGGCAATGTGAATGACTCGGGCGACTAGGGTGGCCTGCAATGCCCGGTTCTTTCCTTGCAGGGCGCGCGCCATTGAGCAGGTCTGATATTCTGATTGCCAGTGCCTCACTCCGGGCGTTCCAGGCGCCGCGCAGAATTCCGACCCGCCGATGCATGCGGCAGCGCACCCCCCGCTCGGCCTTCGCCTTGGCTTTTGGTTTCATTGGCGGAGTCTGGATTTTGCCAGGTGTTCACAGGCTATCGCGAATCACGCCACACAGTTTCGAAATGCTGGATATCCCGGTACTTGATGCGGGCACGCAGCAGCGATGCGATGCCAGCAACCGTTGCCAGCCCACTTACCACGATACCAGCACCCGACATATTGCTGGGGCTGTCAGACCGCAATAATCCGACCATCAGACCAGACCAAAGGACAAAGAACAGCCCGACACAGACACTGAACCCAAATACGATCCAACCCCTGCCTCGCACAATGTATCTGCGCCCTGCAAACGCTGGTACACCCAGAAACATCAAGACGAGGGACAGAGCGACGAACACATGCTCGTCCTGAACTCGACCGGCAGGAGATCCGGAAACCGCGATACCAATCGCGATCACTGCCATCGGTAGCCAAGCCGCCACGCCGGCTCCCACACCCAGGGTCAATCCGATCAGCTCCGCCCGACGGACCCCGTCGGAATGTTGTTGGCTGGGTACCGGCACGGCCGCACTAGGCAAGGGCCCATTGTGCGCTGGCCCGCCGTGATCCGCCTGCGGCCGCGGCCCGGTGACGTCGAGGCATGCGGCATGACCGTCTGGTGCCGATGCCGAGGCCTCCATATTGGCAGGCGGCTCGGTCAGTGCACGCAATTCGCTGTCACGGACGTTTTCCTGCGGCTTGCGCAACGCCCGAATGAGCCTGTCCATATCGGCATGAAATGAAACGTGCCGTACGTCGAGCGCATTGCGCAGTGGCAGTTCCGCCAAATCCTTCGGCAACTTCCTGGGGTGGGGCAGGCGCGCTCCATCGAGGAGGATCGGGATGACCGGAATGTCTCGATGCAGGGCCGCGCCGATCTCGACGCGTACGAAGTCGTTCGGGTCTTCCAGCCGCAGGTTGCCAGCCTCATCGCGCGCGTCTGCCCAGCGCGGCCCGATGACCGCCAGCAGAACCTCGCACATGGCAACCTCCTCGCGGAGAACCCGAACAAAGTTGGCGCCCAGTGGAATCGCATCGACATCCAAGAACAGTACATCGCGGCCGAATTCCTGCGTCAGCCGATCGTGCACACGACCGGCATGGCCCGCACTGTCGTCGCGACGGTAGCTGATGAAGATTCTGGCCATCCGCCCACCCCATCCCCATCATGGCGATCATGATACAGTACTGTTCTGCGTCAGGAAATACAGGCAGCCGGAACAAGACACGGACAGCCTTGCCATGCCTGCAACCTGTCTGGTTGCTCAGATCATTCCGCTTGTCGCGCACCGCGCGCAACTCTGCACACGTCTCCCGTGACATCAGAGCAATCGACGATACGGAAAAGCGGTACGAGAAATTCGCCACCGCTGCCCGACCCCCAGAGAGGCTATGACTGCATCGTGCACGGACATTCCTCGTCGAACGGTGCATAGCGTCGGCTGACTAACGTGTCTGCGTCGTGCTATTTTCCAAACCAAAAAGGGTATTTGCAAATCAGACAAACTGCGTCCTGCTTCATTCAACCGTTACCAGGACAGCGGCAGGTCTGCTTTGTGAACCTTCGACCACGCGGCTCATCCATTTGAGAAGCGAACGCCTTCCCGCCGCGCCGCCCCGAGGCCGCGCCGCACCCCAGGTCCGCCCCGTTCCGCGCTGCTCGCGACCCACCTTGAAACTTCCCCTGTTTGATCTGCATCAAAGCGCCCTGCACGCGATCGTCGCATTATCGCACCGGCTTCGGAGACCAGGCCGATGTACGAAATCTGCCTGCATGGGCGCGGCGGCCAGGGGGCTGTGCTTGCCGCGAGCATTTTGGCGCAGGCGCTGGTGGATGAGGGGGAATTCGTCGTCGCCGTGCCGTCCTTCGGCTTCGAACGCCGTGGCGCCCCGGTCGCAGCCTATGTCCGCTGCGACACCCAGCCGTTGCGCGCGATGACCAACATCTATCATCCCGACTGCGTCATCTGCATCGACCCCACCGTGGCCCGCGCCGTCGATATCTTCGCCGGCATGCCGCCTGGCGGCACGCTGGTGCAGGCCACCAAGGCCGCGCTGGCGGATCTGTCCCTGCCGCCCGGGTTGGCGCATGTCGGCCTGTGCGATGCCGTCGGCATCGCGCGCGAGGTGTTCCGCCGCCCGATCACCAACACCGTCATGCTGGCGGCGTTCGCACGCACCACCGGCATGGTCTCGCTTGCGGCGCTGCAGCGCGCGCTGGAGGCGACCGAGTTCCGCGATGCCGGCCGCGCGCAAAACCGCCAGGCCATGGCGCGCGGCTACGCCGAAACCATCGTCCACGACCTGGTCCGCGAGGTGCGCCATGCGCCGGCAATCGCATGACATGTTCGACGCCGCGGCGATCCCCGATGACCTGAGCGCCATCGCCACCGTGCTGTCGCCGATGCTGCCGGGCGACTGGCGCAACCAGCGCCCGGTGGTGGACCGCGAGAGATGCGTCAAATGCGCGATCTGCTGGGTCTACTGCCCGGCACAATGCATGGTGGAGAAGCCGCGCTGGTTCGATGTCGATCTCGACGCGTGCAAGGGCTGCGGCGTCTGCGCCGCCGAATGTCCGCACGGTGCCATCACCATGGTGGAGGAGGCGGCATGAGCGACGTCCCTGCCGACCCGCGCGTCGTCGTCTGCGAGGGCAACGAAGGCGCGGCGATCGGCGTCGCGCTGGCGCGTCCCGACGTGGTCGCGGTCTATCCGATCACGCCGCAATCGTCGCTGGTCGAGCATTTGTCGCAGATGATCGCCGACGGGCGGCTGAAGGCCGACCTGATGAACCTGGAAGGCGAGCATTCGGTGATGTCGGCGCTGCAAGGCGCCGCGCTGGCCGGCGCGCGCACCTTCACCGCGACCTGCGGGCCGGGCCTCGCCTTCATGTTCGAACCCTATATCCGCGCCCCGGGCATGCGCCTGCCGATGGTCTGCGCGCTGGTGACGCGCGACGTGATGAGCCCGCAGACCGTGTGGGGCGGCCAGCAGGACGCGATGATCGTGCGCGATGCCGGCTGGATCCAGATGTATTGCGAGACCGGCCAGGAAGTCCTCGATACCGTCATCATGGCGTACAAGATCGCAGAGCATCGCGACGTGGTGCTGCCGGTGAATGTCTGTTGCGACGGCAACTATCTGGGCTACGGCGTGACGCGCATCGAGGTGCCGGAGCAAGCCGAGGTCGATGCCTTCCTGCCGCCGCCCGATGTGAACTGGCACGTGGCGCTGGACCCGGCGCGGCCGATGTCGGTGGATCCGCTGACCGGCGGTGCCGGCGGTGTCGGCCCGCGCACCTTCGTGCGCTATCGCAAGGGCCAGTGCCGCGCCATGCAGAACGCGCTGCGCGTGATCGAGGACGTGCACGAGGAATGGTTCGAGCGCTTCGGCCGCTGGCATGCGCCGCTGGTCGAGGAATACCGGCTGAGCAATGCGAAATACGCGCTGGTGACGATCGGCAGCATGAGCGGGGCGGCGAAGGACGCGGTCGATGCCGCGCGCAGCCGGGGTGAGCCAGTCGGGCTGATCAAGCTGAAGACGTTGCGTCCGTTCCCGCTCGACGCGATGCTGCGGGCGCTGGCGCAGGTGCAGGCGATCGGCGTGGTGGATCGCGCGGTGGCCTATGGCTGGAATTGCGGGCCGGTGTTTCAGGAAACGCTCGGTGCGCTCTACCACCTGCGCCGGCCGATGCCCGCGATCAGTTGCATCGGCGGACTGTCCGGCGCCGACATCACCGAGCGCCATTTCGCCCACGCCATCGCCCTGACCGAGCGCGCGCTTGCCGGCGAACTGCCGGACGGGCCGGTGTGGCTGAACGAGAACGATTGAGGCGGTGCCATGCCCCACAGCCAATACCTCATCGTCGGCAGCAGCCACGCGGCGCTCGAAGCGGCCACCGCCATCCGCCTGCACGACGCCGAAGGCAGCGTCACGCTGCTGACGCGGGAGCATCGGCTGCCGTATTCGCCGACCATCCTGCCCTACATCGTCTCCGGCCGTTCGCGGCCCGAGGAGGTGACGCTGCGCGACGAAATCTGGTTCGCCCAGAACGGTGTGGCGCTGCGGCGCAATTCCGAAGTGGTGCGGGTCGATCCGGCGACGCAGTCGGTGACCACCGCGGCGGGCAAGGTCTGGACCTACGACAGGCTATTGCTCGCCACCGGCGGCACGCCTGTCATGCCGATGGTGCCGGGGCTCTCCGAGGCGAAGCCGCACGTGCTGCACACGATGGACGACGCGATCGCGTTGCGCGACGCGATCAAGCAAGCGCGGTCGGCGATCGTGCTCGGCGCCGGGCTGTGCGGCATGCATGTCGCCGAGGGCATGGCGAAGGCCGGCCTGCAGGTCTCTGTGCTGATCCGCAGCCGGCCGTTGCGCGAGTATTTTTCCCCGCGGGCCGGCAACCTGATCCAGGCGGCGTTCGCCGGCAACGGCGCGCAGATGCTGGTGGGGCGGACGCCGGCTGCGGTGGAACGCGACGGCGACGGCTGTGCCGTCACGCTGGACGATGGCCGTACGGTCGCCGCCGACCTGCTGATGGTGGGCACCGGCGTCACTCCGGCGATGGCCCATCTCGCGGGCTCAGGTCTCGAGACAGGGCGCGGCATCCTGGTGGATGACCGCATGCGCACCAGCGTGGCCGGCATCTGGGCCGCCGGCGACGTCGCCGAGGCGCGCAGCTTCTGGGGCGGCAAGACCGTCAACGGCATCCTGCCCGGCGCGGTGGAGCATGGCCGCATCGCCGGCGCCGACATGGCTCAGGACGCCGCATTGCGGCCATTCGCCGGGGCCATGGGGCTGAACACGTACCACTATTTCGAGCATCACGCGGTATCGGTCGGCCTCGGCGGCCAACTGCCGGACACCGGCGAATTCGAGATCGACGAGCAAGTGGATGCGGGACGGGAAAAATACCGCCGCATCGTGATGCAGGACGGACGGCTGGTGGGTTTCGCCAGCATCGATGACTTCGCCGATCCCGGCGTGATGTGGCAGCTCATCCTGCGGCGCACGGATTTGACGGCGATGAAGGCGGCGTTCCTGGCGCAGCCGCAGGCGACCGCGCGGCGGCTGATGTCGCGGCTCTGGCGATAGGAGGCGGCGATGGGCCTGAGCTTCAACACCATCCAGTTCCACGCCGAGCGCTGCGACGGCTGCGGCGAATGCTTGCTCGCTTGCGCGCGCGCGAAGTCCGGCACCGATGAGCTGGCGCATTCGCGAATTCGGATCTTGCCGGCTGAGATCGAGCCTGCTTCGTTCCCTGGTAGCGCTGGCCCGTTCGAGCTCGCCCTCTGCCGCCAATGCGCCGATCCGAAATGCACGACGGAATGTCCCGCCGGCGCGCTGTCCAAGAACGCCACCACCGGCGTCATCGATTGGGATGGCGAAAAATGCGTTGACTGTTTGCTCTGCACGGTCGGCTGCGCCTATGCCGGCATCGCCTACAACCCCGTCACCGCCCGTGTCGCCAAATGCGACACCTGCGACGGCGATCCTGCCTGCGTGAGGGCCTGTCCGCATGAAGCGCTGGAATGGCGCACCGCCGCGCAGATCTTCAACGCGGTCGGCGAGCAAGAGGATTTGTTCGTGCGCGGCCTGGCGGGATGCCAGGGCTGCAACAGCGAGCTGCTGATCCGCCATACGCTGCGCCGCGTCGGCCCCGAATGCGTGGTCGCCGCGCCGCCCGGCTGCATCCCCGGCATGGGCACCGTCGGCTTCAACGGCGTCACCGGCTGCAAGGTGCCGATCTTCCATCCGCTGCTGACCAACACCGCATCGATGCTGGCCGGCATCAAGCGCCAGTACACCCGCGTCGGCCGTGACGTGCTGATGCTGGCGCTGGCGGGCGACGGCGGCGCGGCGGATGCCGGCTTCGCCTCGCTGTCCGGCGCCGCCGGCCGCAACGACCCCATGTTGTTCATCTGCGTCGACAACGAAGGCTACATGAACACCGGCATGCAGGCCTCCGGCGTCACGCCGTATGGGTCATGGACCTCCACCACGCCGGTGGGCGAGAGCCTGCACGGCGAACGGGCGGAGGCGAAGAACCTGCCCGTGATCATGATGCAGCATAATTGCTCCTACGTCGCCACCGCCTCCACCGGCTTCATGGAGGACTATTACGCCAAGCTCGACAGGGCGATCGCGGTGGCAAAGACCGGCATGGCGTATCTGCACGTTTTCACGCCGTGCCCAACCGGCTGGCGCATCCCGCCGGAACACATCTCGGCAGTCTGCCGCATGCAGGTGCGGACGAATTTCGTGGTGCTGTGGGAATACGCGCCGGACACCGGCCTGCGGCTGACGCGTCCGGTCGATAAGCCGGTAGCGGTGGAGGAGTACCTGAAGCTGATCGGCAAGTACAAGCACCTCTCGCCCGAGCAAGTCGCACACATCCAGCACACGGTGAACGAGAAGGTCGCATACCTCCAGCAAATGGCGCGGCACGCGCGGAAGGTGGAACATGCCTGACGGAACGACACTCCTGGAACGGGCGGGACCCGCGATGTCGGCGCCGCCGTCCCTGCGACAGGCCTTCGGCCGGGTGATCGCGGCGGCGACGATCGCCACCGCACTCGAGTGGTACGATTTCTTCCTGTATGCCGTCGTCGCCCCGCTGGTGTTCGACAGCTTGTTCTTTCCCAGGCTCGATCCGCTGGTGGGCATCATCGCGGTGTGGGGCACGTTTGCCGCGGGGTTCGTCGCGCGGCCGCTGGGCGGCATCTTCTTCGGCCATTTCGGCGACCGCATGGGACGCAAATGGCCGGTGTTCCAGGCCGTCGTCGTCATGGGCATCGCCTCGGCGCTGATCGGCTGCCTGCCGGGCTACGCGGTGATCGGCATCGCCGGCCCGGCGCTGCTGTTGCTGCTGCGTTTCGTGCAGGGCTTCGCGCTGGGCGGTGAGTCGATCGGCGCGGCATTGCTGGCGATCGAATGGGCGCCGACGGAGAAGCGCGGCTTCTATGGTGCATTCCCGCAGGCCTCGGGACCGATCGGCATCATCTGCGCCTCGCTGATCGTGACCCCGCTGAGCTATTTCATGGGCCACGGCTTCATCGCCTGGGGCTGGCGCATACCCTTCCTCGCGAGCTTCGTGCTGATGCTGGTCGCCGCCTGGCTGCTGCTGTCGGTCAGCGACTCATTGGTGTTCCTGCGCGCCAAGGCCGATGAGAAGGTCAGCAAGACCCCGGTCACCGACGTGGTGCGCGGCTACAAGAAGCAATGGGCGATCGGCACCGCCATTGCCGCCGGGTCGTCGGCGTTCTCCTACCTGGTGACGATCTTCGCCATGGCCTACGGCGCGCGGACGCTGCACATTAGCACTGCGGTGCTGACCACCGCCTATCTGCTGTCGAACGTCCTGGCATTGTTCACCATGCCGACATTCGGCCGCTTGTCCGACAAGCTGGGGCGGCGGCCGCTGTGGGGCACCGGCGTGGTGCTGGCGATGGCCTACATCACATTGTTCTTCTTCATCCTGGGAACCCGCAGCCCGTGGCTGGTGATCGGCGCCATTACGCTGGGCGCCGGCGTCATCCACCCGCTGATGTTCGGGCCCGAGGGCAGCATCATCCCTGAATTGTTCCCGACCAAGGTGCGGTTCAGCGGTGCCTCGCTCGGCAAACAGATCGGCACTTTGTTCGGCGGCGGCCTGGCACCTATGCTGGCGCAGGCCTTGCTGGCCTGGTCGAAGGGCGCGTTCTGGTCGGTCGATGTGTACTACATCGTGGTGGGCGCGATTGCCTTGACCGCGCTGTATTTCGCCCGCGAGACAAGCAGAACCGAGCTCTGACCGCCGCGGCCTCTCCCACACTCTGCGTGGGAGAGGCTTTCGCCAACGGGAAAGTCCCCCAATGTCCCTGCAGCGTTTGTTCGCCCCGCGCTCGATAGCCGTGGTCGGTGCCTCGGCGTCGCCCGGGAAGGCGGGCCACCAGTTCCTGCGCAACCTCGCGACCTTCGGCGAGCCGGTCTACGCCATCAACCCGACCGCGACGGCGACGACGATCCTCGACCGTCCGGTCTATCCGACGTTGGCCGCCGTCGCGGCCCCGATCGATCTCGTCGCCTTGTGCATACCTGCCGCTGCCTGTCCCGACGCGCTGCGCGCGGCCGCCGCGTGCAACGTCGGCGCCGCCCTGATCGTGGGCGGCGGGTTCGCGGAGACCGGCACCGCGGAGGCAGGCGCCCGCCAGGCCGAGATTCTGTCCATTTGCCGCAGCGCAGGCATCCGCTTGCTCGGTCCCAATACCGCCGGCTTTGCCAATCTCTCGCGCAACCTCGCCGCTTCGTTCTGGGCCGGCCTGAATGCCCTGCCACGAGGCAACATCTCGATCGTGGCGCAGAGCGCCGGCGTCAGCGTCATTCTGGCGACGCGACTTGAGCACCTGGGCTACGGCATCAACCTCTCGGTCGGGGTTGGCAACAGCATCGACGTCACCCCAGGCGACGTCATCGACTACCTTGCCGAAGACCCGGCCACCGCCGCCATTGCCCTGCATTTCGAGGGCATCGCCGACGGGCGCCGCCTGTGCGAGGCGATCCGTCGCGCCGTGCCGCGCAAGCCGGTCGTAGCCCTGACCGTCGGCCGCACCGACGTCGCCGGCTTCGCACGCTCGCATACCGGCAACATGGTCGGCTCCTATGCGTTGAAGCGCGCGGCGCTGCGCCAGTCGGGAGCGGTGGTCGCCGACACCACCGACGACCTCGTGGACGCGGCCATCGCGCTGTCGCTGACGCGCCTGCCGCCGACGCGCGATCCGGGCGTCGGCATGCTCACCGGCCAGGGGGGCGCCGGGCTGCTGATGCTGGACGAACTGCGCGCCAACGGCGTTGCGGTGCCCGAATTCGGCCCGGCGACGCTGGCGGCAATCCGTGCCCTGCTGCCGCCGATGACCTTCATGCGCAACCCGGTCGATACCGCCCGCCCCGGCGCCAGCTTCGCCAGGGTGCTGGCCGCGGTGGAGAGCGATCCGGGCGTTGACGCCGTTTCGGTGTACCTGCTGAGGGAGGCCGGCATCGACATTGCCGCCGTCATCGGCAACGCCAGGATGGCCTGCGGCAAGCCGCTGATTGTCGGCAGCGGCGGCCTCGCCGCGGACCTCGCGGCGGACTTGGCCGCGCTGCGCCGGATCGGCGTGCCCGCCTACGCCAGTCCGGAGCGCACGGCCAAGGCGATGCGGGCGCTGGTGGACGATGCGCGGGCGCAATACGCGTTGCAGCGCCCGGGTGCCACGGCGTTGCCGCCGCCCGCGCCGGCGCTCGGCCCGGCACCGCTGGACGAAGCCGAGGCGAAGGCGCTGCTGCGGCGCTATGGGTTGCAGACCCCGCCCACGGTTGCCTGCGCCTCGCGCCGGGCCGCATTCGACGCCTTTGCCATGCTGCCGAAACCGCTCGTGGTGAAGGTCCTGAACCCTGCTGTGGTGCATAAGACCGACCTGGGCGGCGTGTTCCTGAACGTGCAGACGACGGAGGAACTGGCCGCGGCGCTCGATGCCATCGACCGCATTCCGGCGCCGGGCCGGTCGCACTACCTGCTGGAGGCCATGGCGCCGCCGGGGATGGAACTGATCGTCGGCGGGCTGAACGATGCATCGTTCGGCCCGGCTGTCATGGTCGGCATCGGCGGCGTCCAGGCGCAGGCATTGCAAGACACCGTGCTGCGACTGGCGCCGCTCGATCAGGCGGAAGCGCTGGCCATGCTGGGGTCGCAGAAGAGTGCGGCGCTGCTGGATGGCTGGCGCGGCGCACCGCCGGTGGACAAGGCCTCGGTCGCCGCGGCGATCGTCAATGCCGGCCGGCTGCTGGCAGAGCATCCGGAAATAACCGAGCTGGACATCAACCCGCTGCGTGCGTTGCCGCCGGGATGCCTGGCGCTCGACGCGGTGGTGTTGTTGGCGCCGCGCGACCCGGTGCCACATGCGATCGCCGCGGAATGAAATGTCAGGCGGCATGATCTCAAGGCGGCGGCATCGTCGTTGCACGACGCGGGCGACATCGTCGTTGCGCGACGGCGGGCGACATCGTCCCAGGGCGACATCGTCCCGGGGCGACATCGTCCCAGGGCGGCGGCAGGATGATAGCGGCGGCAGGCGGTATGGCGGTCGCAGCGTGGGCGGCGCGTTCCCAATGGTGCAAAAACCGCGCGGCCCCGACCGGGCCCGTTAACCCTTTTGCACCGCCGTAACAACGGCTTTGTCACGCTGTTATCGCGAAAAAAGGCAAGACCCGTACTCGTAATTTCCCTGCCAGCCTGCTGCGTACTTCGCTACACTGGCGTCCAGACAAGCAGACCGTGCCCCCATGCCGTCCGAAGCCTTGCTCCCCCTGGCGCCCGAACTACCCGCTGTTGCCGGCAACGTCGTTCCGATGGTGCCGCTGGATCCCGCCGGCGCCGCCGAGGCCCGTCCTACGCCGGAAGAGCGGGTGTTCGTCGCTGCCGCACCATGCGACGTGCAGGACCTGGTGGAGGCGCCGTGTCGCGCCCTCGAAACGGAATACAAGAGCTGGCGCAACCTCGATCACGCGGAGGACCGTGCCGAGCTGGCCCGCGACATCGCCGCGCTGGCCAACCACGGCGGCGGCTTCATCGTGTTCGGTTTCGAGGAACGCAGCCTGGCGCCGGACGATACGGATCCGTTCCGTACCAATTGCACCACCGAACGGATCGGCACCATCGTGCGCACCTATCTCGATCCGCCGGTGCGGTGTGAAGTGGTGCCGGTGCTGTCATCCGAGGGAGTGGTACATCCGGTGGTGCGCGTCGCGGGCCATGGCGCCACGCCGGTCTGCATCCGCCAGGACGGCCCGGTGGTCGCCGGAACGAAGCTGGTCGAGCGTGGCGTCTACTACATCCGCAAGCATGGGCCGGTGGCGTGGGGGCGGCATATCGGCATGCCCGCGCCACAGAGCGCGCGCATCGAGGTGCCGCAGGACTGGGCCGCGCTGATCCGCCGCTGCGTGCGTCGCGACCGCGAGGCATTGCTCGGCATGCTGGAAGCCGCCATGGAGGGGCGCAGCACGACGCCTGACCTGCCGCAGCGTTTGCTGACCTGGCATCGCGCCGCGCGGGCCGCCTTCCTGCCGCTGGTGCCCCGCAGCCCGACGGCCGACAACCTGGCGCGCCGGCATTACGCGCTGTCCTATGGGTTCGAGCAAATCCGGCCGGAATCGCTGGAGCAAGTGCAATTGGCGGATGCGCTGCGGCGCACGGTATTCGAAGTGCAATCGCAGTTCCGCTCCGGCTGGAACATGTTCGATCCGCCCTACCGCCGCGCGGTGCAGGCGCGGTTCGTGGTCGATCCCGCCAGTGGCGACGACGAGGCGGACTTTCTCGAAGCCGCCTGGCTGCGCGACCGCAATCCGGGCGAGACAGCGGATTTCTGGCGTGTCTCGCCGCGCGGCATGGCGACGATCATCCGCGGCTATGCCGAGGACATGACGCAGGCCGCTCCCCTGCCGGGGATCCGTCCCGGCACCTGCCTCAGCCCAACCGCACTGACGCAAGAGGTGGCCGAGCTGGTCTGCCACGCGCGAGCCTTCGCGCGGTTGTTCTCCGGCGTGCGGCGCGTGGCGTTCCGCTGCGAGTGGTGGGGGCTGGCGGGCCGCGAGTTGTTCGACACCGATGCGCGCTGGGCGCATCGTGGGCCGGCGCTCGACGACCGGCGGGTGGCGACGGCGCAGGTGCCGCTGGCCTCGCTGGCGCAGGCCTGGCCGGAAGTGGTGGCAATGCTGATCGCCCCGGTGCTGCGCGCGTTCGAACCGGATCTGGTGCTGGACGCCGACTGGGTGCGGACACAGGCACCAAAATGGCTGTTGTGAGCAACCCAGGCGAAAGCACCGGCCAGCATCTGTGCCCGGAACTCCGCGCGGCGCAGCGAGATACCTCCACAGGCCTAACCTCCACAGGCCTAACCTCCACCGGCCTAACCTCCACCGGCCTAACCTCCACAGCCCTGATCGTCGAAATCGTGGTGTCTGGCGAGGATGTTTCCCGCCCGTTCTTGCGATGCCGCCGAAGGCGCCAACGGCACGGAAGCATCCGCGTGCAGCAGCGTGTATCTTCCCCTTATCTGCGTAACACCTTTCCTCCTCTGCCCGCAGCACGAACCGATCGTATACGCCCCGGGTGATCGGGTATCGCGGCTGCCTGGGGCCGCGCGACGCGCGACACGTGCCGGGCCGGGACGCAGCCTATCCCGATCGCGCTTGCTCGCTTAACGCGGCGAGGCGTTGCTCGATCTCCGCGATCATCGCGGCGCGCTGGCGGCGTTGCTCCTCGTAATCGGCCGCCGCCGCGTGAATGTCGGCGCCGCAGTGCGGACAGGCCGTCGCCTCCGGCTTGATATAGCCATTGCACGACCGGCACAAACGCAATCGCGGCGGGATGCGGCCCTCGCGCGGCGACGGGGCGGAGCCCCGGTCTGTCCGCGGCCGCGGCTGCGACGCGCTGGTCGAAACGACGGCGCCATCGGCCACGCGCTCGGTGACAATCTCGAATTCACCGACGGCGAAGGATACCTTGGCGGCGTCGCGGATTTTTCGCACGCGCTCGCGCAGGCCCCGCTTGTCGAGTTCGAGCGCGCGATAGTGGCAGTACGGATTGTTCCCCGGCACGCCGAGCAAGGAGTGCGAGGTCCAGGTGCAGCCGGCGCGGCACACGTCGGCGTAATAGCAGGTGCGGCAGAAGCCCCACAGATCCTCGACCGAACGCAGCCGGCCGAAATGGATTTCCGGGCTGTTGTGCCAGATCTCCTCCAGCGTCAGGTCGCGCACGTTGCCGCCGGCGAAACCGACGGTGGCGAGCGACGGACATCCCTTCACCGTGCCGTCGGCCTCCAACGCGATGACGTTCTGACCGGCTTTGCACCCGCTCCAGTGCACCAGCTCATCGCCGAAGCCGCGCCAGAGTTGCTCGTAGGGGCCGAAATAGCCGATGTTGTTGCCGACGACCATCAGCAGCCCGCGTGCCACGCCCTCGCGATACAGCCTGGCGAGCAATGGCATGAGCTGCAGCAACCGGTGCGGCTGCAACAGCAGGCCGTCGTTGTCCACCGCGTTGCCCATCGCCACGGTGAGCTGAATCTGCCATTGTTTGACACCGATCCCGATGATGGTGTCCATCAATTCGGGCAGATCATCCATCGTCTCGGCGCCGATCTGGGTATTGACGCTGATCGCCAGCCCCGCGTCGCGGGCGCGCCGCAACGTATCGAGCGCCTTGTTGAACGACCCCGGCACGTTGCGGACACGATCATGCAGCGGCGCCATGCCGTCGAGCGAGACCCCGATGCCGTTGAGGCCGGCGTCGATCGCGTTCCGCATGCGCTCGGGCGTCAGGTTGCGCGCGCCGGTCTGGATCGCGCAGTACATGCCGTGCGATCGCACCGCCCGCACGATCTCGGTCCAGTCCTTTCGCAGATAGGCTTCGCCGCCGATCAGCGACACCTCCCGCGTGCCCAGCGCGGCGAGCGAGCGCACCACATCGAGGCACTCCGCGGTGGTCAATTCCGCGGCGCGCCGATGTCCTGCCCGCGAGCCGCAGTGCAGGCATTTGAGGTCGCAGGCGAGCGTTATTTCCCACACGACCTGGACCGGCACGAAGCGCCGGAAATCCTCCTCGGCGAGATACCGTACCGGTGTTTTCGGTTCTGCCGTCTTCGGTTCTGCTGTCTTCGGTTCAGCACTGGCCATCGTCGCGCTCCGTCGGTTGCATCGCCGCCCGATCGTTCGCGGATGCGGGCAAGCGGATCGACGTCGAACGAAGCGCCACCCGCCGCCCCGGCAAAGCCGGCGAGCGGCGGGTGTTAGCTCCGCTTACGTATGCACGCCTTGAGCATCGGCTGCGACGGCCTTCTCCCGACCAAAGGCGATCGAGGGCCGTCGCAAAGCCATCGTTGCTAATACGTAGCTAACTGCTCTTGGGCTGCAGTTTTGCGATCTCCGCCTTGAGGGCCGTGACCGCTCCGCCGAGATCCCCCTGCTGGGCCACCAGACTGTCGGCCTGAGTGCTCAGGGCCTGCAATTGGGCGAGATCGCCGGTCGCGATGGCATTATGGATCGTCGCGGCGTAGAGCGGAACGATATGCGGTTGGGTGTCGGTGACGGTGCCTTGCAGGGCCACGCATCTCCAGGTCGTGGGACGGCGCGGGAAACTGTCCGGGCCGCTGAAGCTCTCGGTGACGCCAACCGTCGCCACCGAGGCGGTTTGGCCCGGTGACAGCTCGACGGTGGGAAGAAACACCCCGAAGCGGCTGCCGCCGGTGTCGATCGTCAGCACGAGGGGTACCGATACCAGCGTGCCGAGGCCGGTATCATCGGTGGTGACTTCGGCCGAGGTGAACGTCTTGTTGAGCGTGCCCTCGGTGAATACGAACGAACCCCCGACGGTGTACTGGACGTGGATTCCGCCGATTGCGGGAGTGTTGAGATTGTAGATGATCGCCATTGGTTTCCTCCGGTTGACTGGTTAATTTCGACGACGGCATTGCAGGTCCCGTGGCTCGGCTCCCAGCGCTATCACGCACCAGCCGACAAGCGCTGTGATGCAGTTCACAGCGTCGCGTTCCTCCTCGACTTGGAGTTATGGTCTTGATTCCTGACCACAGCATTCCGCACTCGAGTTGTTCCAAATTGCCCGATCCTGTCAAAACCAGAAAGCGCCGTTGTGGGTGTGTACCGCCACAGACCCGGCCGCATGTCTTCTCGTTGAGCCGCCCTGGCGCACAGTGTCATCATCGCACGGTCACATGCAGCCGGAGGATGTCGTTGAAAACCAGGATCACGAGCTGCCAGTACCGAGGCTGGGGAAGTGCCGGGTGCTTCCGGAAAGATTCGAAATCGGTCATCGATCCGGACGGATGACCCGGACCATGATGCAGCGGCATCGGCCGCGCACCCGGCTTGCGCACCCGGGCGAGCCGGAGCGATCTTCGTGGTCATATTCTGACGCATTGACGGGCTGCTGCGCGCCGAATTCGACGCGCGATATCCCTATTGCACGGCTCATTGACAGAGCGCGGCATGGCACGCCTCCCCGAAGGGTGCTTCTAGCGGCAGCAGCAATGACCATTGCACAATGTCAAAAAGAAATCCATGACCCAGTTCACAGCGCTACAATCTGCATTCTGCTACAATCACAATGTCATACACGGCAGCGTCTTCACATGATCTGCGAAATGGCGTAACCGGCTGACAAGCATCGCAATTCTGCCCGCGCGCCGCGCCGCGCCCAATTTCGACGGTTGAAATCCGACGAACCGCTCCCTGCCTGCCTCCGGTGGAGAGCACCCGGTCCCGCTCCCGGCAACCCCAGGCACGGGGTTGAACCAGTGACACAGCGTCCGACCCGCAAAGCACAAATGGCGTTCAAACCGCTGGCGTCATCCGTGCGATGCGTCCACCCAGCCGAGCGCGTTCAGCGCGTCCAGGCCTATGAACTGTTGCAGCGGGCCATTGCAAGTGAGATGGTTGTCGCCGCAGGCGATCAGATGGATACTGTTGGGCGCCTGAAGCATGTTGCGCTGGATCGCATCACCGACGGCCTGGTGATAGGAGGCGGAGCAACGCAGGCCCATGCAGGCGTTGAAGTAGTTCTTCGCGGCATTTGTCAGTTTTTTTGCGACCTCGACTGTGAACTCCGCTCGTCGCCTCTGGTACGTCGTGAGGCACTCCATGATCGCAGCGACATGATCGAACGTCGTGATGTCCATGGTCCTGTTCGATTGGAGGATTTCCGGCACCGCGTCGATCAACGCAGCGAACTCGCGCAACACCGGCCCGATCCCATCCAGGCGCTTGAGGTCAATCTCAAGTGTCGCGACTTCCAGGCTCTTATCCATGCTCGGCTGGAGTTGCTCGAACAGGGACAACTCCCAGCCGATCACTCGCCCCTGGCCGTGGAGCGCAGCAAGGAAACCTGGAACGAGGTTTGCGGCGACCGCCGAGGGACGCACCTCCACGTAGGCATAGAGCCGGTCCGCGGCGAGTGCCTGCCGGAAAAAGTCGGTTACGCTCGGGCATGCACCCGTCCAGGCGAACGCCGGCGTGCGATGTCCGTCGCCCGTCAGAAACACCTTCGGCCAGACGAGATCCGACCTGGCATATTCAGCGAAGTCGACATCCGTGATCCGTTGCAGCGTTCCCGGCGCCAGCACAACCCAGCCCATGGTTCCCCCCGACAAGATATTGGCAGTTGGCCATCGCTCCGGCACCAAGGTGATGGAAACGTGCCCGGTATCGGTCTAGCATACGTCCCTCCGCACGGGACAGAATTTCAGCACGGGATAGAATTTCAGCACGGGATAGAATTAGAGCAACGCGTATCCAACCACGCCATCGTCAGGGGGATCTCCGCTGCTGTAGCGTCTTCTGTTGGTGGCAATTCGGCGAAACGCGGTGTGTCGGCAGAAACCGATCTCGGTGATCGTCGCGCGACCACCAAAAGCTCCGGGCGGCTGCTAGCCGGCCACCACGAGCGTCGGCGCAGCCCGTGGCGTGCGCAGCCGCGCGACCAGCTCCTGCGCCGGCAGCGGCGCGGCAAAGAACTGGCCCTGGAAGAGGTTGCAGCCGAGCCGGCGCAGCGTGGCGACCTCGGCCGCGGTCTCGGCGCCGGCCGCCTGCACCACGATCTCCAGCTCTCGCCCCAGCGCAATCAACGCCGCGCAGATCGCCTGGCTGTCGCGCGCGGCGTCCACGCCAGCGACGAAACCGCGGTCGATCGTCAGCTTGTCGAACGCGAGGTTCCTCAGCGACCCCAGGGAGCAATCGCCGGTGCCGAAATCGTCGACGACGGTGCCGAGACCGATCGCGCGCAGCCGCTGGAACAATGCGCTGGCATGCGCAATGTCGTGCGCCATCATGGCCTCGGTGAGTCCGATCTCCAGCCGGGATGGGGCGACGTTGTGCGCGATCAATGCCGCCTCGATCGTGTCGGCCAGGTTGGGACGGCGGAATTGACCGGCCGAGAGTTTGATCGCGAGCCGCGGCTCATCAAGCCCGGCGTCCGACCAGGCACGCAACTGGCGGCAGGCCGCGCGCAGCACCCACAGCCCCACCGCATCGGCCAGTCCATTGCGCTCGAGCATTGGCCTGAACCGGGCAAGTGCGATCAACCCATGGTCGGGGTGCCGCCAGTGCGGCAGTGCCTCGGCGCTGACGATGCGGCCGGACGGCATGCTCACCACCGGCTGGTAACGGAGTTCGAATTCGTGATGCTCCAGGGCGCGACGCAGATCGCGTCCCAGCGCGGTATGCTCACCCAACGTGTCGCCGCGGCCGGCAGCGGGGAAGACGGTCGGTTCCGCGGAACCAGGCGGCGGGACGGCGGCGAGCGCGGCACGCAGCAGGGCCTCGGATGCGCCGGCGTCGGCGGGAAACCGGGCCATGCCGGCAGCGAGTTCCGGGATGCAGACGGCGCCGTCGGTGGCGACCTCCAGCGGCAGCGCGGCAAGGATCGCGTCGGGCTGCGGATGGCTGTCGGGCAACGCGAAAGCAAGCTGATTGGGGCCGATGCTTGCCACCGCGGCGCCGTGTCCCGCCGCGGCGAGCAACGCCTGGCCGAGCGTCCGCATCACCGCGTCCGCCGCCGGTTGACCGAACATAGCGACCACCCGGTCGTGGTTGTGTTGCGTCAGGACGCAGACGGCGAAGGGGGCGCCGGCCTGGATACGCTCGGCCAGCAAGCGCAGCAGGCGATCACGGTTGGGCAGCCCGGTGGTGCGGTCGTAGTAAGTGAGTTCCTCCAAAGCGTGGTCGAGCCGGCTCAGGGTCTGCGCGGTGTCGGCCATCAGCGTGCCTGCCTCGTCGGTCCAGACGGCGGGCAGTACCGGCCGGGCACCGGTGCCGAGATAGGCGCGCAAGGTACGGGAGGTCGTCTCGATCGGTCGGAGCAGGTGGCACTGCAGGAACAGGGTAACGGCGGTGCCGGCCATGGTGGCGACCGTGGCGAGGAGCAAGTCCTGCCAGGGGAACGGCACGGCACGGCAGACGAAGCAGGCGAACAGGGTGAGCAATGGCAGCGGCGCGCCGAGCAAGCAGGCGGCCATGACCTTGGTGCGGTAGCTGCTGCGAAGGTGCCGCGACAGGTTGGCATAGAGCCAGAGTTCGTCCACCGCGTCGCCTCCGTTGGGGATCGTGCGCACCGGGGCGGGAACGTGCCGGACGAAAGGCAACGAAATGGTGTCAGTCGGCTGTTACTCGCGTCAGCCGCGTGTCGGGCAAGGCGCAGCCGCGGGCTGGTTGGGCTGGTCCGCGCGAGCACTGGTGCTTCAGGCTGTCACCGCAGGCCTGTTGAAAATCGGGCCGGCCCAGCAGACCCAGCCAAAATCGGGCCGGCCCAGCAGACCCAGCCAAAATCGGGCCGGCGCAGCCCGCAAGCCGACAGACGGAACACCTCCCGAGCCACACGGCTCGCTGGGGTCGCCTGAACTCGGAAGCGGCGGGCGACACGCCGGGACGGCAGCCCGCCGGGCCACGCCATCATTGCGTTAGCGTGCCAGTCATCCGACGCCACCGGCACGCCGAACTGACGGAACGCGCCGCAGCGGCCAGGCAGCCGGCGTCGCATTCGACTCGGTACGGCAGCGCGCGACTGATCGCCGCGTCTCATTCCTGTTGCGACGCCGGCCGAGGCGACGCGCGCCCGCCGGCGCGCCGGGCGCTCATGACCTTCGGTGCAACGGATGTGGTGGCAATTCGCTGCTGTGCGTGGTTGCAGAACTCGCTGTTCAGCTCGATGCCCAGGAACCGGCGGCCAAGGCGACGGGCCGCGACGGCAGTCGTGCCCGACCCCAAAAATGGGTCGAGCACGATGTCTCCCGCGAAGCCATGCTCTGGGGTTTCTCGGAATGTGTACATGGCGATCAGGCGATTCGGCAGAGTTTCCGGGAATGGCGCCGGGTGCCCCTCGATCCGCGGCACATTCTCCGGATACATCCACCAGATCTGTTGTGTCAGATCCATCCACTCTGCCTGGGACAGCCTGGATGCCTGTTTCACGACCGCAGGCAGCACCCGGGGCGTACCGGGCTTGACGAACACGGCTATGAACTCGATGTAGTTTCGCTCGTAAAGGTTTGGAGGGAATGGGTATGAGCCGAACATCTTTTCCGTGGTTTGTTTTTCCCAGATGTACAGGCTGAGCAATTGCAATGGCGTCCTATGCTCGATCCGCTGCTTCATGTCGGAGTAGAGATCAAGCAGGATCCGCGTGTGGCTACGGCCAAATGCGGCGTTTGAAATATCCTTGGTCAGGGGCAGCAGCGGAACATTGAGGCAGAACTTGCCATTGGGCAGCAGCACGCGAGCCACCTCGCCCCACACTGCGTCAAGCTCATCGAGATATTGCTGATAGGAGCGCAGGCCGATCTGTCCGCCAACGCCGTAATCCACCGTGTTCCAGTACGGTGGCGAGGTGATCGCGCAGGGGCACCAATCAGCGGGAAGCTGCCGCAGCACGGTCACCGCGTCGCCGCATACGATGCGATTGGTCATTGCCTCCAGCGTCATCCCGGTCGGCGTTGCCGACACGATGTTGGCGGCCGGGAGCTTGACTCCCAGGCCAGTGTATCGGCGGGAGTGGGGGACGTCGGTGCGCGGAAGCTGCGATTGAATCGGCGCGTCCGCCAGGAACCCGCGAGCCCGTCGCATCTTGTTGGCATGCATTGCCGTGGGAGTGCCCTGATTGCTGATTGATACGCGCTTGGGTGTTTGTGTCTCGGTCGTCGGGTAGATGGCGATTCCCGACGACTCGGCACGACGCATACCGGGGCAGACCGATTCTTACCAATTCCTGGCCTGCCCAGGGTGGGGGAGCCGGTCGAGGCCTGGCCGGCAGGGCATTGCCTGACGCGCGATGCCGACCAGCCCGATGCAGCGCATGCTCTGCGAGTGCGTGCTGGAACGCCGGCTTCGGACGGCAACCGGCATCTGCGGGTAGGCGGAGCGCACACCGGCGGCGCCCAGCCGATCGGTTGCCTCGATGGCCATCTTCGGCCTGGTGCCGAACGCCTCACGCCGCGACGGGACCCTTGCTCTCCGGACATGCGACCAGGCCTGGTTATCGTGACAATGCCTCTTGCGCAGCTATGCGCCGCATGCGCCGGGACCAATCTTGAAGCTGCGGGATCGTGTGGTAGACGGATATGATCCGCATCAGATTACAATGGTCTGATTGACAACACGCCGCAGTTGTATAGTGCGTCGATGCCTTTGAAACCGACAATGGCCAGTGATACATGTCTCGAAAGCCACGGAGTTGGATCGTCGCATTAGACAACGCGATTGTATGGGTCCAAGCCAGCTCCTGGCGACCCCCGCCATGTTTATCCTGGCTCGACGTAACGTTATGTCACTGGTCGCCGAGGGGGACACGATGTTATAAATTCGATCTGACGCGCAGTACGACGAACGCAGGCCGCATGCCATACATCCATTCACTTTCCGCGGCATCTGCCTTCAAGGGACGAGCACTGCACGGCTATAATTTCGGCCCGCTGGCACAGCAGAATCTCGAACTCCATTACGTCGAGGTCGAGGGCGGGCACGACACCTTCATGATCAGCAAAGGGATCAGCCGGATCTACTACGTTCTCTCCGGTGCAGGCTATTTCACCATCGCGGGCCGAAACTACGACGTCACTGCGGGGACGGTCGTGGAGGTTCCACCGAAGGTGGAGTACTCCTACACGGGTCGGATGCAGTTCGTCGAGTTTTGCACGCCGGAATGGAGGTTCGGAAACGACTGGCACACCAGGTGGAATGCGGATGTGGTCGGTGCCGGTTTCAGCGCGCCGCTGCCGAATGCCTCGTTGCGCCGCCGCGTCTTGCGCTGGCGGATCTTCGGCACATCCCCCGTCACTGCCTTTCTGGTGGTTGCTCAGCGCGTATGGAAGCTCCTGCCCGCTGCGCTCACCCGGACCGGCCCGCTACGCCGGTATGGCGAGTTCCTGAACCGTCTGGCCCGCGCGGCGCGGCAAGAGTGACAGGCTTTCCCCTACACGGCCGCTTCGGCCATGGCCCGGCGCGTTCCGTCACTTATAGCGATATCGTAGTTCGAAGATACGAAGAAGCACTCCCGAGTTAGGAATTCGTCAGCCAGGATCGTTCACGCGCGGGGGGCATACCTTCAGATTCGGCCTTGCTGCCTGGACCTGGGTGGCAACCTCCAGCACTTTCCTGACACCCGAGCCGGCTCCCAGGCATTGACGGCATGGGGCCGCGGATCGAGCGCATGACGAGCCACGATCTTCGTACGACGGTCGCGGCGGGGCGATGACGTGGCCACGCGCGGTGGGTCCGGACAGGCAACGCGCAATGCGGGATGGCTGCCTTCGCAAGCTTTGCGCGTGTGGCGTTCCGCTCCGCCACGATCGCGCCCAAACGCCGGATTTCCTCGAGCGCCGCAGCGATATGCTCTGGATGCTGCGAGGCATGCACCTCGACATCGCACAGCGGGGCCGTACCGCCAGACCGTACGGGGCAGCGTAACAACCCGCCCTACCCGAACGCCCCCACTTCATGCGTCACCGCCGTGGCGATCTCGCGCACCATCCCGAACAATTGCCGCATCGGGGCGAAAATCTCCGCATGCTCCTTGGCATAGGCGTTGGACGCGCGCGGCGCCGCCGGTTCGGCATAGTCGCAGTCGGCCGACGGGTCCGGCGCGGCGGGAAAGATCTCCGCCAGCACGTCCAGCGCCGCCTCGATGTCGAGCCGCAGGATCGCCGCCTCCAGCACCGGGCGGGTTACACCATGGCGGGGGGAGAAATCGGAAATCTCGGTGGACAGCAGCCAGATGCGATGCACCAGCGCCAGCCGCAACGCGTGCAGCAGCACCTCGCGCGTGGCCATGCGCGGGGCATCCGGCCAGGCGACGCGCAGCGCCAGATGGTCCGCCTGGATGCGGCGGAACATCGATTGGGCGTCGGCCCAGATATCCAGCCGTTCCAGCGCGCGCGCCACGCCCACCAGAGCCTCGCGCCGGCCGGGCAGATGCGTATGTGCGGCGCGGTCCAGCCACGTCCCCGGGTCGAGTGTTGCAATCACCGCCCGCAGCACGTCGATATCGGAATGCGCCAGGCCGTGCGTCGCCAGTTCCATCGCGCGATGGAAGCGGCGGCTCTTGGCGTGCATTTCGGCGAAGGTTTCCGGGTGCCGCGCGGCCGCCGCGCCGATCCCCTGCAACGTGTTGGCGCACCAGCCAAGTTGTTGCAAGATCGCATTGTTCGGAATGGCGCGCAGCTCGCGCGGATGGCGGATGCGCGCGGCGCCCGCCATGCCCTCGGATTGGCGCGCGGCAGGCCGCGAGCCGGTACGGTCGAACAAGGCGGGGCCGAACGCACCGAGCAATGCGCCGTAGCCGGTGTCCTCCACCAGCGCCTCCATGCCCGCGCGCACGGTGGCGAAGAAGTCGGCGGCGAAGTCGGGATCGGCATAGACCGGGTCCTCGATCGGCCCGGCGGCGGGATGATAGGTTTGCTCCGCGATGCGCGTGATGGTGGCGAGCGCCAGTTCCGGCGTGCCGAACAATGCATAGCCGTCACCGCCCTGGAACGCGCTCTCCTCGCGCACGGCGAGACCGGCGCGGAACAATGCCTGGCGGGACGCGGTGGGGGAGAGGTATTTCAAACGGTCCGCCAGCGAACCGGGATGGGCGCCGCGGCCGATGCTCTCCCCATGGGTATCGAACAAGATCACCTCGACGCCGCGCACGCCATGGCGCTCCAGCATGGCGGCAATCTTCAGGCGCAGGCGCTCGATCAGATACGACGCGGCGAGTTGGCCGACGTAGCGGCCCGAGTCCGAATAGCCGAACTGCAAGGCGAGCTTGCCGGTGGCTTGCAGATAGGCGCGGTAGTGCGGGCTGCGCAGCGCCTCGTCCAGCACCGTCGCGCCATGCTCCAACGCATCCGCGGTCTCGAAGAGGGGGGAAATTTCGATGTGGCGTTCGATGCCGAACAAGCGCGCCAGCCACAGCGCGCAGAGCAATGTGTAGCCGGTCTCGGTCTCGGCGATCAGGAAGCGGATCGGGACCGAGCCATCGACGTGCTTGACGATCTGCGCGATCGTCATCATCAGCCGCGCGGCCGACGCTTGCTCTGCCAGCAGGGCGCCGAAATCGACCTGCGTCGGCTGCCCTGCGTCGAGCGCGGCGTTGATTTTCGCGAACAGGGCGCGGCGGTGCGCGGGGTCCTCGGGCGGATCGGCGATGCCCAGGCGCTGGCGCACCACGTTATGGAGTTGCGCTGCGTTCAGTCGCGTGTGGGTGTGGGCGAGCGCCAGGCCGTGCGAGATCAGCCCCGCGCGGGCGACGCACAACGCCAGCCGCACATGCGGATCGGCGGCGGAATCGATCGCCGCGCGGAACAGGGGCAGCAGCGGCTCGGGGGTGGTGAGCGCGATGTCGCGGTTCTCGATCAGGGTGCGGGCGAAGGCGGCGACACGGGGTGGGTCCGGCGTGGTGGGACAGGCGGCGTGCTGGTCGGTGACCGCGTCCAGCGCCTCGGCGACGCGGGCGGTGAGAAGCGCCGTGCCGGGCAGCGCCGCGAGCTGTGCGTGCAGGCGGGCGAACTGCAGGCGCTTCATTTCCAGGCGCAGGCGCAGCGTGTCCCACCAGCCGATATCGGTGCGGCCGTCGGTGTCGTAGCCGACCCAGGAGGAGAGGATCACCGGGCGCGGATTGAGTTCGGTCCAGCGATCCGGCCAGGCCGAGCGCGCGACCGCGAGCAATGCCGCGTTGAACCGGTCCACCGCGTCGCGGCCATGGGCGATGGCGCCGGCGGCTTGCTCGAATTCGCCGCCGAGCGTGATCGGTGGCGGACGGTGCGAGGCGAAGTCGGGCGCGGGCCGGCCGCAGGCGGCGTTGGCCAGCGCGTGGTTCACCGCGGCCGGCAGGGCGAAGGTGGGGTGCGCGGTGAACACCGCGGCAAAGCGGCTGCGCTCCACCAGGGCGCGGTACTCCGCCCAGCGCACCGGACTGTCGTTCGGATCGGGACGCAGCAGGTGCTGGGCAAGGCGGAGCAATGAGGCGTCGTTCGCGTCGGTGTCGATGCCGCCGACATAACTCGCGATGCGACCGGCACGATCGGTGAACGCGGCGTCGCGCAGATGGTGGATCAGGACCTCGACCTGCGGGTAACTCAGCGCGCCCTGGTCGATGCGGCGGGTGATGGCGAGCGCCACCAGCAGAACGGGGTTGCCGAAGGGGTCTTCATCGGCGCGGGAACCAAGGCGCGCGGTGAGGGTCAGGAGGTCCTGGGCGAGTGCGGAGACCGGATCGGTCGGGAGATCGTTCGGCATTTTTCAATGCTGCGCCCGATTGTGCGGCGCAGCAAGAATTTTGCGCCGACCCACCGTGTCATTGGTTCGGCCCCTGGGGGCCGCGCCAATGACAGACGGACGGTGCCTCGCGCGTCTCGGATAGCCGGACTGATAGAGCCGGCTAACGCGCCGCCACCTTCGCCACCGCCGGGCGCGCCAGTGCCGTATCGAGCTCCTCCAAAGTGCGGCCGCGCGTTTCGATGCCGATCAGCAGGAACGCCAGTACTCCCACCAGATACCACGAGGCGAAATAGATGAACGCCGGGACGATGGCGTCCATGGTCGCCTGCGGGCTGATGAAGTTGGAAGCGCCGGCGATCAGCGCGAGCCCGGCCGGACCGATGAACTTGCCCAGGTTGCTGGTGCAGTAGACCAACCCGAATCCGCTGGCGCGCAAATTCGCCGGCCACAGCTCCATCATATACGGGAACACCACGGCGAAATTGCCGTTGCCGACGAACGCCTGCGCCAGGTTCATCAGGTAGTACAACGAGACGCCGCCGATGAACCAGCTATGCATGTAGCCGGCCAGCAGCATCGTCACCGCACCGAGCAAGCCGGTGAGCGCGCCGGCATAGCGGCGGCCGATGGCGTCGGACAGGAAGGCGCCGAAGGCGCGGCCGGGGATGGCGACCAGGCTGACCCAGATGGTCAGATAGGACGCCTCGGCCGGCGT
Organism: Acetobacteraceae bacterium; assembly: GCA_035508435.1. GTDB lineage: Bacteria > Pseudomonadota > Alphaproteobacteria > Acetobacterales > Acetobacteraceae > JASHVB01. The sequence goes on along the minus strand of DATJNA010000248.1, from coordinate 14,016 downwards.
GACGTGCAGCACCAGCACGAACAACACCACGCCCCACAATGCGAGGCCCACCGCGCCGGTCTGCGCCAGCCCGGTCAGGCAGCCGGCGGCGATGCTGCGTGGATAGCGGAACAATTCGAGCCAGGGCACGGACGGCAGCGCGGGCAATGCTTGCGGCAACGCCAGCGCGGCGGGGTCCATGCGCAGCGCCCAGGCGAGCGCGCGCCGCGCGTCCTCCATGCGACCCTGCGCGATCAGCCAGCGCGGCGATTCCGGCACCCAGGCCTGGATCACCAGCGCCATCAGCGCCGGCAGCAGGCCGACTGCGAACAAGCCGCGCCAGCCGATCACCGGGCCGAGGAACGCACTCAGCGCGGCGGCAAGCATCGGTCCGGCGGGCAGCAGCCCGGTGGTCAGGCCGCCGATCCAGCCGCGCTTCGAGGACGGCACGAACTCCTGGATCAGCGTGAGTGAGCAAGGCGCCATGCCGCCGACGCCAAGGCCCACGACGAAGCGCAGGGCCACCAGGTACAGCCAGCCTTGCCGCGGCGTCAGCGCCATGGCCCCGGTGGCGAAGGAGAACGTCAGCACCGTGATGATGAACACCTTGCGGCGGCCGATCCGGTCCGCGAGCCAGCCGAACACCCAGCCACCGGGGATCGAGGCGACGCCGGACGACAGCAGGATCAGCGCGGACTGGCCGTAGGTCAGATGCCAGTCACCGACGAAGAACGCCAGCACAAAGCTGATCAGGAAGAAGTCGAAGAAGTCCAGCATCGTGGCAAACACGCAGGCCGCGAAGATCTTCCACTGATTGACGGTCAGCGACTGTTGCCGTTCGAGCAACTCCAGCATGACATCCCCCTGTTCGATGCATTATCGTTGTCGGCAAGCGGGCTATGTCGTCGGGCCGTGATCGAGGCTTCTATCGTAGCTTGGCAGGCGTGTGCGTCCGCCGCCGCCCAGGCCGATTGCCGTGGTGCCTGCCTCGCCTCTCGAGGCAGGTCGCGATGATGCGGAGGTTCAGAATCCGGCGCAACAGGTTTTCGCCGGAGGCTGGTTGCGTCGCCGTGAGTGCGCGCAAGCACCTGACGAGGGGGCAGTACAACGCATTGCAGGGGAGACACCCATGACCTGGTCGATTCTCGCCCGCGATCCTGCGACCGGCGCGTTCGGTGCCGCGGTCGCGTCGCGTTTCTTCGCCGTCGGCGCGATCTGCCTTCACATGGAAGGCAACGTCGCGGCACTCTCGACGCAGGCGCTGGTCAATCCGATGTACGCGGTGGATGCGATGCCCAGGCTGCGCCATGGCGAGCCGGCGGATGCGGTGCTGGCGGCGCTGGTCGCGCCCGATCCGGGCGCCGGGCAACGGCAGTTGCATGTTCTCGATGCCGCGGGCCGCATCGCGCAGCACACCGGGGCGAACTGCGTGACCTGGGCGGGGCATGTTGCCGGCGACAACGTCTCGGTCGCCGGCAACATGCTGGCGGGACCCGAGGTGGTGCGGCACACGCTGGCGGCGTTCCTCGCCGCCACCGGCCCATTGGCGGAACGATTGCTCGCGGCGATGCAGGCGGGCGAGGCCGCGGGCGGCGACAAGCGCGGCAAGCAGTCGGCGGCACTGAAAATCTGCACGCGCGACCCGTATCCCGATCTCGATGTCCGCGCCGACGATCACCCCGATCCGCTGGCGGAGCTGCGGCGGCTGTATCGGGTCAGCCGGGAGCGCTACGCGGTGTTCCGCCGCTTCCTGCCTGGCACGGACAGCCCCTGGGGCGTGTTCGACCGCACGGTGATCGATGCGGCGATTGCCCGCGACAGCGTCCCGCCGGCATAGTCCGGACCGGCTTCCCGCCCGCATGGTCCAGGCGGACTTCCCGCCCGCATGGTCGAAGCGGACTTCCCGGCCGCATGGTCCGGGCGGACCTCCCGCCCGTATGGTCTCGGCCAGCTTCAGGGGGACTACCATGATGCGCCCGCTCATCCTCGGCTTGCTCTGCGCGCTGTCGCTGGCGACCAACGCCACGGCCCAGCGCGTGCTGCATATCGGCTTGCGCGAGGACCCGGATTTGCTCGATCCGACGCTCGGTTCTTCCTATGTCGGGCGCATCGTGTTTGCCGGCATGTGCGACAAGTTGTTCGACATCGATGCGAAGTTGAATATCGTTCCGATGCTGGCGACCGGCTACCAATGGCAGGATCCCACGCATCTGCTGATCCAGATCCGTCCCGGCGTGCAATTCCAGGATGGCGAGAAACTCGATGCCGAGGCGGTGAAATACAAGCTGATGCGTGACCTCACGATCAAGGGCAGCATGCGCCGGGGCGAGGTCAATTCGATCGAATCGATCGACATCATCGACCCGCTGACGGTGCGGCTGAACCTGAAGGCCCCGGCAGCGCAGTTGCTGGCGCAGCTCACCGACCGCGCCGGCATCATGATCGCGCCGAAGGCGGCGGAGGCGGCGGGCGACAAATTTGGCCTGCACCCGGTGTGCGCCGGGCCGTTCAGCTTCGTTGAGCGCGTGGCGGAGGATCGCATCGTGCTGAACCGGTTTCCCGGTTATTGGAACGCGCCGGCGATCCATTTCGACCAGGTGGTGTACCTGCCCAACCCGAACTCCGCCGTGCGGCTGGCCAATCTGCAAGCGGGCGCGCTCGACCTGGTGGAGTACATATTGCCGACCGATGTGCCCGCGGTGGAGAAGGACCCCAGGCTGAAGGTGGCGATCGATGACTCGCTCGCCTACCAAGGGATCACCATCAACACCGGCAACGGCGCGCCGGCAAAAACCACGTTGGGACAGAATGCGCTGGTGCGGCAGGCGTTCGAGTTGTCGTTGGATCGCACCGCGCTGATCCACGTCGTGTACAATGGCATGTTCACTCCGACGTCGCAGGCCAATCCGCCCAGCTCGCCGTTCTATTTCCAGGATGTGCAGCCGCCGGCGCGCGACGTGGCGAAAGCGAAGGCGCTGCTGCAGCAGGCGGGAGTGACGCTGCCGGTGCCGGTGACGCTGACGGTGACCAACGGCTCCGATGTCCAGCAGGCCGGCGAGGTGATCCAGGCGATGGCGAGCGAGGCCGGTTTCAATGTGAAGCTGCGCGTGATGGAGTTCGCCTCGTCATTGCAGGCGGGATATTCGGGCGACTTCCAGGCGTATCTCATCGGCTGGTCGGGCCGCGCCGATCCGGATGGGAACATGTGGCAGATGCTGCACACCGGTGGCACGTTCAATTACGGTCATTACAGCAATCCGGTGGTCGACAAGGCATTGGACGACGCGCGCACCGTCGCCGGCACGGACCAGCGCCGAGCGTTCTATGCCAAGGTCTGGGCGCAGGAACGCCAGGACCTGCCCCTGGTCTATCTATGGACGGCCAAGAACATCGTGGGGATGAAGAAGACGCTGACCGGCTTTCAGCAGGTACCCGACGGGCTGATCCGATTGCCGGGAATGGCGATGGCGCCGTAGGACGCAAGAGAGCTCCCGCTCCCCCAACCTTGGTCCGTTCGCGGCCCAGGCCGGCAAGGGGAGGCGGAGTTCTGTCGCATTCCACGGCAAGGACGCGCGCTCAGATCGGGCACACCCCGTTGGCGCATTGCAGGTGCGCCAGATCGACCGCCTCACGCGTTCCCATCGCATCGATCGTGGCGAGCATCGAGGCGAACCTGTCCGCGGGCACTGCCTCCTCCGGCAGGTATTCGTAGCCCAGGGCATCATCCGGTCGCGTCGGCAGGATGGCACAGCAGCGGACTTCCGATTGCTCGCGCAGCACGATGTCGCGGAACTCATCCAGGTTGTGGCGGTCGGTGTACAGCTTCAGCGTGTAGCTCACCTGGTTGCCCTGGCTTGCGCCGATCCAGTACTGCTCCAGCAATCGCAGCCAGTGGTATTGCTGCGCCGGCGTCGCCTCCGGCGCGGTCACCAGCTTGTCCGCCACACCCAGCCGCATGATCAGCGGCACGGTGGGGAAGCCGACGATGGTCATGCCCGGAAAGCTGCGCAGTTCGCGCAGCGGATAGCCGCGCGCCGCGTACTCGGCCAGCAGCGGATCGGAACCCGGCGCCCACGCGCCATCGGCATCCCGCGTGCCCTTGAACTGCACCCAGCGCAGGTATTGCGCGCGCGCCGGCAGATGCGCGCCCTCGGTCAGGCCGAACAACTTGCTGATGGTGCCGGAGGGCTTCACCGTGGTCACGGTGACCGGCCGGCGCAGACCCAGCTCGTGCGCATAGGCGACGCCTTCCTGCTTCGCCACGTCAGACAGATGCTCCAGCATGGCCCAGAACGGCGCGGCCCTCGCTGCATCGAGCAAATCCTCGAAGCCGAGGCCAAAGCGCAGCCAGGCCCATTCGTGCAGCCCGGTGGGGCCGATGCCCATCCGGTTGGTGCGCGCCACTTCCGCGGCGTACAGAGAATCCATCCGGTTGGCGCGCATCAGGAAGCGCACCCCGAGCCGCACCGAATCTTCCACCCGTGCGTCCCATAGGGCCGCCGTCGCGGGCGAGGGCGCGCCGGGCACCACGTCCTCCAGTGGCACGGGGCAGGCGAGCAAGGGGGCGAAATCGGCGATGACACAGTAGCCGCCGGTGACGTGCAGGGTGATCTCGCCGCAGGGGTTGGTGGTGGCGGGAAAATCCGCCGCGGCGGCGCGGCGGGTCAGCTCCGCCAACAGCGGCGCCGCTGCATCCACCTGATAGCGGGCACTGCGGAAGCTGCTGCCGTCATGGTCGACCGGGCGAGCGCGGGCCACGCCGGTGCGGTGATCCTCCAGCCGATCGCCATTGATGAAGCCCGGCTCGCCGTTGCGCCAGGCACAGCGCGTCGCCTCGGCAAACACCGCGACGGCGTGACGGGTCCGCGGATCGGCCGGATCCCCGGCGCGGACGCGCTGCCAGAACTCGGCATCGACCATCACCGAGTTGTTGGCGGTCCACAGCCCGCCCGCCTCCTTGGCGCGGATGAAGCGCAGCACCCCGGGGTCGCGCCAGGACTTGGTGGCCATGCGCGCCGCCCGGCGTGCGCCGCCCACCTGCACCTCCATCGACAGATAATGGTCCAGCAACAGCGCTTGCTCCCAGCGCTCGATCGCCGGCTGGGCGCGGGCGGCGCCGATCACGTGGCGGCGGATGTTGACGAAGGCGCGAATCAGCGAGACGGGGCCGGATGCCGGGCGTCCCTGCATGCCGCGGATCGGCGCGCCGGCGGGGCGGATGGCCGAGAAGTCCAGCACCAGGGTGCGGTCATGCTCCCCGCGGAAGGCCATCGCCTCGAGGATCTCCACCGCCTTGGCCCAGCCTTCCCGGCTGTCCCCGATCCGATAGCTGACGGCGTCGGATGGCGCATCCGCCAGATCGGCCAGCATCTCGCGGGCCAGGAAGGCCTGCACCGCGGCCAGGTCCGGCGGTATCTCCATCTCCGCGGCGAAACGCGGCAAGGCATGCGCCGGATGATCCGGGTGCGCCGGCGACAGATAAAGCAGCAGCCTCGGCGCCTGCGCCCAGTCGACGGCCATCAGCGCGTCGTCATAACTGCGGCCGACGCCGGAGCCGTTCAGCAACAGGTAGAACTTGGCGAACGACGCAGCGGCGGTGGCGCAGTTGGTGAACACCTCCATGGTGCGCGTCGATTGCTCTGCGTCGCCGTGCTGAAGATGGCGGCCGGAGGTCAGCAGCGCCCCGGTGGCAATGGCGTTGCGCAGCCGCGCTTGTTCTTGCCGGCGTGCGGCGTCGCTGGGGCCGAGGAGGGAAATGTTGCCGGCGGCAACCCGGTCGGCGACCCGGCCGAACGACTCGCGGTCCTCCGGGCGGAATACCGTGCGGCGCGCGACCGCGAGACCCATGCCGGGATCGAGCGCGCGCGCAGGCAACGGCGCCTCGCCGAAAGCGATCCCGGGTATCGCTCGGTTGCGCACCATGCCAGGCCAGGCAAAATCTGCATCCATCGCGCCAGCATCCGATGTCGTCACCTGACACCAGATATAGGCGGCGAGCCGCCCATCAGCAACTAAATACTGGAATCGTGGCTATGATTCGGGGTCGGGCGCGCGATGCTGGAATCGCGGCCATGATTCGGGATCGGGCGCGCGATGCGGGATCAGCGCATGGCAATGGGGTGTAGACGCGAACTCCCCTCCCGCAGGCCGGGAGGGGAGTTCGGGTGGCAAATCCTCAATCGGCGGCGAGCGCCATCTGGCGACGGGCGATTGCCTTGCCGCAATAGTCCTCGACCGCCTCGGCCACGGCGTCGGCGTGGTTGGCGAACACGTGGTCGGCGCCGGGGAACACGCGGTAATCGACGTGCACGCCCTTCTGCGTGTTCAGCTTGTCGACCAGCTTATGCACCGACGGCTCGGGGACCAGTTCATCGGCGTCGCCATGGATCATCAGCCCGCCGCAGGGGCAGGGTGCGAGAAAGCCGAAATCGTAGTGGCTGGCCGGCGGCGCGACGCTGACCCAGCCGGAGATTTCCGGCCGGCGCATCAACAGTTGCATGCCGATGAAGGCACCGAACGAATAGCCGGCGATCCAGAGGCCGCCATGGTTCGGGTTCACCGCCTGCATCCAATCGAGCGCCGCCGCGGCGTCGCCGATCTCGCCGATGCCGCCGTCATAGCGGCCCTGGCTTCGCCCGACGCCACGGAAGTTGAACCGCATCACCGAGCACCCGAGGCGCTGGAACGCCTGGTACATAGTATAGGTGATACGATTGTTCATGGTTCCGCCGTGCAGCGGATGCGGGTGCAGGATCAGCGCCACGGGGGCGCCGGTCTCCCTCGAATGGTGGTAACGGCCCTCGAGCCGGCCATCCGGCCCGGCAAACATCACTTCAGGCATGGCAATCCCGAAACCTGTTTCTGTCGTTCGCTTCCGGCGCCGCCGCAATGGATCGATTTGATCCGGCCTCGCGAAGCCGCCGCCCCAATAACCTCACGCTTCCGTGACGCAACACCCAGCCACCAGCCATCGGCCGCCGAGTTTAGATAGGAACGGCATCCCTCGATTTCAGTTCCCTGTGACACGCCATCACCCAGAATAGTTGACCTCTGGGGTCGGAAATTATAGCCTCCACAGAACTGGCCTCAAAGCCCACAAAGATCGCTCGTTCCTCTAACCTCGTGCTGCCCTTCCCCCCTGACCGGGCGTCCGCCTAATCCGACTACGGCCTGGAACGGGTCCCGCTCCAAGGTGGCGAGCACTATAGAGGAAGAACTGCGATCTTTCATAACGGAATTGTCGCATGGCTTACATGTTCTTGCGTGAACTGATCCGGACATACCGTGAACGCGATCCGGCGGCACGATCCTCGGCGGAAGTGCTGCTGTGCTATCCAGGGGTGCATGCAGTAATATGGCACACCTTGTCACATTGGTTGTGGAATCATGGGTTTTTGCTAACCGGGCGATTCTCGTCGCACATAGCGCGATGGCTCACCGGCATAGAGATTCATCCCGCAGCAAGACTCGGCCGCCGGTTAGTGATTGATCATGGCATGGGCGTCGTCATTGGTGAGACGGCTGAGATCGGCGACGACTGTTATCTCTATCATCAGGTCACGCTGGGTGTGGCGCGCACCAGCAGCGGCAAGCGCCATCCGACGATCGGGAACAACGTCATCATCGGCGCGGGAGCGAAGGTGCTGGGACCGATCGTGGTGGGCGACAATGCCCGCATCGGGTCGAATTCGGTGGTGCTGGAGCCGGTACCGCCGGACACAACCGTGGTCGGGATGCCGGCGCGGCCGGTGGACCGCAAGCTGTCGCACTCTGCGACGCCGCATTTCGACCCCTACGGCATGCCATGCGACGACAGCCTGGATCCGCTGCTGCGCGATCTGGAGGGGCTGCGGGCGGAACTGACCGAGGTCGAGGCGCGGGTCGCGCGTCTCGCCTCGGCCCAGGTACAGCAGCGGCGGACGGAGCAACGGATGCCGGCGGGGGATTAGATGCAGCTCTCGACTCGGGGACGCTATGCCGTGATGGCGATGGTGGACCTCGCCACGCGGCAGGCGGTGGGCTGCGAGTGCGGCCCGATCTGCCTGGCGGAGATCGCCTGTCGCCAGCAGCTCAGCCTGGCGTATCTGGAGCAATTGTTCGGCAAGCTGCGGCGTGCCGGGCTGGTGGCCTCCGCGCGGGGTCCCGGCGGCGGCTATCGGCTGGCGCGGCCGTCGGACACCATCAGTATCGCCGACATCGTGTGTGCCGTGGATGCGCCGATCCAGACCATTCGATGTCATGACGGACCGGGCGGGTGTGTGGCGGTGCCGGGAGCAGACGGGGCCGGCGGGCGCTGCCAGACCCACGATCTGTGGGCGGAGCTCGACCGCCGGATCGAATCGTTCCTGGCCGGGGTCACGGTGGCCGACGTGGTGATCGGGCGAGTCGCGGTCGCCGCCAGGACGGCGGCCCCTTCCGCCGCGGCGCTGGCGGCGGATTAGGCCTGCGCGGCGGCGCCACACGGCGATCGAAGGCTCGCACCTCCCAAGGAAAGCTGCCTCCGACGGAAGGTTCGCGCCTCCCAAGGAAGCTTCCCCTCGCAAGTACCGGGAGACGGCGCAATGACTGAGGCGCGCATGCATTACCTCGACGCGAATGCGACGGAGCCGCTGCGCCCCGAGGCTCGGGCCGCGGTTGCCGCGGCGCTGGAGGTGACGGGCAACCCGTCGTCCGTGCACGCGGCCGGCCGGGCGGCGCGGCGGATCGCGGAGGATGCGAGGGAGGCGCTGGCCGAGCGGTTTGGCGGGCGGGCCCCCGACCTTGTGTTCACCTCCGGCGGCACCGAGGCGGATGGCCTGGCGATCCATGCGCTCGGCGCGGGCCGGCGGCTGATCATCGGCGCCACAGAGCATGACGCGGTGCGAGCCGCGGCGCCCCTGGCGATAATCCTGCCGGTTGATCGGCACGGGGTCGCCGACCTGGAACGGCTGGCGGCGCTGTTGGCGGATGGCCCCCCTGCCCTGGTCTGCCTCATGCTGGCCAACAACGAGACGGGAGTCATCCAGCCGATCGCCGAGGCGGCCATGCTCTGCCGCCGGCACGGCGCGCGGCTGCATGTCGACGCGGTGCAGGCGGCGGGACGGATGGCGGTCAACTTCGGCGCGCTTGGTGCCGACAGCCTGGCGGTGTCCTCGCACAAGCTGGGCGGCCCGGCGGGGGCTGGCGCATTGTTGCTGGCGCCGCAGGTATCGTCGATCGCGCCGCTGATCGCCGGCGGCGGACAGGAGCGTGGGCGACGCGGCGGCACGCCGCCGGTCGCGGTCATCGCCGGCTTTGCCGCGGCTGCCGCGGTGTCTGGCGATGCGTCCGGCCTGGCACCGCTGCGTGATGCGGCAGAGCAAGCGGCCTTGGCGTGCGGTGCGGTGGTGTGCGGGGACGGCGTGGCGCGGCTGGCGAACACGACCTGCGTCGCGTTGCCGGGCGTGCGGTCGGACACCCAGGTGATCGCGCTCGACCTGGCGGGCGTGGCGGTCAGCGCCGGCGCCGCATGCAGCTCGGGCAAGGTCGCCGCCAGCCATGTGCTTCAGGCGATGGGGCTGGGCGCGCTGGCGGGGCAGGCGATCCGGGTGTCGCTGCCATGGAATGCCACGGGCGCCGACGTCGCGTGGTTCGCCAATGCCTATCGGGGGATGGCAGAGAGGCTGCGGAACGGCGCATCCATGTTGCCACGCGCCATGGGTGAAGCGGCGATTGCCGAGGCCGTCCAGAGTTGAGCCGTGGACAAAGCCGACACCGAGAATTCGCGTTGCGGGCCATGATGTCTTGCAATCCGGATTACCTGGATCGCGCAGAACCACGAGCAAATCAGAGATTTCATATTTGCTCCGGCAGCGGCCTGATTGTCGCGATCGCGGCATCGGCTCGAGCAACGGGAATGCGCGGGCGACGGCCGGGCAGAGACGCCACACGACGCCATGCCAGCCAGGACCAATCGAAGCTCGGGTACTGTCACCGGCCCGTGCGCATTCCAGTGATCGTGAACGGTCATTCACGATCGACTGGAATTAGCGTTCACGATCCGCTGGAACGCGCACCGGCCCGGCGGTGACCGCGCCGTTCAGGCGCGCATTCGCCGCGGCGGTGACAGGAACCATCGGTATTGCTCCGGCACTGCCGGGAGCGCGCGCGATTGGGGCGCCAGGGCGAGCAATCCGGCATCGCCGGTGACGCGCGAGAACTTGACCGTCATGCCGGCCGGCACTGTCCCTGGGCCGCTCCGGCGTCGGCGGCGGAGGAATGCGTGGCGGGGCTGCCCCGCACCACCGACTGCACGGCGTTGACAAACCGGAACGTGCGATCGACGTACCGGACGCGCAGCCGTTGCGTCAATTGCCCGCCGAAGCCGGCCAGGAACTGGAGCATGCCGGGCGAGACGACGCCATCGAGGTCGAAGGTCAGGCCACGCCGCGCGGCATCCTGTATCCCATGCCACATCAGCACGCTGACTGCGCCGTTTTCCGCTGTATCCGGACAGCGAGTGCCAAACAGGTAGTATATCGCGCGGGTGTCCCAGACGAGGGTCACGGCCGCGACCAGCCTGCCGGTGGCGTCGTAGGCACCGACGATCGCGCCGGCCGCATGCAGCAGAATCTGGTCCAGCAGTGCCCTCATGCGGGCGGGACCATGCATGTTGGCGGCCTTGCCGAGATTTGCTTCGTAGAACCGGCAGAACAGTTCGACGTCGTCGATCGCGGCCAGGCGAAGTTCGGCTTCGGCCCGGCGGATCACCCGGCGCCGGCGATCCGTCATTTCCGCCCACGTCTCAGACGGTGCCACGCCGGCATTGATCCGGAAGCAATATGCACTGCCCAGCACGTAGCCGCGGTGAGCGAAGGCGATGCCGTCGGTGATGGCAGGATCGAAGATATGGTCGAACAAGCTGAAGCGCGGCAACTGATCGATCAGGGCATGGGTGATCTCAACCCGGCGCCGAAACACGGTAGAGGCTTTGCCGGGTAGCGGCGCGACCAGGGGCCCGAGCGTCCGGATGAGGCTCGGCAGGATCGAAATGCGCATGCCGTACTTCGTCGTCATCGGATATGGCAGGCAGCCCAGCTCGACTCCGTTCTCGCGGAAGGCCGCCTCTCCCCAACGCCGATCGGTTGCGATGTCGATCCACCAGTGCTGGTGGAAGATCGACCGGGCCAGCCCGGTAGCAGCGCCCACGGTCCTCGGGCCGATGGAGGCACGCTCGCGCAGCGCGATAGGTTCCTTGGCTGCATACACGCGGCGCGACCTTCCGCCGACCCAGGCGACTACAATACCCAGGCATTCGGCGGCCTACCAGCTATATTATTGCATTAAGACAAATTCTCGGAGCCGCTTTCCTCGGCTTTGTCCCAGAAATGAGATCGGCGCTGCTCCGTCTCCCGCTCATCCCCGCCCGCTATCGAAGAACTCCTTCACCTTGGCGAAGAAGCCCTCATGCTCCGGGCTGCCCTTGGCGTGCTTCTCCGATTCCGCCTCGAACTCCTCGAGCAATTCGCGCTGGCGGCGGGTCAGGTTCTGCGGTGTCTCGACCGCGACCTGGATATACATGTCGCCGCGCGCCGCGCTGCGCAGGACGGAGAAGCCCTTGCCGCGCAGCCGGAACTGATCGCCCGTCTGGGTGCCCGGCGGGATTTTCACCTTGGCGCGGCTGCCGTCGATCACCGGCACTTCCACGTCGCCGCCCAGCGCCGCCTGGCTCATGCGCAGCGGCACGCGCATCAGGATGTTGGCGCCGTCGCGCTGGAAGAACGGATGCGGCCGCACCGCGACATGCACGTAGAGGTCGCCGTTGGTGGCGCCGAGCGCGCCGGCCTCGCCCTCGCCCGCCAGCCGGATGCGTGTGCCATCCTCCACGCCGGCTGGGATCGCGACCTGGAGGCTGCGCTCGCGCTGCACCGTGCCGACGCCGTGACAGGTCCGGCACGGATTGCGGATCACCCGGCCCTGGCCGCCGCAGGTGGGGCAGGTCCGCTCGATCAGGAAGAAACCCTGTTGTGTGCGGGTCTTGCCCGTGCCCTGGCAGGTGGTGCAGGTATCGGCACCGCGCGTCTTGTCTTCGGACCCGGTGCCGTTGCACGCCTCGCACGCTACCCGGGTCGGCACGCGGAGGTTCGCCTTGGTGCCGGCGAAGGCCTCGGTCAGGTCGATCTCCACCGCCTGGCGGATATCGGCGCCGGTGCGCTGGCGCTGCGGCCCGCCGCGGCGGCCCATGAACTCGCCGAACATCTGGTCGAAGATGTCGTTCAACCCGCCGCCGGCACCGAAATCGAAGCCGCCGGCGAAGCCGCCCGGTCCGCCTTGCTCGAACGCCGCATGGCCGAAGCGGTCGTAGGCGGCGCGCTTTTGTTCGTCCTTCAGAACGTCGTAGGCTTCGTTGACCTCCTTGAACTTCGACTCGGCCTGTCCGTCCCCAGGATTGCGGTCCGGGTGGAACTGCATGGCGAGCTTGCGGTAGGCCTTTTTGATATCGTCGGCGCCCGCTTCACGCGCCACGCCCAGCGTGGCGTAGTAATCCTGCTTCGCCATTGTCAGCCCTTCGTATCGCGCCACCGTCCCCTATGCCGAAGCGGCGGACGCGGAACCAGAAAAAAGTCGCGCCCGCCTTCGAAAGAAGCGCGGGCGCGACCCCTCGTGCCTTGTCGGCCCGGAATCGGTCAGGCAGAGCGCTTCTTCTTTTCGTCCACCTCTTCGAACTCGGCGTCGACCACCTTCTCGTCCGGCTTGGCGCCACCCGCCGCGCCCGGTCCTGCTCCGGGACCAGCCGCGCCGGCCTGTGCCGTGGCACCCGCGGCTTGCTCGGCCGCCTGCGCCTTGTACATCGCCTCGCCGATCTTCATCGCCGCCTGGCTCAGCCGCTCGGTGGCCTGCTGCAGCGCCGTCGGGTCGTTGCTCTCCATCGCGGAGCGGGCCGCGGCCAAAGCGGATTCCGCCTCGCCCTTCTCCTGTGCGCTGATCTTATCGCCATATTCCTTCAGATTCTTGTCAACCTGATGAATCAGCCCGTCGGCGTGGTTGCGCAGTTCCACCGTCTCGCGCCGCTGCTTGTCGGCCTCGGCATTCGCCTCCGCCTCCTTCACCATGCGCTGGATGTCCGCCTCCGACAGCCCGCCGCTGGCCTGGATGCGGATCTGTTGCTCCTTGCTGGTGGCCTTGTCCTTGGCGGACACCGAGACGATGCCGTTGGCGTCGATGTCGAACGTCACCTCGATCTGCGGCACGCCGCGCGGGGCGGGCGGAATGCCGGTCAGGTCGAAGTTGCCCAGCAGCTTGTTGTCGGCGGCCATCTCGCGTTCGCCCTGGCAGACCTTGATGGTCACCGCTTGCTGGTTGTCGTCTGCGGTGGAAAACACTTGGCTCTTCTTGGTCGGGATCGTGGTGTTGCGGTCGATCAGCCGGGTGAACACGCCGCCCAGCGTCTCGATGCCGAGCGACAGCGGGGTGACATCCAGCAGCAGCACGTCCTTGACGTCGCCGGCCAGCACCGCGCCCTGGATCGCCGCGCCGATCGCCACCACCTCGTCGGGGTTGACGTTGCGCGCCGGGTCCTTGCCGAAGAAGCTCTTAACGGTGTCGATCACCTTCGGCATGCGCGTCATGCCGCCGACCAGGATGACCTCGCCGATCTCGCCGGCGGTCACCCCGGCATCCTTCAGCGCCTCGCGGCACGGGCCGAGCGTCTTGCTGATCAGGTCATCGACCAGCGCCTCCAGCTTGGCCCGCGTAAGCTTCATCACCAGGTGCTTCGGCCCGGAGGCGTCGGCGGTGATGAACGGCAGGTTGATCTCGGTCTCCTTCGAGGATGACAGCTCGATCTTGGCCTTCTCGGCGGCTTCCTTCAGCCGCTGCAGCGCCAGCTTGTCCTTGCGCAGGTCGATGCCCTGCTCCTTGCGGAACTCGTCGGCGAGGTAGTCGATCACGCGGGCGTCAAAGTCCTCGCCGCCGAGGAACGTATCGCCGTTGGTGCTCTTCACCTCGAACACGCCGTCGCCCAGCTCGAGCACCGAGATGTCGAAGGTGCCGCCGCCGAGATCGTAGACCGCGATGGTG
>DATJNA010000247.1:0-6696 GCA_035508435.1 Acetobacteraceae bacterium | reverse complement strand
CAGCGTCAGATGGCCCGCCGCGGCTCCGGCCACCGACATTCCCGGCGGCAGTGTGCCGGGAACGAAGGCCGCAAGCGTTGCATCCCACACGGGCTTCGCGCCGAGATGGCAAGTCAGATGCACGGTTGGGTTCCAGCCGCCGGCCATCGCCAGCAGATCGGCCGCGACCAGGCGGCGACGGCCCGCGGCATCAGCAATCATCACGCGATGCAGTTCGGGCGCGCCATAGGCGGCGGTGATGGCTCCGCCGGGGACGACTTCGGCGCCGGCGGCCTCCGCCTCGGCGCGCAAAGCAGCGGGCGGCATGCCGCGCGGATCGACCACCGCGACGACGCGGATGCCGGCCCGGACGGCATCGGCGATGGTGCGCCAGCCGTCGTCGCTGGCACACAGCAAGACCATGCGTCTGCCGGGGCGTACCGCGAAGCGGTTGAGGTAGCTGCGGACCGCGGATGCCAGCATCACGCCCGGCACGTCGTTGCCGGGGAACACCATCGGCCGCTCCAGCGCCCCCGCGGCCAGCACCGCGCCGCGGGCGGTGATGTGCCATACGCGCTGGCGCGGCTCGCCTGGCGCGGGGAACCGCTTGTGGTCGGCGACGCGCTCCAGCGCGATGTAGCCGCCGTGGTCATAGACACTGGTGACCGTGGTGCGGCGCAGGATGCGCAACTCCGGGAAACCCATCATCTCCGCCTGGGCATCCGCCAGCCACGCCGCGGCGGGCGCGCCGTCGATCGTCTCATGCTCGGACAGCAGCCGGCCCCCGAGCCAGGAATCTTCCTCGCACAGAACGACGCGGGCGCCGGTGCGCGCGGCGGCGAGCGCGGCCGCGATGCCCGCGGGACCGGAGCCGATCACCAGCACGTCGCAGAACAGGTGGGCATGCTGGTAGGTGTCGGGGTCAGGCACGCCGCTGGCGCGGCCCAGACCGGCGGCGCGGCGGATCGCCGGTTCGTAGAGTTTCTCCCACGCCTTCGCCGGCCACATGAAGGTCTTGTAGTAGAAGCCGGCGGCGAATACCGGCGGCAGCAGGCCCGCGACCGAGGCAAGGTCAAAGTGCAGCGAGGGGAAGCGGTTCTGGCTGACCGCGGCCAGACCGTCGAACAACTCGGTCGTCGTGGCACGGGTGTTCGGCTCGCGCCGCTCACCGCTGCGCAGTTCCACCAGCGCGTTCGGCTCCTCCGAACCGGCGGTCAGGATCCCGCGCGGGCGGTGGTATTTGAAGCTGCGCCCAACCAGGCGGACGCCGTTGGCCAGCAAGGCCGAGGCAAGCGTATCGCCCGGGTGGCCGTGCAGCCTGTGGCCGTCGAAGCTGAAGCGCAGGACCGTCGCGCGGTCGATCAGGCCACCGGTTGGCAGGCGGCTCATGGCAGCCCCTTCGCCCTTGCCTGCATCGGCATCGGCATCGTCATGGCTGCTGCTCCGCCGGCTCGGCCGCCAGCACCGCGTGCGTCCGCGTATCGCGCGTCACCACCAGCCACGCGCGGCAGCCATGAACGTGCTGCCAGTATTCGCGCTGCGGCCCCGCAACGTTGTCGCGCAAGTACACGTGGCGGTACCATGCCTCCGGATCATCGCCCTCCGGCCGTGGCGGCGTGACGCCGCCGCGAAACGCGAACTCGTCGTTGCCGCGGGGGCCGCAATAGGGACAGGGAATGCGCATCTCTCCGTCAGTGCAGGTTGAATTGTTCCGTCAGTCCAGATTTGGTTGTTCCGTCAGTGCAGATTGGGTTGTTCCGTCAGTGTAGATTCGGTTGCGGGCCGACGCCCTTTTCATCGAGCATTGCGCCGTCATGGAACCGGTCCAGCCGCAGCGGGGCGGCCAGCGGGTGCGGCGCGTCCTTCGCGATGGTCCAGGCAAAGCACCAGCCGCTCGCCGGAGTCGCCTTGAACCCGCCATAGCACCAACCCGCATTCAGGTACAAATGCCCGATCGGCGTGCGGTCGATGATCGGCGAGCCATCCATGCTCATGTCCATGATGCCGCCCCACTGCCGCAACACGCGCAGCCGCCCCAGCATCGGCATGACAGCCATGGCGCTTTCCATCACGTCCGCCATCGCCGGAAAGCTGCCCCGCTGGGCATAGGAGTTGTAGCCGTCGATGTCGCCGCCAAACACCAGGCTGCCCTTGTCCGACTGGCTGATATAGAAATGTCCGGCGCCGAACGTCACCACGGTATCGATCAGCGGCTTCACCGCCTCGGACACGAAGGCTTGCAGCACGTGGCTTTCGATCGGCAGCCGCATCCCCGCCATCGCCGCCAGCCGCGACGAATTGCCGGCGACCGCGATGCCCACCTTGCCCGCGCGAATGACGCCGCGAGAGGTATCGAGGCCAACGATCCGCCCGCCCTCGATGCGCAGCCCGGTCACTTCGCAGTTCTGCACGATGTCCACGCCGCGCCGGTCGGCAGCCCGCGCATAGCCCCACACCACCGCGTCATGCCGCGCCGTGCCGCCGCGCCGTTGCAGCAGCCCGCCGCGGATCGGAAACCGCGCGTTGGCGAAGTCCAGATACGGCACCATGCGCCGCACACCCTCGGCATCCAGCAATTCGGCGTCCGCCCCGTGCAGCACCATGCTGTTGCCGCGCCGCGCGAACGCATCGCGCTGTCCGTCCGAATGATATAAATTCACCACCCCTCTCTGACTCACCATCGTATTATAATTCAAATCCTGCTCCAGGCCTTCCCACAACTTCATGGACCATTCGTAGAATGCCTCGTTGCCAGGCAGCAGATAATTGGAACGGATGATCGTCGTGTTGCGGCCCGCGTTGCCCGAGCCGATATACCCCTTCTCCAGCACGGCGACATTGGTGATGCCATGCTCGCGCGCGAGATAATACGCGGTTGCCAGCCCGTGCCCGCCGCCGCCGACGATCACCACGTCGTAGGCATCGCGCGGCGCCGCGTCGCGCCAGGCCGGCTGCCAGCCGCTCTGGTCCCGCAACGCTTCCCGCAGCACGGTCAGGAAGGAATATCGCATCGCACCTCTCGCCATCCCGCCGCAACGCCGGCGCCGCGTCGCATCGCTGTCATCGGCCGCCTGCTGTCGCCCCGGTTCCGCCCCGCTGCCCTATGCCCGCGCGGCACGGACACGGCAACTGGCGCCAGACCGAGCGGTCCGCCGGCGACACCACGCCGCACGCGGACCAAACATGCTCTGGACTTCGCGATCGGAACGTGACGAGAATCGGCGATCCGCTGCTGTCCCCGCCGCGCAATCCTGCGATGGAGCACACCATGAAAGTCCAGTCCAAGATCCCGCTTTGGCTCGCCGGGATCGTGATGGCCGCCGCCTTGCTGTGCCTGGCGAGCCAACGCGCCAAGGCCGACGATCTCGATACGATCAAGCAGCGCGGCACGCTGATCGTCGGGGTGAAGGCCGATTATCCCCCGTTTGGCTACCGTTCGCCGTCGGGCGAGATCGTCGGGCTGGAACCGGCGCTGGCCGCCGATGTCGCCAAGAGCCTCGGCGTGAAGCTGGAACTGGTGCCGGTGGTCGCGGCCAACCGCATGCAGTTCCTGCAACAGGGCAAGATCGACCTGATGATCGCCACCATGACCGACACGCCGGAGCGGCGGAACCTCGTCGACATCGTGCAGCCCGACTACTACGCCTCGGGCTACAACATCATGGTGCCGAAATCGATGAACCTGAAATCGTGGAAGGCGCTGAAGGACAAGCCGGTGTGCGGCATCCAGGGCGCATACTACAACAAGGAAGCAGCGGAGAACTTCGGGCTGCAGGTGGTTGCCTTCACCGGCACCGCCGAGGCGCTGACGGCAATGAAGCAGGGCCGCTGCGTCGGGCTGCTGTACGACGACGCCTCGATCGAGGGCGACCTGCTCCAGCCGGAATGGAACGACTATGACATGCCGCTGGAATCGCAGGATCCGCTGCCTTGGGGGCTCGCCGTGCGCAAGGGCCAGCCGCAATGGGCCGCCTACATGTCCAGCATGGTCAAGAACTGGAACAAGGATGGCACGATCGTTCGCCTCGAGACGCAATACCACATCAAGCACTCGCCGTTCGTTGCGGCAGCACATGACAAGGCTGCCGCGTCGTCGGGGTATTAGGCAACCTGCCTTGCGGGGTATTGGCCAGCGTCCGTTGCGAAGTGTTGGCCAGCGTCCGTTGCGAAGTGTTGGACAGCGTCCGTTGCGAAGTGTTGGACACCGTACCTTGCGGGCTATTGGACAGCGTCCGTTGCGAAGTATTGGACACCGTCCGTTGCGGGGTATTGCACAGCGTATTGTGCCATCAGGAGCATTGCCGCTGATCCGGCATCCGGCCCTGCCGCGTCCGGTTCCCGTCATGGCCGGCCCTGAGCCGGCCACCCGCCGGCGGCGATCGGGCGGCGAAGCTGGGCGCCGCACGCAACCGACCCGGCGAGCCGGCCGGTTCGCCGCCCGCCGCAGCGCGGTGGCCCGCACGGATGCGCCGCCATGAACGGCATGGCTGCATGGTTCAAGCAGCTTTACCAGACCACCGGGATCAATCTCCCGATCATCTACGACCCGTTCGACCGCGCCCGCTTCCTGCATGGCCTCGACATGACCATCGAGCTCTCGGTGATCACCATCCTGGCCTCGATCGTCATCGGCATCATCGGCGCCTGGCTGCAAGGCTCGCACCTGGTGTGGACCCGGCGGATCGTGCAGGGCTACATCCAGATCTTCCGCAATACACCGCCTCTGGTGCAGCTCTACTTCTTCTATTTCGGCCTCAGCGCACTGCTGCCCCTCGCCAAGACCAGCTTCG
Organism: Acetobacteraceae bacterium; assembly: GCA_035508435.1. GTDB lineage: Bacteria > Pseudomonadota > Alphaproteobacteria > Acetobacterales > Acetobacteraceae > JASHVB01. Next base: position 1,927 of record DATJNA010000247.1, on the reverse strand, counting down.
GCACCACCGCGCCGCTGCTCGGCGGTTTCGCCTGGGTCTGCATCTCGCTCAGCTTCTTCGCCGGCGCGTTCAACGTGGAGATCTTCCGTTCCGGCATCGAGGCCGTGCCACGCTCGACCCGCGAGGCGGCCGAGGCACTCGGCTATTCGCGGCTCAAGGCCTACGTCTACATCGTCCTGCCGCTGGCGTTCCGCGTCTGCCTGCCGGCGCTGAACAATAACCTGATCAACCTGATCAAGACCACCACACTGGCCTACGCCGTCGCGGTGCCGGAGCTGTTGTACGTCTCGGCACAGATCTGGTCGGATGACACCAACGTGCCGGAAATGATGGTGGTGCTGCTGATCGTCTATGTCGGGCTGGTCGGGCTGCTGGTCTACATCATGCACAAGGTCGAGCATGCGCTGCGCATGCCCGGCTACAGCCGCGTCTAGCCGCAATGTCGTTGCGATCCGCGTCACCGTGGCACCAGTCGTTGCGACACCTGTCATTGCGCGGAGCGAAGCGACGCAGCAACCTCGGTCGAGCAAGCGAAAAGTCCGAGCGGCGGTTTGATCGGGATTGCTTGGTTTCGGGCCTGCCAGCCACGCCGCCCGCATTCCGCATGCCCGCAGCGCAACTCGCCCGCTTGCCGCCACTGCGCCTGCACGCCTGGCACGGGGCGCTGATCGCGGCCATGATCATTTTCCCCGCCGTCGTCGCCGATGCGCAAGGCACGACCACCGGCCGCTCCAGCGTGTTCGAAGCCCTGGTCCGTTGGACCCCACTGTTGCTCGGCGGCTTCGGGTTCAACATCCTGATCAGCTTCCTGGCAATGGCGATCGGTACCGTACTGGGCGCCTTCCTCGGCATCGGTCTTATCTCCCTGGCGCCACCGGTGCGGCAGCTCAGTTGGACGCTCACCCAGTTCTTCCGCAACGCTCCCTGGCTGGTACTGCTGTTTTTCACCATGTTCATGCTGCCGTTCCAGTTCCGCATCGGCGGACTGGTGGTCCCGCTGCCGGACTGGATGAAGGCAGTACTCGGCCTCGCCCTGCCGGTGATGGCGAACGTCGGTGAGATCGTGCGCGGCGCAGTGCAGTCGATCCCCTCCGGCCAATGGGAGGCCGCGGAATCGCTCGCGTTCAGCCGCCACCAGCAGGTCTGGTCGATCATTCTGCCGCAATGCGTCAAGCGCATGCTGCCGCCCTGGATGAACCTCTATGCCATCCTGACCATGTCCACGGTGCTGGCATCGATCGTCGGGGTGAACGAAGTCATGACCCTCGCCGGCCAGGTGGAAGCCGCCGAAGGCGGCCGCACCGACCTGCTGGCGCCGCTCTACGGCTGGATTCTGCTGTGGTTCTTCCTCTATTCTTATCCGATCGCGCGCCTCACCCTGTGGCTGGAGCGGCGCTACCACGTCGAAATCTGAGGGGTTCCTGCGCCATTCCCGTACCCACCACCGCACCCGCCTGGACGCAAGCGCAGCCGATCGTCAAGCTCGACGACGTGCATAAGTCGTTCGGCCATCTCGAAGTGCTGAAGGGCGTATCGCTCGAATTAATGAAGAGCGACGTCATCTGCATCATTGGCCCGTCCGGCTCCGGCAAGTCCACCCTGATCCGCTGCATCAACGCGCTGACGCCGTTCCAGCGCGGCTCGATCCAGGTGATGGGAATTGAAGTCAACGACCCGCATCTCGACAAGCGCGCCCTGCGTCGCCGTGTCGGCATGGTGTTCCAGCAGTACAATCTGTTCCCGCACCGCACCGCATTACAGAACGTGATGATGGCGCCGATCCAGGTGCTGCATCAGCCGCGCAAGGAAGTGGAGGAACGCGCCCGCGCATTGCTCAGAAAAGTGCGGCTGGAGGGCAAGGAACATTCGTACCCCGGCGAAATGTCGGGCGGCCAGCAGCAGCGTGTCGCCATCGCCCGCTCGCTGG
>DATJNA010000246.1:0-7823 GCA_035508435.1 Acetobacteraceae bacterium | reverse complement strand
GGTACGGTCCGGTATATGTCGGGCGCGTCGACAGGGAAGAAGTTCGATTCGAAGCGGTATATCGAGCAGGTAAGGGACGCCTGAGCGATCCTTCACTCCCATTCTCATATTTCATGTGTAATGTTCTGGCGGGTCATGCGTGTTTAGGGTGAACGCCCACTGGCGTCATAAGGAGACGAACCATGAAATGCCAGAATTGCCCCTGCGGTGATACCTGCACCTGTCCGATTTGTGTTTGTCCGAGCCGGAGGTAACGACAAGCGGGGAATGCCACACGCATTCCCCCTTTCATCAGAATGGCAAGTACTTCGTTCAACACGCTTCTTGATCATCGGAGCCAATTCCTTGGTTTTGTGCAGCGCCGTGTTCCTGACACCGAAACTGCGGAGGATATTCTGCAGGCCGCGTACATACGTGCGCTGCAGCACGAAGGTGAGCTGCAGGACCAGGAATCGGTGGTGGGCTGGTTTTATCGCGTGCTTCGCAACGCAGTGACTGATCTGTATCGCCGTCGAGCTTCAGAGAGCAAGGCTCTGGAGGAATGGGGCCGGGAGATGGAGGGCCAGATTGTCCCCGGCCACGAGATTCAGAATGAGATTTGCGCCTGTCTCTCGCGGATTATGGACACCATCAATCCCGCATACGCCGAGGTCCTGCGCTCAGTGGATCTCGGCGAACAGCGGTTGCAGGAGTTTGCGGAAGAACACAACATCTCGGCCTCCAACGCAGCGGTCCGGGTGCACCGAGCCCGCGCCTCGTTTCGAAAGCATCTGGTTCAAACCTGCGGGGCATGCGCCGAGCACGGATGTGTCGATTGCACTTGCCGCAAGCGATGACCGGCGGCCCGCTCATTCCCGCGCTGTCATTTTGAAGTGTCCTGACCGAATAGCGTGCCGCTCTTTTCCTCGAGGCTCAGCAGGTGCGCCTTTGTCTCCAGTCCGCCACCGAAGCCGGTGAGCTTTCCTGTCGATCCGATAACTCGATGGCACGGCACGATGATGGACAGGGGATTTCTCCCATTCGCGGCACCCACAGCGCGTGTGGCATTCGGGTTTCCCAGTTGCTTTGCGAGCTGGCCATAGCTCCGGGTCTCGCCGAATGGAATCGCAAGCAGCGCCTCCCACACATTTTTCTGGAATGGGGTGCCGCGCATGTCGAGAGGAACAGAGAATTCTTTTCTCTTCCCCGCAAAGTATTCGCCAAGCTGGCGCTCCGCCTTAAGAAGGATAGGATGGCAGTCGTTCTCAACCAGCTCGCCGAGGCGCACCCGGCTGGGCCGATCATTCTGCCAGAGCACGGCTACCAGACCCTCGTTACTTGCAACCAGTTTCAGCTTCCCCACAGGCGACTCGATAGTCTTACAGGCGAGACTCATGGTCTGCTCCTTTCTGACACGCGGTCAGGGTGAGACTTGCAACTGGTTCTTGGCCGCGTTCCCCTGTGCCGTCCAGAGATGCTGTGCTGCATAGGCGCGCCACGGCCGCCAGGATTCGGCGCGAGTCAATAGATGGCCGGGTGTCGCCTTGCCGCCGTTAATCGAGGCTGCGCTACGCAGCAGCCCGATGTCCGTCACAGGAAAGGCATCCATTTCGCGGATGGCGCGAAGAGCGATGTACTGTGCGGTCCACTCACCGATACCGCGGATGGTTCGCAGGCGCGCGACTGTTTCCTCGATGCTGCCGAACGGACGAAAGAGGTTCGGATCCGCCAACGCGGCCTCGGCGATCTCTTTCAATGCGGTGAGACGTGCCACCGGCATCCCCAGCCCGATTGAGTCTGCCGATGCCAGCCGCCTTGCGGAAGGGAAGACATGCGACAGGGCCGGGTGGATTCGAAAAGAATGGGGCACAATCCAGCCGTGCAACGTCACGAGTTGTCCCGCCAGGCGTCTCGCGGCCGGCACACTGATCTGCTGACCGAGCACGGCGCGTACTGCGGTTTCGAAGCCGTCCCAGCCACCGGGCGCTCGTAATCCCGGACGCTGTGCCACCAGCGGAGCGAGAACCGGATCGCCGGAGAGATGATCATCAATGGTCTCAATATCGGCCCCAAGATCGAAGAGGCGCCGAACACGAGCAACAATGGCTGGGAGCGACTTCACTTCGGGAAAGCGAATCCGGACTGCAAGGCTCTGCTTCTCTGGAAGGTGAGTCACCTCAATGCTGCCGAGCTCTCCACCGACTTCAACAGTGCGAAGATAACGCCCGGCCTCGATGACTTCGACTCCGCGAATAGTGCGGGCGCTGAAGAAGGCCAGCAGCGCCTCCCAGTCGTAAGGCGGCCGATACCGGAGGCGGAGGACCACATCTTTCCCTTCATCCCCGGCAAGGCTTCTTCTGCGCAGGGCTGTGGGAGGCCGATGGAAAAGGCCGCGAAAGGTCTCATTGAATCGCCGCAGGCTGCCGAAACCGGCCGCCATCGCCACTTCCGTCATGGGCATGCAGGTATCGTGGATCAGCTGCTTGGCGAAAAGTACGCGCCGCGTCTGTGCCACAGAGATGGGTGACGCTCCGAGATGCTGAAGAAAGAGCCGCCGAAGTTGACGCTCTCCCACGCCGAGTCTGGCTGCGAGCTTGTCGACGCTGTGGCCATCGCCGTCGAGGGCGCCCTCGGCAATAAGAGCCAGAGCGCGCGAAACCGTGTTTGAAGTTCCTCTCCAGGATGCAAGGTCAGGAGCTGTTTCCGGTCGACAGCGCAGGCAGGGACGGAAGCCGGCGTCCTGCGCCGCCGCAGCCGAGCCAAAGAAATGGCAATTCTCAAACTTCGGCGTGCGCGCCGGACAAACGGGCCGACAGTAAACGCCCGTCGATGTGACGCCGACGTAGATTAACCCGTCAAAACGGGCGTCCCGGCACTCCAGGGCGCGATAGCAGGCCGAGCGGTTGGGCACTTCCATATCCCGATTTTCGCACCGGTAGTCGAGACGAACTCGCGGTTTTCGGACATGGTCATCGCAACGACGGTTGCCCACCTCAAACTCGTGAGGTCCGGCGCTTCATGCCTTATGCGGCCTTCTTCTTGGTCCGCGTGTTGGCGGCCTTCTTAGCGGCGCGCTTCAGTCCTGTCTTGCCCTTGGTCTTTACTGCTTTGACCGCGGCGTCGTGACGCTCTTTGCTGGTCCGCGACCGTGAAGCGGTCTTTGCCTGTTTGGAGAGAGCGCGGTGTGACGCGGTGGAACGCGGCTCGCGCTTGAGCACTTCTTCGCGTGCTCGCGATGTCCGCGGCGATGGTTTTTCGCGATCGTTGGATTGGCCCTTCTCATAGTCGCGCTCCGCCCTGACCCTTGTGCTTTCCTTGGTTTTGCCTTTGGCCGGAGGAGCGACCGGAATTCCGGCTCGGCGTGCCTTGCTCAATCCGATGGCAATCGCCTGTTGCGGGGACCGAACGCCATGCTTGCCCTCCCGGACATGCTCGATCTCTTCATGAACAAACTCTCCCGCCGCTGTCTTGGGCGACTTGCCTTCGCGCAGGTCCTCCTCGGCTCGTTCTATGGTCGATTTGTCTGGCATAGTGTGATCTCCTTCGTGGTTGGATGTCGCCACGCGGTGCTCAGGATTTCCGAGACAGCGGCGCAGCCTCCAGGCACGGTCCGTCTCGTCTCGAAAAATTTACAAACGAAAGTAATCTAGGTGGCTCGGGGCGCGAGTTCCATAATGGGCCAACTCTTCCGTTGTGAAACTGACCCGGAACTTTTGCGTTGGCTCGCGCTCATGCGTCGGTGCGTGTCGTGTGCAATGGGCCTGGGCCCGTTACGTAGCGGGCAAGGGACGACGGCGCGCCGTGAACCGATATCGACTGAAACTCGGGCTTTGTGTGTGGATGGCGCTGTGGACGGCGGCTGCCGCAAGCAGCGCGCAAACCCGCGTTGCGGCTCCGGTCACGCGTGCCATGAAGCAGAAGCAGCGATCGGAGAGGTTTCTCGCCCGGCGCGGCATCGCAACAGCGCGGCAGGTCTACAGCCGCGATGGCGCTAACAACAGACACGGACGCAGTGCTGCCGAATTGCTGGTCGAGGCGCGCGCCCAGCACTCTGCGCTTGCCGCGGCGGCGCAGGGTGGCTCCGGCAACACAAACCTGACAGCTCCGTGGCAGCCGGTGGGGCCGGCGCATGTGACGACGGCGGTCTACGGAGCGCTGACAGGGAGGGTGAGCAGCATTGCCATTGATCCGTCTGATCCAAGTGGCAACACCGTCTACGTGGGGACGACCGGTGGCGGCATGTGGCGCTCGGCGAATGCAGCCGGGAATCCGGCGCAGGTGACGTTCACTCCGCTGACTGACACCAACATTGCGTCCTTGAGCATTGGAGCGGTGAGTGTGCAGCCGGGAGGCACCGGCGTGGTGCTGGCCGGGACCGGCGATCCTAACGATGCAACCGATTCGTACTACGGCGCGGGCATTCTGCGGTCGGATGACAGCGGCGTCACGTGGAATCTGATCACGCAGTCGTCGGATGTTTTGGCCGGTGGAAAGCAAGACTTCACCTTCAGCGGCAATGGCTTTGCGGGTTTTGCATGGAGCACGGCGACTCCCGGCCTGGTGGTTGCAGCGGTTTCACAGGCAGCCAAAGGCGTGGTGGTAAACGCCGGAGGATCGCTGTCGGTGATGGGAATTTACTATTCTCAGGACGCCGGGAAGTCGTGGTACATGGCGAACATCGCCGACTCCGGAACTACCGTCCAGTCGAACCAGACGGCCTTCCTGACGCGCGGAAATGCAGCGACGTCCGTCGTGTGGAATCCGGTGCGCGGGATGTTTTACGCGGCGGTTCGCTTCCACGGATACTACCAGTCGGCGGACGGGATCAACTGGGCGCGGATGGCGTATCAGCCGGGCAGCGGCCTGACCACGGACTATTGTCCGAGTATCACGGGATCGACGGGGTCTACGGCGTGCCCCATCTTTCGCGGGGCGCTGGCCGTGCAACCGGTCACCGGCGACATGTTTGCGCTGACCACCGACCTCAACAATCTCGACCAGGGATTGTGGCAGGATGTGTGCGCGCTGAACGGGAGCACGTGCTCGTCGGCGACCGTGACCTTCGCCAACCGGATTGGCGATGCCGCGCTGGAGGCGGGCAGCGGCGACACGACAATTCCGCAGGCCGACTACGATCTGTATCTTGCGGTTGTTCCGTCTGGGCAGGACACGCTGCTCTTTGCCGGGACGGAAGACGTCTACAAATGCAGCCTGGCCAACAACTGCGCATGGCGCAACACCACGCATTCGACGACGTGCGCGTCGGCACAGGTCGCTTGGGCGCAGCATGCCATCGACGCAACGCTGGGCGTGGCGGGACCGATTTATTTCGGCAACGATGGCGGCCTCTGGCGCACCACGGACGCGGTGAACCAGCAGCAAAACGAGTGCTCGGCGGACGACGCGAGTCACTACCAGAATCTGAACGACGGTCTGGGTTCGCTGGCCGAGGTTGAGAATATCGCCGATGATGCGGGCAACGCGCAAAACATGATGGTCTCGCTGGGCGCGTTGGGAACGGCAGCAGCGACGGCAGGCGTCGGGACAGCATGGCCGCAGGTGCTGGACGGCGAGGGAAACTATGCGGCCATCGATCCTGCGGCGGCAACCAACTGGTATGCGACTTCGGAATTCGGTGTGGGGATCAACCGGTGCACAGAGGGTTCGGGCTGCGATATTGCCGGGTTCGGGCAGCCGGTAATCGCAAGCACGCAGGTGGCGGGAGATCAGCAGGACATTCCCGCGCCCTGGATTCTCGATCCGCAGGACACGGCGAATGTGATTGTCGGCACCTGCCGGGTGTGGCGCGGTCCGGCGACCGGCGGCTCCGCATGGAGCACGAACAATCTGCTGAGCGGGATGCTGGACACCGACCAGGAACCTTACTGCGATGGCAATGCGGAGATCCGTTCGCTGGCCGCCTCGGGCAGCGCGAGCGACCCGCCGGGCACGGCGGAGCAGCTCTACGCTGGCATGGCGGGGCTGCTGGACGGGAGAGCCACTGTGCCGGGGCATATCTTTACCGCCTCAGTGGCGAACGGGTCCGGAAGCTCTACCACATGGACAGACCTGTTTCATAGTCCGGTAGCCGACAGTAGTCCATCGAATGGTCATTCAAACCCAAATGGCTACGAGCAGTTCAACCCAGGCGGCTTCGACATTTCGAGTATCTACGTCGATCCTCACGACCCTACCGGACAGACGGTCTATGCGACGGTGCAGGGCTTCAGCGGGAACGGGCTCAATGTAGCCCGGCTTTACGGATCGACGGATGGCGGGGCGATTTGGTCGAACCTGACCAACAACCTGCCGGATGCTCCGGCCAACAGCGTCGTGGTCGATCCCAATGACGCGAATACTATCTATGTGGCGACGGATACCGGCGTCTACGTCACTCGGAATATCAGCTCCTGCGCGGTTTCGTCGACGCCTTGCTGGAGCGTCTTTGGGACCTCTCTGCCCAATGCGCCGGTGATTCAGCTCGCGGCTCTCAACGAAGGCTCGACCTCGGTGCTGCGTGCGGCTACCTATGGGCGCGGTGTGTGGGAGATCGGGTTGGTGACGGCGGGAACCGCCCAAACGACGGCCAAAGCGGCCGCCACGTCTCTGACGTTTCCCAGCCAGCAGGTGGGTGCGCTCAGCGCAACGCAGACGGTGGCGATCATCAATACCGGAACGATCACTCTGAACGTGTCGCATGTAAGCATCACGGGTGATTTTGCCCAGACGGATAACTGCGCGAGCCCGGTGCTGCCGGGCGATGCCTGCACGGTCAACGTTACGTTTAACCCATCGCAGACCGGCGCGAGGACTGGCCTGTTGACGGTGTATGGGAATATTTCCGGAGGGAGTGCGGCAGGACAGGTGACGGTTTCGTTGAGCGGAACCGGCGCACCGGGCGCGGCGATCCTGCTTTCGCCGCAGACGCTGACGTTTCCCGAGACGCTGCTGGGTAAGACAGCCGCGGCGCAGGACGTCACCATATCCAATACCGGCGGCGTGGCGGCCAGCCTGACCAGTGAGTCGGTGACAGGAGATTTCTCGATCACCGCCAATACGTGCGGCGCGTCTCTGGCGACAAACACCGGGTGCACGTTGAGCATTGCGTACTCGCCGACAGTTTCGGGCAACGAGACGGGCATGCTTAAGGTCTTTGACAGCACGGGAACCCAGACATTGCAGCTCACCGGTATGGGTGAAGCGCCCGCGACCGACGGGCTGGCGCCCCTGAGCCTGACCTTTGCACCACAGGCGATCGGCCTGCCCGGTTCGGGCCAACAGGTGACGCTGACCAACGACGGAGATCAGGCGCTTGACCAGATCGCCATCCAACTGCACGGGGACTTCAGCGCGGTGAACCGGTGCGGGGCATCACTTACCGGTCACTCGACGTGTGCCATCGTAGTCAGCTTCGTGCCTACGCAAACAGGCGCAGAGTCCGGAACGCTGACCGTGACCGATATACTGCGAAGTCAGACGGTGACGCTCGCCGGAACGGGGCTGCCTCCGCCGCGTTTGATGCCGGCGCCGGTGTCTGTGGACTTCGGAACCTACACTGTCGGCCAGACGAGCACCGTGCAAACGGTGACGCTGACCAACAGCGGAGGCGTTCCGCTGAACAATGTCACGACCAACATGACCGGAGATTTTGCGGTCGCTCCCGGCCTCAACAACTGTCCACCGACGCTGGCGGTCGGGGCACAATGCCAGGTTGGAATGGTGTTCTCGCCGTCCCAGGCCGGCGCACTTAGCGGCTCGCTCACGGTTACGGCTACAGAATTGAGCAAACCACTGCTGGTCCCGCTCACCGGCACGGGGGTGCCTGCCTCGGGAGTCTCGGCGAC
>DATJNA010000245.1:0-3835 GCA_035508435.1 Acetobacteraceae bacterium | reverse complement strand
CGACAATCGGGAGGACGGCGCGACGGCTGCCTGCCAGAGTTGGCGGGTAAGCACGGCGCCGTGCACGACCTGCAAGTTCTGCCTCGGCGCCGTGCCCCACATCGTGCCGGGCACGCATGCAGGCCGACTATCCTGCCAACGATGGCGTTCGTCCATGCTGTGTCCGCGATGCGGAGCGGGCCGAGCCGCTGTCAGGCCGTCTGTTCCTGTGCGCGGGTTGCCGCCAGCAGGTGATCGTGTGCAGTTGCTGCGATCGCGGCCAGCTCTACTGCGCCGGCGCCTGTGCCGAGCGGGCGCGGCGACGCACGGTCCAGCAGGCCGGCCGGCGCTACCAGGCGAGCCATCGTGGCCGCCGTATGCATGCTTCCCGGATGAGCCGTTGGCGGGCGCGGCAAGAGAAAGTGACGCATCACGGTTCACCCGCACCGGGCTGCGGTGATCTGTTGGCGCCGGCCGCGATGACGGCCACACGCGCCGCTGTCGCCCCGGCCGACCAGGCCAGGCTGCCCGGTCCGCACTGCCACTGGTGCGGCCGCACCTGCCTGCCGCTGCTCCGCCAGGGGTCCCTGCGCCGCCGCCGGCGTCATCGCGGCCGACTTGGACACCAAACGGGGCCAGCACGCCATGGTGACGCCGCCTGACATCGAAGCGCAGGTGCTGCGCTACTATCACGCCGAGAAGTGGACTGCCGGCACCATCGCCCGCCAGTTGCACGTGCACCACAGCGTGGTGCACCGGGTGCTGGCGCAGGCCTTGCTGCCGCGGATCGGCGCCGCGCCACGGCCGTCACGGATCGACCCCTACCTGCCGTTGATCCGCGAGACGCTGGAGAAGTTCCCAACCCTGACCGCCAGCCGCCTGTTCGCCATGGCCTACGAGCGCGGCTATCGCGGCAGCCCCGATCACTTCCGCCACCTGATTGCGCTGCACCGGCCGCGCCGTCCGGCCGAAGCCTATCTGCGGCTACGCAGCTTGCCGGGCGAGCAAGCGCAGGTGGACTGGGCGCATTTTGGCCACCTGCAGATTGGCCGGGCGCGGCGCCCGCTGATGGCGTTCGTCATGGTGCTGAGCCACTCGCGGCAGATCTTCCTGCGCTTCTTCCTCGACGCGCGGATGGAGAGCTTCCTGCGCGGCCATGTCGGCGCGTTCACCGCCTGGGGCGGCGTGCCGCGTGTCCTGCTCTACGACAATCTCAAGAGTGCGGTGCTGGAACGGCGCGGCGACGCGATCCGGTTCCATCCGGGCTTGCTCGCCTTTGCCGGGCAGTATCGCTTCGAGCCGCGCCCCGTCGCGGTGGCCCGCGGCAACGAGAAGGGCCGGGTCGAACGCGCCATCGGCTACGTGCGCACAGCATTCTTCGCGGCGCGCGACTTCAGCGATCTGGACGATCTCAATGCCCAGACCGATGACTGGTGCCGCGGCCTGGCCCCCGACCGGCGCTGTCCGGGCGAACCGGACCGCACGGTGCGCGCGGTGTTCGCCGATGAGGCGCCGCGCCTGTTGCCGCTGCCGGACAACCCGGCGCCGTTGCTCGAACGCGTCGCGGTCAAGCTCGGCAAGCAACCCTACGCCCGCTTCGACCTGAACGATTATTCCGTGCCGCACACCCACGTGCGGCGGGTGCTGACCGTGCTGGCCGACACCCATGAGGTCCGCATCGTCGATGGTGCCCATGTGCTGGCCTGTCATCCCCGCAGCTACGACAAGGGCGCGCAGGTCGAGCAGGCCGGGCACGTCGAGGCCCTGGTCGCGCACAAACGCGCCGCCCGCCAGCATCGCGCCACCGACCGTCTCGCCCAGGTGGCCCCGGCCAGCCAAGAGTTGCTGCTGCGCGCCGCCGAACGCGGCGCCAACCTCGGTGCCATCACCACCGGCCTGATGCGGTTGCTGCATCGTTATGGCGCCGCCGAGTTGCAGATCGCCATCCGCGAGGCCCTCGGCCGCGGCGTGCCGCATCCCAACGCGGTCCGCCTCGCACTGGAACGCCGTCGCGAGCAACGCGGCGAACCGCCGCCGGTCGCGGTCGAACTGTCCGCCGCGGTGCAGGCACGCGATACGCCGGTACGGCCGCATGCGCTCAATACCTACGATCGGCTCACGGACGTTGCCGATGAGTGACCCCGATCCTCGGCGCGCCCGCGCCGCCGCGCTGCATCTGCATGGGTTGCTGGCGCATTGGCCGGAGGTCATCGCCGCCGACTGGGTCGTGTCACTGCTGGGCTGGGAGGAGCAGGAGCGCCACCGCCGCAGTTTGGAACGGCGACTGAAGGAGGCGCGGATCGGCCGCTTCAAGCCGCTCTGCGACTTCGACTGGAGCTGGCCCAAACGCTGCGACCGCGCCGCGGTCGAGGCGCTGATGGCGCTCGACTTCCTCAAGGAGGCCGCCAACGTCGTGCTGGTCGGCCCCAACGGCGTCGGCAAGTCCACCCTGGCGCAGAACATCGCCCACCAGGCGCTGATCGAAGGCCACACCGTGTTGTTCACCTCCGCCGGACAATTGCTCGGCGACCTGTGCGCATTGGACAGCGATTCCGCGCTGCGCCGCCGCCTGCGCCATTACGCCAGACCGGAACTGCTGGTGATCGATGAGGTCGGCTATCTCTCCTATTCCAATCGTCATGCCGACCTGATGTTCGAGTTGGTCTCCCGCCGCTACCAGACCCGCAGCACGGTGATCACCACCAACCGGCCGTTCGCCGAGTGGCACGAGGTCTTCCCCAATGCCGCCTGCGTCGTCTCGCTGCTTGAGCGCCGAAGAGGCGATCAAGGCGGCTGGTGCATAACGCCGAGATCGTCGCCATCGAGGGCGAATCCTACCGCCTCAAGGAGGCGCGCGAGCGCACCGAACAACGCGCCCGCCAGCGTCGCGGCGGCAAATCATGAACACCCGCTCGATGCCGGCGGTGTCCGTTCTCATCCCAGCCTCGTGGACGCCAGAGCAGGCGCTGGCCGTGCTGGAATTGCTCAACGACCTGCGGGATGCGCTGTATGCCATCCATGGCGACCGCATCCAGGACATGCTGCAACAAGAACAGGGCTTCGCCGCCAGGGACTTGCAGTCCAGCGAACCAGATGGCGGCAACCGATCGTTCTGAGCCGCAGCGCCGCCGCCGGTCTCCACCAACCGCCTCAGCCGTGACCTCGCGGCCACCCCGACACGCCACGCTCCGAAATCACCGTCAGCCTGCCGCCGGCTTGCCCGTCATGCCCCGCCGCCACACCGCTAGGTGATGCCCGCCGCCGTCTATGCGCGGACGCTCACCGCCGCTGACAAATCAAGACGATTCAACGGGTTCAAGCCCCATCCGCTAAGTGACTCTGAAGACTCACAAACCTTCCGGATGGACACTTAGTGGCCGACTGATCCTGGGGCCGCGTTAGCGACCCCACCGGCCGCTTTGAGCGGCCAACATTCTAAAGCCCCCGGCTTTGCCGGGGCATACTTACTCGGAATTACCAGTGCGCAGCAGTCGCCGGACCAAGTTGATGATGCCCGCGATGATCCCGTAGCCTCCTCCTCCTACTGCCAGCTTGCCCAAAATGTCCAAGGCCATGGCACTCTGCGCTGCGCTCCCAAAAAAGGCCATCCCGAGGAATAGGGAAACGACTATTCCTCCAAACGCGCCAATCCCCAACACGACTGTTTTGGCCAGACCGTCACGACGTAGGCCGGATCGTTCGTCAGTGTGGAGTTTCTCCATCTGAAACTCGAACTGCCGTCGATCCGATTCGTCGCTTGCTTTAACCGCTTGCAGAGCAACATCGGTACGTCGATTTGTGCTCTCAATTCTCTGCTGTTCTACCTCTAGAACCCGGCGCAATAGGTCACCAGGAA
>DATJNA010000244.1:0-17019 GCA_035508435.1 Acetobacteraceae bacterium | reverse complement strand
CCGATCGGGATTTCAATGATCCGCCGAGGTGCTGCCATCCTGCCTTGCCGTCATCTGTGAATCGTTGGCAGATTACAGCATATGGTGCCGAAAATGGGAATCGGCCCCAACCGGTCGGTTCCATGGAATCGATGAACTAGGGCATGCGCTCGTCGAGACGCCATATTGCGGTATCGTCAGCAACCCGGCGCACCCCGATCTGTGGGATGCGAACCATGCCGACGACGTCAGGGACAATAGCGACGAGGCGAGCGACGCTATGCTCGCGGCGATGGACACGCATCTGGCGCACTCGGACTGGCGCGTTGTCCATACCGACGCGTTCACGCCCGAAGCTTTCCTTGCGCGGTTCGCATATGAGGGATTCAAGGGCGGCCGGTCGTCATTCAGATGATATGTCAGCAGCTAACGAGAGTCGAAAATCCTGGCGTCGAAATCGCAATGGTTGACGACGACGAGAGGTGGGCGACGCTGGCGGAGCTGGTCCGGTATGACATGGCGGAGGGCAAGCGCACAGGCCATCGCGATCTTGGCGGCGATTTCATCAAGTCGATGATCGCCAATTACCGTGCCAAGGCACCCGACTATCGATTTCACCTCACGCTCATGAACGGCGCGGCGGTCGCCCATGGCGCTATGGCGCGGGCACCCAACAACATGGATATGATAGAAGACCTGTTCACGCAGCAACAATGTCGGCGGCGAGGTATTGCCTCGGCACTGATCGCATATTTCGACCGTGAACTGCGGGCCGCGGGCTGCGACGCGGTGTTCCTCGGCGCGATGGCGGAGGAAGCAGCGAAGTTGCTCTACTACAACCTCGGCTTTCGCCCGGCGATGTTGACACGATGCTGGGTGAAAAAGGCCGGGACGTAGTATCCCAACCCTGATGCTGGCTGACCGCACCCGTCCCTGTCATTGCGAGTGAAGCGAAGCATCCCCCAGTGTCATTGCGAGTGAAGCGAAGCAATCCAGGTCGAGTGACGTGCGATGGACCGGCCGGGATTGATCCACTCGAAATGATACTGTGCCATAATGATATAATGATATGATACCATCATGAAGCGTTTCCAACATGACTCGGTACCGTTATCATTCGGTCCGACAATGACACCTGGCGCTGGGATCGAAGCGTCAGGACCAGTGCGGTCCCAGCCGGGGAATGCGCAACCTGTCAACCCGCATCCAGGCCTCGGCAAAGCCTCAAACGGTCGGTCTGATGTTCTGGTTGAGGCGGAACAGATTGGTCGGATCGTACTTGTTCTTCAACGCGACGAGGCGGTCGTAGTTGTGGTGATACGCCGCCCGGATGCGACCGCCTTCCTCGGCGTCCAGGTGATTGACATAGACTTCGCCGCTGGCGAACGGCTCGACAGCATTCCAGAACTCGCGAGTCCACTGGATGTGCTGCGCTGCCTCCGCCGGATCGGTCCATTGCGAGATCACGTCGTAATCCCACTGGTCGTCGCGCAGGCCGAATGCCGTGGCATCGCGGTCCACGCGCGCGGCGGCGCCGTGCAGATGAAAGAACAGTACCATCGACATCGGCGACAGGAATTTGGCGGTCCGCGCGACGGCGATGTCGATGACCTCGTCGCTGATCTGCTTCAGGAAGCTCGATTTCCAGTAGCGTTGCACGTTGCCATAGGGCACGGCGGCATCGAGCAATGAATTGAGCGCGATATACGAGGTCGAGCCGATCGTGTCGAGCAATGGCGGACCGAATTGCCGAACCGGCTTCACCAGTTCTTCGCCCTTCGCGATGTCGCCGATATAGCTGACGGCGATCGCCGCGATCGGCATTCCCTCCTCCGAGGTCATCAGCGCGGCGGCGGCCATCATCTCGTCGGGGCAACTGCGCGCGAAACCGCGGTAGAAGCGCAGCACCTCGCTGGCCCGCTCGATCGGATGGATGGCGAGGCCGGCGAGCACCGGGCGCACCGGATGCAGCCGGTATTGGAACGACGTAACGACGCCGAAATTGCCGCCGCCGCCGCGCAGACCCCAGAACAGGTCCTGATTGCGATCGGCGCTGGCGGTCAGCAGCCGGCCGTCGGCCGTCACGATGTCGGCGGACAGCAGGTTGTCGCACGACAGGCCGTGCTTGCTCGCCAGGTAGCCGAGCCCGCCGCCGAGCGTCAGGCCGGCGATGCCGGTGGTCGAAACCACCCCGCCGGTGGTTGCCAGGTCGAAGGCCTGTGTCTCGCGGTTTAACTCGCCCCAGGTGAGGCCGGCCTCGGCGCGCACGGTACGATCGACCGGATCGACCCGAATGCCCTTCATCAGGGACAGGTCGATCATCAGACCGCCGTCGCAGACCGCATTGCCGGTGATGTTGTGTCCGCCGCCCTTCACCGATACCAGCAATTGGTGCGTGCGGGCGAAGTTGACGGTGGCAATGACGTCGGCGGGGCCGGCGCAGCGGGCGATCAGGGCCGGGCGACGATCGATCATGCCGTTCCAGACGACGCGCGCCCGGTCATAGCCCGGATCGCCCGGTTTCAGCAGCGGGCCACGCAGGCCGGCGGCAAAATCCTGCACCGCAGCTTGCTCCAGAATGGCGTCAGGCCCCGCGTTCGCGGCAATGCGCAGATCCGTCATGACCTCCTCCCGTTCTGATCAGTCGCCGATTGTTCGCTCCTGGCGATTTTGCCGCCAGGATTACGCCAAGGGGCCGGCGCAACGCAACCAGCGGCCACCGCGCGGTGCCTCGCCGCCGGCCCGGGGCGATCGCGTTTTGGGCGGATCAACCCAGCCGATCAGATCAGCGTACGTGCCGCGGCGGGGCCACGGCGCGACGCGCAGCCGCCTTTGGCTCGCGCTGTATCGCCAGGCCCAGGCATCGAAATCGCCAGGCCCAGGCATCGAAATCGCCAGGCCCGGGCATCGAAATCGTCACGCCCCAGGCATCGAAAGCGGGCACTCGTGGCGCGCCGGTACGGGCCTCATGCCTCGTGAGCTTGCTCGCCATAGGCTCGGAACGGCCCGCGCCATGGTGGCGGCAGTGCCGGCAGCAGACGTGCCGCCAGCAGCAGGCCCAGGCGCCGCGCCGACGGCGCCGCGATGACGGACGCGGTCAGCCAGCGGCGCCCTTCCGCGAGGCGGCCGTGACGGACGCACTCGCGCCCGATGATCCAGGCGTTCTCCGCTTCGGCGTGGCGACGGATCGCGCCCAGGCGCCGGGGGCCGAAGCGTGTAAGCAAATCGGGGTTGCCGAAGATGGCCGTCATGCAGGGGGCAAACGCTGCCGGATCGGCCGCCAGGCGGCGATAGGCGCCCTCGGCACGGGATCGCACGAACAGCAGCGGGTCGCGGGCAGGAACGAACGCGAAGCGGCCGAGCAAGGCAAGGCGGGCGAAAAACTCCCAGTCCTCGCCGTAAGCGATGTCCGGGCGGAACGGTCCCGCGCGGTGGGCGGCCGAGGCGCGGATCAGCACGTGGCCGCCATTGGCAAACGGGTTCCGCACCAGCAGCCCCGGCAGCAGGTCGCGTGGCGCGCGTGCCAAACGATAGTCGCGGCGGCGCGGGGACGCGCCGGGCGCCTCCACCCGGGCATAGCCGCCGACGGCAGCAACCGGCTCCACCGCCGCCCGCAGCGCGGCGGCCAGCGCGGCGAGCGCGGTCGGGGCGAGCCAGTCATCGGCGTCGAGGAACAACAGCGCTTCGCCCTGCGCCGCTGCCATGCCGCGGTTGCGCGCGGCGGACACGCCGGCGTTGGGCTGCCGGAGGAGGCTCAGGCGCCGGTCGGTGAACCGGGCGACGACGGCAGCGGTATCATCGGTCGAGCCGTCATCCACGACCACGAGCCGCAGGTCGCGATGCGATTGCTCCAGGACCGAGCGGAGCGTGTCGGCGATCGTGTCGGCGGCGTTGTAGGCAGGCGTGACGACGGTGATGTGCACGGGAAACGCCGGGGGAGAGTGGCACACGGAGGCAAATATGCGCTCCGGCCACTCTCGACCCCGGCGGTGAAGGTCAGGTTAACGGCCGCGGCGACCCCGCACCCCCCCTTTAGCCTTGTCCGTTTCGCAGCCGGGGTCACCGGGGAAGCACCTGCTTGGTCCGTTTCGCAGCCCCGGCTCACAGCGGGCGCCGGAGCGTGGTCCGTTTCGCAGCCCCGGCTCACAGAGAAAGCAGGTGCGTGGTCAGTTTCGCAGCCTGGGCCGGCGCACGAGGCACATGCCTGGTCCGTTTCGCAGCCCAGGCCGACCGGGGAAACCGGGACACCGCACGGAAACCTTATGCCGCCTTGCTATGCGCTACGCCCTTCTCTTCCAGCAACGTCTCGAGTTCGCCCGACTGGAACATCTCCATCACGATGTCGCAGCCGCCGACCAGCTCGCCGCGGACATAGAGCTGCGGGATGGTCGGCCACTGGCTGAACTGCTTGATGCCCTCGCGCAATTCCATGTCCTCCAGCACGTTGGCGGACTGGAACGGCACCTCGAGATGCGACAGGATCTGCACCACGCGCGCCGAGAACCCGCACTGGGGGAACATCGGCGTGCCCTTCATGTAGAGCATTACGGGGTTGGTTTCGATCTCGCCCTGGATGCGGTCGAACACGTCATTCTCGGCCATTGGACTCGGACTCCTGGTTAATCGGGTGCGGAGGTCTGTAACGCGAGGGCGTGCAGCTCGCCCCCCATGCGGCCGCGCAGCGCGGCATAGACGATCTGGTGCTGCTTCACCCGCGGCACGCCGCGGAAGGTCTCGGAGATGACGCGCGCGGCATAGTGGTCGCCGTCGCCGGCGAGGTCCTCCACGGTCACGCGGGCGTCGGGGAGGGCCGCCTTGATCAGCGCCTCGATCTCGCTCGCCGCCATGGCCATGCCGATCGCTCTCCCCTGCTAGGTCTCGTCCATCCAGTGCGGAAGGAAGCGTTCGTGCGCCGCGCGCAACGCCGCAACGGATATTGTGCCACCATCGGGCAGTGTCAAATCCTTCCCGCCTGATGTGCCGATGCGCATGGCGGGGACCGAGGCGGCCTCGGCGGCGCGGATGAAGCTGCCGGCATCGGGGACGGCGAGCAAGTAGCGGCCCTGGTCCTCGCCGAACCAGAAGGCGTGGCCGGGGACCTCGCGCGGATGGGTGAAGACGCGGGCGCCGACGCCGCTCGCCATCGCCATTTCGGCCAGCGCGACCAGAACGCCGCCGTCGGAGATGTCGTGGCAGGCGCGCACCGTGCCGGCCAGGATCTGGGCGCGGACGAAATCGCCGTTGGTGCGTTCGGCGGCGAGGTCCACCGGCGGCGGCGCGCCTTCCTCCCGCCCGCCGATCTCGCGCAGCCATAGCGACTGGCCGAACCAGCCCTTGGTGGCGCCGATCAGCACGATGTCCAGCCAGGGCGGCAGCGCGAGGCCGACCGCGTGCGCGGCTTCCTCCAGCACGCCGACGCCGCCGATCGCGGGGGTGGGCAGGATCGCGTGGCCTTCGGTCTCGTTGTAGAGCGAGACGTTGCCGGAAACGACGGGGAAATCCAGCGCCTCGCAGGCAGCGGCCATGCCGCGGATGGCGGCGGCGAACTGGCCCATGATCTCCGGCTTCTCCGGGTTGCCGAAATTCATGTTGTCGGTGATCGCCAGCGGCCGCGCGCCGACCGCGGTGAGGTTGCGCCAGGCCTCGGCCACCGCCTGGGTGGCGCCCGCCTCGGCATCGGCGGCGCAATAGCGGGGGGTGCAGTCGGTGGTCAGCGCCAGCGCCCGGTCGTGGCCCTCCAGCTTCACCACCGCGGCGTCGGCGGCGCCGGGGCGCTTCACCGTCATGCCGCCAACGGTGCTGTCGTACTGGTCCCAGATCCAGGCGCGAGAGCAAAGGTCGGGGCAGCCCACCAGCCGGTGCAGCGCCGCGGTCAGGCCCAGGCGGTCTTCCACCTTGGCCGGGTTGAGAATCTCCGGCTTGGCGATTTCCGAGGTCGGGCGGTGATACAACGGCGCCTGGTCGTTCAGCGGCGCCAGCGGAATGTCCGCTTCGAGGTTGCCGCGATACTGCACGACGATGCGGCCGGTGTCGGTCAGGTGGCCGATCACCGCGAAATCCAGCTCCCATTTGTCGAAGATGCGGCGCGCCACGTCCTCGCGGTCGGGGCGCAGCACCATCAGCATGCGCTCCTGGCTTTCCGACAGCATGAACTCGTAGGCGGTCATGCCGGTCTCGCGGGCGGGCACCTTGTCGAGGTCCAGTTCGATGCCGACACCGCCCTTGCCGGCCATCTCCACGCTGGAGCTGGTCAGGCCGGCGGCGCCCATGTCCTGGATGGCGACGATCGCGTCGGTCGCCATCAGCTCCAGGCAGGCCTCGATCAGCAGTTTTTCCGTGAACGGATCGCCGACCTGCACCGTGGGGCGCTTCTCTTCCGAATCGGCGGCGAACTCGGCGGAGGCCATGGTGGCGCCGTGGATGCCGTCCCGCCCGGTCTTGGAACCCACGTAAACCACCGGATTGCCCACCCCCGCCGCCGCACTGAGAAAAATGCGGTCGGTGCGGGCGATGCCGACGGTCATGGCATTGACCAGCGGGTTGCCGTTGAACGCGGCATGGAAATTGACTTCCCCGCCGACGGTGGGGACGCCGACGCAGTTGCCATAGCCGCCGATGCCGCGCACCACGCCATCGACGATCGCCTTGGTGCGGGGATGGTCGGGCGAGCCGAAGCGCAGCGCGTTCAGGTTGGCGATCGGCCGCGCGCCCATGGTGAACACATCCCGCAGAATGCCGCCGACACCGGTGGCCGCGCCCTGGTACGGCTCGATGAAGCTGGGGTGGTTGTGCGACTCCATTTTGAACACGGCGGCCAGCCCGTCGCCGATATCGACCACGCCCGCATTCTCGCCCGGACCGTGGATCACCCAGGGGCGCTTCGTCGGCAACTGGCGCAGCCAGACGCGGGAGGACTTGTAGCTGCAATGCTCTGACCACATGACGCTGAAGATGCCGAGCTCGGTCAGGCTGGGCGTGCGTCCCATGATCTCCAGCACCTTGGCGTATTCATCGGCACTGAGGCCGAAGTCGCGGGCAAGGGCCTGGTTGACGTCGGTTGCTGCGGAATTGGCGTCGGTCATGCGGCGGCTGCGTTGTGTCGGGCCGGTATAGCGGGCGGAGACATCCGGTGTCATCCGGATCGGCGCTCCGAGCCTGTGTCCCCGCGACGGAATGGCGATACCTGCGACGGTTGCCGCACCGCCGCGTTGAAGCTGCGCCGGACCCGCCGTATGGAGTGGTGTTGCCACGGCGCCATGACCGCAAACCGACACTTGATCGCGGCATGTGGTGGCTGCATGGGCCTGGGGCTGAGGGACGCGTGAGCATGGACGTTGCCGATGCCGATATCCTGAGCCGCCACGCTGTGCCCCGGCACCGCCTGACGGTGGACGACTATCATCGCCTGGGCGAGGCGGGCGTCCTGGGCGCGGACGATCGCGTCGAACTCCTGGAAGGACAGCTCGTCGATATGTCACCGATCGGGCCGCGCCACGCTTATGTCGTCGACGCGCTGAGCAAGCTTCTGATGTCCGCAGCCGGGGACCGTGCCTGGGTGAGGGTGCAGAATCCAATCGTTCTGGACAGCGGTTCGGAACCGCAGCCGGATATCGTCCTCGCCCGGCCACCCTCGCACAAGTATCTGCTGGCGCATCCGAGGCCCGATGACGTGGTCCTGCTGATCGAAGTGGCCGACAGCAGCTTCGAGGTCGACAGTGGTGCCAAACTGGAATTGTACGCCCGTGCCGGTATTCGCGAGTTCTGGATCGTGGACCTCACCGCCGATTGCGTGTTGGTCCATCGCAACCTGAGCGGCGACCGTTACGCATCGGTCAGCCGCGTGGAAACCTCGGGCACCCTGTCCGTCGAGGCCCTGCCCGAGGTCGCAATCCAAGCCGCGCCACTGTTTTCATAGCCGTCACATTCCGCCGGCTGGGCGTCCCGCGCCAGATCGACTCAGCCGCATGTTGGCATCAGCGCTATCGGGCGCTGCATCGCCGATCCCGCGGCCGAGCAAGCGCTGCCGCCCGCCCCCGAGTGACGGCCCGGTTGGTCGGCGCAGCAGCACGCCACGACCAGCCAGAGCCGTGGTTGCAAAAAGCATCGTAAAGCCGCATATGGCTGCGCATGGCAAAAGCCCAGAAAAAATCGCGCGGTTCGGCAGGTGCCTCGAGCAAGCGTCCGGCCAGGCAGGCCATCACACTGCGGCTCGATCCAGAGCAATATCGGCGGCTTGAATTGCTCGCCCGGGCAGAAAACCGCACCCCGACCAACTACGTCGAGACGGCAGTCCTGCGTGACATGGCCGCCAAGGAAGAGACCGGCCGCGCGATCACCATGTTCGTCGCGGCAGACGCTGCCGGACTTGTTCCCGGGCCTCTGGTGCGGACCGAAGGCGAATCGGACCAGCGCTACGCCGAGCGATCAGCGCTCATGGACAAGCGGTTCTTCATTCCGTGTAAATAATGAATGCCCGGTGATCGCGGAAGGCGCCTTCATCGAGGTACTGTTCCCCACGACGGAGAAACCCGGCCTGCCAGGGCTGCCGCATATTTGCTACTGCCTTGCGGTCCGCCCACCGCTTGTCCTGGTCGCCTACACGACCTCGGTTCCCTGGCCATCGAATACGCCGCCGCCTCTCGGAGTCAGGCCGTTCTCGCAAGAGGAGGCCATCGCGCTGAACCAGAGGCGCGCTTTCCCGTTGCATTTGAATCGTCAGGCCAGGATGCCCCTCACGACGCGCTGGTTCCCGAAGCTGGATGCGCCCGGCCAGGGCGTGATCGCAGTGGCGCCAGAGCAATTGCGTCAGGAGCTCTATGAGAGGAATCTCGACTTGCTCCGCCGCCATGAGCAAACCATCGAATTGCTCGGCCCCTGGCCGATTCCGCTCCGATGCGACGGTCACGACGGCAGTGGCCTCGCGCATACCGTTCCGCTGCCTGACACCTGCATCTCCAACCCACAGCGCGCGCTACGCCGCCGCCAGCGCGTCGAACAACGGCTTGCCGTCGTCACCGCCCATCAGCGGATCGACCAGGTCCTCGGGATGCGGCATCAGGCCCAGCACACGTAAGTTGGGTGACAGGATGCCGGCGATGTTGCGCGCGCTGCCGTTGCGGTTGGCCTCCGGCGTGATCTCGCCCGCCGGCGTGGCGTAGCGCAGTGCCACCAGGCCATCGCCCTCCAACCGGTCCAGCGTCGCATCATCGGCGAAATAGTTGCCGTCGCCATGCGCCATCACCGCGCGGAACGTTTCCCCCCGCTGGTAGTGCGACGTGAACGCGGTATCGGCGCGCTCCACCCGCAGGTGGCAATCGCAGGCGAGGAAACGCAGCGTGGCGTTGCGCAGCAGGGCGCCGGGCAACAGGCCGGCTTCGGTCAGGATCTGGAAGCCGTTGCACACGCCCAGCACATAGCCGCCCGCCTCCGCATGGGCGCGGATCGCCGCCATCACCGGCGCGTGCGCCGCCATGGCGCCGCAGCGCAGATAGTCGCCATGGGAAAAACCGCCAGGAATGACGATCAGGTCCAGGCCGGAGAGGTCGGTCTCCTGGTGCCAGATCATGCGCGGCGTGGCACCGGAGCGCTCCAGCGCGATCGCCATGTCGCGCTCGCGGTTGATGCCGGGGAAGATGACAATGCCGGCTTTCATGGCTGCCTCGGCGGGATGGGGGTCGCGGCGGCGGTTCTTGCCATGCGCGCGGCCGCGCCGCCAGCCCGGCACTGCGAGTCGCACCGCACCTGGCAACGTTGCCGGCCATCACCGGGGCGCGACCAACCGTTGCCGGCGGCCGCGTGCCGTCATGGTCCGCGTGGCTCACCGCCCCGCCCCGGTGGCGGCAAATTCAGCGGTGACAACGCACGGCGCGGATCCCCGCTTGATCGGCGAAATCATGGCCAGGGGGCAGTGTCCGCACCAGTTCGGCATTCTGCGCCACATAATCGTAGCATGCAGGTTCGCGTTCCAGGCTGCGGAACGTGATGGCGGCGTAATAGGTGCAGGGTGGCAATTCGCCATCCAACCCGGTCGATGACGTATGACGCATCAAACGACCTCCAGACGGATACCCGGCGCCAACCAGATGGGCGACAAACGCCTCGAACGCCGCCCGGAATCGGGCTTCCTGTACATCACCGCGCAGACTGAACAAGCCGTGCAGCACCGCTTCGCACAGCATGGGTTGCGGCTACCTGACGGGAAGGCTCAGGCTACGGCGATTGCACAGCACGCGAACGAGGTCGGCCTGGCGTCGGTCTTATCGAATATCGAACGCAATTGCGACCGCACGGTATTATGCATCGTCTTGAATGCTGGTCGACGGCGAGCCGGTCGCCTCGCCATGACCCCGCCTGGGCCTACGCCACCATACCCGGCGTGGAGGCGGTGCCGATCCTGTCCAGCACGGCGGTCCGGGCGGACGGCCTGCGCCGCGACGTCGCAACGCCCGACATCGTGGTCGGCACCGAGCCCCTGGGTTTGGCGAGCATCGGCGACGCCGGTCCGCTGGCCGAGTTCTACGCCACGACCGAGCTAACCTGAGGTGGTTGCTCAACCCTCCGCGCCGCCACCGATCTGACCTGACGCTGGCGCCTCAGCCCTCGACCGCGACCCGAAAACTCTCGATCACCGTGTTGGCCAACAGCTTGCGGGCCATCTCCTCGGCCTCGGCTTGCGCCTTCCCGGCGTCCGTCTCGCTCAATTCCAACTCGATCACCTTGCCGGCACGCACCTCGCCCACACCGGAGAAGCCCAGCGTGTGCAACGCGTGCCTGATCGCCTTGCCCTGCGGGTCGAGCACGCCCTGCTTCAACATCACCGTGACCGTCGCCTTCACCGCATGACCTCACTCGAATGTTCGGCGCTCGCTTGTTCGGCCAGCCGTGAGGCGGGCGACGCGCGCAGTCTAGCAGCGGCCGACACATGCCGCCACGCCACCACGCCGGCGACGGCCGGGTAGATGCCGATGCCGTCGTGGATCCATATCGCGCGCCTCCGCCGCGTCCGGCAGGCGCGGGTCGGCCCGGGCGTCTTTGCGGGGGCATGGAGCAAGGCAGATGACCGCAGAACCGATACGATGATGCGTGACGCCACGCCGTGGGCGGTCCCGTGCCTTCCCCGCCACCCACAAAGCCACGCCCCTGCCTTGCTTCGGGCTCCAGCCGACGCCACCCGTGCCGGACCGCGGCCGGCCAGGACCTCGGCACAGTGATTTTGACCGGATGGCCGGCCCGGATCGTCGCTGCCCGCCGGCGGCCCCGAGGCGCTCAACGAGGCAAAATCATCGTGTGGAGGTACTAGTACGGGGCATAGGCGGGCGGCGCATAGTAGACCGGCGGCGGGTAATAGTACACCGGTGGACCGTAATAGTATGGCCAGCCCCAGCCGCCATACCAGCCGCGCCAACCACCGCCATACCCGCCGCGCCACCCGCCACCATACCAGCCGCCACCGTGCCAGCCACCACCACCGTGCCAACCGCCGCCGCCATGCCAGCCACCACCACCGTGCCAGCCGCCGCCGTGCCCGCCGCCGCCGTGCCAACCGCCGCCCCGGGCATCGGCGGAAGCAACCGGCAGCACCAGCATGCCCACCAGAGCCGCGGCAGCGAGCCATCGCGCACTTCGCCGTAACCTGTTCATGACAGGCCTCCGATCACGTTCAACAGTCCGACTTACTCGACGAATCTAAATATGGGTGCGGCGCCGGCGCCTATCGAGGCGGATTTTCCCCCCCCGCGGTTTCGGCCGGAGCTGGCGCGGCGGCGGGACGTCCCCACCGCCTGCCCCGCAATCGCCCCTCAGCGCGCGGCCAATGCACCGGGCCGAGCAACTCCCGCCGCCATGCGGCTGCGCCACACGATGGCCATCAGAGCGACCAGACTCAGCAGCGCGGTAAACACCAGGTAATAGCTCGGCGACAGCGCATCGCCGGTGATCGCAATCAGCGAGGTGGCGATGAACGGCGCCAGGCCGCCGAAGATCGACACCGCGGTGCTGAAGCTCAACGAAACCCCGATCGCCCGCGTATCCACCGGGAATTGCTCGGCCAGCAGCGACGGCAGCACACCGCTGTAGCCGGACTTGCAAAGTTGCAGCCACCCGACCGCGATCATGCAGGTCAGCAGCGACGGCCAGGTTCCCATCAGCCAGAACACCGGCCAGGAGGTCAGAACGAACAACCAGCACGTGACCACCATCAGCAGCGGGCGGCTCGCGAGCCGGTCCGACCAGTGGCCCGCCAGCGGACTGCCGATCGCCAAAACGAGGCCCCCGATCAGTGTCGCGGTGAAGCCGGTCACCGCCGGCAGGTGCAGCGTCTTCACGCCATAGGTCGGGATGTACGCGAGAATATAGAACGAACTGTTCGAGATGATCGAGACGCCGATCCCAAGCAGTACCGGAACCGGATGCCGGCGCAGCAGATCCATGATCGGGATCGTCTCCGGCTTCGCGGCCGCAAGGAACTCCGGCGTCTCCACGATCTTCGCGCGCACATAGAGCCCGATCGGCCCGATCAGCATGCCGAACACGTAAGGGATCCGCCATCCCCATGTGACCAATTGCTCGTGGGTCAGCGACGTCGTCAGGACAACGCCGAAAAACGACGCCAGCATCGTGATCATGCCGGCGGTGGAGAACTGCCAGCTCGCGCTGTAGCCGCGCCGATTGCCGGCATGCTCGGCCAGAAACGTGACCGCGGTGCCGAATTCGCCGCCCACCGAGAAGCCCTGCAACAGCCGCGCGACGGTGATAAGGATCGGCGCCGCGATGCCGATCGTCGCATAGCCGGGGGTGACCGCCATCAGCGTCGTGCCGACCATCATCAGCGCAATCGACAGCATCAGTCCGGCCTTGCGGCCTGCCCGGTCGGTGTAGCCTCCGATCGCGATCGCACCCAACGGCCGAATGAGATAGGCGAGGCCGAAGGCGCCGAACGTGACCAGCAGCGACACGGTCTGATTGTGGGCCGGAAAGAACACCTGCGCCAGCGTGACGGCGAAGAAGCCGTAAACGACGAAGTCGAACCATTCGAACACATTGCCGATGGTCGCGGCGACGATCAGGCGACGCAGCCCTGGCGCCGCGACGTGCATGCTCTCGGCGGTCATGTTTTGCCTCCCTGGGGTGACGTTGAAGCGCTTGCCCTGTGGTTTGCCGTCGATCGTCCCAGGCCCCGGAGGCGTGGGCCGTCGTCCCCCGATTTCCGGGTGGTTCATCGCAGTTTTGCTCATTTGCAATCCGCCGCAAAGGGTGTTCCGGACGCGGACCACCGCGAGCGAGATGCAGACGAACGAGCCAATCGCGAAATGCGACGCCGGCGGGCTATCCGACTGTGAGGCTCAACGCCGGTGAGCTATCCCACGGCGAGGCGAAATGCCGGCGACCTATGCCTGCACCATCGTGTCCGCGCCATCGTGTCCGCGCCATCATGCCCGCGCCATCGTGCCCGCGGCATCGTGTCCGCGCCATCGTG
This sequence comes from Acetobacteraceae bacterium, assembly GCA_035508435.1. Classification (GTDB taxonomy): domain Bacteria; phylum Pseudomonadota; class Alphaproteobacteria; order Acetobacterales; family Acetobacteraceae; genus JASHVB01. The sequence continues at coordinate 3,566 of DATJNA010000244.1, read as the reverse complement.
TCCGCGCCATCGTGCCCGCGCCATCGTGCCCGCGCCATCGTGTCCGCGGCATCGTGTCCGCGCCATCGTGTCGGCGCCATCATGCCCGCGCCATCGTGCCCGCGCCGTCGTGCCCGCGCATCGTGCCTGCGCCGCGGCTTTGCCTGTGCGCCACTTCGGTTTGTGCGCCTATCCGGCTAGCGCAGGTTCATGGGCTGGCCGGCGCCGCCCGGCCGATCGCGGCGCCGTCTCCTGCGCAAACCGGATACGCGTATCGGTCTGAATGCGCGTCACTCGGGCGGCCACGGACGCCCGCTGCGCCGGCCCGGCTCAGAACGGCAGCCTGACCGGCGGCGACTGGTCCTGCGGCTTCGGCGGGGCGGCCTGCAACGCCAGCGGCCGATACGTCACATACAGTTCCCCGGCGAGCATATGGCCATCGCCGCCGTGGTCGAACAACAGCACGACGACGTCACCCACATCCCACCGCCGCAGCGTGACCACGTAGCTGCTGACACCGCCGACCACCGGGTTGAGGCTGGTACGGTTCTCCTGCGCTTCCTTCGACGCCGGGCCCAACCGCGCCGCGAGAGCGTCGGCGAGAGCGGAGAACAGCTTGGTATCGAACGTCAGGTCGTAGGCGTAGAATTTGTCATCGTAGAACGACAGCGTGGCGAAATGGACCAGGTCGCGCTCGCCCAGATCCACACAGCAGGCCCAGACGCAGCGGGTCACACCCTTGCCTTGCGGTTGGCAGCCGAAGCCCGGCGGCTTCTCATGTGTCACCACCAATTGCACCGTCTTCGGGCGGATGTTCTCCTCCACCAACGGCCGCGCCTGCGCCAGCGGCGTTTGCCAGGCGATCATGCCCTTCCGCAGCAGCAGCCCCTGCGGTGGCTCCGCGGCAACGGCTGCGGCAGTGACGACTGCGGCTAACAGAACGGCTGACAGCCACGCCGCGACTGGGTGCCGATGATTGCTCTGCACCGCATCTCCCCCTCTATTTCGCTTGCCTGAAAAGCGGCTGTGGGACGCCGTTCACCAATGACCTGGGTCCGGTGACGAGGCTCGGCGCGGCCGGGTTCGCGCCCGGCGTTGCCTGCCTGGCCGTATTCGCCGCCTGGTCTGTCTGGTAGCTGATGGTCGGACCGTTCGCGGTCGGCGCCAGCGAGACAGTGGCCGCCGGGCGGGCAGTCGCCGCTACACCGGCCGACTGGTCGGACGGACGGAAGATCCACCAGACCCCCAGCATCGCCACTGCCGCCACCACCAGCGACACGACAACTGCTCGCCTTCCGAGCAGGAACCAAGCCAGCAGGTACCCCGCCAGGAGCCGTTTTGACCACGATGACCTCGGGCGCGCCGTCGCCGGTTCGCGCCGCCGCGCCGCAGCTGCCGAACGCACCGCCGCGGCCGCCGAACTCGACGGCCCCGAGTCCGCCGAACCCGCTGGTGCCACCTCTGCCGAACGCACCGCCGCTGCCGCAGAACTCAACGGTGCCGCCTCTGTCGAACGCATCGGCGCGGCCTCCGTCGAATGCGCCGGCGCGGCCTCCGTCGAATGCGCCGACGCGGCCTCTGCCGGGCGCACCACCGGCACCGCCTCCGCCGAGGGCACCGGCGACGCCTCCGCCCAGCGCACCCCGGCAGCTTCAGGGGTGGCTCGCCGCGTTGTCGACGTCGCGGCCGCCTGCCCTGCTCTCATCAAACCTGCCGCCTGTGCCGTGACATCCGGCAGTTCCAGCAGGCGAAATACCGTCCGCAGGAATGCCGCGTTGTCCCCGCTCGCCGCATGCAGCGTCCGGATCGCCGCCCGATCGGCGGTGTCGCGGTAGACGTATTCCAGGATCCGGGCGGCGTCCGGCCCACCGAGCATCCGGGTTCTTCGCAGTTCATAAACCAATTGCTCGATTTCGTTGCGCCGCTCCGCCAACGCAGAGTTCCCGGTGAACGCGACAACGGGGTCGCCATAGGCCTCGAGCGCAAACGACAATGGACGCTGCGTGCCCTCGCCCCGGATCGCCCGCTGCACGAAGCTGCAAAGCTCGGAGAACCGCACCGCCCCATCATCGTCGGTATCGGCCGCGCCACTGCCGATCCCGTCGAGGATGTGCTTGGTCAGCAGGCTGTTGCGATCCTCGTCCTTCTCTTCGGCGGTCTGCGTGTCGGTGCTGGCCGTGAGATAGAACACGCCCTGCCCCGCCTGCGCCCGCAGTGCCTGGCTGGCTTGCTCGGCGATCTCGCCCTTGGTGGTGCCGTGGCGGAAGACGCGCTCGACCGCCCCACTGAAGCAGCAATCCAGGATGACGATGCGCGCACCGGCCCGCGAATCGGCCACATATTTCTGCAAGGCAGAGGCAGCCATCGCGGTCGGATCGAGCGACCCCGGATCGGTATCGCAGCCGGCGAGATAGAGGTTGCCTTGCTCGTCCAGCTTGCCATGGCCGGAATAATAGATCAGCACCTGATCGTCCGGCCCCGCCCGCTTCAGGCAGTCATACAGCCCGCGGCGGATCTCGTTATGCGGCCGGTCGATCAGTGTCGTGACGGCGTAGCCGCCATGCGACGATTGCTCCAGCAGTTCCTTGAGGTCGGCGACGTCGCCGGCGGGGCAGCGCAGCGTCGGCAGCAGCGCCGTGCCGTCCTGACCAGGGAAGCTGCCATTGCCGACCAGCACGGCGTAGCGTGTCCCCGCCATCCCTCACTCCTCCAGCAGCCTGGCCAGGATCGTCTGGGTCTGTGCCAGTTGCGCCTTGCCGAACCAGGAAGCGTCCAGCGACACCTTGCGGCCATCGGCGCGGGTGACCTCGAACCGCAGGGTGGATTTGCGTTCGAGATAGGCGCGCAGCACTTGCAGCAGCGTCACCGCGACGCCGCCTGATCCGATCAGCGCCAGCACGATGGTGCCCAGCGTCACCGGGTCGCCCTTGGCACCAGGGGTCGCGTCCGGGGCAGCGGCCGGCACCGCGTCGATGCCCTCATTGCGCAGGCTGCGCGCCAGCGCGCGTGCCATCGCGTCGAGCCGGCTCGCGTCGAACTCGTCGCAAATGATGCTCAGTGTCACGTCCGGGTGCAGCATTTCCCCCTCCCGGCGTATCGCGGCCGCGGCCGGCCGTTGGCAGCTTATGCGACAGGGCGGACCGCAAATGTCAATTTTATCACGAATCTCGGCCGGCCACCACTTCACGCGCGCCGGGGTCGTAGGCCTGTTCTGGATGTCGGCCTTGGACCCTCGGTCGCCGGCTGGCTGGTCAGGCATTCCGAAAACCGTCATTCGCTGCCGGCCGCCGGGCAGCGATGTCACACCAGGTTCCTTTCGTTGACCAGGTCTCACGCCGCGCCGGCATCGCGGCAGGCGGCCGCGCCGGCATCGCGGCAGGCGGCCGCGCCGGCATCGCGGCAGGTGCGTGGTGACGAAGCTTGCTGGATGATCGCGGAGAACACCCCGGCCGAGGCGGAAACGCCAGATAAATCCGCGGATCATGACCAGCTTGATCGACTGACCCGAGGTCAACGCGCACCGCATCGCCATGGCGGGTCGCGCCAGCGCTTGGTGTGGAAACCAGGCCTTCGTCAGCCCCTTGACG
>DATJNA010000243.1:0-6882 GCA_035508435.1 Acetobacteraceae bacterium | reverse complement strand
GGCGCCGTGTTCGCGTCTGGAGTGGATATGGCTCAGACGGTCACCGGGCATATGTCCTGGTATAATCCGGCAGCAAGTATGGCCTTGTTGATCGCAGGTCTGGTGGTACTCGCTTGCTTCGCGCTTATCTGTGCATGGATGATTGTCGCGCTGGTTGAAAGCTACCTTGTTATAGCAGGTAGCGTCATTCTCATGGCCTTTGGTGGTACGCGTTGGACCAAGGACATTGCAATAGGCGCAGTCCGATACACACTTTCGGTGGGTGCAAAGCTGATGATGATGCAACTCCTCGTTAGCGTCGGCACGAATATGATAGTCAAGTGGGCAAACACTTTCCAGGGAAAGAACTCTACACAGGTTTACATCCTCATTGGCGCAGCAATTGTCCTGCTCGCAGTCACGAAATTTCTCCCAGACAACCTCCAGAAAGTCGTTGGCGGATCGAGCCTTTCGAGCGGCACTGGGCTTCTCGGTTCCGCAGCAGCAGTGGGCGGCGCAAGCGCAGCGATTGCTCTCGGGATGGCCGGCGGCGGAGCAATGGCCGGCAATGCCTATCGACTCGCCTCTGCCCAGCTCGATCAAAAAGACGACCAAGGTTCCGCGCCGCAATCGCGGATCGCCCGTGCTGCGGCCCTGACCGGCTACACGGCGAAAAACCTGGCCGCCGCGCCGCTGGCCGATGTCGGGCGCAGGTTGAGCGGCAATCCAGGTGCGCGGCACGGCATCGCGACGTGGCGCATGAACGCGGACCTGGCGAACCAACGCCGGTTGATTCGCGACGATCTCGGCAAGCCGAAGCCGCCCTCCGGTGGCGGCGGTAACAGCATCAGCTAGCGGTGCAGAGGAACCATGAAACGGCCGCCGGACGCCTCAGCTCTCGATCCTGATGGGCCGCACTCGGCCGTCTATCTGGCCGCCCGGAGAGAGTGGAACGAGCGGTATGGCAGTTACATTGCCCAGGCCCATGCCTGGCGCCTGACGGCGCTCGCATCCCTCGCCGTGACGTTCGTCGCCGTTGCAGGCGTCGTCTGGATCGGCGCGCAGAACCGCGTGGTGCCTTATGTCGTGCAGACCGACAAACTCGGGGATGCACTCGCGATCAGCCGGGCGGACATCGCGGCGCCCGCTGATCCGCGCCTGATCCGTGCCGACCTGGCGCGCTGGATCTCGGACGTGCGCACTGTCTATTTCGATGTCGCTGCCGAACGTGCTGTGGTGAATGAGGCGTACACCATGGTCAACCGCAACGCTGCCGCTGCACAGCAACTCAATGATTGGTTCTCCCATCACGACCCGTTCAAGCGGGCACAGACGGAAATGGTCGGCGTGTCGGTGGAATCCGTCCTGCCGATCTCCGGAAACACCTGGCGGGTCGAATGGCGCGAGGACAAGCGTGGCCGCAACGGCATGGCCGACCCGCCAACGCATTGGCAGGCCACGATCACGATCAGCATCAGCCCGCCTACAAATGACGCGACGATCCTGGTCAACCCGGTTGGGCTGTACGTCGATTCGTTCGATTGGGAGCAACGGCAGTGAGCGCGCGATGCAGTCACATGAAAATGGCGATCTGGGCGGCGGTTGCGGCCGGACTGCCCACAGTATGTCATGCACAGCAAACGCAGGTGCCAGCCATCACCCGCGTGGATGCAACGGCCGCCGCGCACGTCTCCACCGCGATTCAGCCGAATAGCGGTGGTGCCGCTACGACAGTGAAGGTCGCCACCGCAGGGGTGCCAAATGCCGCACCGCCGCCGATCAACCTGCTTTCGCCATCAGCTTCGTTGAACGCCAAGGAAAAGCGCGCGGTGGCCTTGGCACGGAGCTGGAAAAATCGGGCGGAAATGCCGCAACGCGGCGCGGATGGCGTGGTGCGTTTCCTGTACGGCGCGACCCTTCCCACCGTGGTCTGCGCACCGCTGCAGGTTTGCGATCTCGCACTTCAACCGGGTGAGATCGTCAACAACGTCAACGTCGGCGACAAAGTCCGCTGGATGATCTCGCCGGCCGTCAGTGGCTCGCCCCAGGGCCAGGTGACGCACCTGATCATCAAGCCGACGGACGCGGGTCTGGTGTCGAGCCTGGTGATCGAGACGAACCGCCGCACCTACGCGATCAAGCTGGTCTCCACCCGGCACGAATGGATGCCCCTGATCGCGTTCAACTACCCGGACGACGTGCAGCGGCAATGGTCCGCCTACCGTCAAACCGTCGCATTCGGTGCCGCGGCCTCCACCCTGCCAAGCGGCGAGAATATCGCGAACCTCGATTTCGGCTTCCGGCTGTCGGGGGACCATCCGGGTTGGCGCCCGCTCCGCGTCTATACAGATGGGTCGAAGACATACATCGAGTTTCCGCGCTCCATCAGTTCGAGCACGGCTCCTGCGCTGGTCGCACTCGACAATGACGGCGGGTGGTTTTCCAGCCCGACCGAGCAAATGGTCAATTACCGGATGCAGGGCGATCGGTACATCGTCGATCGCGTCCTCGATCGAGCCGAGCTGGTCTCTGGGGTGGGCAGCGACCAGACGCGCGTGATCATCACGCGGGACGGCGCGCGATGACCAATCTCCTTCGGCTTGGCGTGTCATTGTTGGTGGTCTTTGAGCTCGCGGCATGCGCCCTGGGAACGGGCAACTCCTATGTTGGCCAGGTAGATACCCAGGCGGACGCGCAGGTCCTGTCGGGTGACATGGCGGATTTCGTGGCGGGGCAACTCCCGGCCGCGTCCAGCACGGTCGTGCTCGATCCGACGCCTTCCGACCAGGCCGGCAATGACCTGACCCCCGCGTTCGTGGCCGCGCTGCGGGACCGGGGCTTTGCCGTCGCGGATGCACGGCAGGGCGGCGCTTCAGGGGCGCACCACATCCGTTACCTCGTGACGCGCCTCGACAACGGCGATCTGGTGCGCGTGACGATCGACGGTGGCGCCGCCGAGGCCTCCCGCTTCTTCGTCCGCAACTCGGCCGGTGACTTGCAAGCCGGCGGCCCGTTCACGGTCCGGCAGATGGCGGAAGCGAACTGATGGACAGCGCTGTTCCCGATGGCCCGGACCGTTCCCCGCCCCTTCTGTCGCCGCCGCCGCGCCGGGGCCGGGGTGTTCGCCGGCTGAATCGCGTCCCGGTCCTCATCTTCGTTGGTGGCGCGATGCTGGTGGTGGCGGCCGTTGGCTACACCTATCGTGAGCGCATGGCGCAGGCCGCTGCCAACGTGCGCGCCGCGGATCAGAAGCGTCCGGAGCCCGCAAGCAGCGCCGCTGTTCTCAACGCCGCACCGGCTAATGGCGAGGTGCAGGCGGCGGTGTATCGGCCGCCATCTCTGCCGCCAACGCGGCAGCACTCCCCACCACAAACGCAAGCCGCCGCCGCTCCATCGGACCACGGGGGTGCCGAAGCGACACGACCCGATGAGGATGCGACGAAAGCGCGGCAGCAGGCCTGGCAAACGTACTACGCCCAGGTCGCGCAGGTGCAAAAGGCCCGGCTCTCGGCCGCACAGTCGGCCATGACCTCGGACACTGGCTTGACCAATGGTCAGCAGAGCGCATCGAACCCTGGTTCCCCGGCGGCAACTGGTGGCGCGGGCGCGGGCCAGACGGGTGCAATGCCAGGCAGCCCAACGGGCTATGCCGGGGCGCCGGTCGTCGCCGGCGGCTATGGCTCCGGGTTGCCTGTCTATCCGCCAGCCCAAGTCGATGCGCCAGGTCAGCGGGAAAAGCAGGCTTTCCTGGCGCAGCCGGGCGATACGACCGGCGCCTCGGATGATCTGCAAGCGACGCTGCGAGAACCTTCGTCGCCATACCTGGTCATGGCGGGTACCGCGATTCCGGCGGTCATGGTGGGCGGCATCAACAGCGACATGCCCGGCATGATCGTCGGCCAGGTGGCGGAGAACGTGTACGACACCGCAACCGGCCACTACCTGCTGATCCCCCAAGGCGCGAAGTTGATCGGCCGGTACGACAACAGCGTTTCCATGGGCCAGACGCGGGTCGGCGTGATCTGGACGCGGATCATTTACCCCGACGGCGAGTCCATCGATCTCGGCTCGATGGAAGGGACGGACCAAGGCGGCTACGCCGGCTTCCACGATCTGGTGGACACGCATTTCTGGTCGAAGATCGGCAACGCGCTGCTGATCTCGGTCGCCGGCGCCGGCGTGCAGCTTTCGCAGCCCCAGGCCGTGAACGGTCAGAACTACAATTCCCAGCAGATTGCCGCGGCGGCCCTCGGCCAGCAATTCGGCGAACTGGGACAGGAATACGCCCGTGCTGGTCTCTCGATCCCGAACACCCTCGAAATCCGGCCCGGGTACCGGTTTGTCGTGATGGTCAACAAAGACATGCACTTGCGTCCCTATGCAGACCTTCGAACGACCAGCAGCTCTTTACCTGTCAGTTTAGGTCCAATCGTGCGGTAACCCGCCCTCTCCGCCCGAATTCAAATCTGCGTCCGTGTCAGTCGTTACCACACCACAATCGACAATCCCGGACGGCTGCGGCTCGCAGCGCCAAGCCGATCGAGATGGGTGCAAACGGCCTCCGGACCGCCGGTACGAAGGCTAGTTGCCGGAACTGTTGCGGTGGGCTACGATATCGACATTGAAGGGCTATGCAGGATACGGGACGTGGACCTAAAGACGGCCAAAACACTAATCAGTGCGGCGCCGAAGCGCCGGCCGGATAGGCCGACCCTTCTAGAGATCTCGGGTTACCCGCACTACGAGAACGTGGCGAGCAACATTCTGGCCTTCTATCTCGATCCAGCGGAGGTCCATGGGCTGGGGTCACTTTTGCTGGATGCATTACTCCACCTGCTCGATCCGGATGCTCGTGGTCCGTTATCTAATGTGAATGTGGATAGGGAGGTGGGCACGAATACCGGCAAGAAATTAGATTTATTGATAACCTCTGACTCTCATATTTTTGCCATTGAGAACAAAATATTTGCAAGGCCTTATAACCCTTTTCAGGAATACGCAAAGCTCGTTGCATCCCAGACTGGCAATCGGAAGGCGTTCAAAAGAATTCTGGGTCTCTTTGCTCCAAGCGGCGAAATCGGGCATGGATTTGTGTTCCTCTCGTACAAGCATCTGATTAGTGCGGTTCGATCGAATTTGGGCCACTATACCCGTGGTGCAGACGCTCGCTACATTCTGTTTTTGTCCGACTTTCTTGACACGATAGAGAACCTGCAGAGAGGGACCAGGATGGACAAGGAATGGATCAGCTTTCTCGGACAAAATTACGACGACTTTCTTGCGTTGGAAAAACAGATAGGGAACTTCAAGTACGAGATGCGCCTGAAGGTCGAGGAGCTTGCCACGTCGATAGTGGTTCCAGTTCCTATCGAACACAAATTCTGGCGAGAAAAGGCGTATTTGGAAGATACCGTCTATTATGAAATCAAGTGCCCGAACGGTCTTACCGTTGTAATAGAAGGCACGATATCCCCCCGAGGCTGGATGATCAACATTTTCCCAAGGAAGCAGGAAGAGGGGGAGCTGGGCAGGGTCATTGAGTTAACTCAACTTCTTGGGATCCCCTTCTTGGAAGAAGACTATGGCGATTCTAGACGGCTAACCTATCAACCGAAATTCGACTATGAAGAGCCGATTGGCACGGTGGGATCGCATCTACAGGCAATTCTTGATAAGATCATAGGCTACCTCGAGCCCGACAAGGCGATGCCCAGTACCATACAGCACTAGGTTGAGCCATATCCGGACGCGTCCCGGTCGATGCAACCGCACCGCTTGCCAGCAACGAATGTCAACTCGGCATTCCGCAGGCTTACCGGCAGCCATTTTGCCGCACCCCGGTCGTATGTCTCGACCACCAGCCAGAAATCGCGCTCTGGGCCGCAAATCGCCAGTTCAATGCAACGCTGTCACTCCAAGATAGCTCGCCCGCTGATGCTCAATGCGCTGATTTCGCCTTATCCTCATACCATCCGTGACCTTGCCGTGGTAATAGGAAAGGGTGGTGATCACGGCGAAAGTCCCTCCTGCGTATCCGAAGTAGCCCAGCATCAAATGCAAGGCGTGAGCGTCGTGTGTGAAAAGCCACATCACCATGCTGAACAGGGCAACCAACAGAAATCCCGCGCACACGAAACCACACGCCAGCAGCAGCAAGAGGCCGGCCGCGTAGGCGAGCATCAGGAAGAACGCGATAAACCCCGCTGTGAGAACGCCGATCAGTTCACTTATCGCCCGCCCGATCGCGTGCATGGCATATCTCCAAGTCAATGGTCGCGCTATCGCTCCAGCTCGACCTCCTGCATGCGGTCGCGGCTGTGCGCCAAAGCCGACGCGTAGGAAGGGCTTGGCCCCTCGTCGCGACTCACGACATGGCTCCGGACCACCTGCTCGCGCTCGGCGATGGCAATCCCCGCCATGAGTTGCTGGCGCGCGGCGTCCCTGCCCTGCCCACGCACCAGGTCGTTCCAATCCGACCCGGCGTCCTGTTGGGCAAAGGCCGGCAGCAGAACGAAGCCGCCGATCGCCACTGCGGCCTCGTCCGCCTTTTCGCGGCCGACATTTGGCTTTCCCTCCGCTTCGCGCCGGTGATCGTTGTCGCCAGCGATGTAGATGGGCCGGTCCGGATGAAGCTGCCGGTAGGTCTGCGCGACCGGCGCAAGATTGCCAGCATTGAACGCGACGACTGCCGGCATGCTGGTCAGCTCGTGCAGCGTGGCGGCCGTCGCGTATCCCTCGGCGATCAGCAGCGGCCCTGACTTTCCTAGTCGGGGCCGTCATTGATTTTGCGGTCCGTGTCTGAATCGATCTCCTGGCAACCGTCGGAGATGCGTCGTGACCGCGAAACGAACACCCCATGCGAAATACATCGTCAAGCTAAGCGGCGAAGAGCGCGAACGGCTC
>DATJNA010000242.1:0-9148 GCA_035508435.1 Acetobacteraceae bacterium | reverse complement strand
GCGCCAGCGTCGCCTTCTGCGACCGCGACGGCGAGCGCGGACAGCGCGTGGCCGCCGAACTGCAAGCCGCCGGTGCCAAAATCGCCTTCACTCAGGCCGACGTCGGCACCGAGGCCGCCTGCCTCGCCTTCGTCAACGGCGCCGCCGACAAATTCGGCCGCCTCGACATCCTGGTGAACAATGCCGGCATCCGTAAATACGAGAAGGTTGACGAGGCGAGCGCGGCAAGCTGGAACGAGATCCTCAGCGTCAACCTGATGAGCTACGCGTTCTGTGCCAAGGCGGCGGTGCCGCTGATGCGCCGGGGCGGGGGTGGCGCGATTGTCAACGTCGCGTCGGTGCGGTCGGTCGTCGCGGGCGGTGGCAATTTGCAGTACGACACCACCAAGTCCGCGGTCGCAGGCCTGACGCGGGGGCTCGCCGCCGACCACTCGGCGGAGGGCATTCGGGTGAACGCCGTCGGCCCTGGCCCGATTTTCACGCCGTTCCACGCGCGCCGCATCGCGGCAGCCGGTGAGACGGTAGAGCAATACAACGCGAAGGCGGCGGCGGGCACCATGATGAAGCGCCCGGGCCGGGCGGAGGAGGTCGCCGCCGCGATCCTGTTCCTGGCCTCCGACGATGCCTCCTACGTCACCGGCGCGCTGCTGTTCGTGGATGGCGGGATGACGGCGATGTGAGGGAGGTGCGACCGCCGGTCGCGGTCGGTATTCGGTCGAGGTGCTGCGCTGGTGTAGCATGTCCGACCTTGAAGGGCAGTTTTACTCCAAGGTTGCCGACGTTCTGAGCGAGGCGATCTCGATACTTTCTGGAGGTGCTCCTCGCATTCTCCCGCCGGGCGGGTCCGCTATTTGGAACTCAACTCAAGCTGTCGAAGCAAGAATTGCCGAGCGCGGTTAACAGCGCTGGCCTTAACCCGAGGTAGAACAACTCGTCGATCGTTGTGATAGTGAGTCGCCCCGCTCGTCTGGGGGCCGCTTCAGAAAAATGGTCGAAGTCAAAAGCTTGCTTAGACCAGATGCTCCCGTCGTTCACCTCCTCTGTCGTGCATTTGCCATACAGCTCACGCCTGGCCGACTCGAACGCTCGATCAAGGCTAATTTATTAATGTCAGCCCAGTTGCGGATTTCGCGTGGATTGCAACACAGTCAGCCAGAAAAGCATGAAGTATGGATTGCTCGGGTAGCAAGGAGCGGGCGCTAATGTGGCGACTGCGCGACCTACCAAAGCGCTTGCCGCGTAGGCGGGTTCGTCCTCATTGCAGCCCAGCCTGGGAGCGATGCCAATCTTTTCACACGGTCTGATTGTCATCAGCAACGTGGCGGGCCGCTGTCGCCTGGGGCCCATCGCGGTGAGTTATGCAATGAAATTTCCGCACCATCCCAGGGTGGCCGGCAGACGGATTCTATCAGTCGCCGCAGTGCCGCCTCAATGAAGGTCGGCATGCTCCAATGCCAACCCGGCGCGTCCCAGACATTCGGCTCGGGCGGATGGATCATGGTTCCCTCATAGCGCAGCCTCGGAATGCGATCGGACGCCAAAAAACAAGGGGCCGTCGAGATCGGCCATCTCCGCGTGCTGTGCCAAGAGCAATGCCGGCGTGATCCCAAGCGACATACCGATCGCGCCACCAACCATGATCCGGAAGTCGCGCTGCGTCACCTCCGCCGCCAGCGCGAGCGCTTTGGTCAACCCGCCCGGTTTGTCGAGCTTGATCGAGATGGGCAGGTATGAGTCGCCCAGACGGTCGAGATCGGCACGCCTCCGGCAGTCCGTCGTTGTGCCCCCCGAACTCAGTCCGCATCGCCGCCGGCACGATGTCCGCATTCCGGCGTCCGCAGTCCGGCCCCCGACCTCCCGCCATTGGCGGTCGCGAAAATTGGGTGATACTCTTCGAGCATAGCAATCCCGCAACCGCCCCGGTTCGCGCCTGGTCAGGAGGAAACCACCATGCCGTTCTACACAAGAGGCGACGTCCGCATCCATTACGAAGAGGCCGGCTCTGGCTTTCCGTTGCTGGTCATCCCCGGCGGCGGACTGAACTCCACCGTCGCGGGGCTGGCGACCGCGAGCCACCCGTTCAACCCGTTCGACGCGTTCAAGGATGAATTCCGCGTGATCGCGGCGGATCTGCGCAACGCCAAGGGCGGCCAGTCCTCAGGTCCGCTCGAGACCGACCGGCCGTGGGACGCCTACACCGACGATCAGATCGGCCTGATGGATCACCTGGGCATCCGTGACTTCCTGGTGCTCGGCTTCTGCATCGGCGGGCCCTTCATCTGGAACATGTTGCAGCGCGCCGGCGACCGCGTCGTCGCGGCGGCACCGGCGCAACCTAGCGGCTGGCGCCCCGAGATGCCCACTCTGTCGTACGACAACAACATGAAAACCTGGGGGCCGGAACTGTGCGCCCGCCGGCCCGACATCAGCATGGAGATGGTCGACAAGTTCCTGACCAACATGTACCGCGCCCGCGCCGACTTCGTTTACACCGTGACCCGCGATTTCGTGCGGGGTTGCCAGACGCCGATCCTGGTGTTGCCGGACGATGTGCCGGCGCATCCCTATGCCGTCGCCATGGAAACCGTGCATCTCGCGCCGAACGCGCAAGTGAGCCTTTACCCGTGGAAGGACACCCCGGATAAGATCCCGCTGGCGGTGCGGCATATTCGCACGTTCCTGCGGGCGTGCCGGCCGGTGGCGGCAGCGCGAACCATGGCGGCGGCCGCCCAGTAGCGCCGGATCAGGTCGGCTACTCAGAAGTCGGCAAGCAAGGCGACACCGCCCGGTCTGCGCGAAGCCGTTGCTTGCCGGAAAGCTGGAACGAGATCCGCGGCGTCAACCTGATGAGCTATGCGTTCTGAGCCAACGTGGCGGCACCGCTGATGCGCCGCCCGTGGCGTTGGTTTCGTCATGACGCCCGGCAAAGACGTTATCGTGCGTAAGAATTGAAATCCAATCAGACGGAATCCCCTTGCATTGCCGGTCTTTGAAGACCGCACATAGTACGTCGATCAAAGGCGCGACTCCGATAATGGCGGATCGTAGGCGAACCAGCCGATACCGATGAATCCAGCGATGGTTTGCGAGTCACATGAGACGATGCGAACTCCTGTGAATGTTGCACTTCCGCGCGTCGGTTTCCGAAATCATTGGGTGAGCCGCTGCGCGACCGTGTTGGATCGATAGCCGAAATGCAACTCGACACGCTACGCAATCCCCGCCAGCGCCGCCCGCACATCGCTGAGCTTGCGTCCGTGCACCGCCATGTCCAGCCCGTCGATCGTGGCAGCCTGCCGCAGTGTCACGCCATCCACCGCCGGGCCACGCTCCACCATTGCCTGCACGATCGCCCGGTCGAGCGCAGCATCCAGGCAATCCAGCGCGGCCCACCGCCAATCGTCGCGCAACACGCCGAGTGCCGCGATCAGCGCGTACGCCCCCCAGTGCGACACCCCCGCCGTCAGCAAATGATCCGCCGGCGTGACGCAAGCGATGGTTGCGCCAAACGGGACATGCGCCGCGACCAGACCGGGTGGCAGCGCGCCCATGCCCAGCTCATTGCCGCCATCGGCAATGCCGATCGTCCGCCAGGCTCCGGCGGAGAACAAACTGTCCAGCGGCGCGGTACAGGCGCTTAGGTCCTCACCTCGCATGTTGCGCGGTCGGCGATCGGCAGCGGCGCCGCAACGCTCGATCGCGATCGCCCAGCAAATCTCTTGCGCCCGCCAGGTGGCGGCGATCGCTTGCGGGTCCGCATCGATCACCGCCACATCGAGCGGTAGTGCCCCAAGCCCCGCGGCGTCCAGCGCCGCGCGGCACGCGGACGCGCAGGGCGTGTCGGTCAGCAGGCGGCATTCCGCGCCCACCTGCCTCAGGAAGCGTGCCAGCAGCGCGGCACCGGCCGGGCCGTCGGTCTCGGCCGCCGGCGGGTCTCCAAGCGGCACGTAGAAGCCGGTCAGCAATCCGACGCGCAACGCCGGGGTCGCGGCCAGGGCCGATGCGGCGCCCCACAGGCCGCCACGGCCGGCAGAGAACAATGCCGCAGTGTGGCGGCCGACGTCCTGGTGGATCAGCGTTTCGATCGCGTCGATCCGCGCCTGTGGCTCCATCCGCGCGGATCAGAGCGCCGCAAGCGACGTGTTCCGCAGGTCGGTGATCAGCATCGCGCCCGGCGCGTGGGTGATGCAGAATTCCGGGCGCGCCTGCGCGATCACCGCCTGGGGTGTCACGCCGCAGGCCCAGAACACCGGCAGCTCGTCGGCGCCCACCGGCACCTCATCGCCATAGTCGGGCTTGGCCAGGTCGGCGATGCCAATCGCCTCCGGCAGGCCGATATGCACCGGCGCACCGTGCACCGACGGGAAGCGCGAGGTGATCTGCACTGCCCGGATCGCATTCGCCGGCTTCAGCGGCCGCATCGACACCACCATCGGGCCATGGAACATGCCGGCCGGCGTGCAGGGAATGTTGGTGCGATACATCGGCACATTGCTGTTGCAGGCGATGTGGCGGACTTCGATACCGGCCTCCATCAGCGCCTCCTCGAAGGAGAAGGAGCAACCAATGGCAAAGCTCACAAGGTCGTCGCGCCAGACATCGAGGAGGTCGATTGGCTCGGCGACCAACTCGCCGTTGCGCCAGATGCGGTAACGCGGCAGGTCGGTGCGAATGTCGAGATTGGCACCGAACGTGGGAAAGCCGGTGGCACCGGGTTCCGACACAGAGAGCACCGGGCAGGGACGCGGATTCGCCTGTGCGAACCGAAGGAAGTCGAAGGCGCATGCGCTCGGCAGGATCACAAGATTGGCCTGCACGTTGCCGGGCGCGAGGCCGGAGGTCGGGCCGGTGAAGCTGCCGCCTCGGATGCGGAGCCGCTCACGCTCGCCGGCATTGGCGTGCCTGTCGAACAATCCGTCCATGGCGGCCTCCTCTTCGCTGCCACGCCAGCGTGTCACGGTCGATGGCAGGGAGGCAACCAGACGTCGTGTGCCGGGCGGCGGGAAGGCCGAATTCGTCAAGCCGGCGCCCGCATCTTGCTCGATCCATGCGCAGCGTATGGCCGGCAAAATTCACCGTAGAGACACAAAGACACCAAGCCGTGGCCGAACCCCGCCATCTCTGCCGTGTGCCGGAGAATGCGGGTATACCGAGCCGTCGTGTCTTTGGTGCCTCTGTGGTCAATCTTTGCGAGCGGCCATCGGCCGCTGGCCCATCAGGGCTGGCTCGTTGACCAGCCCAGCTTCTAATGCAGGCTCGGCGCCTTCAGGAACCGCGCCCGATCAGCGGACCGCACCGTAATCCCCACTGGCCCGTTCTCGCGCAGCACGCGCAGCCGCACTTCGGCCCCGGCGCTGCCCGATGCCCAGACGCGGCGCCACAACCCCGCAAGATCAGGCACTTCCTCGTCGTTCACCGCCAGGATGCGATCGCCCTGGCGCACCCCGGCTTGCTCCGCTGGCCCATTATCCGCCAAGCCGCCGACCACCAGCGCCTCGTCCGCCTCCAGTTCGGTGGCATACAGGCCAAGCCACGGGCGTGCCGGACGGTTTACCCGGCCGTACGTCGTCAGGTCCTGCATGATCGGCGCGAGCAATGCGATCGGGACGACCATGTTCATGTCCAGCCGCCCGCCCTTGCGGTCGCCCTGCTGCAGAATCAGCGAGCCGATCCCCATCAGCTTGCCGTCGGTCCCGATCAGCCCGCCGCCGCCCCAGAACGGATGCGCCGGCGCGGTGAAGAACGCGTCGTCCAGCACATATTCCCAGTAGCCGGCGAATTCCTGCCGCCCGACCAGCCGCGTCTCGATCGCATGGTGCCGCCCGCCGCCGGCGGCAAACACCACCGTATCTCCCAGCTTGAGCGCATCGGAATTGCCCAGTTCCAGCGCCGGCAGATCGAGCCGGCCCAGCGCCTGCACCAGCCCGAAGCCCGTCTCCTGGTCGTAGGCGAGCGCGTGCCCCGCCACTGCGCGGCGGTCATTGGAGGTGATCCAAATCGTCTCCGCCTCGGTGATCAGGTAGCCGATCGTCGCGATCAGCCCTTTGTCGCCAATCACCACCCCCGACCCGCCGCGCTCGGTGCCGAGCGTGTGGGCGGTGAAGGCGTCCGCCGGAACGTAGGTCTTCAGGCTCACCACCGCTTTCAGCGCGCGCTCGAGGTCGAACGAGTAGTCGTTCGGATCGGGCTGCAAATTCGGAGGGATCTCCCAGTCTTCTTTTTTCATGCCTCGGCGTCTTTCCTGCACTGGGCTTCGTCCCCGCGCCGGTCCGCGGCCGGCGGGTCCGGCCGGGCTACCGCGTGGACAGTATATCGGAGCTTTGCTCCGCAATGCCACCGCCCCACTTGTTGGCCGGAACGCTGGCGCCGCGCCAACGTTCGCGCCGCATCGCACAACGGAGGGGCCTCATGGACCAGACCAACCCGCAGCGCCCGGCGACCGGCGCACCGGACGAGGCGCTGTTGCACAGCATGGACCTATGGTGGCGCGCTGCCAATTACCTTTCCGTGGGCCAGATCTATCTGCTGGAAAATCCGCTGCTGCGCGAGACACTGCGGCACCAGCATGTCAAGCGCCGCCTGCTGGGCCATTTCGGCACTACCCCCGGCCTGAATTTCGTCTGGGTGCACCTCAACCGCCTGATCCGCGCCCGCGACCTCAACGTGATCTACATCGCCGGCCCTGGCCACGGTGCGCCGGGATTGCTCGCCAGCACCTGGCTGGAGGGCAGCTACAGCGAGCTCTACCCCGACGTGCCGCGCGACGCAGTCGGCATGGCGCATTTGTTCCGCCAATTCTCCTTCCCGGGCGGCGTGCCGAGCCACGCCGCGCCGGAGACGCCCGGCTCGATCCACGAAGGCGGCGAACTTGGCTATTCGCTGTCACACGCCTTCGGCGCCGCGTTCGACAACCCGGATTTGCTGGTCGCCTGCGTGGTGGGTGACGGCGAGGCGGAGACCGGACCGCTCGCCACATCGTGGCACGGCAACAAGTTCCTCAATCCGGCGACCGACGGCGCGGTGCTGCCGATCCTCCATTTGAACGGCTACAAGATCGCCAACCCCGCGATCCTGGCGCGGATCGAACCCGAGGCGCTGCACCAGTTCCTGCAAGGCTGCGGCTGGGCGCCGATCACCGTCGAGGGCGACGACCCGGCCGCCATGCACCGATTGATGGCGGCGGCCATGGACCAGGCGGTGGACGCGATCACCGCCATCCAGCGCCATGCCCGCAATGGCGGCCCAGTAGAACGGCCGCGCTGGCCGATGATCGTGCTGCGCTCGCCCAAGGGTTGGACCTGCCCCAAGGAGCTGGACGGTATGAAGCTGGAAGGCACCTGGCGCGCTCATCAGGTGCCGATTGCGGACACCAGCACGGCAGAGCACCTCGCGCTGCTGGAATCCTGGATGCGTTCCTACCGCCCGGAGGAGTTGTTCGACGATTCCGGCCGCCCGATCCCGGAGATCACGCGCCTTGCACCGGAAGGAGTGCGCCGGATGGGCGCCAATCCGCATGCCAATGGCGGCGAGATGCGTCCGCTGCGACTGCCCGAGTTCGCCGCGCATGCCGTCGCGGTGCCCTCGCCCGGCGCGGTCGATGGCGAAGCCACACGCGTGATGGGCGCCTTCCTGCGCGACGTCATGGCGGCCAACCCGGACACCCGCAACTTCCGCTTGTTCGGCCCCGACGAGACCGCATCGAACCGCCTGCAGGCGGTGTTCGACGCCACCGACCGCACCTGGGTCGCCGCGCGCATCCCGGGCGACGACCACCTCTCGCCCGACGGCCGCGTGATGGAGATCCTTTCCGAGCATACCTGCCAGGGCTGGCTGGAAGGCTACCTGCTGACCGGCCGCCACGGTCTGTTCAATTGCTACGAGGCGTTCATCCATATCGTCGATTCGATGTTCAACCAACATGCCAAGTGGCTGAAAAGCGCCGCCGCGGTGTCTTGGCGCCGCCCCATCGCTTCATTGAACTACCTGCTCACCTCGCATGTCTGGCGCCAGGAGCATAACGGGTTCAGCCACCAGGATCCCGGCTTCATCGACCACGTGTTGAACAAGAAGCCGGCCACCGTGCGCGTCTACCTGCCGCCGGACGCCAATACGCTGTTGTGGGTCACCGACCACTGCCTGCGCACCTGGAACCGCATCAACGTCATCGTCGCGGGCAAGCAACCGGCGCCGCAATGGCTCACGATGGAGGAGGCGATCCGCCACTGCACCGCCGGCCTTGGACTCTGGGAATGGGCCAGCAACGATGAGGGCCGCGAACCGGACGTGGTGCTGGCCTGTGCCGGCGACGTGCCGACGCTGGAAACCCTGGCCGCGGCGGATTTTTTGCGGCGGCATTTGCCGAAACTGCGCGTGCGCGTGGTGAACGTGGTGGACATCGCGACGCTGATGCCACCCGAGCAACACCCGCACGGCCTGCGCGATGCCGATTTCGACGCGTTGTTCACGACCGACCGGCCGGTGATCTTCGCCTACCACGGCTATCCCTGGCTGATTCATCGGCTGACCTACCGGCGCACCAATCATGACAATTTCCATGTGCACGGGTTCGGCGAGGAAGGCACCACCACGACGCCGTTCGACATGGCAGTGCTGAACCACCTGGACCGTTACCATCTGGCGCGCGCCGCGATCGATCGCGTGCCGCGGCTGGGTGGCACCGCGGCGTATGTGAAGCAGATGCTGCGCGACAGGCTGATCGAGCATCGGCGGTACGTGGATCAGTATGGCATCGACATGCCGGAGGTGCTGGATTGGAAGTGGGTGGCGTAGGCAGAGCATAAAATTGGAGAGCAAGCCACACGCCTGCACGACTTTTTGGTCTACCGGCAACGGAACGGCTGTGGCCTGCGATTTGTCCCTCCGGAACTTCCTCTACCAGTTCCCGACGCCAAAGCTGGCGGGGATCCCGGTCCTTGGCGTCAGCCGGCGCTGCTTTGGCGGGACCGATGGGAGAGTGATGCGTTGCTGGATCTCTTATCCTAAATCCGGCAGTTGCCTGATTGCCATTGCATGCCAAAGCGGCAGAGTTGGCTGCCATGAGCGTGGAACGACAGAGCTTGATGGCTCACCGATCGGGTGAGCAACCCGAGGTTGATGCCTGGTCGGCGACGGCAGACACCTTTGCCGG
>DATJNA010000241.1:0-21400 GCA_035508435.1 Acetobacteraceae bacterium | reverse complement strand
ATCGATCTCGGTGGTGCCACCGATAGCCTGACGCTCGGCAATTTTGCGAATACCGCGACAGTGGCGGATGTCGGGACTGTGACCGGCGGCAGCGGCAATGACAATGTAACGCTGAACAGTACCGTTACGCAGGTAGATCTTGGCGGCGGCCAGAATACGCTGACGCTGTACGGCGACCCCAACACCGCGACGATCGGCAATGTCAACACATTGATCGGCAGCAGCGGTGACGACACGATCACGCTCTCCACCGGCGTCAACAACGCCAGCATCAGCCTGGGCGGTACCACAGACAACCTGACCCTCGCTAACGCGGCGAACACCGCGACCATCGCCAATGTCGAGACGATCACTGGTGGCACCGGCAACGATACCATCACCCTCGCCAGCGCGCTGACAGCCAGCGACCAGGTCGACCTCGGGCTTGGCAACAACAAACTGATCCTCGGCAGCAATGCCGGCAATACCGGTGATGTCAGCGATGTGAGCACGTTGATCAGCGGCACCGGCGCCGACGCGATCACCTTCGATACCGTCGTCAACAATGCCAGCATCAACCTGGGCGGCGGTGGCGACAGTCTGACGCTGGCCGCTGGCAATAACACCGCCACGGTTGCCAACGTGCAGACCCTGGTCGGCGTCTCTGGCAACAACACCATCACGCTGGGTTCCACCCTGACCACGAACATGTCGATCGATCTCGGCAGCGGTGCGAACAAACTGATCCTGGCCAGCACGGGCGGGACCGGAACCGTCAGCGATGTCGATACGCTGATTGGCGGCACCGGCACCGACAACGTCACGCTCGCCACAGCGATGAACAATGGCAGCGTGCAGTTCGGCGCCGGAAAGGACACGCTGACCCTGGCGGCGGGAGACAACACGCTGACGGTAGCCAGCGTAGCATCGATCGCCAGTGACGTCGGCGGCGACACGATCACACTCGGTGCCGCGGCGACCAATTCCGCAATCGACCTGAAGGATGCCACCACCGGCGAGGTACTGCTCGGCAACTTCAATAACACGGTCACGGTTTCCAACACCGAGTCGATTGTCGGTGGCACCGGCGCCGATAAAGTTACCCTGGGCAGCGCGCTGACCGATGCGATGAGCATCGATCTCGGCGGTGGCAAGAGCACCCTCGCGCTCGGCAACTTTACCAACAGCGGCGGCGTGACCAATGTGGATACGCTGATCGGCGGTACCGGCGCGGATACCGTCACTATGCTCAGCGCGATGGTCAACGGCAGCGTGAACCTGGGAGGCGGCGGCGACGTTCTGACACTCGACAATGCCGTGAACTCGGCCACGATCTCCAACGTTCAGACGATCCAAGGCGGAACGGGTAGCGACACCATCACCCTTGGGGCGGCGGCTTCCAACGCCAGCATCGACCTCGGCGGCGGTTCCGACATGCTGACGCTGGGCAACTACACGAATACCGCCACAGTCGCGAACGCCGAGGTCATCATCGGCGGGGCGGCTGCCGACAACATCACGCTCGACAGCGCGCTCACGGCGGGTATGTCGGTCGATCTCGGTGCCGGTCTCAACAAGCTCACTCTGGCCGACCTGGCCAATGTCGGAACGGTGAAGAACATTGAAACACTGATCGGCGGCACAGGCGACGATGCCATCACGCTGGGAACGGCAGCGGGCAACGCCAGTATCAGTCTCGGCTCCGGCAGCGACTCGCTAACGTTCGGCAACTTCACCAACACTGCCACTGTTGGCAATGTCGATACCGTTGTCGGCGGTTCAGGCAATGACACAATCACCCTGACCACCGCACTGACATCTGTCGACCTCGGCGGCGGCAGCAACAAACTGGTGCTGGCGAACGTTGCCAACAACGGCAACGTCAGCAACGTCAACACACTGGTCGGTGGAACCGGCGCGGACACAATTACGCTCACTACGACCCTGAGCAACGCCAGTGTCAATCTAGGCGGTGGCGGCGACAAGCTGACGTTGGCCAACGGCAGCAACGTCGCAACAGTCGCCAACGTACAGACCTTGGTTGGCGGTAGCGGCAATGACAACATCACGCTGGGCAGCGTGCTCACCACCAATATGTCGGTCGATCTGGGTGGCGGTGCCGACAGGCTCACACTGGCCAACGGCAACGACAGCGGGACCGTCAGCAACGTAGCGACGTTGATCGGCGGCAGCGGCACCGATGTCATCACGCTCGGGACAAAGGTGAACAATGGCAGCGTCAGTCTTGGGGTTGGCGCGGACAAGCTGACCCTGGCGAGCGGCGGTAACACGCTGACCGTAGGCAACGTGGCATCGATCGTCGGCGGTGGTGGTGGCGATATCGTCACCTTGGCGACCGCCGAGAATAACGCCAGTGTCGACCTGACGGGGGGAAACAGCAGCGTCATACTAGGTAACTTCAGTAACACGCTGACGGTATCAAATACCGAGACCATCTCCGGCGGCAGCGGCAATGATAACGTCACGCTCGGTTCGGGATTGAGCGGTTCGATGCAGGTGGATCTCGGTGGTGGCAAGAACACGCTGACGCTGGGAAATTCCGCCAGCACAGGTACGGTTACCAACGTCAACACGCTGATTGGCGGCACGGGCGCGGACACGATCACCCTGGCCACTGCCATGAGCAATGGCAGCATCAACCTCGGCTCGGGCAACGACACGCTGACATTCGGCAACTTCACCAACTCGGCGACCGTCTCCAACGTCAAGACGGTGACCGGGGGCAGCGGCAACGACACCATCACGCTGGGTGCGGCGGCATCCAACGCCAGCGTCGATCTCGGCGGCGGTTCCGACGCGCTGACACTGGGCAACTACACCAACGTGCTGACGGCCTCTAATGTGGAGACCATCACCGGTGGCACCGGGGCCGACAGTGTAACGCTCGGCACCGCGCTGACCGGTAGCATGTCGGTCGATCTCGGTGGCGGTGCCAACACGCTGACGCTCAGCAGTGCGGCCAGCATCGGCACCGTGAAGAACATCGGTACCCTGATCGGCGGCACCGGCACAGACACCATCACGCTGGGAACAGCGGCGAGCAAGGCCAGCATCAGCCTGGGTAGCGGCAGCGATACACTGACCCTGGGCAATTTCGCCAACACGGCAACGATTGCCAATACCGAGTCGATCGTAGGCGGCAGCGCCAACGACACCATCACGCTGGGCGGTCTGCTGAGCAACAGCATGTCGGTCGACCTCGGTGGTGGCCAGAATATCCTGACGCTGGCAAACGGCGCCAATACCGGCACGGTCGCCAACATCAACACGCTGATCGGTGGCACCGGTGACGACACGATCACCCTGCGCACCGCGATGACGAATGGCAGCGTCAGCCTTGGCAGCGGCCAGGATACGCTGACGCTGGCCAATGGGACCAACTCGGTCACGGTGGCGAACTTCGAAACCTTGCTTGGTGGCAACGGCAACGACACTGTGACCCTGGGCGCCGGCGTAACCGGGGCCAGCATCGGCCTGGGCGGCGGGTCCAATACCCTGACGCTGAACAAGTCGAACAACACGGCGACTGTCAGCAACGTGGAGACACTGGTCGGCGGCGCAGGCAATGACTCGATCACGCTGGGATCGGCGCTGACCAGCGGCATGTCGATCGATCTGGGTGCCGGCAGCAACGTGCTGACGCTGAATAATTCGGCCAACACCGGCACGGTGACGAATGTCGGCACGCTGATCGGCGGCACCGGCAACGACACCGTGACGTTCGGCACTGCCGCGACCAATGTCAGCGTCAGCCTGGGCACTGGAGCGGATTCGGTGACCTTCGGCAACTTCGCCAATACGGCGACGGTGGCGAACGTCGACACGATCCTTGCGGGCTCGGGCAACGACACCATCACGCTGGGCAGTTCGTTGACCAGCCCGATGGAGGTCGATCTTGGCGGCGGGCAGAACAAGCTGACACTCGCGAATGGCGGCGATGTCGGCACGGTCACCGATGTCAATACGCTGATTGGCGGCACCGGGACCGACACCATCACGCTGGGCGCGGCAGTGAACAACGGCTCGGTCAGCCTGGGTGCGTCCATCGACGCGCTGACCCTGTCGAACAACCCCAACAAGCTATCGGTGGCCAGTACCGGCACCGTGTTCGGCGGCACCGGGGCGGATACTGTGGTGCTGAGCGGGACGATGGCCGAAATGGTGGTGGGCGGCGGTGGGTTGAACTTCATCACCGGCAATAGCGCGGGCGACACCTACGTGTTCGACCAGGACAGCGCCAACAACTACACGACGGTGGAGAACTTCAGCTCGACCAAGGGCGACAAGATCGCGCTGGATACTACCGGCAGCTCGACGCTGACCACCAACGCCTACAACCTGGGCGGCGTGGCGCTGACCGTGGGGGTGGACCTGGCGGATGTCGCCAACGCTTCGGCCCGCCTCGCGACCACGCTGAATAATGCTGGAAACGGTGCCTTCGTTTACGAACAAGATACCGGTGGCCTGTACTATAGCGACAACGGGTCGTTCTCGGGCGGCGGCACGCTGATCGGCATGCTCACCACCAATGGCTCCACGGCCTGGACGTTCAACGCCAACAGCTTCACGCAGGTGTAGCCTGCGATCGGAGGCGCATGACAGCCCGGACCGCGAAGTCGAAGGCCCAACACGTGGCCCGGGCCCAAGCCATGGCGGCGCTTGCCGCCTGGCGGCGGGGCGAGACGACACCGGCGGAAGCACTACGTCGGTTTTGGCCGGTGGTGCGGGATGCAGCGGACCACTCCAATCTAGGGGCGCTGTTGCGCGCCCTGGGCAAGCACACGGAAGCCGAAGCCGCGTATCGTCGCGCCATCACCCTCGATCCGCGCTTTGCTGCGGCGCCCTACAACCTGGGCAACCTGCTGATGGATGCCGGGCGGCTCGAGGAAGCGGAAGCGGCCTACGCCGCCGCGCTCGCCGCAAATCCCGACTACGCGCATGCCTGCAATGCGCTCGGCACGGTGAGGCAGCGGCGCGGCAAGCTGGCGGAAGCGGCGGAAACGTTCGGTGCGGCCGCATTGCTGGCGCCGAACTGGGTGGAACCGCAGACCAACCTCGGCGTCGCATTGCTGGGACTGGAACGCTACGACGCCGCCCAACAAGCGCTGCAAGCGGCGATCGCCATCGATCCCTCGTATGCGCCGGCACATGGCAATCTCGGCGCGGTGTATCTGCGTGCCGGCGCACCGATGGCCGCCGAGGCCGCGACCTGCGACGCCATCGGTCTGGCGCCGAGCGAGCATCGGTGGATCACCAACCTGGCCGTCGCCTTGCAAATGCAGGGCCGCCACGTGGAGACCGACGCGTGCTATCGCCGGGCGCTGGCGTTGCGGCCCGATTATGCCTCGGGCCACGGCAACCTGCTGTTCGCCCTGAACTACCGCGACGACCTGTCGCCCGAGGCGATTTTCGCCGAATACCGGGCGTGGGACGCACGCCACGCACATGGCCTGCGGCAGGACATCCCGTTCACGCTCGACCACACGCCAGGACGACGTCTGCGGGTCGGCTTCGTCTCTCCGGACTTCCGTCACCATGCCGCCGCGTTGTTCGCGGAGCCCTTGCTCGCTGGCCTTGATCGCACTGCCGTCGAACTGTTTCTCTACGCTGAAGTGCCGGTGGAAGATGCCGTCACTGCACGGTTCCGCGCTCTGGCCGATCTCTGGTGCTCCACCGTCGGCCTGAGCGACGAAGACCTGGCCGCCCAGATTCGCGTTGATGCGATCGACGTGCTGGTGGACATGGCGGGTCACTCGGCCGGTAATCGCCTGCTGGTGTTTGCGCGCCGCCCGGCACCGGTGCAGATCGAATACCTGTTGGGCCACGGCTATACGTCGGGCCTCTCGGCGATGGACGCCTTTGTCGCCGACGACGCGCTCGCGCCGCCCGGCTCCGAGCCCTTGTTCTCGGAACGGCTGGTCCGCCTGCCGCGCCTGCCCTTCGTCTATCGTCCCCCGGCCGAGATGCCGCCGGTCGCTCCGTTGCCCGCCGCCACGACCGGCCACATCACATTCGGCTATTTCGGTCGCCCTGAGCGGCTGAATCCGGGCGTGATCGGGACCTGGTCGAGGGTCCTGCACGCGGTCCCCGGCGCCCGTCTCGTGCTCAACAACCGCTCGTTCCAGGAACGCGCGTTCCGCGAATTGTTCTCGCAGCGGTTCGCGTCACACGACATCGGCGCCGAACGGTTGGAACTGATCTATACAGCGCCCCAGCCGACCACCTGGGAAGCTTACGCCCGGATCGATATCGGGCTCGACCCCTTCCCCCATAATGCCGGCACTACCACAATCGAGGCGCTGTGGCAGGGCGTGCCGGTCGTCACGCTGGCCAACCGTCCAACGGTCGGGCGCTTCGGCATTGCCATCCTGCACGCGGTTTGCCTGGATGATTGGGTGACGGACACGCCGGACGCCTATGTTGCCCGGACCGTTGCGGCGGCCACGGACATCGCCGTGCTGGCGGAACTGCGGGCGGGGCTGCGCGGGCGGCTTGAGGCATCGCCGTTGCGCGATGCCGAGGGGCTGGCGCACTGCTTCGAACGCGTGTTCCGGCAATTGTGGAACAATTGGCACGCAGGGAGCGGGCAGCAAATTGCACAGGAGGCGGGGCAGGAAGCAGCGGAGGAGACAGGGCACGAACCCGGACAGGGGACCGTGCATGCGGTTGAACGCCGAGTGTCGGAACAAGCTCCTGCGTCTGATGTGAGCCTGGCGGGAAGCCCCAACCCGAGCCCGAGCCCGCCACCGGATGACGAACCTGCTGCCGCCGCTCCACCCCCTTCCGCCGAAGACTCCCACCTCCGCCAGTTGTTCGCCTCCGGCGATCTTGCCGCCGCGAAGCAGTTCGCCGAGACGATCCTGGCCGCCGATCCGTCCTCCGCCATCGCCGCGCATGTTGCCGGCCTGATCGCCCACCGCGAGTCCCGCTTCGACGATGCCGACCGCTACCTTCGCGCCGCCATTGCCGCAGCGCCCAACGACCCGGAGCAATACGGCAACCACGCCGCCGTGCTGCGCAGCCTCGGCAAACTGCAGGAAGCCGAGGCAGCCGCGCGCGCCGCCCTCGCCCTGGCACCGGACCGGATTGAGACCCACAACAACCTCGGCAACATCCTGCGCGACTGCGGTCGTTATGACGAAAGCGTCGCCTGCTACCAAGCGGCCCTGCGTCTCGCGCCCGAGTTCGCGGACGCCTGGTCCAACCTCGCCTGGGTGCTCTCGCTGAACGGCCGCGCCCAGGAGGCCGAGCAAGCCGCGCGCCGCGCCATCACGTTTGACCCCAATAACGCCAACGCCCACAACAACCTGGGCGGCGCACTGATGCGGCAGAGCCGCCTGCGCGAGGCGGAAACCGTGTTGCGCGAAGCCCTCCGCCTGCGCCCCGACTTCGCCCTGCCCCACAGCAACATCCTGTTCTGCCTGAACTATCGCGACGACCTGTCTCCCGAGGCGATCTTCGCCGAATACCTCGAATGGGACGCGCGCCATGCTCGCCCGCTGGCTCCGGTGGACGACAACTCCGCGTTGGACCGCACGCCCGGCCGCAAGCTGCGCGTCGGCTACGTCTCCCCCGATTTCCGCACCCACGCTGTCGCCTTGTTCGCGGAGCCACTCCTGGCTGCCCACGACCGCACCCAGGTCGAAATCTTCTGCTATGCCGAGGTGCCGGTCGAAGACACAACCACGCAGCGCTTCCGGGCACTGGCCGACCATTGGCGCTCCACGGTTGGTCGCAGCGACGCGGCGGTGGCCGAGCAAATCCGCCAGGACGGCATCGACGTGCTGGTAGAACTCGCCGGTCATACCGCCGGCAACCGCCTGCTCGTGTTCGCCCGCAAGCCGGCGCCGGTGCAGGTCGCATACATGATCGGCCACGGCTGCACGTCCGGTCTGTCCGCGATCGATGCGTTCCTGGCAGACGACGTCCTTGCCCCGCCAGGCGCCGAAGCCGTGTTCTCGGAGCAATTGCTGCGACTGCCGCGTATTCCGCTGGCCTATCGCCCGCCGGAGGGCATGCCGCCCGTTGCTCCCTTGCCTGCCCGCGCATCGGGCTGCGTCACGTTCGGCTATTTCGGCCGCACGGTGCGGCTGAACGACGGGGTGATCGCCGCCTGGTGCCGCATCCTGCACGCCGTTCCCGGTGCGCGCCTGATCCTGAACAGCGCACCGTTTGCCGAGGATGCCGGTCGCGAGGATTGGATGGCGCGCTTTACCGCCCACGGCATCGGTCCCGACCAGGTTGTCATGACCTGCACCACACCGCAGACGCGCACCTGGGAGGCGTACGGGGCGATCGACATCGCGCTCGACCCGTTCCCGCACAACGCTGGCACCACCACGATCGAGGCGCTGTGGCAGGGCGTCCCCGTTCTGACGCTGGCTGGCCGGCCCACTGTCGGGCGCTTCGGCGCCGCCATCCTGCATGCGATTGGTCTCGACGACTGGGTGACGCATGGGGTCGATGACTACGTCGCTCGCGCCGCTGCCGCAGCGGCGGACCTCGAGGCCTTGGCTGAGCTGCGAACCGCGTTGCGGCCGCGCATGGCCGCCTCGCCGCTGCTGGATGCCACCGGCCTGGCTCGCTCCGTTGAGGGTGCCTATCGCGCATTGTGGGACGAGTGGCGCGAGGGCGCGGTGCCACATCTGCACGGCCTGTACGCCGCGGGCGACCGCATAGCCGCCATCGAGCTGGCCAATCGCTTGCTCGCGCGTGATCCGGCGCATCCCGATGCGCTGCACGTGCTCGGCATCTGTGCGTATGAGTCGGGCGATTCCGCCGCTGGCGCGGCGCTGCTGGCGCGTGCGCCGGAACGGGCGGACATCCTTTCCGATCTTGCTGTGATGCAGCGTACCCAGGGCCTCACTGAGGCAGCCGAGCAAACCCTGCGACGGGCATTGGAGCTGCATCCGGGGCTGCTGCCGGCGATGGGAAATCTCGGCAACGTCCTGATGGACCAGGGCCGCGCGGCAGAGGCAGAAGCAGTGCTGTCTCAGGCGGTGGAGCATGCGCCGAACCAGGCCTGGCTGCGCCGCAACCTGGCGCTGGCATTGCTCGCCCGCCAGGACGTCGTTGGCGCAGAGCGACAGGTGCGGCAGGCCCTGGCCCTGGCGCCCGATGACCCAGAGGCGAATGAAACCCTCGCGGCAATGCTGTCGCAAAGTGGCCGGCCGGTCGAGGCGGAGCATTGCCACCGTGCCGCGCTGCCGCGGTTGAACGACAAGCACCGATGCCTCTCGAATCTGGCGGTGGCGCTGCAGATGCAGGCTCGCCATGCCGAGACCGAGCAATGCTACCGCGAGGCCCTGGCACTACGTCCGGACTATGCCTCGGGGCACGGCAACCTGCTGTTCGCACTGAACTACCGCGACGACCTCTCGCCCGAGGCAATCTTCGCCGAATACCAGCGTTGGGACGCGCAGCACGCCCGCCAATTGGCGCCGGCAAAGTCGCCGATCCCGGCAGACCGCACGCCGGGGCGGCGGCTGCGCGTCGGTTATGTCTCGCCTGATTTCCGCCAGCACGCAGCAGCGTTGTTCGCCGAGCCCCTGCTGGCGGCACACGACCGCAGTCAGGTCGAGGTGTTCTGCTATGCCGAAGTCGCGGTGGAAGACGACACCACCGTGCGTTTCCGCCAACTCGCGGATCATTGGCAACCAACGTCGGGGCTCGGAGATGACGCCGTGGCCGAGATGATTCGTGCGGACCGCATTGATGTGCTGATCGACCTCGCCGGCCACACCGCCGCCAATCGCCTGCTGGTATTCGCGCGCAAGCCGGCCCCCGTGCAGATCGAGTACATCCTTGGCCACGGCTACACCTCGGGCATGTCAGCGATGGATGCCTTCCTCGCCGATGATGTCCTGGCGCCGCCCGGTGCCGACGCCTTGTTCAGCGAACGCCTGATGCGGCTGCCGCGCATTCCGCTTGCCTATCGGCCGCCCGACGGCATGCCACCAGTGGCGCCGTTGCTTGCCGCCGCGACGGGGATCGTCACCTTCGGCTATTTCGGCCGGCCGGAACGGTTGAACGATGGCGTCGTGGCGGCATGGTCACGCATCCTGGCGACGCTGCCGGAAAGTCGGCTGGTCCTGAACAGTCGGAATTTCGGCGAGGCGGCGTTCCGGGAATTGTTTGCCGGGCGGTTCGCCGAGCATGGGATCGGCGGTGATCGGCTGGTGATGGTCGCGACCGTTCCGCAGCCGCGCACCTGGGCGGCTTACGGCGCGATCGACATTGCGCTCGATCCGTTCCCGCATAATGGCGGCACCACGACGGTCGAAGCGCTGTGGCAGGGCGTGCCGGTGGTGACCCTGGCGGGGCGCCCGACGGTGGGACGCTTCGGCGCGGCGATCCTGCACGCCGCCGGGCTGGACGATTGGGTGACTATGGACGTGGAGGCCTATGTCGCGCGCGCGATTGCTGCCGCTTCCGACCTGACAGCGTTGGCGGCTCTGCGTGCGGGGCTGCGGGAGCGATTGCTCGCCTCGCCATTGCTCGATGCGCCCGGACTGGCGCGTGCGGTGGAGGCCGCGTGCCGGACGCTGTGGGACGAGACGGTCGCCGCGGCGCCGGCGTTCGGCATGGCGGCAGAGTAGCCTTCATCGGCGGGGCGCGACGCATGTCATTGCCAGCAGGCCGGCATCCACTGCCATCGCGAGTTGACCACCGGCCAGCGGCGGCCGGTCCGCGGCTGAATGAAAGGCGCCGCTCTCAATCCGGCCAATCAGAGCAGATTGTCGCTGCTTTCTTGCTGGGCCTGAAGGGGCGAAACAATCTCGATCGAACTGGCGCAGGTACCGTCAGGACTCCGTGCCGAACGGGATTGCTTCGGCCCTGCGGGCCTCGCACTGACCGTGGGCACGACGGCATGCGCTTCATCGGGTCAAGGTGCTAACGGAGGCAAGGGAGCATGCTGTGCATCGCTGCCACCGCGCGGATCTCTTCGCTCGCCGACATCGAGGACTCGCAGCGAGGCACCCGTATCGTCATCGAGGACGAGGTGATCATCGACTCATTTGTGAAGATCAAGCCGGCGGGTGGCAGCGGCGACCTGATCATCGGCCGCGGCAGCGTCATCAACGCGGGCTGCGTGCTCTACACCGGCCACGGCATCCGGATCGGCTGCAACGTGCTGGTGGCCGCGAACACGACGTTCGCGCCGACCAACCACGAATTCGCCGATCCAAACCGGCCGATCCGCGCACAGGGATTTCGGCGCAGCCGCGGCGGCATCCTGGTCGGTGACGACGTATGGATCGGAGCAAACACGGTGCTTGTCGATGGTGCTGAGATTGGCGCCGGCAGCGTAATCGGCGCGGCATCACTGGTGCGCGGCGCGCTGCCGCCGTTCTGCATCGCATTCGGCGTGCCGGCGGTGGTGCACGGATGGCGCAGGGCGCCGCAATGATCGCCCGGCCATTCCGATGACGGACGCCGCCTTTACCGTGTTGGGCGCCGGCGGCTACGTGGGGTCCGCCCTGGTCACGGCGCTGGAACGCATCGGGTGTCGCGTGCACGCGGTGACGCGCAGCGCCCTTCCGGCCTTGCTCGAGGGCCGCCGCAACGCCGGGCACGTGATCGACTGCGTCGGCCTCACCGGCGACTTCCGCACTCGCCCGCACGACACCGCCGAGGCCCATGTCAGCATCACCGCGCTCTGCCTCGTGGGCCTGCGCTTCGACTCCTTCCTGTTCCTGTCGTCGACGCGCGTCTACGCCCGCGCCGATGCCACTAGTGAAGACATCGCTGTGCCGGCAACACCAGCCGATCCGTCCGATCTTTACAATCTCACCAAGCTTGCCGGCGAAGCGTTGTGTCTGGCTGATCCGCGCCTCGCGGTGCGTGTCGTTCGCCTCTCGAATGTCTACGGCGCCAATCCGCCCGCCGACACCTTCCTGGGCGAGGTGCTGGCCGAGGGCGCCGCCACCGGCACGGTGCATTTCCGCCAATCGCCGCAGTCCAGCAAGGACTACATCAGCCTCGCCCAGGTCACCCGCCTGCTGCCTGCCATCGCGTTACGCGGCAACCAGCGGCTTTACAACCTGGCCGCCGGTGTCAACACCACCCATGCAGCCATCGCCGCCGTGCTGCGCCGCCGCCTGGGCTGGCATGTTGCCTTCGCCCCCGACGCGCCCACGGTCCGCTTCCGCCGCATCGATACCGCGCGGCTCACCAAAGAATTTGGCGCCGCGTTAAGCAATCTTTCAGCAGACCTGCCGACACTGGTGGCGAACGGACAGGAGGTCCAATGCTCACCATCGATGAATGCGGCAGCCGGGTAATCCTGCAGGACACCGATGGCACGCCGCGCGCCGAGTACGCGCTCGATTCGCAGGAGGCCTTCGCGGCCGTGTCCGCGGCCTGGCTGCGTTGCGGCTGGGACGTGAAATACGTCTACGGCTTCACCTGGATGGGTCGCCCGGTGATCCAGTTGCCGGAGGATATGATCCGCATCCAGGAAGTGATCTGGCATCTTCACCCCGACGTGGTGCTGGAGACCGGCGTCGCGCATGGCGGTTCCCTGGTGTTCTACGCCAGTCTGTTCTCGGCGATGGGCGGCGGCCGGGTGATCGGCGTGGATATTGAGATCCGTCCGCACAATCGCGCCGCCATCGAGGCACATCCGCTGGCACGGTTCATCACCCTGATCGACGGCAACTCCATTTCGCCCGAGACGGTGGCAACGGTGAACGCCGCAATCACGCCCGGCGAGCGCGTGCTGGTCATTCTCGATTCGAATCACAGCCGCGCGCATGTCGAAGCCGAGCTCGAAGCCTATGCGCCGCTGGTCGCCCCCGGCAGCTACATCGTCGCCTGCGACGGCATCATGGCCCAGGTCGCCGGCGCGCCTCGCACGGTGCCAGATTGGTGCTGGAACAACCCGCTGGGCGCGATCGACGCGTTCCTGACGCGGCACAGGGAATTCGTCGCGGAAGAGCCCGAGTTCCCATTCAACGAAGGCAAGGTGCGGCAGCGAGTCACCTATTGGCCGAGGGCGTTCCTGCGGAGGCTGGCATGACGCGGCTTTTGTATCCGCGCAGTTTCGCCGGGCTTGACCGGAGTGTCACCAAGTCGTCCGCACACGGATCGCGGTACTGGCCGGCATCGGAGCATCAAGTGCGGATGGCCAGGGCAAACCCGGCCATGACGAGATCATGAAGGCGGTCATTCTGGCCGGCGGGCTGGGCACGCGTATCGCGGAAGAATCCCACCTCCGCCCCAAGCCCATGATAGAGATCGGCGGCCGCCCGCTATTGTGGCACATCATGAACATTTACACCGTGCACGGGGTCACGGAGTTCGTCATCTGCCTTGGCTACCGCGGACACATGATCAAGGAATATTTCGCCAATTACATGCTGCACGAATCCGACATCACCGTCGACGCGCGCAGCGGCGAGATCACCTATCACCGCAACTACGCCGAGCCTTGGCGCATCACCCTGGTGGATACCGGCGCACATACCATGACGGGCGGCCGGTTGAAGCGCGTCGCGCGCTACCTCGATCATGGCGACAGCTTCTGCATGACCTATGGCGACGGCGTCGCCGACATCGATATCAGCAGCTTGATCGATTTCCATCGCTGCCATGGGCGCCTAGCCACCGTCACCGCGGTGACCCCGCCTGGCCGATATGGCGCGCTGCTGCTCGACGAAGACATCGTGCACAGCTTCTCGGAGAAGCCGCCGGGCGACAATGCGGTCATCAATGGCGGCTTCTTCGTGCTGCGTCCTGCGGTGCTCGATCGTATCAAGGGTGACGACACGCCGTGGGAAACCGAGCCGTTGGAAAGCCTCGCCCGCGACGGCGAGCTGCGTGCCTTTCGCCACCCCGGCTTTTGGCAGCCGATGGACACGCTGCGCGACAAGACCACGCTCGAAGCGCTGTGGTCCAGCGGCACCGCGCCATGGAAAATGTGGAAGGACTGACGCGCGATGTTGCTCTCCCGCCCTGATCCGTCGTTCTGGCGCGGCAAGCGCGTGCTGGTGACCGGACATACTGGCTTCAAGGGCGGTTGGGCCGCGCTATGGCTGCAACAGCTCGGCGCCGATGTCAGTGGCCTGGCGCTGCCGCCCGAGCCCCTCAGCTTGTTCTGGCTGGCGCATCTTGACGGTCCGGTGCATTCGCATCTCGTCGATCTGCGCGATGCGAGCGCGGTCACCGAGGTCGTGCGGGCAGTGCAGCCGCAGATCGTCCTGCACCTGGCAGCACAGGCCTTGCTTCCTCGCGCGCTGGTTGAACCGGCCGAGACGTTTGCTGTCAACGTGACCGGCACGGTTAACCTGCTGGCGGCGCTGTCCGGCATAGAGCCCCTGGCCGCCGTGTTGGTGATAACCTCGGACAAGGTCTATGCGGCATCCGAAGTGCCGCACGCGCATGTCGAATCGGATCCGTTGGGCGGTGGCGATCCCTACTCCGCGTCGAAGGCAGCCTGCGAACTGGCGACGGCGGCGATGGCGCAAAGCTTCCTGCGGCCGCGCGGGGTGGTGGTGGCCACCGCGCGGGCGGGCAATGTCATCGGCGGTGGTGATTTCGCCCCGCGCCGGCTGGTGCCGGACGTGGTCCGCGCCGCGCGCGACGACACTGCGCTGGAACTTCGCGACCCCAACGCCACGCGCCCATGGCAGCACGTTCTGGATTGCGTGGCCGGCTATCTCACCTACCTCCAGGCCTTGACCTCCGTGCCCGATGTGCCGACGGCACTCAATTTCGGACCGCGCGGCGCCACGCGGCGCACGGCGGGCGATCTGGCGGTGGCGGTCCAGCAGGCACTGGGCGTGACGCGAAGCTGGAGGCAGCAGCCCGATCCGGCGCTACCCGAGGCCCACGCGCTGGCGATCGACTCCACCCTGGCGCGTCGCTGGCTGGGGTGGACCGACCGGCTCACTGGCGCGCCAATGATTGAACAAACCGCCGCTTGGTATCGGGCCTGGTCCGAAGGCGCCGACATGCGCGCGGTGACGCTGCGGCAGATCAGGAATTACGAGGCACTGGCATGAGCTGTCGGCTTTGTGGCGCGCGGCTGTCGCGCTGTTTGGTGGACCTTGGCGCGACGCCGCTCGCCAATGCCTATCTCACGCCCGAGCAAGCCGCGGCGGGCGCGGACCGCGCCTATCCGCTGCGGGTCATGGTGTGCGACCACTGCCTGTTGGTGCAGGTGGCCGAAAGCCTGCCGCCGGACGCGATCTTCGCCGCCGACTACGCATATTTCTCTTCCTTTTCCGCAAGCTGGGTGGCGCACGCGCGGCGCTACGCCGAGGCGATGACAGAGCGCTTCGGTCTTGGCCCGCAATCGCTGGTCGCCGAGGTCGCGTCCAACGACGGCTACTTGTTGCAGCATTTTCGTGCCGCCGGCATTCCGGTGCTGGGGATCGAGCCGGCCGCCGGCGTTGCCGCGTCGGCCCGCCGCATCGGCGTGCGGACAGAGCAAATGTTCTTTGCTGCCGATACCGCGGCGGGGCTGGCCGCGCGCTACGGCCGTGCGGATCTGATCGCGGCCAACAATGTGCTCGCGCACGTGCCAGACCTGGCCGGCTTCGTCGCAGGCTTCACTGCGATGCTGCGACCCGAGGGCGTCGCCACGTTCGAGTTTCCGCATCTGCTGCGGCTGCTGCAACTCGTGCAATTCGACACCATCTACCACGAACATTTTTCCTATCTGTCCTTGCTTGTGGTAGAGCAAGCGCTGCGTGGCGCGGGGTTGCGCGCGTTCGATGTAGAGCGCCTGCCCACCCATGGCGGTTCGCTGCGCGTGTTTGCCTGCCACACCGCAGCCAGCCATGCGCCGCGCCCCGGGCTGCACCAGGTGAGGGCGGATGAAGCCGCCGCGGGGCTCGACAGGCCGGAGACCTATAATGATTTCGCGCCCGAGGTGGCGCGTATCTGCCAGAGCGTGCGCAATTTCGTGACGGAGCAGGGGAGGCGAGGGCGCGTTCTTGCCGCCTACGGCGCGGCGGCGAAGGGCAACACACTGTTGAATACCTGCGGCATCACGGCGCGCGATGTGATTTGCGTCGCGGACCGCAATCCCGCGAAGCAAGGCAAGCTGCTGCCGGGAAGCCACATTCCTGTGGTCTCGCCGGAGGCGCTGGCCAATGCTCGGCCGGCCGACGTGCTGGTGCTGCCTTGGAACATCGCCGACGAGATCGCGGCGGAACTCGCGCCACTGCATGCAGCCGGAACGCGGCTTTGGGTGCTGGTGCCGGAACCGCGAATGCTTGGGTAACGAGCGTGGGTCAGGTTCGGTGATGATGTGCCGTATCGACTGATGCTCGAGCACAAGACCATGACAAACCACGCACGCTCGCACGAGATCATGAAAATTATGAGGCAATTCCTGCAACCTTTTGATAAAGCACCTCACGATCTCGCGAATTGTGCCTAGCCCCGGTCGCCGCGGCGGCCGTTCGGTGCTATCACCCCGCCACCGCCCGACAGCATGGAGATTGGAATGACAGAGTGCGACGATCTCTCGGCGCGCGTGGCTGCGCTGGAGACGGTGCTGCGGCATTTGGTCACGCATCTTGCCTTGCGCAGCGACGATCCGCCGCGTTGGGTCGCCACCCGTCGCGTTCTCGCGATGCATGAGGTGCAGGAACATGCGCCCTGGCGCAGTGACGCCGCAGCGTCCGCGCAACGCGCCGGGATTGCACAAGCGATCGCGGTATTTTTTGAACCGGTGGAGGGCGTCATCGAAGCCTATGGCACCAATGCGCACACCAATACGGAGGGAACGCCGGGCGCCGCACTGCGTTAAATCTGAACTACCCAGTGTTGCCGTGAGACCAGGGTTCGGCTGTCCCGAATCTGCGGATGGAGAGAAGGGACCATGATACGCAGCGTTGCCGTCTTGTTGTTCGTTGGTGTCGCCATGGCGGCACCGCGCGCCGAGGCGCAGAATCCGCAGCCGGCGCCGCCGGGCGTGACCCACGCACCGATGGCGCCGCCGAGTTCGCCCTCGCCGCCACCAGAGAAAATCGCCCCGCCCGGTCACGATGTCTTGGCACCGAACGATACGCTCAGCGACAGGCTGGCGCGGCAGCAGGGCACGCTGGAACCGCCACGTGCGGTCGATCCGGGCATGGAGGTGCAGCCGCCTGACCAAGCCAAGGGCACAATGCCGGTGATTCCGCCGCCGGGCTCGGCGGGCGGCAATCAGCAAGTCGCGCCGAAATAGCGCGCGGCAAGCAGGGCAATAGCGCGGGGCAAGCGGAGACATAGTGCGGGGCAAGCGGAGACATTGCGCGGGCATACGTGGGCCTTGGGCACGCGAAGGCTTGAGCCGAGCCGCATGCCCATGCCGTCTGTCATTGCGCGGACCGCGAGCGAAGCGTGGCGGGACGAAGCAATCCCGTGCAAGAATTATCCCAAGCAACCGTGCGCCAATTTGAACCAGAGTGCTGCGTTGCTACGCTCCTCGTAATGACATAGCCTTGCGCCACTCACTTCCCACTGATGCGAGATGGGTCGGCCTGTGCCTTTCTCCGTCCAACTGATGGGGATAGATGAGTGGGCGCCACGCACTCTCCATCCATTGATGGGGATTGATGGGCTCGCGCCAGTCACGCTCCACTCACGGCGGATGTCAGCGTGCCAGTGCGCCGCGCCAAAGTCGCACGACATGCTCGATTGCCGCGGCCATCAGCCCGAGCAAGATCAAGCAGCACACGGCCTGGACGACGGAACAAATCCATAGCGCGTTCACGGCCGAAACACCGTACTGTCGTGCCAGTAGCACGGCGCCCACCAGCAGGCTGAGGCGGCACACTTGCCAGACCGCGGGTGTCACCTGCTGTTCAAGCATCTGCATCGTGGTGGAGACCGGATGCAGAATCGACAGCATCAGGTAGGAGAGGCTCAAGGCGCGCAAATACGGGACCGCGTCAGCCCAGCGTTCCCCGAACAATACCGGGAAAGCCCAGCCGGCTGCGAGATTGGCAAGCAAGACCCAGCCCGCTACCAGCAGGAATTGCAACGGCACCACCTGATAGAAGCGGCGGCGCAGCAGCAACGGGTCCTGCGAGATCGCGCGTCCTGCCTCGCCGGTGAATACCTGCAGCAAGGACGTGCTGAGAATCAGCAGCGGTCGAGCGATCACGCGTTCCGACAGGAACATGAAGCCGGCGATCTTGCTGGAATAGCAGGCCGAGAACAGTACGAAGAGGATGGTGCCGGCGCCGGCATTGTCGAGCGTGCGTGTCCAACTCGCGAATAGAGGAAAGCTGGCATAGCGGTGTACTGAAGCGGCGATTCCCCGCCAGGAAATGCCACCCAGCCAGGCGCGCTGACGCACCAGCCGACTGAAAAGCAGCAGGGTGCCGCTGGATTGGCCGATCACGTAGCCGAGCACGAGGCCGGGAGTGCCAAACCCGGCCAGTGCCAGCATGATTTGCGACAAAGGTCCGCTGACGCCTTGGGAAATGCGGGTGCGCGCAATGTCGTTGAAGCTGCCGCTCCGCGTCGCCACCGCGACCATGATGTAATAACCGCCGAGGCAGGCGAACCCGACCGGCAGCAGCCAGCGGTCGTTGGCCAATGATGCAACCCAGAGCGTGGCGAGCGTGTGCGCCGGGACGAGCCAGCAGGCTAGGGCAACGGCCGCGGTGGTGCCGAGCAATGTGAGAAAGTTGAGAGCAAGCAGGTTGGCGCACTCGCCTTCCGCCATGCAGATCGGGATGGCAATGTCGAGGCCGAGGCTGGCGAGCGTGCCGAAAATTCCCAGGACAGCGCTGTAGACACTGAGATAGCCGAATTCGCTTGGGCTATAGAGGCGTGTCAGCAACGGCGACAGCAGCAGGCTCACGGCCTGTCCCGCCACTGTTCCCACCAGCATCACGGAAACGTTCCAGGCGAAGCTGCGCTGCATTGCGTGCTGGCGGAGGCGAACCAAGCGCCCGCGCAGGGCGGGTGGCAGCCGGGCAGTCAGGAGGGAGGGATCGGAGAGCATGCGCAGGGCCAATAAAGTCGTGCCAACTGCCTTGCTTGCAAGCATTTGCAACGTTGCTTGCCCGATTGCTCGCTTCACATTCCTGTAGGGCCGGAACGCCAGCGAAATCGTGATTGTTCACAGCTTGCACGGAGCCTTGCCGCAGAGGTCGCATTCGATGCAGCCGTGCCGATGCTCGCTAATCAGCGGCCCGGTGCTCGGTTATCGGCGTGAAGGGTACGCGGGCTGACTGAACACGATCGGGGAACGGTGCCCGAGCGCTTGACGCCGCTGTGGACGACGGGCAGGTCCGCCTTGCGCGCCGGAAACCGAAGTGGAAGGCAAATGACCGAACCCTGCGACCTGACTGCCGTCGAAGCCCGCCACGTGATCGGGCAGAAGCGCTTCTCCCCCACCTGATCGGGCAGAAGCGCTTCTCCCCCACCGAACTCCTGACAAGCTGCATCGCCCGCATCGAGGCGGTCGATCACGCGATAAGCTGCTTACTCAAGGGGAGGAGGCTGCCTTACGCTTCTTAATAGCGCCCGGGCCCGCAATGACAGGAAGGCCCACCCGCGCGGCAGAAATTGCCCGGTCGGTTTCGCCCGCTCGCCGTCCGCTGCATTGCCAACCCGCCGCAATTGCCTGGTACGGACGTTGCACCTCCATCGGCGTCATCCGGCCTTGCGAACCCGATCATGGCAGCACCCGCATGCAGATAGCTGGCATTCTGCCCTTCGTGGCCGCGACGGCAGCGCGGTTCGACGTGACCACGCTGACGCCGGGGCAGATCGCCCTGCTTACCCCCGCCCAGGTGGCGACGATCACCCCCGCCGAGATGGTCGCGCTCCGCAACGACCAGATTGCCGCGTTGCCGCCCAGCGGCATCGGCAGCCTGACCGGCAAGGCGCTCGCGGCGATCAATGGGACGCAGGCCACGGCGCTGACCTCGGCGCAACTGGCGGGGTTGAAGCCGGCGCAGGTGCCATCGCTGACCGCTGGCGTGGTCGGCAGTCTGAGCGGCAGTCAGCTTACCTCGCTGTCCACCGCCGCCTTCGCGGCCCTGACCGTGCTGCAGGTCCGAGCCTGCAATGCCAGCCAGCTTGGCGCTCTGACCCCGGCGCTCACCGGCGCGCTCACCGCGACGCAACTGAGCACGTTCAGCGCCGCACAACTCGAAGCGCTGCCGGCCGGCGCGCTGGCCGGGCTCAGCACTGCGCAGGTAAAGGGGCTGGCGCCGACCGCCATTGCCGGCGTGTCAGCCACGAGTATCGATGCGCTGCCGCCGGGCGGGATCGGCGCGCTCTCCGCCACGCAGATGAGCGCAGTGAGCGCGGCCGATTTCGCCACGCTGTCCTCGTCGCAGGTAGCCGCCATCGCCGCCGCCAATATCGCGGTGCTCTCCGCCGCACACCTTCAGTCGCTCACCGCCGGTCAGGCCGACGCGCTGGGCTCCGGCCAACTGCATATGCTGTCTGCGCGCCAGGTCGCCGAGCTGCCAACGGCGGACGTGGCGGCACTGACGCCGACGCAGCTCGGATCGCTGTCGAACGCCGGGGTCAGCGGCCTGACCGGCGCCCAGCTATCCGCGCTTTCGGATGCGCAACTCAATGGGCTGACGCTGGGGCAGATCGGCGCTCTGACCCGCGCGCAGGTGGCCTGCCTGTCTGCCGACAGCTTCGGCGCGTTCTCGGCCGCGCAGCTCGGCGGCCTGTCGCCCACTGCGACCGCGGCGCTGACGCCAGCGCAATTGGCCACGCTCTCGCCGGCCGGCGTGGCCTCGCTCGGGACGCACCAGATGGCGGTGTTCACCGCGTCCCAGCTCGGCGCGCTGTCAACCGCGGTGGTAGCCGGCTTCACGCCGCAGCAATTCGCCGCTTTGGCGCCGTCGGCATTGAGTGGGATTGCCACCGACGCGATCGCCGCACTGGGAACCGGTCAGGTCGCTGCCATGACCACCCACCAGGTCGCCGCGCTGAAACCGGCACAGATCGCCGCGTTCACCCCGGCGCAGATCGCCGCCCTGAGCACCAGCCAGCTCGCGGCGCTGGCGCCGGCGACACTGGCCGGGCTGCCCGCCGGGACGATCGACGAGCTGTCCAACACGCAGCTCGCCGGCCTGACGCCGGCGCAGATCGCCAATCTCTCGCCAACGCAGATCGGCAGCCTTTCCGCGGTGCAGCTTGCCAGCCTGACCCCGGCACAATGTGCCGCCCTGGGCAAGGCCGAGGTGGCGGCGCTGTCCCCGGCGGACACCCAGGCGCTCGGCACCAGCCAGATTGCCGCGCTGTCTGGCGCCGGCATCAGCGGCCTTGCCGCCGGCAGCATCGCCGTGCTCAGCCAGGCGCAGTTGGACGCGCTGACCGTCGCCCAGGTGCGCGCCTTCAGTGCCACCCAGCTTGCCGCGCTGTCGCCAGAGCAATTGGTGGTGGGCCTGACCAATCAGAAGCTGGCGGCGATCGCACCGGC
>DATJNA010000240.1:0-9522 GCA_035508435.1 Acetobacteraceae bacterium | reverse complement strand
TGAACGGACAGGTGTCCGGCGTGCGGACCGGATCGCCGTCGCCGTCGGCAATCTTCGCGACCTGCCGCAGAGCCAGCCCGTAGAGCCGGGCCAGATCGATCCTCTGCCGCATCGAGGGGAGATATCGTTGCGCCACATCGGCCTGGAACGACAGGATCTCACCCGGCCAATGCCCGGCCGCGACGCTGTGCGGCCATGCGTGGACCTTCAGCAGATGCACCAGCATCAGGCGACGATAACTCTGGACCAGGTTGAATTGCGACAGGCCCGCGTCTTCGATCTCCTCGACGACATGCTCCCAGTCAACGACGGTTACCCGTTCGCCATGCGCGAGACGGCGCAGCAGTGCTGCCTGATGCTGGGACCAGGCGAGAACGTCTCGGTCGTAGCGGTCGTCCGGCATGGCCGAAGATTAGCGATGCGGCGCCACATTGTCACAGGCAGAGCGTCTTGCTCCGCGCGGTTCGCGCGGCCGCCGTCAAACAGATCGGGATACGGCACACGCACCGCATGCTCCGCGCGGTTCGCGCGGCCGCCGTCAAGCCCTGCTGGAGCACCTGCCCGTCCTGCCCGCTGCCGCTTGCACCGCCCGGCCGCCGGCCCGATACACACCGCATGCCCCCTGAGCGACTCCGCATCGGCATCGCCGGCGCCGGCCATTTTGGCCGCTACCACGCGCTGAAGGCCGCTGCCGGGCCGCGCAGCACGCTGGCCGGCATCCACGACATTGACCAGGAGCGCGCCCGCACGGTCGGCTGGGAAGCCGGCGCGCCCGGCCTCGACTTGCCAGACTTGCTCGCCACCTGCGACGCCCTGATCGTCGCCGCGCCGGCCGAGGCGCACCACGCGCTCGCCGCCGCCGCCCTGCGGGCCGGCAAGCACGTGCTGGTGGAGAAGCCGATCGCCGCCACCCTGGCGGAGGCCGACGACCTCGCCGCCCTCGCCATCGCCAACCGTTGCGTGCTTCAGGTCGGCCATCTCGAGCGGTTCTCCGCCGCGCATGGCGCACTCGCCGGGCGCATCGGCCCGCCGCTCTATCTCGAGGCCACCCGCATCGCCCCGTT
Source organism: Acetobacteraceae bacterium (assembly GCA_035508435.1). Taxonomy (GTDB): domain Bacteria; phylum Pseudomonadota; class Alphaproteobacteria; order Acetobacterales; family Acetobacteraceae; genus JASHVB01. The sequence goes on along the minus strand of DATJNA010000240.1, from coordinate 8,458 downwards.
CAAACCGCGCGGCACGGACGTCTCGGTGATCCTCGACCTGATGATCCACGACCTCGATCTGGTCCTGACGCTGGTGGACAGCCCGATCGCCCATGTCGATGCGGTCGGCGCCGCCGTGGCCAGCGCGCATGAGGACATCGCCAACGCCCGCATCCGCTTCGAGAACGGCGCCGTGGCGACCATCACCGCCAGCCGCATTTCCGCCCGCACCGAGCGCCGCATGCGGGTGTTCGCGCAGGACGGCTACCTGGCGGTGGATTTCGCCAACCGCCGCCTCACCGCCATCGCGCGCGACCGCGGCCAGCCGGTGCCCGGCGTGGCGGGATTCGGCATGGAGGAGATCTCCTGGGAAGAGCATGATTCGCTCGCGGCAGAGCATGCCGCCTTCGTCGCCGCGGTGCTCGATGGGGCCCCCGTGCTGGTGGATGCCGCCGCGGGGCGCCGCGCACTGGCGGCCGCGCTGGCAGTGAGCGCCGCCATGCGCGAGGCCCGAGACCGCATGCGGGAGTCGGGCCTGCTGGCCCAGTGAACCCATTCCTGAAGCCATTCCTGCTGTTGCTGGCCTTCCTCGCTCACGCCGGAGTGGATGTGCAGCGGGTGCAAATACCCGCACCGGGGGGCGTCGTGCTGGCTGCGGCTCTGGTGCGGCCCGATGGCGCGCCGCGCGGCTCCGCCGTGGTGGCATTGCACGGCTGTAGCGGGCCGATCGCCTCGCGCGACGGCGGCTGGGCCATCGCCCTGGCCCATGCCGGCCATATCGTGCTGCTGCCGGACAGCTTCGGCTCACGCGGGCTTGGCCCCCAATGCAAGCTCGCGCGCCGCGCGGCCGATGCCAGCCATGTCCGCCGCGGCGACGCCATCGCCGCCGCCGCGTGGCTGTCTCGCCAGCGCGGCACGCCGCCGGGAGGCATCGATTTGCTCGGTTGGTCGAATGGCGGCACCACGGTGATGTGGACCGTCCCCACCGACCCCGCGCCGCCACACGGCTTGTTCCGCCGCTTCGTCGCGTTCTACCCCGGCTGCCACACGGAATCGCGGGACGCTGCCTGGCGGCCCTCCGGCCCGCTGATGATCCTGGTCGGTGCCCTGGACGACTGGACGCCCGCGGATCCCTGCCGCCGCGTCGCGGCGCGCTTCCCCCACCGCGTCACTCTGGTGGTGTATCCCGGCGCCTATCATGATTTCGACGCACCTGATCACCCCGTGACAGAACACGCCGGCCTGGCCACGCCGCCGAGCGGCACGGGCCGTGCCCATACCGGCACCAATGGGCCGGCGAGGCGGGACGCAATGCGCCGCGTGCCCGCCTTCCTGGATGCATCCGACTGATCGCCGGCTAAGCAGAGATTCACAGCCTGCCCAACGGTTCCATCGCCGGTGTGGGCGGGCAGCGAGTATTGGGGCTTCGCCCCAAACCCCACCAGGAGGCGCTGCCTCCTGGACCTTCGGCAAAGGCGGAGCCTTTGCAATCCCAGACTGCTTGGGTCGGAGAGGGGGCCGCGCCGGCACGGGTGTTACCAGCACCACGGAACGGCCCCCTCTCCAACCCACGCAACCCCAGGGTTCCAAGGGCCGCGCCCTTGGCGGGGATCCATGGGGCAGTGCCCCTTGGTCAGGGGGCCTGGGGGCGGAACGCCCCCGATGCTTGCCGCATGCCCGCGCCGACGGTGGGAGCGTTGATCAGGCCGCGAAACCCTGCTTAGGGCTGACAGGGCGCTGATTTGGCGCCATTCTGCGGCCATGAGCGAGGTGGACTTCGACAGCGCGCTGATCGCGGCGTTCTTCCGTCTGGTGGCGGAGAAGGGCCTGGCCCGCGCCAACGTGGCCGCGGCGGCGCGAGCAACGGCTTTGTCCCTGGCCGAGGCGCGGGCGCGCTTTCCCAGCCGTGCCGCGGTATTGCTCCGCTTCGGACGCAAGGTCGACCAGGCGGCCCTGGCCGACGTGCCGAGCGACGGTTCGGTTCGCGACAAGTTGTTCGACCTGCTGATGCGGCGGTTCGACGCATTGCAGGCGCACCGCGCCGGTGTGATCGCCCTGATGCGTGCCTTGCCGTCCGAACCGCCGATCGCTCTGCTGCTTGCCTGCGCCACCCGCCGCAGCATGCGCTGGATGCTGCATGCGGCCGGCGTCGCCACCGCCGGATTGCGCGGCGAGCTGCGGATCCGCGGCCTGGTCGCCGTCTGGCTTTGGACGTTGCGCGCCTGGGAACGCGACGAAAGTGCCGATCTGTCCGGGACCATGGCGGCACTCGATGTGGCACTCCGGCGGGCCGAGCGCCTGGCCGACTGGCTGGGTGGCGGCGCCCCCAAGCCAGGTAGCGACACCGAATCGCCGACGGCGGACGCATCGGCTGCCGATTTGGGCGCCGAGCCGCACGCCCCGGTGCCGGAGGTTCCGCCCGCCTGACCGTTGGCTGACCGTCGCCGGCTGACCGTCTCCGCCTGACCGTCGCCGGCTGACCGTCTCCGGCTGACCGTCTCCGGCTGACCGTCGCCGGCTGACCGTCGTTGGCTGACCGTCGCCGGCTGGCGGGACTGCGTGGACCGCCGTAAGATCGCCGGCGCAATCCAGGCAGGCAAAATCAGGAGGCGAGCGATGGCCAGCGGACCGCAGTCCAAGTCGGGCTCCTCGGCATTCGGCGACGCCGCCGCGGCCGGCGACTTCGCCAAATTGTTCAGCGAGATGAAGCTGCCGTCGCTGCCGGACATGGAAGCGTTTGTCGCCGCCAACCGCCGCAATATCGAGACGTTCACCGCCGCCAACCGGGTCGCGATGGAAGGCGCCCAGGCCGTCGCGCGCCGCAACATGGAAATCATGCAGCAGAACATGACCGAACTGACCGAGTGCATGCAGGCGCTCGCCGCGGCGGAAGGCCCGCAGGCCAAGGCAGTGAAGCAGGCAGAGATGCTGAAGCAGGCTTACGAGCGCGCCGTCGCCAACATGCAGGAGCTGCGCGACCTGATTCAGCAGTCCAACACCGAAGCGCTGGCGCTGATCAACAAACGCTTCGCCGAGGCGATGGACGAGGTGAAGGCACTTGCCGGGAAGCCGTAACCATCCTGCCCCGGAACATTGCCGCTGTCACCGCGAGTTGCCCACGCGAATTGCCCACCGGCCGAGGCGGTCGACCCGCGCCAGGCGAAGGCATGACGGCAGCATGTGGCGCTGCTTCACGTCGCCGCCGTCCTTGTGCCGGCCGTCGCGTCGCCGCGAGGCTGATCGGGTTGCCGCTGGCGGTTCGCCGCTGCCGTGAGGGCTGGCCAGGCCTGGCCATGACGCATGGTTCCTTGTCAGGACCGCTTAGCTCCGCGCGATGACAGGGGGTCGGGCGCAGTCGCTCCGGGAGCAGTTGGGAAACGTCGCTGCGTGATTGCTTTCTCGCCGCGTGCCGAGCACTTCCTGTGCAGGGGTTGTACCCATTCCGGCCCGCGATTCATGCCGGCGGAAACACTTCGTTAGGAGATTCACGCTCAAAATGGCGTGGCGCGACAAGGACTGGAAGCGTCCATGCCCCAGACCACGGCTCCCATCCGTCCCGATGACCCAAATGCCGCCGATCCGGCCGAACACCTCGCCGCGGCGACAGCGGAGCAAGTCTCGCCCGTCCCGACCACGGCCGAACGGCTGCGCGACGCCTTGCTCGACAGCCGCCAACGCTGGCGCGACCTCGTCATCCAGATGGCGGACCTGGCTTTCGAGACGGATGAACGGGGCCGCTTTGCCTTCGTTGTGCCCGACCCAGTGCTCGGCTGGCCGGCCGCCACCCTGATCGGTCAACCGGCCGAGCTGTTGCTGGCCTGCGGGGCGGAGGATGCGATCTTCAATCCGTTCCGTGCTACCGGCCTGGTGCGCCGCCGCCGGGTCTGGCTGAAACGCGGCGACGGCGGCATCGCCACCTTGGCCTTCGCCGCCGCGCCGGTGCTGGACAACCAGGGCCGCGTGGTCGGCGCGCGCGGCATCGGCGTCGACCTCGCCGAATATGACAGTCAGCACGCGCAGGTCACCGCCGCCCTGCGCCGCGGCGAGGTGCTGGACCATATCCTCTGGCGTATGGGCCAGGAGGTGTTGGCCCCGCGCATGCTGCAAGCCGCGCTGGACGCGCTGATGAACGCGCTCGGCGCGGAAGGTGCCGCGGTGGTGCTGGTCCCCGACGATCCGGACGCCGCGAGGCTTGCCCATCAAGCGGGCGGCGGCGCCGGTACTGTTCTGCAAACCGCCGCGGCCCTGCTGCATCGCGCGCCGGCCGCGGCAGCCCAGGCCAGCAACGGCGATGGCCGGCGCGTGCTCACCGCGGCCTGTCAGGCTCGTTTCGGCGACCCGGCCGGCCTCGCGGTCTGGCGCGTCGCCGGCACCCGGCCCTGGGACAACGAGGACCGTCTATTGCTCGCGGCCGCCGCCAACCTGATCCGCTTCGCCCTCGAGCATGAGGCGATCCAGCAGGACATGGCCCACCAGGCGCGCACCGACCCGCTGACCGGTCTGTTGAACCGGCGCGCCTTCATGGCGGAAATCGAACGCTGCGTTGAACGGCTCGACCGCGAGGAGCTGCCCGGGACGCTGATCTTCGTCGACCTCGACAACTTCAAGCGGGTGAACGACGTGCATGGGCATGAGATGGGCGACCAGGTGCTGGTGCAGTTCGCCATCCTGCTGCGCAACGCAGTGCGCCCCACCGACCTCGTCGCGCGTCTCGGGGGCGATGAATTCGCCATGTGGCTGAACGGCGCCGACCACATGACTGCCGCCGAGCGTGCCGAACAATTGCGTACCGAGGTGCCCAGGGCGATGGCGGAGATGTCGGGCGACGACGCCCTGCGTCTCGGCGTTTCGATCGGGATCGCCATGCGCAGCCCCAAGAGCGAGGAGCAAATCGCCCACGTGCTGCGACGCGCCGACGCAGCGATGTACCAGGTGAAGCGCGAGGGCCGCGGCCATTGGCGCGTGGCCCCTGAAGGCCAGACATGAACGCCGCTCCCCACGATCTGCCGATCGATGAGGTGCGGCGCGTCCGCCAGGGCGCCGATGCGCGCGCCGAACCGGAGATGCTGCAAGCGCTCGCCTCCGATCGCTCGGTCACGGTCAGGGCGGCTTTGGCGCTGAACCCAGCCTTGCCAATGGCGGTCGACCGGATCCTGGCAGACGATCCCGATGAACGGGTGCGCATGCTTCTCGCGCGGCGGCTGGCGGGCCTGCTGCCCGATCTCGCCCGCGCCGATCAGGCGGAGCTACAGCGCCAGACCCTGGAGACGCTGACCGTGCTGGTGAGCGACGCGGCGGTGCGCGTGCGGGCGGTGATTGCCGACGTGGTGAAGGACATGCCGGAGGCGCCACGTGCGCTGATCATGCAGCTTGCGCATGACCCGGCGGTGATGGTGGCCGCGCCGATCATCCGTTTCTCGCCATTGCTGTCCACCGCGGACCTGCTGGCGTTGATCGCGGCGGCGCGGTCGGCCGGCACGGTCGTCGCGGTGGCCGGCCGCCCGGGCATCGATGCACGGGTGTCGGACGCCGTCGCCGCCACCGCCGACAGCGCGGCAATCCGCGCCTTGCTCGCCAATGGCACGGCGCAGATCCGCGAGGCGACGCTCGATATGCTCATTGCACAGGCCGGCGAGCATGCGGAATGGCATGAGCCGCTGGTGCATCGCCCGAGCCTGCCGCCGCGGGCGGCGCAGGCGCTGGCGGAGATCGTCGCAACCAATCTGGTGGACGTCCTGGCCAGGCGCACCGACATGCCGGCGGCGCTGACCGCGGCGTTGCGCGCGAGGCTGACGGAACGGCTGAATGCCGGCCGGCCCTCGCTCGCGCGCGGCGATCCGACGATGGACGATGCGCTGGTGCAGGCGCAGGAACTGGCGCATGCCGGCACCTTGACCGAGGCCTCGGTGCTGGCCGCGACCCGCGACGGCAATGCTCCGTTGGCCGCGGCCTTGCTGGCGGTGGCGGCCGGGATGCCAATTTCGGTGGTGCAACGTGCCGCCTCGCTGCGCAGTGCCAAGGGACTGGCGAGCCTGACCTGGAAAGCCGGCTTCACCATGCGCGCGGCGGGAGCGTTGCAGGCGCTGCTGGGACGTCTCGAACCGGATGCCGTCCTGCTGCCCGGTCCGGGCGGCAGCTTTCCCCTGGCGATCGAGGAAATGCGCTGGCAGTTGGAATTTCTCGAGCGCATGGGACGCTAGCCGCGCTGCCATCCTGGTGGGGGCCCAGGAGAATCCCGGCACGAGGGTTTTGACCGGCTGCATGGCAGGCACCGTCGGACAGGCACCGCCGGACTGCCTGGCCCGCAGGCGAAGGCCGGTGCGGGCGCTCTGGTTCCGACCCATGGCGGCCACGTGTGACAGCGCAGCGGCGGCCACTCGGGTCCGCATGGCTTGGGTTTACCGGATATTAACATTCCGCAGCATACTTATTCCTCGCAGACCAGGTGCACGGTGCGGCGATGAGTATTCTCGGGCGTCTACGGATTCGGACCAAACTTGCCTTGTTAATGTCCATGTCCATTCTGGCGTTACTTACCTTATCAAGCATCGCGGCGTCCACCATGCGGCAAAGAATGCTCGACGATCGCATAGACAAGCTGCGCGCACTGGTACTGACGGCACGCGATTTTGCCGGCGCATTGGAACGGCAGGTGCAGGCGGGCCGCATCACCCGCGCGGACGCCATCGCGGAATTCCGCGACGACATTCACCACATCCGGTTCGGCTCGGCCGACGATTATTTCCTGGCCCAGACCGCGGCGGGAATCGTGGTCATGCATGGCGGCGATCCGTCGCGCGAGGCCAAGCTGACCACGGCGAGGGACGATGCCGGACATACCAGCGCCGAGCTGGCGAACCTGGCGTTGGGCAATGGGGACCTTGGCAAGATCACCTACTCGGTCGCCAAGCCGGGCAGTACGAAGAAGCTGCCGAAGCTTTCCTACGTCGCGCGCTTCGCACCATGGCGGCTGGATTTCATCGCAGGAAGCTGGATCGACGATATTGATGCCGCCTATTCCGCTACCCTGGAACGTCTGATCGGGATGTCCGGCATAGTCATAGTTACGACCGCCCTCCTGGGATGGCTGGTCAATCGCGACATCACCGGTCCGGTGTCGGGTCTGAAGGCGGCGATGACCGCTCTGACGAAAGGTGACCTTGAAACCATGATACCCGGGACGACGCGGCGTGACGAGGTCGGTGAGATGGCCGCGTCAGTGATGGTGTTCAAACAGCATATGGTTCATGAAGAGCGACTTCAGGCGGAGCAACAGATCGAGCGGCGAGAGGCTGAGGAGAAGAAAGCTGCCGCGCTGAGGGAGATGGCTGAGACGATAGAAGTCGAGACGCACCGGGCGCTGACCGGCGTCGACAGCCGTAGCCGCGCCATGGCGGCAACAGCCGATGCGATGCAAGCGTCGGCGACCCGGACCAAAACCTCCGCCGAGACGGCTGCCGCGGCGGCTGGCCAGGCGCTTGCCAACGCGCAAACCGTGGCCAGTGCCGCCGAGCAACTCTCCAGCTCGATACGCGAAATCAGCGGGCAGGTGGCGGAGTCGAATTCCGTGGTATCCCGTGCCGTGGCGGCCGCGGCGGAAACGCGAACGGCCATGGAGACGCTGAACGCTCAGGTCGGTCGCATCGGTGCGGTTGCCGACATGATCGGTGAAATCGCAGCCAAGACGAACCTGCTTGCGCTGAATGCGACGATTGAGGCGGCCCGAGCCGGGGACGCAGGGAAGGGGTTCGCAGTCGTTGCGAGCGAGGTGAAAGCGCTGGCAACGCAAACGGCACGCTCCACCCAGGAAATCGCCCGGCATATCGCCGAGGTAAGGTCGGCCACCGAGGCATCGGTCTCGGCTGTCGGTCGGATCGAGCAAACCATCGCCGAAGTGAATGCCATTTCCAGCTCTATTGCGGCCGCGGTGGAGGAACAAGGGGCAGCAACCGCGGAAATTGCCCGGAACGTGACCGAGACCGCATCGGCAGCGAACGGGATGGCCGATCGGGTGGGCGACGTATCCGCCGAAGCGGAAGAGACCGGTCGGCATTCCAACCAAGTGCGTGACCACGCGAGCGCTCTGACGACGGCGATGGAGGGCCTGAGGCATGCCGTGGTCCGCGCGGTTCGCACATCTACCGCTGACGTGGACCGCCGCCAGACGGCTCGTATTGCGGTAGCAAGCCCATGCCGGTTGAACCTGCCCGGCGGCAACGTGACTGCTGCTGAACTTTGTGATATTTCCGAGGCCGGCGCCAGCGTGCGTGGCGCACCCGATTTGCCGCAAGGTGCTCGCGGTACGCTCGGCATCAGCGGTATCGGATTTGCTCTGCCCTTCATTGTCCGTAGCGCCGGCGACGGTCAATTGCACATTGCGTTCGACGATAGCGCGAGGGCGGCGGTGCAGAGCTTTGTCGAGGCGCGGCAAATCCAGCGAGCGGCGTAGCAGTACGGCGTCACCAACCCATGGTGATGA
>DATJNA010000239.1:0-7072 GCA_035508435.1 Acetobacteraceae bacterium | reverse complement strand
GGGGCCTTCAGAGTACGCTTTCCAAATGATGTGGCCATCCTTGATGTCGAGCGCGGCAAGGAAGCCCTGCACGCCGAACTCGCCGCCGGAGACACCGACGATCACCTTGTTGCCGACGATCATCGGCGCGTCGGTGCCGGTTGCGCCATCCTTGTAGCTGGCAAGCGGGGTCTTCCACTCTTCCTTGCCGGTCTGCGCGTTCAGCGCGACGACCGTGTTATCCGCCTGGTGCAGGATGATCTTGCCGTCACCATAGGCGACGCCGCGATTGACCGTGTCGCAGCACATCACCGGGATCACGTCCGGATTCTGCGTCGGCGTGTACTGCCACATGATGCGTTCATCATGATTCAAATCGAGCGCGTAGACAGTATTGGGAAACGGTGTGACCAGATACATCACATCGCCGATCACCAGCGGCTGGCCTTCATGGCCGCGCAGCACGCCGGTGGAGAAGGTCCACGCGACCTGCAAGCGGCTGGCATTGCTTGCGTTGATCTGGTTCAGCGGCGAGAAGCGCGTGGCGGCGTCGTTCAGGCTCGGCATCGCCCAGTTATCCGCGTTGGCCGCTTCCTGCGCGACCGACGGCCCCGTGACGTTGGGTATTTCGACGACCGGAGGTCCTGCCGCAGCCTGCGGCGCTGCCGCGCTGTTAGCCGCTCCGGCGTTCGGTGCTGCCGCCGCGCCAGGCGCTGCCGCATTCGGTGCGGCCGCTGCGTTGGCGGCCGGCGCCTTGGCCGCTTCATTGCCGTTGGTCGTATTCTGGGCGATCGCAGTCGGAGCAGCCAGCAACAGACCCGCCAGCACGCCCAGCGTAGCACCGCCAATCCACGTTATGGTACGTTTCATCCCGATCCTCCCCTTCGAGCCATGGCACGCTCTGTGCCGACCAGGCACTTTATGGATGATACGACCGACGCCGCTTCATCCGTTCTCGCACGCGGTGATCGATCTCCTTCACAGCCATTTACCCGCGCAGGCGCGTGCGCGACCCAGTGTGGGGTCGAGCGAAGCCTGCACCGCACGCGTGCGACGCAAAGTCCATGCCAAACTTTGAAGGCAGTGTGCGTCGTGGAATTTCAAAAGGATACGGTCTGCCGGCCGGGTATTGCATGCACCGTCGCATCAAGATCGTGACAGCGCCGTGTTTGGCGCACGACAGTCTGTCACGCGGCGGAGACAGCGCGGTCTGCGATCAATCCGCATTGTGCGCCGCGGCCAGATGCAGCAGATTCCCCCGCCGTCACTATGCGCCCTTCTGCGCCGCGGCCAGACGCGGCGCAGTTGCCGCCCGCATTGTGCACCGCAGCTAGAAGCAGCGCACTTCCCCCTCGGCCTCCGCTTCCTTCAGACGGCGGACCATCTGCTTCGTGGTGGCGTTATTGAATTCCATGGCAAGGAAGCTCTTCTCTTGCTGCATGCTCAGCACGGTCGCGGCGGAGACGTAGTCCTGATAAGGCAGGATGGATGCGACCACGTCGACGGCGCAGGAACAACGGTCGAGCGCTTCATGGGTCTGACCGTTGACCGCCATGCAGCCGAACACATAGTCGGCGCGGGCCGATGTCGGGTAATCGTTCGCTGCCCCGCCGCAGGATGGGGCTGCGGCGGCGGCCAGTGGCAGAGCGAGAAAGGCGACGGTCAGCGCGTGTTTCATGTTTTCCTCCCAAACAGGCATGGCGTCATGTTCGGCCGCTTCAAGCGTGCGTGAGCGCGGCGGATGGCAGACGCGCCCGACGGCGGCGGGCTCCAGGGACGTCGCATTGTCTTCAGGGATGTCGCATTGAGGCGGCGGTCCTCACCGGGACGATGATGAAGCAGCGAGCACCCTGTGACCTTGTCAAGTCGCCTGCCGCATCTCGCTTGCCGGATCGAAGGTTTTGCTCTTCCATGCCGGCAGGACGGATAGGCAATCCGATGCCGGCACCGCGGATGGGCAATTCGCATCCTGGAGGAAGGTGCGATCGATGACGACCTCGCCGCGAGCGCCTGATGACAATGTGCAAAGAGGGCCAATGCCGAACCGGCGCACGGTGATGAGCGGGCTTGCTGCAACGGTGGGCGCCGGGTTCGCGCGATCCGCCGAAGCGCCTGCCGGGACGCCGCCCGGCGCGCCGCCGCCGGCGGCTGATGTGCCGACCCTGACCATCGGCTACATCCATTGGTGGCACGACGTAGAAACGATTTCGCTGATCTTTGCGCCCGCGTCCGATAATGGTCGTGCCGGGGCCGAGGTCGGCGTGGCCGACAACAACACCACCGGACGCTTCCTGCACCAGAATTTCGCATTGGAATGCATCGCGGTCCGCACGGAGCAGGACCCGGTGGCGGCGCTGAACACGCTGATCGGCAAAGGCATCCGCCTGGTCGTCACCGACCGCCCGGCGCCGGACGTGCTGAAGCTCGCGGAGGCCGGCGCGCCACATGGCGTCACCATGTTCAACGCCGGCGCCCCCGACGATGCGATCCGGGAAGAAAACTGCCGCGCCAATCTGATCCATACCGCACCGAGCAATGCGATGCTGGCGGATGCATTGGCACAGTACCTGATCTGGAAGCGCTGGCCGCGCTGGTTCCTCGCCTTTGGCGAAGGAGCGGACGATCGGTTGCTGGCCGATGCCTATCGCCGTGCGGCGAAGATCTTCGGCGCGCGCATCGTTGTGGAGCGGCAATACAAAGCCGCGGCGGGTTCTCGCGAGACCGATAGCGGCCTGATCGACTTGCAGAAGCAGCTGCCGGTCTTCACTCAGGACGCGCCGGAGTACGACGTGCTGGTCTGCGCCGACCAGCACTCGATATTCGCCGACTATCTGCCCTATCGCACCTGGGACGCGCGTCCGGTTGCCGGATCGGCCGGACTGGTGCCCACGAGCTGGGACCCGAACAGTACCGAATTTGGCGGCAAGCAGATGCAGGACCGATTCGTTGCCTATGCTCATCGTTTCATGACCGCGCTGGACATGAACTCCTGGGTCGCGGTGCGCATGATCGGCACGGCCGCGAGCTACGCGCAGTCGCTCGATCCCGACAAGATCATGAACTACATGCGCAGCCCCGATTTCCAGCTTGGCGCGTATCGCGGGCTGAGCCTATCGATCAGAAGCTGGAACGGCCAGGTGCGCCAGGCGATCCTGCTGTCGGATTCCGGCCGGGCGGTGGTTTCGATGTCGCCGCAGCCAGGCTTCCTGCACGAAGTGACCGTGCTGGACACGCTCGGCACCGACAAACCGGAAACCGCGTGCAAGCTGCCGGCGGGCCAGAAGACATGACGGCAGATGTCATTGCGGGATTCCGAAGTGACCACCCGTCCCCTGTCATTGCGGGGTTCCGCAGAGACCATCCGCCCGCTGTCATTGCGAGGTCCCGGAGGGACCGAAGCAACCTCGTTCGCGAGGACGTCCTCCCGTCCGTGCGCATGCTCGACCGGGGTTGCTTCGTCGCTACGCTCCTCGCAATGACACGTGGCGTGACAGTGACATGTGGCGTGTTCCTTGTCCTGACGCTGGTCGCGTTAGCGCCGGCGCATGCCTACACGGCCTATGCGTCGAACGAGAAGGACAACACGATCAGCGTCATCGACCTCGACAAGACGCAGGTCGTGAAGACGGTGCCGACCGGCCAGCGTCCCCGTGGCATGGCGCTCACCAGCGACGGCAAGCGATTGCTCATTTGCCTCGGCGATTCCAACCGCATCGACATCTTCGACACCAGCACCTGGCAGGTGACCGGGTCGATCGACACGCCCGATCCGGAATATGCCGCGCTGCGCGCCCCGGAGAACAATCCGCTCTACGTCTCAAACGAGAACAACGCGCTGATCACGGTGTGGAACATCGACACGCAGAAGCTGCTGGTGCAGATGCCGACGGGAGTGGAGCCGGAGGGTATGGCCGTCAGCCCGGACGGGCAGCTCATCATCAACACCACCGAGACCACCAACATGGCGCAGTTCTTTTCCTATGCCACGGGAAAGAACCTGGCCAATGTCCTAGTGCCGCCGCGGCCGCGCTGGGCCGCCTTCACCCATGACGGCAGCCAGGTGTGGGTATCGTCCGAACTCGGCGGCACGGTCACCGTCATCGACACCAGGACGTTCAAAATTCTCGACACCATTCATTTCGAGGTCGAGGGGCTGCGCAGCACCTTCATCCAACCGGTCGGCATCGACATCACCGACGACGACAAGCTGGCCTTCGTCGCACTGGGGCCGGCCAACCGCGTCGCCGTGGTCAGCGTGCCGGAGCATAAGGTGCTGTCCTACGTCGCTACCGGGCAGTCGGTGTACAATGCAACGGTGAAGAAGTACCTGCTTGTCGGCCAGCGACCCTGGCACCTGGCGTTCACCCCGGACGGCAAGTATTTGCTCTCCGCCAACGGACTCTCGAACGACGTTTCGGTGATCCGCGTCGCGGACCTTCGCGTCATCAACACCATTCCGGTCGGTGAACAGCCATGGATGATCCTGGTATCGCCACACTGACGAAGCCCGCCGCGGACACGCCGGTCGCCGCGGCACAGGCGCAGCGTGGCGAGGCGCCGGCGCTGGCCGTTGATCGCGTCAGCCACGCCTATGGCGAGCGCAAGGCACTGATCGATGTTAGCCTGACGGTGCCGCCCGGCAGTTTCGTCGCCTTGCTGGGCCTCAACGGGGCCGGCAAGACCACGCTGTTTTCGCTCATCACCCGGTTTTTCGATACGCGGCATGGCCGCATCAGCGTGCAAGGCTTCGACGTGTCGCGTCAGCCGAGCGCCGCCCTGGCCGAGCTTGGGGTGGTGTTCCAGGCGCGCACGCTCGATCTGGATCTCTCGGTGCGCGACAACCTGATGTATCACGCGGCGCTGCACGGCATGCCGCACCGGCAGGCTAGCGCGCGCGCCGACGCGGTGCTGCGCGACGTCGGCCTGCCCGATCGCGCCCGCGACAAGGCGCGGCAGCTCTCCGGCGGCCAGATGCGCCGCATCGAAATCGCGCGCGCCTTGATGCACGACCCCAGCGTGCTGGTGCTGGACGAACCGACTGTCGGGCTGGATGTCGCCTCCAAGGCCGCGATCGTGGAGCACGTGCGCACACTGTCGCGCACGCGCGGCGTCGCGGTGCTGTGGGCGACGCATTTGCTCGACGAGATCGAGCCCGGCGACCACGTCGTGGTGCTGCATCGAGGCAAAGTGCTGGCCAGCGGCGAAATGTCGGACATCGTTGCGGCGGCGCGCGCGGCGGACCTGCGCTCGGCGTTCCGCGCCCTGACCGGCATCCGCCCCGCCGCGGAGGACGACGCGTGAGCGCCACCGAGTGCACCGACCAGGACAACGCCCACGAGCGCGACCGCCCGCGCCATCCAGGACAGCGCCCCATGAGCATAGCCATCGGCACCATGCCCCTGCGCCATGGCCTGACGCTGCGCGGCTATTCGATCTGCATGCGCGGCGTGATGTGGCGCGAGGCCCTGCGCTTCCTGCATCAGCGCGGCCGGCTGATCTCCGCTCTGGTGCGCCCCCTGGTCTGGCTGGTGATCTTCGCCGCCGGCTGGCGCGAGGTGTTGGGCGTGTCGATCATGCCGCCCTATCACACCTACATTCTCTACAGCACCTATGTCGTCCCCGGCTTGCTCGCGATGGTGCAGTTCTTCTATGGCATGCAGTCGTCGCTCTCCATGGTCTATGACCGCGAGATGGGCAACATGCGCGTGCTGCTGGTCAGCCCGTTCCCGCGCTGGTTCCTGCTGGTGTCGCGGCTGACCGCCAGCACGGTGATCTCCATCCTGCAATGCTACGCCTTCATGCTGCTGGCCTGGCTGTGGGGCGTGGATATTCCCGACGCCGGCTGGATCGCGGTGCTGCCGGCGCTGATGCTGGGCGGCTTCATGCTGGGGGCCATGGGCATGGTGCTGTCGTCGATGGTACGCCAGCTCGAGAATTTCGCGGGCGTGATGAATTTCGTGATCTTCCCGATGTTCTTCGCCTCCTCGGCGCTATACCCGCTATGGCAGGTGCAGCAGTCCAGCCCGATCCTGTATCAGGCCTGCCTGCTGAACCCGTTCACCTATGCGGTCGAGCTGTCACGCTTCTGCCTGTATTCCACCTTCAATCCGCTCGCGCTGGCGGTCGTGGTGGGCTGCACCATTGTGTTCACGGCCGGCGCGATCCTCGCCTATGACCCGGCGCGTGGCGTGATGGCGCGACGCCCCGGAGCAATGGCATGATCCGGCTCGCGACACGCGTTGCCATCGCAATGCTGACCTTGCTCTGCGCCGCGGCACCGCCGGATGCGAGCCCACCGCCGCTCGATCCCGACTGGCCATGCCAGCAGATCAAGATCGACCACATGTCGCTGGCGACGATGTGGTCTGGTCCCCCGCTCGGCGCACTGGCCGACGATTGGCAGAAGCATCCGAGGGCGGCCGCGCTGGCGGAACGGCTGGCAGAGCGGCGCGTGCCGGTGGATCAGGCGCAGGCGGAGATCAAGGAGTTCGCGGCAGCCGCCGGCGATCAGCGCAAGACCGAACTGCTGGCGTTCACCGCCGGCATATTCTCATTGCTCGACGAGGAGCGAAACGCGGTGATCCAGGGGCTCGACCGGTTCGGCGCCCGGCAAAAAACCTATGCGACGCAAATTCGCGCCGAGATCACCGACCTGCACGACGCGCAGGACGCACCGCAACCGGACCAGCAGAAGGTCGAGAAACTATCCCAGCAGGTCTATTGGGACACGCGCGTGTTCAAGGATCGCGACGGCATGATCTCCTATGCCTGCTTTGTGCCGGATGAGATCGAGCATCGGATGTTCCAGCTCGCGGGCACGGCGGCCAATCTGCTGCCGTGAGTCGGGCAAGCGCACGTCGCTGACGTTGTGCCGCTATCAGTGGAGCGTGCGTCGCACGGCCCGGATGTCATTGCGAGTTGCCACCGTCCCGGGCGGCCGACCCGCGACTGAATGAAACTGGCGGGACTGGCGTGCGTGGGCAATAGTTGGTGGTTCGCCGGCAGCGAGGTCGGTCTCTCCTTGGTGCAGGATAGCCCGGTTGCGAGTTTGACCTGGGGACCTCGGAGCACCCCGACTGGCGCCAAGGGGCAG
>DATJNA010000238.1:0-48786 GCA_035508435.1 Acetobacteraceae bacterium | reverse complement strand
CTGATGCAGCAGAAGAAAGCCTTGGCGAACCTCGCGACCCTCTTGCGCGATGGATCGCCGCAGGTGACGCCGGTGTGGTTCGACTACACCAACGGTCGCGTGCGCGTGAACACCGCGAAGGGGAGAGTGAAGGCGAGGACGCTGCGCGAAGGGGTGCCGGTGGCGATGTCGATCCTCGACCCGGACAATCCCTATCGCTACCTGCAAATCCGCGGCACGGTCGTGCGTGCCACCGAAGAAGGCGCGTCCGCGCATATCGATTCGCTTGCCAAGAAATATTTGGGCCAAGACAAGTATCCGTTCGCGCAACCAGGCGAGGTGCGGATCATGTACGAGATCGAGCCCCAGGCCACTCAGGCGATGGGCTGACCATTCGGATCCGTGCCTGCCCGGCCCGCCCGCCGGGCAGGCACGGAAGCAGCCGGCGGACCTTGCCTACAGCCGGATAGGTAGAAGCCTACAGGCAGACAGGTAAAAATTCGTTCCGTGGACAACGAGCGCGTCGGCCGGGATGCTGTGCACCCGACCGGCTCACAGCAGGGCCAGATCCTTGGGTTGCACTGCTGCGAAGACGTGGTGCAGGCGGGCCTGGTCCAGCCCGAACATTCGTTGGAACAGGCCGCCGAACAGCGCGCGATAATCGGTGAGCACCGGATAGTCACGATTCTGAAACAGATTCGCCTGGTCAACCGGAACCTGCGCGCCGGCCAGGCGTCCGCCCTTGATGCCGCCGCCCAGCACCCAATAGACGCTGCCATGGCCATGGTCGGTGCCGCGGTCACCGTTCTCGCGGAACGTGCGGCCGAACTCGGAAATCACCACGACGACGGTGTTGTGCCATTGTGGGCCGATCTCGTCGGCAAAGCCCGCCAGGCCGCGGCCGAGTTCGGCCATCCGGTGGGCCAGATAACCGGTCGCCGCACCCTGGTTCACATGGGTGTCCCAGCCGCCGACATCGACAAAGCCAACATTGAACTGGTCTCGCATCAATTCGCCGATGCGCCGGGCCGCCAGTTCGTAGCCCTTGGGTGACGCTGCCCCGCGACTGGCCTGGATCATGCGTTCGGTGATCGCGTGATAGATATCCTGCCGCACCTGGAATCCTTCGTGCACCGCGGGCGCGAGCGACCGTCCGGCATACATCGCGCTGATCAGGGACGCCTGGCGGGCATCGATGACGGGCTTGCCCACGGCGTTGATCGCGATGTTCGGGATGGCGCCGCTACCTTGCAAGATCAGCGGCAACTGGTCCGTGAAGGCAATGGGCTTCGGCCCCGTCAATGTCTGCACCAGACGCGCCATGAAGCCGGACCGGTAGTTCCGCGTCCCTTTGATATCCTGGCCTAGTTCGATCGTGTCCTGGGTCTCGAAATGGCTCCGTGTCAGGTCATCGGTGCCGGCGAACGGCACGA
This sequence comes from Acetobacteraceae bacterium, assembly GCA_035508435.1. Classification (GTDB taxonomy): domain Bacteria; phylum Pseudomonadota; class Alphaproteobacteria; order Acetobacterales; family Acetobacteraceae; genus JASHVB01. Next base: position 47,374 of record DATJNA010000238.1, on the reverse strand, counting down.
ACGCCACCTGGCCCTTGCGGTACAGTGGATAGATCGTTGCCCGCAACGCCGGGTGCAGGCCCCATGTGCCATCCAGCGGCAACGCCGCGGTCGCGACCGCAGGATCCGGTTTCGCGATCGCCAGCGTGGGCCGCGACGTGTGATAGAAGTCGCTATGCACCGGGATGACGATGTTCGCCGCGTCATAGGCGCCGCGCAGGAACACGACGAGCAATCGCGCGTCGGTCGCCGGCGCGGCCCAGAGCCGCCCGGCCATGGTCATTGGCACCACAGCCGCTATCCCGGCGAGAAGATCGCGACGATCGAGCTGCATGGCCGGTCCTCCGAACGTTCAGTGCATGAATTCAGGCGAGCATAGGAACAATGTGTTCCAGTCTTGCGGCGAGGTGGCTTTGTCCAGCGCTGCCCGGGTTTGCGCCGACAGTGTTGCGCGCAGCCCGTCGAAGTACAACCCGTTCTGCAGCAACGGGAACGCCGGCTGATCGACCGCGTCGGCGCCGGGCGGCTTGAACAGCCCAGCCGAGTTCGAGCCGATCTGACGGGCGATCTCGAAGCGCGTCATCATCTGGCCCGACGCGTCCCAGGCGGATGACTCCATCGCATAGCCATCCGGCGTCAGATGGTTGTACAATCCTTCCGCAAGCCGGTTGAGCCAGTTCTGTACTGGGACGGTATTGACGATGACCTTGTCGTCATAGGCCAGCCGCACCGCGGAGAAAATGTAGCGGACCGGATCCTTGAACCGCGTGCCCAAGCTGGCGGCGAATTCCGGTGCGCGGATCATGGTATCAAGCACACTGGGAATATTACCCTGGGTCCGCGTGAAGCTCTGTGCCATGCGGTCAACCAGCGGCTTTGGTGGATCGTTGGCGACGAAATAGAGGGCAATCTGGCGGGCAATATGCTGCGCCGTTGCCGGATGGGCGGACAGCATGTCCACCACCTGCTCTATCTCGGCGAAGCCGCTGCCGGCGATCTGCCGGCCCAGGAAAACCTTGTCGCTGAAATCGTGGCGTGCCGGGTTGAATTCGAACATCCCGTCGCGCACCAGAAGCCTTTGCCATTCCGGCTTCAATGTCGGGTTGACCGGGCGCGGATCAATGCCGGCGCCGGTGAGGATGCGTGCGAGTTGCTCCACATCCTGTTGCGTATAGCCGGAGCCGACACCCATGGTGTGCAGCTCCATGATCTCGCGCGCGTAATTCTCGTTGAGATGGCCGACGGTGTTGTCGGCGTTATCGAGGTATCGCAGCATCGCGGGGTGGCGCAGCGTGGCCATCAGCAGGTCATGGAACCGGCCCATCGCGTGCCGGCGAATCGCGTTATGCTCATAGTCTCCGACCAGGACGCGAATGTTGGCCTTGTACTGATGCACGTTGAAATGGTTGAACCAGAACCAGGTCATGCGTTCGCGCAACTGATCTGGCGCGTAGAGCGCACGCAGGATGCAGGCGGTCGCGGCCTGGTAGGCGATGTCGCTCATCCCGGCTTGAAATGCCTTCTGCGCCTCGACGCGCACGGCCGGATCACTGAGCTCATTCACGATGCGGGCTGTCGCGTTGAAATCGCCCGCCAGCTCGATCATTGGCCGGCGGGTGACAGCCAGCGCATCCACCTGCCGTTGCGCGGCCGGTGGCAGCCGTGGCTCGGCTGGCGGATGCAGTTGCGCCTGCAGCCATCGCTCGCGGCCGAGGGCGCGGTATTCAGCCATCGTCGACTCGTTGGCGCCCCAGGTGACAGCGTCGACCAGAGCGAGTTCCTGCGCCGGCATTGCGGCTATTGCCTGTCGCCGCAGAGCGAAACGCAGGGTCACGGCTGCCATGCTCAATGTCAGCAGCGTCCCGCGCCGTGACAGCATCGCCTCTCTCCTCGCACGCAGCGATGATCGGACAGAAGTGTGCGTGCCGTGTGGCTCTTATGTTTCGATTTGCATCAGCGGCGGCATTTACGACCGTTGACACGCATTCGTGAACCGTCGGGGTCGATGACATGCAGCCCTGGCCCTTGCGGCACGCGCAGCACACTGTCGAGCAAGGCGCGCGTATATGGATGGCGCGGCGCGGCAAGCACCTGCGCCGCCGCCCCCGCCTCCACGATGCGGCCGCTTTGCATCACGGCGGCGCGCTCGCACAGCAGCCGCACCACGGCCAGGTTGTGCGAGACGAACAGGTAAGCCAGCCCGTGACGGGATCGCAACGCAGCGAGCAGTTCGATGATCTGCGCCTGCACCGAGACATCCAGTGCCGAGGTGGGCTCGTCCAGCAGCAAGGCACGTGGGCCCGGTGCCAGCGCGCGGGCGATGCAAACCCGCTGCTTCTGGCCGCCGGACAATTCGTGCGGATAGCGGGCCATGAACTCCGCCCCGAGGCCGACATCCGTCAACAGCGCCGCCACATGCTCACGCAACGCGGTGCGGCGTTGGCCGCCGAGCAAGCGCAACGGCTCGGCCACCGCGGCGAAGACGCTCATGCGGGGATCGAGGGCGGCGTGCGGGTTCTGAAACACCACCTGCACCTGGCGCCGCAGCGCGCGCAATTCGGCATCGCGGGCGCGGGTGATGTCGGATCCGGCGAAGCGCACGCGACCCTCCGACGCATCCACCAGCCGCAGGAACAAACGCAGCATCGTGGTCTTGCCGGAACCGGATTCACCGACAAGGCCAAGCGCCTCGCCCTCGTGCAATGCCAGGGTGACGTCGTCCACGGCGCGATGCGCGCCAAAACGTACCGTAACGTTCTCGGCGGAGAGCAGCGGCGTCATGCCGCGAAGCAAGCGACGCGATGCCGGTCGTCGCTGAGGCGCGGCACATCGCTGCGACATTCTGGCATCACGAGCCCACAGCGCGGATGGAAGCGGCAACCCGATGGCGGATCGCGCAGCGACGGGATGCTGCCGGGAATGCCCTGTGGCGGCCGTTCCGGATGGTCCAGCTCCGGAACAGCAGCAAGCAATCCGCGTGTATAGGGATGACGCGGTGCGGTAAACAGGTCGGCGGCGGGGGCATCCTCGATAATCGCGCCGGCATACATCACCACCACGCGCCGGCAGAGCGCGCCGATCACGCCCAGGTCGTGGCTGATCAACAGCAGCGTCAACCGCAGCCTGGTCACAAGATCGGCGATCAGCGCCAGCACCTGGCGTTGCACGGTGACGTCGAGCGCCGTGGTCGGCTCGTCCGCCACCAGCAGGCGGGGATTGCCTGCCAGCGCCTGCGCGATCAGCACGCGCTGGCGCATGCCGCCGGACAGTTCGTGCGGGTAACGCGACAGCAGCCCCGCGGCGTCGCGAAGCTGCACCGATTCCAGCAGTTCGATGCTGCGATCTGCGAAGCCGCGCCGCTGGCCGTGGGCGCGCAGCACATCCTGCATCTGGTGGCCGATGGTGAAGACCGGGTTCAGGTAGGTGGCCGGGTCCTGGAACACCATGCCGATGCCGGCGCCGCGCAGCCGCCGCAGCGCGGGGCCTTGCATGCGCAGCACGTCCTCGCCCGCGAAACGGATGTGGCCGGAGACGATGCGCGCGGGCGGCTCGGGATTCAAACGCAGCAGGCTACGCGCGAGCACTGATTTGCCGCAGCCGGTTTCGCCGACGATGCCGACGGCGTCACCTTCCTCCACCGACAGATCGATGCCGTTGAGGACCTGGGCCGTGCCTTCATAGCCGTCGAAGGCGAGACGGTAGTCGTCGATTTCAAGCAGGCTCACGGATGTTCCCCGTAGCCGAAATCATAGAGGTCCAGCACAGCATGTCATCGCGAGGACCGCGAGCGAAGCGCGGCGGGACGAAGCAACCTCGGTTGCGCGGAGGTATCGACGGGCCGGAGGCTTGCTCGAACGAGATTGCTTGGTCGCGACGCGGCTCGCAACGACAAATGCCGCGCGATGACATTGGCGACTCATCCTCGCGCACTGCGCGGATCGAGCAAGTCGCGCAGTCCGTCTCCCAGCAGGCTGAACCCCAGCACGGTCAGGAAAATGAACAGACCGGGGAAGAAACTGTACCACCATTGGTCCGGCATATAGCTGCGCGCCACCGAGATCATCGCGCCCCATTCCGGCGCGGGGGGCTTGGCGCCGAGGCCGATGAATCCCAGCGATGCCGCCGCCAGCACAGCGAGGCCCATGTCCATGCTCGCCTTCACCACCAGCGGCGACACACAATTCGGCAGAATGTGGCGACCCAAAATCCACCAGTGGCCGGCCCCCATGGTGCGAGCGGCCTCGACATAGGGCTCGCTGCGCAGCGTCAGCGCTTTCGCCTCGATCAACCGGACGTAGCCGGGCCACCACACCAATGACAGCGCCACCACGCCGTGCAGCGTGCTGGGTCCCAATGCGGCGACGAGCGCCAATGCCAACACCAAGCCGGGAACCGCCAGGAAGACGTCGGTGATGCGCATGATCACCGCGCGCAGCGTCCGGCCGCGATAACCCGCGACGATGCCCAATGGCACGCCAAGCAGCATGGCGATGCCGGTGATGGTCAGACCCACCCACAGGCTGGTACGCGTGCCGATGATGACGCGGGTGAAGATGTCATCGCCCATCTCGTCGGTGCCGAACCAATGCGCGGCGGAAGGCGGCTGCAGGCGCTGCGCCAGGTGCATGGCGCCGGTGGCGTCGCGCGGATCGGGCACCAGCCAGGGGCCAATCGCCGCAAGGATGAGAAATACCGTCACCAGCACCAGACCCAGCGACGTGGACGGGCTGCCACGGAATGTCCAAACCAGGAAGCGCAGGCGGCGATGGGCAATGCCCGTCCGCGGCCGGGGCAGCACGAACTCGCTCATGCCGTGCGCGTCCTTGGATCGAGCCAGCCGTAGGCGAGATCGATCAGCAGGTTGGTCAGCATGAAGGTGCTGCCAATGAGCAATGTGACACCCATAACCGGCTTGAAGTCGGACGCGATGGCGGAGTTCACTGCGTAGAGGCCGATGCCGGGCCAATCGAACACGGTCTCCACCAACACGGTGCTGCCGAGCGTCCAGCCGAAGCGCAGGCCGATCATGGCGAGGGTCGGCAGCATGGCGTTCTTCAATGCGAGCCAGCCGATCACGCGGACGGTCGAGATCCCGTGAGCGCGCGCGGCAGTGACATAGTCGGACGCCAGGACCTCTATCATTTCGGCGCGGTTCACGCGCACGATGGCGGCGAGTGAGGGGAGCGCCAGCACGAACGCGGGCAGCATCGCGTATTGCCACGCTTCAACGAACACCGCGCCCTGGCCAAGCAATAGCGCATCGACCATGACCATGCCGGTGACGGGTGGGGGCGGCGGCGTGGCGACGGAAAGCTGGCCACTGGTCGGCAGCCAGCCGAGGCGCACGCAGAATAATAGTTGCAGCAGCAGCGCGGCCCAGAAGGCCGGCAGCGCCACGCCGGAGACCGCCAGCACACGCACGATATGGTCGAACGGGCGGTTGCGCCGCACCGCTGCCAGCATGCCCAGCGGCACGCCGACGACGATGGAGATCGCCATCGAGAGCAATACCAGCTCGAGAGTGGCGGGGAAGTAGCGGGCGAGGTCGTCGGAGACCTCATCGCCGGTCTGGATCGAACGTCCGAGCCGCAGCCGGGCGAGATCGACGGCGTAGCGCAGGAACTGCTGCGGCAGCGGCTGGTCCAGGCCGTATTCGTGGCGGATGGTGGCAATCATGTCGCGCGTCGCGTCTGGTCCTGCGGCGAGCGCGGCGGGGTCCGAAGGCGCGACGTTGGAGACGAGGAAGGTGATCAGCACCAACCCGGCCAGCATGATGCCGAGAAGGCCGAGGCGGCGAAGCAGGTAGGTCAGCACTGGGCGCTGCCTGCCATCATCGGTGGGCGGCACGCTCCACTCGGGGCACGCCTAGGCCGTTGCGGCATACAGCGTATACAGATCGGCCTCGCCGGTCAGCCGGACCGGACAGAACTGAAAGCCCTTCACGTAGTTCCGCATGGCCCATTTGCGGTCCTCCAACATGCCGAAGATGCAAGGCTGCAGGGCGACGATACGGTGCTGGATCGCTGCGTAGATCTTCATCCGCTGCGCCTGGTCGGTCTCCAGCCGAGCTTTCACAATCATGCCGTCGAGGTCCGTGTCGTTCAAATGGTGCATGTGCCAGAACTGACCCTCGGCGGTGGACGCGTACTGAGCGGCGATCACGTCGGGATCGGTGCTGACCGGCGTCACATAGACCGCGACCATCTCGGGCGTGGTCTCCGGCTTGGCGCCGCGCGCGACCAGCGTCGGCCAGGGCTGCGCCGCCACGTTCACCTTGATGTTCAGCGGCTGCAATGAGTCGAGCACGGCAAGGCCGATGCGCCGCTCCACCTCCAGGCCGGCGACGTAGAGGTAGGTGATCTCGATGCCACCCTGCGGTGTCTTGGTCTTCGCCAGATACTGCTTCGCCAGGTCCAGATTGCGCTGCGGCATGTCCGGGATCGCGACATGGCCCGTCATGGCGTTGGGAAACGGGCTGTCCATCAGCTTCGCCGCGTTGTTCTCGATTTGCAGCAGTGCGTGGTAGTCGAACGCATAGGCCATCGCCTTGCGGAAGTTCAGATCGGCGGTAGGCCCGTTCTGCGTGTTCATCTGGATGGTGAACGGCGTCATGCCGGTGAAGGCCGGCACTACGATGCCGGGCATTTTCGCCAGCTCGTCGTAATCGTCCGGCGTCATTTCCGTCACCATGTCGACTTCACGCCGCTCCAGCGCGGCCTTGCGCGGCGCGGGTTCGCGGATCACGCGATAGATCACGCCGCCGGGACGGCTGGCGGCGCCCATCGGCCAGCCTTTCCAGTAGTCGGGCACTGCTTCCAGGGCCATCACCGCCTGGCCGTCCCAACGTTGGATCTTGAACGGGCCGGAGCCGGCATCGCCATCGGTGAGGAATTTCTGGCCATAATCGTCGTTCACGGTGTTCGCCACGACCTGCTTCGGATTCACGATGTACCAGAGCGGCGTGAAGGTGATGAACGCGGGATAGGGCACCGTGAGCGTGAACTGGATGGTACGGGGATCCACCACCTTGATCGCTTCCGGCTTCAGGTGGTCCTTCAACATCCAGGCCACGCCCTTGTTCAGCTTCAGGGCACGCTCGTAGGAAAATCGCACGGCCTCGGCATCGAGCGGATCGCCGTTATGGAATTTCGCGTTGCCGGCGAGGTGGAAGGTCCAGGTCAGGCCATCCGGACCGGTTTCCCATTTCTCGGCGAGCCAGGGCACGACATGCGGCGGATTGCCTTCGTATTTCGTCAACGCATCATAGATCGACTGCTGCATCATTCGCGTCGACCAGTCGTATTTCACATGTGGATCGAGCACCGGCACCGGCTGGCCGCCGGAAAACACCAGGGTGCGCCGCCCGCCCATTTGCTCGAACGACCAGGCGGGCGTGACACCGGCGGCAAGCCCCGCGGCGCCGGTTGCGGCACCCGCCAGGAAGGCACGTCTCTTCATTCTGTGATCCCCCAGACCCCCGACAGCAGGCGATGCTGCGGTGCGGCAATGTTATACGGCCGGGGCAGGGTGTCGAGTGGGCTTCCGCCCTGGTGCGGCCGCGTTCGACCGCTCATCATAGACGCCAATCGCGAAGGCGTGCCATCGCGCGCTGCGATCATTCCGAGTACTTGCCAGATGGCCATGATCGCCGCACGCCCGCCGCATGACATCGACCATGACGCGGTAGCGCGGATGGTTCTGACGGGGGAGACGGTGCCCGCCGATTGGGCGCCGCATATCACGGAGCTGCGGCTCGAGCGAGCGCGCATCGGGGACCTGCGGCCGGTTGCCGCCCTTACCAGTCTGCGGCGGCTGGTGCTCAGCCATACACGGGTCAGTGACATCGCGCCGCTGGCGGCGCTGCGCGACCTGAGGCGGCTTGAGCTGACGCGATCGCGTGTGGCGGACATCTCCTCGATAGCCGCACTGCGGCATTTGCAGAGCCTGCACTTGTCGTTCACTCCGGTGGCCGACGTGACCCCGCTCGCGGGACTGGTCTCGCTGGAAGGCTGTTTCCTGACCGGAACGCTGATGCGGGATGCCGCACCGTTGGCCGGGCTGACCGCGCTGGAGCGGTTGGATCTCGGCGACACCGGTGTCGTGGAGCTCGGACCGCTGGCGGGGTTGGGGCGTTTGCTCAGCCTCGACCTGTCGGGCACGCGCGTGCGCGATCTGACGCCGCTGGCCGGACTGACGCGGCTGCAATATCTCGATTTGACCGCGACGGCGGTTGAGGATTTGTCGCCGCTTGCGGGCCTTATCGATCTGCGGCGGCTGGACGTGCGCAGCACCCGGGCCGACCCGACTGTGCTGGCGGGGTTGCCGCGCTGTCAGATCATCACCGTGCCGGTGAGACGGACGCGCTAGCCTGCCATCATTGCATTGCGAGGCCCCGCAAGGGCCGGAGTAACCTCGTTTGGGCAGCGCACGGACGTTGGTGCGTCCATTTGAACGAGTTTGCTTCGTCCCGCCAGGCTTCGCTCGTGGTCCTCGCAATGACACTTGCCACATCGCAATGACACGTGCCTCGTTATAGCGACACTTGCGATGAGAGCAGCGCCGCCTAATCCAATTGCAGCAACTGCGCCTTCAAATACGCGGTTTCGGGCAGGTGCGGATGCACGGGATGGTCCGGCCCGGCGCCTGACGTCACCAGAATGCGCCCCTCCCGCCGCCCACGATGCAGACCGAACGCGATCTGCGCCGCCCAGGCTTCCAAGGGCGCGTGATGGCTGCACGACGCCACGAACAGAAATCCGCCCGGCGCCACCAAGGGCGCCGCGAGACGCGCCATGCGGCCATAGCCGCGCAGCCCGGCCTCGGCATCCTTGCGCGAACGGGCGAAGGCCGGTGGATCACACACCACGATATCGAAGCGGTCACCGGCGCCGGCCAGCTCCGTCATGACCTCAAACGCATCGCCGCGTCGCGCGGTCACCCGTGTGGCCACGCCGTTCAGCGCGGCAGCCTGCGTCGCCAGGTCCAGGGCCGGCGCACTCGCGTCCACCAGCGTCACCGCGGCTGCCCCGGCCGCAGCGCAGCGCACACCGAAGGCGCCGGTGTGGCAGAACACGTCCAGCACGCGCGCGCCCGACGCCAGGGTGGCGACACGGTCCCGGTTCGGCCGCTGGTCGAAGAACCAACCGGTCTTCTGCCCCGACAGCAGATCGACTGGAAAGCGCACGCCGCCCTCCACCACCATCATGGCGGCCTCGGCGCCATGCAGCAGACCGACACTTTCCGGCAGGCCCTCAAGCTTGCGGGCAGCCGAATCGTTGCGCCCGACCACCGCGCGCAAGGGCAACAGCCCAAGCAGCGCTTCCACGATCAAGGGCATCAGCCGTTCCATGCCTGCAGTGTTGGCGGCCAGCGCCGCCACATCGTCGTAGCGGTCGATCACCAGGCCAGGCAGGCGGTCGGCCTCGGCATGCACCAGCCGGTGGAACGGCCCGTCGCACAGCCGGGCGCGCAACGCCATTGCCGCCGCCAGGCGCGCGCGCAGCCAGGCGGCGTCGATCGCGGCGTCCGGATCACGGTCCAGCAGCCGCGCCGCGATCAGCGAGTGCGGGTTGAACATGAAAGTGCCGAAGCGGGTGCCGTCGTCACCTTCCAGACCCACCAGACAGCCTGGCTCCATCCGCCGGTATTCGGGCCTCATGGCGATTTCGTTGGAGAACGCCCAGGGCGCGCCCGCCCGCAGTCGCCGCCCCTGCCCGGCCGCCAGCCGCAGCACCGGCCGCTCTCCCCTGCCCTGCGCCGCCATCGTCACGACCCGATCCTTGCAACCATTCCACAACACCCGGCCGGATAAACCGGTGGCCCTCGTCCGACCTGGAATCCGCGACCCATGCCCTCTCCGCGCCCAGCGCGCCCCTGGCTGGAGCCACTGCGCACCGCCGCCTGGCTGTCGCCCGAGCGCGTGGCCGCCTGGTGCACCATCTTGCTCGTCACGGAAGTGCTGATCACCCTGTTCTTGGCGCTGTGGCAGCACGGCGCGTTCCGGCCGGTGCCGAATCCGCCGTCCAGCGATTTCGTCAGTTTTTACGCCGCCGGCAAGCTGGCGCTGGCGGGGACGCCGGCCCTCGCCTACGACCGGACGGCGCACTGGGCGGCAGAGCAAGCGGCAACCTGGGCCGGCGCCGGCTATCAGTATTTCTTCTATCCCCCGGTCTTCCTGTTGCTCTGCGCCCCGCTCGCCGCACTGCCCTATTTCGTCGCCTACACCCTGTTCCAGGTCGCGACGCTGGCGCCATTCCTGCTGGCCATGCGAGCAGTGCTGCCGGCCCGCGGCTGGCAATGGCTGGCGCCGGTGCTGGCATTCCCCGCGGTGTTCTGGACCGTCGGGCTGGGGCAGAACGCGTTCCTCACCGCCGCCTTGTTCGCCGGCTTTACGCTGCTGCTGGATCGCCGCCCCGTCGGCGCCGGGGTGATGCTCGGACTGCTGAGCTACAAGCCGCATTTCGGCATGCTTGTGCCGGTGGCGCTGATCGCGGGTGGGCGCCGGCGCGCCTTTGCCGCGGCGGCCGCCACCGTGGCCGGTCTGGTGGCCCTGTCGCTGCTGCTGTTCGGCTGGTCCACCTGGGCAGCCTACTTGCACGCCTTCGCCGGTTCAGGCGAGGTCTACCAATCCGGCGCCATCGACTTCGCGGGCATCGAGACCCCGTTCGGCGCCGCGCGCCTCCTCGGCGTTCCGCCCGCCACGGCCTACGCGCTACAGGCGACCGTCACGGCCGCCATGATGGCCCTGACCGCGCTGGTCTGGCGCCGCAGCGCCTCCTACCCGATGCGCTGCGCTGTCCTGCCGGCCGCCACCTTGCTCGCGGTTCCCCTGGCCCTGCTGTACGACAAGCTGTTGCTGCTGCTGGCGATCGGCTGGCTGCTGCGCGCGGCGGACGACGACGGCTTTCTGCCGTGGGAGCGGCTGGTCCTGCTGGTGGTCTGGCCCGCCAGCGTAGCAAGCTGGCCGGTCGGCACGGCGTGGCATATTCCGCTCGGCCTCGCGGCCACGGTCGCGGTGCTGGCATTATGCCTGCGCCGCGCATGGCACGCCTCAGCAATCCACCCGGCTCGCGCCGCGCCAGCGCGCACGCTGACTCAAACGGTCGGCGCGACGCCGTAGGTCTTGAACCAGGTCAGCATGCGCCGCCAGCCTTCCACGGCGTCGGTGGCGCGATAGCTGGGCCGGTAGTCGGCATTGAAGCCGTGCGGTGCGTCCGGAAAAATCACGATCTCCACGGTCTTGCCGGCTGCTTTCGCCTTGGCTCGGCCTCGTGGACATCGGCGACTGAGATGCTGGCATCCTTGCCGCCATACAGGCCTAGCACCGGGCATTTGATCTCCGTGACCAGGTCCAGGACCGTGTGCGGCTGGATCGGGCTGGTGGCGCCCTTGAGCGGCCCGTACCAGGCGACAGCGGCGCGCAGATGCGGATTGTGCATGGCATACAGCCAGGTCTGCCGCCCACCGCGGCAGAAGCCGGTAACGCCAAGCCGGCGTATGTCGCCCTTATTATCCTCTGCCCAGGCCGCCGTTGAATCGAGATCCGACATGTATTCGGCGTCCGGCTTCTTGGAAATGACCTCCTTGAGGATCGTCGAACTATCCGTCATCTTTGAAAGATCGGCGATCCGCGCATAGTATTCGGTGGCAACGGCCAGGTAACCATCCTTTGCCAGATGCCGGCATACATCCTTGATATGCTCGTGGACGCCGAAGATCTCCTCGTTCACCAGGATGATCGGGAAATGCGTGCCCTTGACAGGACGCGCAAAATACGCAGGCAGGTGGCCGTCTTTCACCGCAATCTGTGTCTCACCGGCGTCCAGTCCGATGGTGTCGGTGTGGATCATCTGCGCTTCCACCGTCTGGGTGGCCAGCGTGAAGCCGGAGATCAGGCCTGTCATCACCAGGCCGCGGCGCGCGAGCGGATAACGCTGCAGTCCGGCCAATTCCGACAGATCGTTCATTGCCGTTCCCCCAGGGTGAAGCGCGGCTTGAGGATGGCGAAGACGGTAGGTTCGCGCAATGTCGGGCCGGCCCCGGACGTTGCCACGCCTCGCCACCAGTCCTACGCTCGGTAGCGATATCCACCCGAGGGGGAGAGCATCCAGATGAAGGTCGGTGACGCTGTTGCGGAAATCATGAGGCGCGAGGGGATCGAGATTCTCTGCGGCTATCCTGTGAACCACCTGCTGGAATACGCCGCCAAGGCCGATATCCGCCCGATCATCGTCCGCCAGGAGCGCATTGGCCTGCACATGGCGGATGCGATTTCCCGCGTCACCTCCGGCAAGAAGATCGGCGCTTTCTGCATGCAACACGGCCCGGGCACGGAAAACGCCTATGGCGGCATCGCTCAGGCATTCAGCGAAAGCGTGCCGGTGCTGGTGATTCCGCAGGGCTATCCGCGCCGCATCGCACATATCGAACCGAACTACAGCGCCGTGCGCGAGATGCGCGGCGTGGCGAAAATCGCCGAGCCGGTGACCGTGCCGGGCGAACTGTCGAATGTCATGCGCCGCGCCTTCAGCAATCTGCGCAACGGCCGCGGCGGGCCGGCGATCGTCGAAATCCCCACCGACATCTGGAACGAGGACATCGGCGAACTGGATTACACGCCGGTGGGACGCCACCGTTTCGGTCCCGATCCCGCCGATGTGCGCAAGGCGGCAGCCGCGATCCTGGGGGCCAAGCGCCCCGTGATCTACGCCGGCACCGGCGTGCAATGGTCGGAAGCCTGGCCGCAACTGCGCGAATTCGCCGAGCTGCTGGGCGCGCCAGTCACCACCAGCCTCGGCGGCAAGAGCTCGTTCCCCGAGAACCACGAGTTGTCGCTGGGTTCCGGCGGCAACGCGGTGCCGAAGCCGGTGCATCATTTCGTCCAGAACGCCGATCTGATCATCGGCATCGGTTGCTCGTTCACCGAGACGAATTTCGGCATCAAGTTCCCGAAGGGAAAAAAATTCGTCCACGCCACGCTCGACCCGAACCATCTGAACAAGGACGTGATCGCCGCTGTCGGCCTGGTGGGCGATGCGAAACTGACGCTGGAAGCGCTGATCGGCGAGCTCCGCCAGAGCATCAAGGCGAACCGCGACACCAAGGAAGTGGTGGCCGAGATCAAGGCCGTGCGCGAGGAATGGATGGAGCAATGGCGTCCGCTGTTGAATTCCAATGAAGCGCCGATCAGCCCATATCGCGTGATCTGGGAACTGATGGCGGCGACCGATCCGAAGAACACCATCATCACCCATGACGCGGGCAGCCCGCGCGACCAGATCTCGCCGTTCTGGGTCTCCAGCGAGCCGATGTCCTATATCGGCTGGGGCAAGACGACGCAGCTCGGTATGGGGCTGGGGCTGGCGATGGGTGCGAAGCTGGTGCATCCGGAGAAGACCTGCATCAATTTCTGGGGCGATGCGGCGATCGGCTTCACCGGTATGGATTTCGAAACCGCGGTGCGCGAGCGCATCCCCATCCTGTCCTGCCTGATGAACAACTTCTCCATGGCGATCGAGCTCAAGGTGATGCCGATCTCCACCGACAAGTACCGCTCCACCGACATCTCGGGCAACTACGCCGATATGGCGAAGGCGTTCGGCGGCTACGGCGAACGGATCACGGACCCGAGCCAGATCAAGGCGGCGATCCAGCGCGGGATCGAGCAAACGAAAGCGGGACGGCCGGCGCTGCTGGAGTTCATCACCGCGAAGGAGACGCGGGTTTCGAAATTCTAATATGGTCGCGGCGGGCCTGGCCCGCCGCTGGTCGCCCGTCATGGCCGGGCTTGACCCGGCCATCCACCCCGGACCGATCGGGTCGCGGTTGACGAAGCAACCCGCGCGGTCGGCGTAGCTGGTCGGCACAAGGCCGGCCATGACGGTATCGCTGGAGGCAACATGAAGATCGAACGGGTCGAGACATTCCAGGCCGACGCTGGCTGGCGCATGTTCTCCTTCCTGAAGGTCACCACCGACGACGGCATCGTCGGCTGGTCGGAATTCAACGAAAGTTTTGGCAGTGTCGGCCTGTCGGACGTGATCCGCGGCCTGTCGCCAATCCTGATCGGCCGCGATCCGCGCATGTTCGAGCAAGTGACCCAGCACCTGCACGTGCTGACCCGCCAGTCGCGCGGCGGCCTCAACCAGCAGGCGATCGCCGCGATCGAGAACGCATTGCTCGACGTCACCGCCAAATCCTACAATGTTCCGGTCTACGCCCTGTTCGGCGGCCCGATTCGCGACCGCATCCCGGTCTATTGGTCGCACTTCGCCACCTATCGCGCGCGTAGCGCCGCACTGATGGGCGTGCCGGCACTGAACAGCTACGACGACCTGGCGCGTCACGCGGTCGAGGTAAGGGAACGCGGCTTCCGCGCGCTGAAGACCAACATCCTGCCGATCATCGACGGCAAGCTGACGTCCTACGTGCCCGGCTTCGGCCGCACCCATGGCTGGCCGGAGCTGAACTGGGACAACCGTCTGACCCGCGGCGTGACGCAGCAACTGATGGCGATCCGCGAAGCGGTGGGCCCCGACATGGGCATCCACCTCGACATCAACTTCAACTTCAAGACCGAGGGCTTCAAGCGCATTGCTGACGTGGTGGCACCCGTGAACCTGACCTGGCTGGAGATCGACACGCACGACGCACCGGCCCTGGCTGAGATCAAGCGCGGCGCCCATTGCCCCATCGCGTCCTGCGAAACCCTGCACGGGCGGCGCGAGTTCAAGCCGTTCTTCGATAATTACGCGACCGATGTGGCGATCGTGGACGTGATCTGGAACGGGCTGAATGAGTCACTGAAGATCGCGTCGATGGCGGACGTTTATGAGATCAACGTTGCGCCGCATAATTTCTATGGACACTTGTGCAGCGCGATCAGTGCGACGTTCAGCGCGCTGGTGCCGAATTTCCGTGTGATGGAGATCGACATCGATTCCGCCCCTTGGCGCGACGAATTCTACCTGCCCGTGCCGACGATCGAGAACGGCGAGTTCGTCCTGCCGCGCGGTCCCGGCTGGGGCATCGACGTGAACGAGAAGGCGGTGCGAGCCAGGCCGCCAAAGAACTGAAACCCCGACGCCAACGCCATGGCCGGGACACGTCCCCGGGCCTGACCCGGGGATCACCTGGACACCTACCCACCGGGCAACCGGGTAGATGGCCGGGTCAGGCCCGGCTATGACGTGGTAGCGATAGCAGCAAGGAGACTGACAGTGGCCAAATTGAAGATCGCCACGCCCCAGGGCGCCAGCTTCACGGTCGCCGGCGGCGGCTATGACCTCGAAATGGAGCCGTTGGAAGGCATCGACGCCGAGATCGTCGAAGGCCCCGCCGATGAGGACGGCTTCATCAAATTCTGCCAGGATGCCGACGCGATCTATGCCAAGGGCATCCGCTTCACCAAGAAGATCGTCGACGGCCTACCGCCGCGCGTGCGCGCGATCGTGCTGGGCAGCGTCGGCGTGGACAGCGTCGATGTGAAGGCCTGCACCGAACGCGGCATTCCAGTGACCAACTGCCCCGACACCTTCATCGAGGAAGTGGCGGACCACGCGATGATGCTGCTGCTGTCCGCGTTCCGCCGCACCATCGAGCAAGACAAGATGGTGCGCGAGGGCAAGTGGCGCGAAGGGCGGCCGGCGTTGCTGCAAATCCCGCGACTGATGGGCCAGACGCTGGGCCTGGTCTCGTTCGGTCACGTGGCGCGCGCGGTGGCGAAGCGAGCCAAGCCATTCGGCCTGCGCATCATCGCCTATGACCCGTTCATCGAGGAGCTGGTGATGGTGGAGCATGGCGTGATCCCATCCACGCTGGAGGAAGTGCTGTCGCAGTCCGACTTCGTCTCGATGCACGCCCCGGCGCGGCCGGAGGTGGAAGGCATGCTGGGCGAGAAGCACTTCCGGCTGATGAAAAAGACCGCGATCTTCATCAACACCGGCCGCGGCCCGACGGTGCAGGAAGTGGCGCTGATCAAGGCACTGGAAGAAAAGTGGATCGCCTACGCCGGACTGGACGTGCTTGAGACGGAACCGCCCGGCAACAACAATCCGCTGCTGAAGATGGACAACGTGATCCTGAGTGCACACACGGCATCGGCTTCCGCGCGCTTCGATCCGGCGCGCAAGCGCCATGTCGGGCGCGAGCTGGCGCTGGTGCTGGAAGGCCGCTGGCCAATGAGCTGCGTCAACCCCGAAGTGCTGCGTCACACCAAGCTGCGCCGCTGGCAGCCGATCTCGATGGAGCGCGGTCCAAACAGCTGAACCCATTGCGATAACCGCGAGCGAAGCGTGACGGGACGAAGCAACCTCGGTCGGAAAGGCACACGGGCGGTTCGTGCGCATATCCGACCGGGATTGCTTCGGCCCTGCGCGCCTCGCAATGACAGATGGCACGCGCCTATGCTCGCCGCTGCGCCCGCGACTTAACCGCTGGTGCCGCGACTTTAACCGCTACTCCCACAAACTAATTGCGGATTCCGCGAACTGTCCGCTGACCCAGCGACCCAGCCGATGCTTGCGCAAGCTAGCCGCCGCTCCCGCGCACTATCGACCGAGTTCGCGAACTAACCGCCCCAAACGGAAACAAACTCGGCTGCCTGTGGCCGCGGCGTCTGAATCCCGCCGCCCACTTGTCGACCCACATAAATGAACCCGACGATGTCGTCGTCCGCCGCTAATCCCAGCGCCTGTTTCACCGTCGCATCATAGGCCGGCGCCCCCGTCTTCCACATCGCGCCATAACCCTGCGCGTTCGCCGCCAGCATGATGTTCTGTGCCGCCGCCGCCGCGGCCGCCATTTGCTCGACTTCCGGAATCTTGTGCCCCTTCTGCACACGTGCCGCCGCCACCACAATGATCGGGGCGCGCATCGCCTTGTCACGCTCGCGCTGCAGCATCTCCGCCGTCGCATCCGGTTCGCGGCGGTGCATGCACTCCGCCATCAGCGCGCCGAACGCCGCGCGCCTTTCTTCGGGGATCACCACGAAGCGCCACGGCCGCAGCCGGCCATGATCCGGCGCACGCACCGCGCTCTCGAAAATCGCCTCCAGCGCCGCCTTGTCCGGCCCCGGCGGTTCCAGCTTCAACGCCGACTCGCGCGACAGCAGCAATTCCATTGCGTCCATGGCCGACCTCCAGGCAGGCAAAGCACCGCCGGCACGGCGGCCCGCCATGATTGGCCGAAGCGCCGCCTTACGCAATCCGTGCCCGCATTGCCGCCTCGCGCAATCCGTGCCGTCTCGCGCGATGATGCCCTGCATTGCCGCCTCCTCTGATCGGGACCATGCTCGTGCCAGACAAAAGCACAGGAACGGCCAGCATGGGCATGACGATGACCGAGAAGATCCTGGCGCGTGCCAGCGGCAGCACCTCGGTGAAACCCGGCGACGTCGCGGTGGTGAACGTTGAGACCGCCGTGCTGATGGACATGACCTTCCTGCCGGAAAGCTGGCGAGAAATTCTGCGAGTGCGCGATCCACGCAAGGTGGTGATCGTGTTCGACCATCTGGTGCCCGCTCCCACGGCGGACGCGGCGGCGGCGCATCGCACCGGCCGCGCCTTCGCGGCGAAATTCGGCATCGAGCGGCTGCATGACGTCGGGCCAGAGCAAGGCATCTGCCATGCCGTGGTGGCCGATCGCGCCTACGCCTTGCCAGGCACCGTGCTGGCGAACGGCGATTCCCATACCTGCGCTGCCGGTGCGTTCAATTGCGCGGCACGCGGGGTGGGCGGGCCAGACATGTTGTATGCCGTCACCACCGGCAAGGCCTGGTTCCGCGTCGGCGAGACCATCCGCTACGACTTCACCGGGCGCCTGCCGGAAGGCGTATCGGCGAAGGACATCTTCCTCACCATCGCCGGCAGTTATGGCGCGCACGTCAATCAGAACGTCGAATATGGCGGCCCGGGCCTGACGTCGATCAGCATCAACGGCAGGCGCACGCTGGCGGCCATGGGCGCCGAACTCTCCGCCGAGTTCGTGATCTTCGAGGCGGATGATACGCTGGTGGAATACGTTCGCGCCCGCAATACGCAGCCGTTCGAGCCGGCGCCGCCGGACGCGGACGCGGTGTATCGCGACCGCCGCGGCATTGATCTTTCCACCCTGGAGCCGCTGGTCGCGCTGCCGGACGCGGTGGTGAACAACTCCGTCAGGATCAGCGAACTGGCGGGACAGAAGATCGACCAGGCGTTCATCGGCTCCTGCGCCAATGGCACGCTCGACGACCTCGCGGTGGCGGCAAAGGTGGTCGCCGGACGCAAGGTGGCGCGCGGCACGCGGCTGATCGTCACCCCCGGCACTCAGGCGACCTACCGCGCCGCGCTGAAGGCCGGCTACATCGATGCGTTGCTGGACGCCGGCGCGGTCGTTACGCCCGCGACATGCGGCGCCTGCTGGGGCGGGCATATGGGCACGCTCGGGCCAGGCGAGGTCTGCATCACCGCCAGCACGCGCAACTTCAAAGGCCGCATGGGCGATCCTTCGGCGCGCATCTTCATGGCGTCGCCGGCGACCGTGGCGGCCTCGGCGCTCGCCGGCGCCATCGCCCACCCGGGCGAGTTCTTCCGGGGAGACGCGTCATGAGCACTACGAACATGCTGGCCGGGCGCGTGTGGAAGTTCGGCGATAATATCAATACCGACCTGATGCTGCCCGGCCCCTATCTGGTGCGCAGCGAAGCAGATCAGGCGACGGCGGTGTTCATCAACGACCGTCCGGAATTCCTGCGCGAGATGCGGCAGGGCGACGTCATCATCGGTGGCTTCAACTACGGCATGGGATCGTCGCGTCCCGCCGCCCGCTCGCTGCGCAATTGTGGCGTCGGCTTTTTGCTCGCGGAAACCATCAACGGGTTGTTCTTTCGCAATAGCGTCAATCACGGGTTCAAAGCATTCGAATGCCCGGGCGTGACGCAGGCGTTCGCGGAAGGCGATACCGCGGAACTGTCGATCGAGGACTGGACCGCGACCAATCGCCGCACCGGTCAGACTCTGGCGGTAACGCCGGTGCCGCAAATGCTGCTTGAGATGATGCTCGGCGGCGGCATCCTGCCGGTGCTGGAAGCGCAAGGCCTGATCGCGCCTCGTTCGCCCCACTAACCGGCTGTCACCCGGGTGCCCGCGGCAGCGCCATCGAGAACGTGGCGGATCCGCGGGATCACAGTCTCGCCGAATGCGCGCATCGATTGCTCCACCATCCCATATGGCATCGCACCGAGCTTGAAGATCAGCGCCAACCCCATCAGGTCGAGTTGCCCGGCGATGCGCAGGATGCTCTGCGCCACCGTCTCCGGCCCGCCCAGAATCACCATGTCATTGGC
Source organism: Acetobacteraceae bacterium (assembly GCA_035508435.1). Taxonomy (GTDB): domain Bacteria; phylum Pseudomonadota; class Alphaproteobacteria; order Acetobacterales; family Acetobacteraceae; genus JASHVB01. The sequence continues at coordinate 28,071 of DATJNA010000238.1, read as the reverse complement.
AACCAGTTCGTCGAAGCTCATGGCGTGCAGCATCGGTGCCTGCCGGCGCCAGAAATCGTAGCTGTCCGGCAGCCGGCCGCCACGGGTGAACTGCGTGTAGCGATTCCACAGGTCCCAATACTGCAGCAGATAGGGATGCGCCTCGGCCCGCGCGCTTGCGTCGCTGCCAGACACATAAATTTCGCGCATCAGATAGAGGCGTGGCACGGGCGCGTGGCCATGCGTCACCTGCACGTCCCGATACAGCGCCGCGTCATCCCGCGCCTGCGCTATCAGCGAATCGATCTGGGCGAACGGGATATCGAGCTGTGCCGCCCAACGCAGCGATTCCTCACTCTGCGCGCTGACCAGGAACGGCGGATGCGGGCGTTGCACCAGAGGCGGCGACAATGGGCCGTTCTTGTCCACCGTCCAATACTTGCCGCGATGGGTGAAGACCTCATCGGCCCAAACGCGGCGGATGATGTCGAAGGATTCCAGGAACATCTCGCGCGATTGCTGCTGGTCCACCCCGAACGCGGCAAATTCCGGTGGGCGCAATCCTCGGCCCAGGCCCATGTCGAAGCGGCCGTTCGTCAGGTTGTCGAGCATTGCCGCCTCCTCCGCCACCAGCAGCGGATGACGGAACGGCAGGATATTGACCATGCCCGCGAAGCGGATGCGGTTGGTGCTGCGCGCCGCGGCGGCAATCAGCAGGTTGGGCGAAGGCACCGGGCCGGTCGGAATCAGGTGGTGCTCGAAGAACCAGATCTGGTCGATGCCGGTCCGCTCGGCCAGTTCCACCTCCTCAAGCTGGCGGCGAAACATCTCGGCGTGGGTGGAATTCTCGCGCGGCGTTGTCGTCGACCAGATGGCGAGTTTCATTGTCTTGCCCTCCCCAGGTCCTTGGCCTGAAGGGTCTTGGCCTGAACCCACGGCGGCATGCTGTGCGCCGCCACCGGCCGCGTCAATTGTACGAGCCCCGCCCCACCGCGCCGGGCATCGTGACATGCCGGCGCGGTACGGCGGTATCGCACAAAGCACCGCGGCCGGCCGAGGAGTCCCCTCAGCCTGCGTGCGGCGGGCGACCGCTCCGAATACTCAGTAGTAGCGCCACCGCTTGTGCACCTTGTCCCAGTTCCGGTGCGCATAACGGTGATGATTCCAGACATAGTACACGGGCTGCACATTCGCACCCTCTGTTACCGCGCGGATCGCCAGTGGCAGCGGCACAGGCGCCGCAAAGCCCGTGGCCGTCGCGCCAAGGGACACGCCCGCCACCACCATGGCTCGCAAAATCAGTTGGGACATCGCCGACTCCAGCAGTTTGCGCAGGCGGTTGTATCCCGGCATCGGGCACCAACCGTCCTGGCAGTCTTAAATGACGGCACGCCGAGACCGCAAGCCGCATTCTTCCTGACGGCGGACTAAGACCTCAGTGATTGTTGCGGGACTCTCCCCGCGTCTCGATCACATTCAAATACAGCGTCGCCGGCTCCAGGCAGGCGCCGCTCCCCAACTGCCCCACCATCGAGCGATAGATCTCCTCCCACGGCGTCATGTTGTTCTGCTCCGCCGGCGTCCACGCCTTGCGCCGAGCCTCCAGCTCGCCCGCCGGCAGCAGCACATCCACCTTGCGCGTGTTCAGGTCGATGCGGATGCGGTCGCCGGTCTGCAACAGCGCCAGACCGCCACCGACCGCCGCTTCGGGTGACACGTTCAGGATCGATGGCGAGCCCGATGTGCCCGATTGCCGACCGTCGCCCATGGTGGGCAGCGCCATGATGCCGCGTTTCAACATTGATGCCGGCGGTTGCATGTTCACCACCTCGGCGCTGCCGGGATAGCCGACCGGGCCGCAGTTGCGGATAATCAGCACCGATTGCTCCTCCACCCCGAGGTCGGGATCCTCGATCCGTGCGTGGTAGTCCTCCGGGCCTTCGAACACGATCGCCTTGCCCTCGAACACGTTCGGATGCGCGGGATTCGACAGGAAGCGCCCGCGGAAGTCCTGGTCGATCACGCTGATCTTCATCACCGCCGAATCGAACAAATTGCCGGACATGACGACGTATCCGGCCGCGGGCAGCAGCGGGGATTCGTAGGCGCGAATCACCTCGCGGTCGCCATCAGGCGTATCGCGCAGGTTCTCGGCCACGGTCTTGCCGGTGACGGTCATTGCATCGCGATTCAGCCTGCCCGCCTTCAACAGTTCCTTCATCACCGCGGGCACGCCGCCGGCGCGATGGAACTTCTCGCCCAGGAACCGCCCCGCCGGCTGCACGTCGCACAGCAGCGGAATCTCAGGGCCAAGACGCTGCCAGTCGTCCAGCGAATGCTCCACGCCCATATGGCGGGCAATCGCCACCATGTGGATCGGGCAATTCGACGATGCACCCAACGCCGCGGCGGCAACTACGGCATTTTCGAACGCTGCCTGCGTCATGATGTCGGACGGGCGCAGGTTCTCGTGCACCATGCCGACGATGCGCTTGCCGGTCTCATACGCCATCCAGCCGCGTTCGCGATACGGCCCCGGAATCGCCGCGCAGCCCGGCAGCGACATCCCCAGCGCCTCCGCCAGACTGTTCATCGACGTGGCGGTGCCCATGGTGTTGCAATGCCCCACCGACGGCGCGGACGACGACACCATCTGCATGAATTCGTCGTAGCCGATCTTGCCTTCGGCGAAGAGCCTGCGCCCTTCCCACACGATCGTTCCTGATCCGGACAGGCGGCCTTGCCACCAGCCATCCAGCATCGGCCCGCCGGACAGCACGATGGCCGGAATGTTCACCGTCGCCGCGCCCATCAGGCAGGCGGGCGTGGTCTTGTCGCAGCCCGTGGTCAGCACAACGCCGTCGAGCGGATAGCCGTGTAGCACTTCCACCAGGCTGAGATAGGCAAGGTTGCGGTCCAGTGCTGCGGTCGGACGCTTGCCGGTCTCCTGGATCGGGTGGATCGGGAATTCCAGCGGCACCCCGCCGGCGGCAATGATGCCGTCGCGCACACGCTTGGCGAGCTCGATATGGTGGCGGTTGCAGGGCGACAGGTCGGAGCCCGTCTGTGCGATGCCGATGATCGGCTTGCCGCCGCGCAATTCGTCGGGCGTGATGCCATAGTTCATGTAGCGCTCGAGATAGAGCGCGGTCATTGCCGGATCGCCAGGCTCATCGAACCACCGGCGAGAACGCAGACGCTTTTCCCCGGATCCGTTATCGCGGGCCATGGTACGATCCTTCCGGTTGCCCAGCGGGGCGGAGGGTGTGGGGGCGCGGTTGGCAAGTCAATGCGAGGTGCGTGCGCCGCGTAACGAGGGCGAATGGCCCCGCCCACACTCTGACATCGCGCACGCGTTTTCCTGGCCCCCAGCCCCCGCTCTCTGCTATCCGTCAACTTTAACGAGCCTCCGACATCTCAAGTCGCGGCCTTGTCCCGGGGGTGGGGTTGGGCATGCCTTGGTTTACCAGCCGGCCGGTTTCGGTTCCGCGCGGACCGCGCTTATGGCATTGCCTGGCACCTGCTCTCGTTTATGTGATCAGTGGCAGGCTCGGCCTGTTGCTCGCCGTCCCACCCGGCTACGCCAGCGCGATCTTCCCCCCCGCCGGCATCGCCATGACCGCGGCACTGATCGGCGGACCGACAACGCTGCCCTGGACATTCGCCGGCTCGGCTTTGCTGAATCTCTGGGTCGGCGCCGCGGTCGAAGGCCAGCATGTAGGCCTATTGCTCACGGTGGCGTTCTGGATCGCCGCGGCCTCCACCTTACAGGCCGCACTCGGCGCATGGTTGCTGCGGCGGATCGTCGGCTACCCGATGGCGCTCGACAACCCGCGTGAGCTCGCCGCGTTCTTCCTGATTGCTCCTGCGGCCTGCCTGACCAGCGCAACCATGTCGCTGGGGGGCATGACTGCGTTCGGCGCGATCCGCGGCGCGCAATTCGCGGCCAACTGGTTCTCCTGGTGGATCGGCGATACGTTGGGCGTGCTGATGTTCCTGCCGCCGGTCATGGTGCTGGCAGGCGAGCCGCGCCGCTTCTGGCGCAGCCGCGCTCGCTTCGTCGCGGTCCCGATGCTGCTGCTGTTTGCCTTGTTCGTTGCCATCTTCGTGCGCACCCGCGCCTGGGAACACGATCAGTCGCTGGGCGAATTCCGGCTGCTCGCGCAGAACCTGCAAGACCGGCTGCAATTCGAACTGGCGGAGCAAGCAGCGTTCCTGCACCAGCTCGACGCAAGCCTGCGACGACCTTCCCCGATCCTCCGCCAGGATTTCGCGCTCCTCGCCACGCCGCTGCTCCAGCGCACGCCAGCGGTGCAGGCCATCGAATGGGCACCACGTGTCGCTGCGGCGGATCGCGCCCGATTCGAAGCCGCGCAACGGCAGGATGTACCGGGCTTCACAATCCGCGACAGCGACCCGCGCAATGGGATGCGCCAGGAGAGCAATCGTTCAGTCTCCTATCCGGTCACATTGATGGAGCCGCTGCGCGGCAACCAGGCAGCACTGGGATTTGATCTGGCCTCCGATCCAATCCGGGCCACGGCCATCGAGGCCACGCTGCATAGCGAAACCGTCGCCGTGACCGCGCCGATACGGCTGGTGCAGGACCCAAGCGATCCCACCGGCATCCTGCTGGCCCTGGCTGTTCCAACCGGGCCCAATGGCCCCGGCGTGCTGGTCGTCGTCCTGCGCATGGATATGTTCGTCGCCTCGCTGCTGGGTATGGCTGGACGGGACATCGAGCTGCGCATCGTCGATCAATCGACGCAGCAGCCGCTGTTTGACAGCATGGCTTCCGGCAACGCGCCGATCGAGCAATGGACGGTGGCATTCGGCGGGCGGACGTACCGCATCACGACGGCACCGACGCCGCTCTACGCCGCCCGCCATCAAGGCTGGCAAAGCTGGATTGTGCTGGTCATCGGCGTGCTCAGCACCAGCATGCTTGGCGCCCTGCTGATGCTGAGCACTGGCGAGCGCCATCGTTTCGCCCGCTTGCTCGCCCAACGCACCCGCGAGCGTGACCGCATCTGGCAGGTCTCGGAGGATTTGCTCGGAGTCAGCAATTTTGCCGGCTATTTCTTCAGCGTAAATCCCGCCTGGACGCGCACGCTGGGATGGAGCGAGGAGGAAATCACACGACTCCACGTCAACGACCTGCGGCATCCGGAAGATCTGCCGATCGGCACAGAGGGCCGCCGCCGATTGGCGGAAGGCGCCGGCACTGTGCGGATGGAAAACCGCTTCCGCCACAAAGACGGCTCCTATCGCTGGATCTACTGGACCATGACCGCCGAGGACGGCCTGATCTACGTAATCGGCCGTGACGTCACAGACGACAAAGCGGCCGAACGCCTGCATCGCGAGACTGAAGGCCAGTTGCGGCAGTTGCAGAAGACCGAGGCAATCGGTCAGCTCACCGGCGGCATAGCCCACGACTTCAACAACCTGCTGACGATCATCATCGGCAACCTGGAATTGCTCGGCCGCATGCTGACCGACGCTTCGCCCAAGGCCCTGCGCGCGATGAATTCCGCCATGGGCGGCGCCACCCGAGCCGCGACGCTGACGCAACGCTTGCTCGCATATGCCCAGCGCCAGCCGTTGCGGCCCATGGCGGTGGGATTGAATGATCTGGTCAGCGGGATCGGTGATCTGATCAGCCGCACGCAGGGTGAAATCATTCAGTGCGAGTTCGCGCTGGCGGAGAACCTGCCGCCGTGCTTCTGCGACGCGAACCAACTCGAGACCGCCTTGCTCAACCTGGCGATCAACGCCCGCGATGCAATGCCGCGGGGCGGCCGGCTGCGGGTCGAGACTGCCAACGCCCGTTTCGACCAGGTCTCCGCCGCGGCGCATGGCATCGTCGCCGGGCCGTACGTGATGCTCGCCGTCGGTGATACCGGCATTGGCATGTCGCGCGAAGTCGCAGAGCAAGCGTTCGAGCCGTTCTTCACCACCAAGGAGACCGGCAAGGGCACCGGCCTCGGCCTCAGCATGGTCTACGGCTTCGTCAAGCAATCCAACGGCCATATCGAGATCGAAAGCGAGCCGGACCGGGGCACGACGGTGCGGATTTTCCTGCCCGCGCTCGCCGCCGGCAGCGCGCCAGAGAGGCCGCACGCTGATATCCACACGACCGGGGAGGACATGCAGGGAGCAGGCGAAACAGTATTGGTCGTCGAGGATGATACGGCCGTGCGCGCGTTCGTCGCCGACGAGCTGCGGACGCGCGGCTACCAGGTCGTGGAAGCGAATGATGCCACGCACGCCCTCGCCGCAATAGCAGCCGCCGACAGGCAGATCCACCTGCTGCTGACCGATGTGATCATGCCAGGCATGAACGGACGCGAGCTGGCCAATCGCCTACGTCCAATGATGCCTGGCATGCAGGTACTGTTCATGACCGGCCATTCGCAGAATGCCTTCGAACCTCATGGCCGGATCGAGCCTGACATCGAGCTGATCGAGAAGCCGTTCCGTAGCGATGAACTGGCAGCCAGGGTGTGGGCCCTGCTGAACGCGCCGGACAGACGGCGTGACACTGCCGCCGCGCCGGATACGCACGCCATCCTCTAACCCGACCGGTTCGGCTGACCGCGGCGGTTCGGCAGCGGCGGCAGCCAATCGATTGCGGCGGAGCTTCATCTCAGCGTCATCGCAGTGTAATAGGGTGGCAACAGTGGCGGGCTACGCCACGTCACCGCCACCAACAGGGAAACGCACGTGATGAATCGCCGCACACTCCTCGCCGGCACGGCCGCCCTTGCCGCGGCCCCGATAGTGCCTGCCCGCGCCCAGGGCGCCAAGACCACGATTACATGGTGGCATGCCCTGACCGCCGCGCTGGGTGAGCAGGTCACCCGAATCGTCAATGCGTTCAATCAAAGCCAAAATGCAGTGGAGGTGCAGGCGGTCTACAAGGGCAGCTATTCAGACCTGCTGACAGAGACGATCGCCGCGTCTCGGGCAGGACAGGCACCGCACATCGCGCAGATTTTCGAGGTCGGCACCGGCACCATGCTCGCCGCCGGCAAGGCGGTGAAGCAGGTTTGGGAACTGTCCAAGGAGACCGGGGTAACGATCGACCCGAAGGCTTACATCCCGTCGGTGCGCGGCTACTACAGCCTCGCCGACGGGCGGATGGCCTCGACGCCGTTCAACTCTTCCACTGCGGTGATGTGGTACAGCAAGGATGCCTTCCGCAAGGCTGGTTTGGACCCGGACAGTCCGCCGAAGACCTGGGAAGAGGTAGGTAAGGCTGCCGACACCATCAGGGCCAAAAATGCCGCAGAGATTCCATCCAGCAGTGCCTGGTTCAGTTGGATCCAACTGGAGCAATACAGCGCACTGCACAACATTCCGTTCGCCAGCGAGGCCGATGGCTTCGACGGCCTGGGTGCCAAGCTCGCAATCAACAGCAAGGCGCACGTGAAGCATATCGCACGGCTGTTCGAGATGTCGAAGCAGGGCACGTTCAAGTACGCCGGTCGAGACAGCGCGCCGGAGCAAGCGCTATACGCCGGCCAGGTCGGCATCGAATTCACGTCCTCGGCCGCACGCGGGAACCTGGTGACGAGCGCGAAGTTCGACTGGGGAGAGGCATACCTGCCGTATGATCCCGAGATCATCAAAACGCCGAAGAACTCGATCATCGGCGGCGCCAGCCTGTGGGCCATGACCGCCCCCGGCCGCACGCCCGCGGAATACAAGGCGGTCGCCAATTTCTTGAAGTTCATCAGCCAGCCGGAGAACGATGCGTATTGGGGCGAGCATACCGGCTATGTCCAGGTGACCCTGGCCGGATTCGAGCTGTCGAAGCAGCACGGGTTCTACGACAAGAACCCCGGCGCCGACATACCGGTGCTGCAACTCGAGCGCGGCACAGTGACGAAATACACGCGAGGCTTGCGGCTGGGACGGTTGTCTGAGATCCGTAACATCATCTACGAGGAGGTTGAAAAAGGCTTCCAGGGCAACCAGACCGCGCAGCAGGCGATGGACAACGCGGTGGAGCGCGGCAACCGGGTGCTGCGGGCCTTCCAATCGGCGGTAAAAGGCTGAACCGGCAAGGCACACAGCATGACGCGGCGCGCCCATTACTCGTTGTCAATGCGCGCCGCGCCGCGCCAGGTCCCGCGTCCTTACCAGGTGCGCAGCGCCGAATCGCTTGTCATTGCGAGGCGCGCCGCGCTGAAGCAATCCGGTTCACGATGAGCCTCGGACTCCTCACGAACGGGATTGCTGCGGCGCGCTGCGCCTCGCAATGACGGGGCGGCTCCCATGGATCGCCGCACCATCTTCAACGGCTGGCTGCTGCCCATACTCCTGGTGCTGCCACAGCTCCTGGTGACCATCTTCTTCTTTTTCTGGCCCGCCGGCGAAGCCGTGTGGTCCAGCATGACCACCACCGATCCGTTCGGCCAGGGCTCCGTCTTCGTCGGCATCTCCAACTTCGTCGATCTGTTCTCCGATCCCCTTTATCTCGGCACCATCGTCCGCACGATCTTCTTCTGCCTCGCCGTCAGCGTGCTGGCGATGGGCGTCGCCCTGGCGCTCGCCGTGTTCGCCGACCGCGAAATTCGCGGCCGCGCCGTATATCGCACCTTGCTCATCTGGCCCTACGCCGTCGCCCCCGCGATCTCCGCCGTGCTGTGGTTGTTCATTTTGGACCCGCAGGTCGGCTTGCTCGGCCGCTGGCTGAACGCACACGGCATCCCATGGGACTACCACCTCAATGGCACCCAGGCGATGCTGATCGTGATCCTGGCCAGCGCCTGGAAACAGGTCAGCTATAATTTCATTTTCTTCCTCGCCGGCCTGCAATCGATCCCGCGTGCCGTGACGGAAGCCGCCCGCATGGACGGCGCGCGCGGCTGGCACCGCTTCCGCACCATCACTTTCCCACTGCTGGCACCCACGACCTTCTTCCTGCTGGTGGTCAACCTGGTCTATGCCGCATTCGACACGTTCGGCACCATCTTCGCGCTGACCCAGGGCGGACCGGGCCAGGATACCGAAACCCTGGTGATCAAGGTATATCGTGACGGCATGATCAATCAGGACATCGGCGGCTCGTCCGCGCAATCGGTGGTGCTGATGGCGCTGGTCATCGCCGTGACCGCGGTCCAGTTCCGCTTCATGGGCCGGCGGACCAACACATGAGTGCCGCGGCGCCGACCGACATCGATGGCCTGATCGCCGCCGCCGAAGCCGCGGCCGACGTGGCCGGCGCGGTGGTGCGTCCGTTCTTCCGCGCCGGTCTTGGCGCGGAGCAAAAGGCGGACCGCTCCCCAGTGACCATTGCCGACCGCAGCGCCGAACAAGCCATGCGCGCCGTGCTGGCCGAGCGCTGTCCGGATCACGGCGTACTGGGCGAGGAATTCGGCCTCGACCGTCCGCAGGCGCGCTTCCGCTGGGTGCTGGACCCGATCGACGGCACGCGCGCGTTCATCACCGGCCGCCCGACCTTCGGCACGCTGGTGGCGCTAATGGACGGCAACACGCCGATCCTCGGCGTGATCGATCAGCCGGTGACGCGCGAGCGCTGGGTCGGTGCCGCCGGCCGACGCACATCGTTCCGCGGACCGTTGGGCGGCCGCGCCGGCTGCCGCCCTTGCCCCGCGTTGGCCGATGCCGAGTTGTCGTGTACCAGCGCTGAAATGATGACCGACGTCTGGCCGCGCTGGCAGCGGCTCGCCGCGGCGGTGCGACGTAACTACTGGGGCGGTGATTGCTACGCCTACGGGTTGCTGGCGCTCGGCCAGATCGACGTGGTGGCGGAATGCAAGATGAAGCTGTGGGACTGGGCCGCGCTGGTTCCCGTGGTGCAGGGCGCCGGTGGGCGCATCACTGACTGGTCCGGCGCGCCGCTGCACCCGGACGGCGACGGATCGGTGCTGGCGGTAGGAGAGGCGGCATTGCTCGGACCAGCCCTCGCGTGCCTTACCGAAGCGTCAGTTGCCCCGGACGCAACGTAACCCCAGGTTTGGGCGCATGAACATCGAACCCGGTGACCTCTCTCGCGGTAAGCGGGGAGTGCGGCGGCGCGGACTTCTCGCCACCCTGCTCTCGCTCCCCGCCCTGCGCGCCCGCGCCGACGACGCCCGCGCGGTGACCCGCAGCCACGCCTTCGCCGTCCTGGGCACGCCCGCCCTGCCGCCTGACTTTCCGAACTTCCCATATGTCAATCCGAATGCCCCCAAGGGCGGCACGGTGACGCTCGGTTCCATCGGCACGTTTGACAGCTTCAATCCGTTCATCCTGCGCGGCACCGCCGATGGCAATGAGATCGGTCCCTGGGTCATCATGGCCGGGGGTTCAGGCGCGGGCTCAACGGTCGGCCATGTCTGGGAATCGCTGCTGACCGCCTCCGCCGACGAGGGCGCCGTCGGCTACGGTCATTTGGCGCAGGTCATCGAGACCCCCGCCGACCGCATGTGGGTCGCATTCGAGTTGCGGCCCGAGGCGAAATTCTCCGACGGCACGCCGGTCACCGCGCAGGATGTCGCCTGGACCTATCGCACCTTGCTCGCGCAAGGCCGCCCCAGCTTCGCGATTCAAATGAGCGACGTGAAGGACGTAGCGGTGGAATCGCCGCGCCGCATGGTGTTCCATTTCAAGACCAACACAAACCGGCAGCTTCCACTGATTCTGGGCGGGCTGCCGGTGCTGCCAGAGCAATGGTTCAAGGGCCGCGACTTCACCGCCCCCTTGCGGGAGGCACCCATCGGCTCCGGCCCCTATCGCATCGAGCATTTCGACCTCGGCCGCGGCATCACCTTCGAGCGCGACCCCAACTGGTGGGCCGCGAAGTTGCCCACCGGCATCGGTACCAACAATTTCGACCGCGTGCGGGTGGAGTACTACCGCGACTCCACCGTGGCAATGGAGGCGTTCAAGGCCGGCGCAATCGACGTCCGATCGGAGAACATCTCCAAGAACTGGGCCACTGCGTACGATTTTCCCGCCGTCAAGAATCGCCTGGTGATCAAGGGCGACTTCCACCACCATTTGCCCACCGGCATCCAGGGCTTCGCGATGAACACGCGCCGCCCGGTGTTCTCCAGTCCGTTGGTGCGCCAGGCAGTCGGCTGGGCGTTCGATTTCGAATGGACCAACAAGAACCTGTTCTATGGCGCCTATACGCGCACCACCAGCTATTTCGCGGACAGCGACCTGGCATCATCCGGCATCCCGCAAGGCGACGAGCTGAAATTGCTCGAAGCCTGGCGCAGCGAGCTGCCGCCGGCATTGTTCACCGAGCCTTTCACGCTGCCGGTAACGGATGGCTCGGGCAACAACCGCAAGGAGCTGATCTTTGCCTTGAAGCTGATGGAGCAAGCGGGGTGGACCGTGAAGGAACGGAAGCTGGTGAACCCGGCAGGAGAGCAAATGCGGTTCGCCATTTTGGTGGAGGATCCCTCGCTGGAACGAATTGCGCTGCCCTACACGCAGAACCTGATCAAGCTTGGCATCGATGCGCAGGTGCGAACGGTGGATCCGGCACAGTTCCAGCACCTGACAGACGACTTCAACTTCGACATGATCTTCCAGATTTATCCGGAAGGCGATGTGCCGGGACAGGAGCTGCGCGACTACTGGTCGTCCGCCGCGGCAAAGGCGCAAGGCAGCCTGAACACGCCCGGCGTCAGCGATCCGGCAGTGGACGCGCTGATCGAGAAGGTGATCGCGGCGCCCGACCGCCCCAGTCTGGTGGCCGCGGCGCGCGCGCTGGACCGGATCCTGCTGTGGCGTTGGTACATGGTGCCGAACTGGCAGAACCTGGTGTTCCATGTCGCGTACTGGGACCGCTTCGGCTACCCGGCCAAGCCGCTCCGTGAAGGATTCAATTTCGACATCTGGTGGGTGGACGAGAAGAAGGCTACCGCAACCGACGCCGCACGCAGGGCATGAAACATTGCGAGGCCCTGGAAGGGCCGAAGCAACCTCGTTCGAGCGCGAACGTCCGACCGAGTGCACCTTGACCGAGGTTGCTTCGTCCCGCCACGCTTCGCTGCGCTCCTGGCAATGACACCGGTATTATGACCGCGTACCTCATCCGCCGCCTGCTGCTGGTGATCCCGACCCTGTTCGGCATCATCGCGATCAATTTCGCCGTCATCCAGTTCGCGCCCGGCGGTCCCGTCGACCAGATGCTGGCGGAGTTGCGCGGCCATGGCGGCCTGTCCACGCGCCTCGGCGGGGCGGGCTCCGACCTCGCCTCGCCAGGCAGCTACCGCGGCGCCAGCGGCCTCGACCCGCATGTGGTTGCCGACATCAAGAAGATGTTCGGCTTCGACAAGCCGCCGCTGACACGCTTCCTCGACATGGTCAGCGGCTACCTGCGCTTCGATTTCGGCCGCAGCTACTTCCGCGGCGAGTCCGTGCTGCACCTGATCGCACAGAAGATGCCGGTGTCGATCTCGCTGGGTCTTTGGTCCACGCTGCTGGTCTACACGATCTCGATCCCCCTCGGCATCGCCAAGGCGGTGCGCGACGGCTCCCGCTTCGACCTGGCGACCAGTGCCGCCGTACTGATCGGCTACGCCATTCCCAGCTTCCTGTTCGCCATCCTGCTGGTGGTGGTGTTCGCCGGCGGCAGCTATTTCCACTGGTTCCCGCTGCGCGGCCTCACCAGCGATGGTTCGTCGAACTGGAGCTTCCCCGCCCGCATCGCCGATTATTTCTGGCACCTCGTGCTGCCCACCATTGCCATCGTCGCCGGCGGCTTCGCCAGTCTGACGATGCTGACCAAGAACTGCTTCCTCGAGGAGATCCGCAAACAATACACTGTCACTGCCCGCGCCAAAGGCGCCAGCGAGCATCGCGTTCTCTATGGCCACGTGTTCCGCAACGCGATGCTGCTGATCGTCGCCGGCTTCCCTCAGGCTTTCATCAGCATCCTCTTCACCAGCCAGTTGCTGGTGGAGATCGTGTTCTCGCTGGACGGACTGGGTTTGCTCGGCTTCCAGGCGGCGATCCAGCGCGACTACCCGGTGATGTTCGGCACGTTGTACATCTTCACATTGCTCGGGCTGCTGATGCAGATCGTCGGGGACACCCTGTACACCGTGGTGGACCCGCGGATCGATTTCGAGGCGCGCGAGTGACCCTCTCCCCCGTCACCCGCCGCCGCCTCACCATCTTCCGGCAGAACCGTCGAGGCTACATCTCCTTCTGCCTCTTCTCGATTCTCTTCTTGCTCAGCCTGTTCGCGGAATTCATCGCCAACGACCGCCCGCTGCTGATCCGCTTTGACAATCACTGGTATGTTCCTGTCCTGCTCGACTACAGTGAGGACCGGTTCGGCGGCGACTTCCTCCCCACCGAGGCCGACTACACCGATCCCGACGTCCAACAGGCCATTCGTCAGCACGGCTGGATGATCTGGCCCGCAATCCCCTATAGCTACGACACCATCGTCAAGAGCCTGCCCACCCCGCCGCCATCACCACCCACCTGGCAGAACCTGCTCGGCACCGACGATCAGGCGCGCGACGTGCTCGCCCGTGTGGTCTATGGTTTCAGATTGTCCGTACTATTCGGCTTCGCCCTCACCGCCGTATCGTCCGTGGTCGGCATCGCCGCCGGTGCGGTGCAGGGTTTCTACGGCGGCCTGACCGACTTGCTGTTTCAGCGCTTTATCGAAATCTGGAACGGCATGCCGCAACTCTATCTGCTGATCATCCTCGGCAGCATCATCACCCCTGGCTTCTGGGTCCTGCTTGCCTTCCTGCTGCTGTTCTCGTGGATGAACCTCACCGGGGTGGTGCGCGCCGAATTCCTGCGCGGCCGCAATCTGGATTACGTACGTGCCTCGCGTGCGCTGGGCGTATCGAACGGCGCGATCATGTGGCGCCACATCCTGCCCAACGCCATGGTCGCGACACTGACCTTCGTGCCGTTCATCCTGTCCGGCTCGGTGACCATCCTCGCAAGCCTGGACTTCCTGGGCTTCGGCCTGCCGCCTGGCTCGCCGTCCCTGGGCGAACTGGTGGCGCAAGGCAAGAACAACCTCCAGGCACCATGGCTCGGCTTCACCGCGTTCTTCGTGCTCGGAGGGTTGCTGACACTGTTGATTTTCATCGGCGAGGCGGTTCGCGATGCGTTCGACCCAAGGCGCCTGCCCAGATGACATATGTCATTGCGAGGAGCGAAGCGACGAAGCAACCTCGGTCAAATAAACCCACGCTATTTCGTTTGCATCATGACGAACGATCGCCAGACCGTGCTGTACACCGGCATCACCGGCAATCTGGTGCAACGCGTGTTTCAGCATCGTACCCATGCGCTACCTGGCTTCACCAGCAGGTACAACGTCGACAATCTGGTGTTCTACGAACAACACCCCGACGCAGCTTCTGCGATTGCTCGGGAGAAGCAGATCAAAGGGGGATCGCGCCGCAAGAAGGTCGCACTGATCGATGCGATGAATCCCGACTGGTGGGATTTGTACGAGGACCTGCTGTGACCGGGATTGCTTCGTCCCGCCACGCTTCGCTCGCGGTCCTCGCAATGACATGATTTGCCGATGACCCACGCTCCCCTTCTCGCCGTATCCAACCTCTCCGTCGCGTTCGGCAGCAAGCGCGTGGTGGACGAGGTTTCCTTCGCGCTTGACCGCGGTGAAACCCTGGCGCTGGTGGGCGAATCCGGTTCCGGCAAGTCGCTCACCGCGCTGTCGCTGCTGCAACTTCTGCCCCACGGCGGCACGAACCCAACCGGCGGCATCGAACTCGACGGCCAGCAGATGATCGGCGCATCACCGGCCACGCTGCATCGCGCACGCGGCGAGATTGCCAGCATCGTATTCCAGGAACCGATGAGCAGTTTGAATCCGCTGCATCGGATCGGGCGGCAAGTGGCGGAGGCGGTCACACTCCATCGCCGCCTCTCCCGCGCCGCCTTGCGTGACCGCGTCATCGAGGTGCTTACCCAGGCCGGTTTCCCCGATGCAGAGCAACGTCTCGACGCCTTCCCCCACCAGCTCTCAGGCGGGCAGCGCCAGCGTGCCATGATCGCCATGGCGCTTGCCAACGATCCAGCGCTGCTGATCGCCGACGAACCCACCACTGCGCTCGATGTCACGATCCAGGCGCAGATCCTCCAGCTTCTCACGCAACTGAAGGCCGAACGCAGTCTCGCGCTGCTGCTGATCACGCATGATTTGCAGATCGTGCGCCGCTATGCCGACCGGGTGTGCGTCATGCAAGGCGGCCGCATCGTCGAATCCGGCCGTGTCGCCGACGTCTTCGCCGCACCGGCCCACCCCTATACCTGCATGTTGCTCGCCGCCGTCCCGAAAGGCGAGCCGTCGCCTTTGCCCAACGATGCGCCGACCGAATTGCAGGCCGACGATGTGCGCGTGCATTTCCCGATCCGCCGCGGTGTGTTGCGCCGTGCTGTCGGCGCGGTACGTGCCTGCGACGGGGTTTCCATCACGGTCCACGCCGGCGAAACGGTCGGGCTGGTCGGCGAATCCGGTTCCGGCAAAACCACCATGGGTCTCGCCGCGCTGCGGCTCGAGCAAGCAAACGGGCATGTCGAATTCGAAGGCACCGACATCGCCTCGCTCGACCGCAGGGCGTTGCGTCGCCTTCGCGCGCGGGCGCAGATTGTGTTCCAGGACCCGTTCGGCAGCCTGTCGCCGCGACTCTCGGTCGGCGACATTGTTGCCGAGGGCTTGCGCGTGCACGAGCCCCACCTGTCGCGCGCCGAGCAAGCCGCGCGCGTCGCGGCCGAACTGGAAGAGGTCGGCCTGCAAGCCGACGCCGCCGATCGCTATCCACACGAATTCAGCGGCGGCCAGCGCCAGCGCATCGCCATCGCACGCGCCATGGTGCTGAAGCCGCGCTTCGTCGTGCTGGACGAACCGACCAGCGCGCTCGACATGTCGGTGCAGGCGCAGATCGTCGAATTGCTGCGCCGATTGCAGCAAGTGCATGACATCGCCTATCTGTTCATCAGCCACGATTTGAAAGTGGTGCGGGCGTTGGCGCATCGCATCGTAGTGCTGCGCGCCGGGCGCGTGGTAGAGCAAGGCGACGCGGAAGCAGTGTTCGCACGTCCGCGGGAAGAGTATACCAAGGCGTTGATGCGCGCGGCATTCGCGTTGGAAGCGTCAAGCGTGACGACAGTAGGTAACGCGGCCGCCTGATTCGCTCCGGTGCGCGACACGCGCCACCGCCTCGTCATTGCGCCCCCAGGGGCCGAGGCAGCTTCGAGCAATTGCGCGGCATCGCGGAGGCGACGTGATCTTGGGTCATTGCGAGGCGCGCCGGGGCCGAAGCAATCTCGGTCGGATTCGCGCACCATCGTCGGTGCGCTCGCTCGAACGAGGTTGCTTCGTCCCGCCACGCTACGCTTGCGGTCCTCGCAATGACATCGGGTCGCCCATGTTCCACAGCAGGTAGATCGCCGCGGTCCAGGAAAAGTCGGCGCCGCCGATGCCAGCGCCGGTGACGGGTTCGAAATACTCGCTCAATCCGGATGCCTCGATCAGCGCCACCGTGTCCGAACGGACGCGCGCGGCGAGGTCCGCCTCTCCCGCCTGGCCAAAGCCGTCAGCGATCATCCAGTTCACCACCGCCCAGACCGGCCCGCGCCAGTATCGCCTGGGCTCGAAACCGGCGAACGCCGGATCGGTTGACGGCACCAGCCGCGTCACGCGCGCCGCCCAGCGCGACAGCGTCGCACCCAGCGTTTTCCCGCGCGCCACGACGTGACCGGCGTAAAGTGGCAGGAATCCGGCGGACGTTCCGATCGGGCACAGTTCGTGCGTCATCAGGTCCATACTGGTGTAAAGACCGATATCGTCGCGCCACAGCCGATCCAGCGCGTTCGACAGCCGCGCGATGCGCGCCTCGATCTCCACCTGCTCGGGGGCGGAGCCAAACCGCGCTGCCAGCGCCAGCAGGTCCTTCTCCGCCCGTAGCAGGATCGCGTTGGTGCCGACATCGGCGACGCGGAATGGCGAGGCCTTCAACATGCGCGCCGGCTCCCAGTTCGCGTCGCGGAACAAATCCACCAGGTGGATGAAGCGCTGGTACTCCTCGGCGCGCGGACGCATCGCGGGGTCCACCAGCGCGGTGTCGCGGCGGCGGACCGGTGTCTCGGTGTCGGTCGGCACGCGTGCCAGCGGCGCATCCCAGGCGGGGGAGTTGTCCATCCCGGTCTCCCAGGGATGCAGCGTCGCCACCAGGCCGCGGCGCTCCGGGTCGCGTGCGGCCTGCCACCAGCGGTGATTGCGCAACAGCGCCTGATAGATCGCGGCGGCCTGCGCGTCCGCCAGGGCGCGGTCGCGGCCCTGGTCCCACAGGAACCGCACCGCGGTCGCCAGCACCGGCGGCTGGGCAATGCCGGAGGTGGGCGGCGTGTGGCTGACGCCCCACACCGTGGACCCGGGAAAATAGTCGTCCGACGGCGCGTGGAACACGATGTGCGGAATCATTCCGTCGTCCCATTGGCCCTTCAGCAGCCAGACGACTTCCTGCCACGCCCGAATCTCATCGAACGTCGCCCAGCCCATGGCGACGAACGCCGAATCCCAGTTCCACTGGAACGGATAGAGCCGCGCCGTCGGCACCGAATAGCCGCCGCGATCGTTGGCACGCAGGGTGGCGCGCGCTGGCTCCGCCATGGTCATGCCGAATGCTCCAGTGCGGCGCCGCTCGCCGCGTCGAACCAGCAGACACGGTCGAGCTGCGGTCGCAGATGCAGCACTGCCCCGGATGCTGGCCGCAGGTCCGGCGGCACGATCACGCGCAGCGGCACGCCTTCCGCTTGCCCGGTGAGCAATGTGTGCGACCCAAGCGGCTCCGTTACCTGCACCGTGAAAGCAAACCCGTTCTGTTGTTCTGCCAGCAGCAGATCCTCCGGCCGCATGCCCAGCACCACGCGCGTCGCGCTCGGCGGCGCTGGCAGGTGCAGGTTGCCCAGCACGACCGCGCCCTCAGTCACCGGCAGCTCGAGAAAATTCATCGGCGGGGAGCCGAGGAAGCCAGCGACGAAGCGCGTGGCCGGATAGCGGTAAATGTCGCTCGGCGACGCAACTTGCTCGATCTGCCCCTGCGCCATCACGGCGATGCGGTCGGCCAGTCCCATCGCCTCGGTCTGGTCATGCGTGACATAGAGCGTGGTGGTGCCGGCCTCGCGCAACACGGTCTTCAGATCGGCACGCATCTCCAGCCGCAGCAGCGCGTCGAGATTGGACAGCGGCTCGTCCATCAGCATGACCGCGGGTTCCACCGCCAGCGCGCGTGCCACCGCGACGCGCTGGCGCTGGCCGCCGGAAAGCTGCGCCGGATAGCGGTCGAGCAAGGGTTCGATATGCAGCAGGCCCGCGGCACGCGCGACCTGGCGGTCGATGCGCGCGGCATCGGCACCGGTCATGCGCAGGCCGAAGGCGACGTTGTCGCGCACCTTCATGTGCGGGAACACGGCGTAGTTCTGGAACACCATGGCCAGGCCGCGCCGGCGCGGCGGCACCCCGCTCATGTCGCGGTCGCCGATCAGCACGCGGCCGGACGTTTCGATCTGCAACCCGGCAATGATGCGCAGCAACGTGGTCTTGCCGCAGCCGGATGGGCCGAGCAATGCGACCAGCTCGCCATCGCCAACGGTGAGCGAGACGTCGGCCAGCGCAACGGTGCCGCCGAAGCGCATGCCGACCTGGTCGATGACGATCGCGGCCATCAGCGGCTCGCGATGCCCCACATGCTGAACAACTGCCGGCGCACCAGCAGGATGAACAGCACGGAGGGAACGATCAGGATGAAGCCGCCGGCGAATTGGGTGTGCAGCGGGCTTTCCGACAGCACCGTCAGCAGGTAGGCGGTCAGCGTCTTATGGCGCACGGTCAGCACCGATGCGGCGAACACTTCGTTCCAGGAAATGACGAAGGCGAAGATTGCGGTCGCGGTGATGCCAGGGAGCGCGATCGGCAGCACGACGCGGAAGAAGGCCGAAGGGCCGGAGCATCCGAAGATCCAGGCGGCTTCTTCAAGTTCCCGCGGGATCGCCTGGAACAAACTGGCGGAGATCAGGACGGCGAAGGGCATGGCGAGGACGCTGTGCATGAGTCCGACACCGATGGGGGAATCATACAGGCCGAGGCGGATGAAGCTGACCGCGAGCGGTAGCGCGAGGATCGCGACCGGAAAGGCGCGCGTCAGCAAGACGAACAATCGAAAGCCAGTGGCGCCGCGGAAGCGGTAGCGGGCGAGCGCGTAGCCGGCGGGGGCGCCGAGGGCGATCGCGATCAGCATGCACAGGCCGGCGGCTTCGACGCTGTACAGCACGCTCATCCAGACGCCGGCGATGTTCATGAACTGGCGCAGCGCCGCGAGCGTCCATGTCACCGGCAGGAACGGCTTGGGCCAGGCGTTGACGGTTTCCGTGCCGCCGATGGCACCGAGCGCGATCAGGTAGATCGGCACCAGCACCCAGGCGCACAGCGTCGCTACACCGGCGAGGAACACGGCGCGCCGAAGAGTCATGTGCGCACCATGTCATTGCGAGGAGCGTAGCGACGAAGCAACCTCGTTCGATCAGACGCTCGGTTGTCCGCCCGCCAAGTCGACCGGGATTGCCTCGGCCCCTTCGGGACCTCGCAATGACAGGGGTCCGTCTCGCAATGACAGAGGGTCCCGTCATCGGCCGGTGCGATGCGCGCGCACCAATCAATCACGGCAATTGCTCCGCCGGAGTGCGCAACAGGCGCAGATAGACCAGCGTGGCGCCGATCGACAGGACCATGATCAGGACCGCATAGGCAGCGGCGGTGCCGTAGTCCTGCTGGGCATATTGCGCGTTGAATGTCTGGCTCATCAGCACCGGGAAATTCTGTCCGCCGAGCGCCATGACGGTCGCGAACATCTCGAAGGCAAGGACGGTGCGGAGGATCAGCGCGGTCTGGATCGAGGGCCGCAGCAGTGGCAGCATGACACGGGTGAAGCGCTGCCACGGAGATGCGCCAAACACGTCGGCCGCCTCACCGTATTCCTTCGGGACAAGCTGCACGCCCGCGGCGAGGATCACCAGCACGATCGCGGTGGCGCGCCAGACCTCCTCGACCACGATGGCGATGAACAGGGAGGTCGGAGTTTCGTAGGTGAGCCAGCTTCTCGGCCCGTTGATAATGCCGACGTGAAACAGGATGGTGTTGAGGTAGCCGTGGTCGGTGAGGATCGCGAGCCAGACCAGGCCCGCGGCGAGATCGGAGATGCCGAGCGGGATCGACCAGATCCAGATGACGATGTCGCGGCCGTGTTTGAGATGGCGCAGCATCATTGCCATGCCGAGTGCCAGCGCAATCTGCAACGGCACGGTCAGGAGCACGACCTCGAACGTGTTGATCAAGGCGTCGTTGAAGTTGATGTCGCCTGCCATGGTGGCGAAATTATCGAACGAGAAGTTGCCGTTGGCACGGAACGCCAAGGCGATGGTCTGTAGCAGGGGGATGAGGAACAACACGCCGAGCAAGGCGGTGGCGGGTGCAATGAGGAGGTAGGGGGTTAAGCCCCGGTAACTCGCCCTCCCCTTGCGGGAGGGGGATGGGGGGAGGGGGTCGGTGTGCAAGGCTCGCACGGCCGCCTCCCCCCATCCCCCTCCCGCCAGGGGAGGGGGAGCATTCTTGCCCACGCGCTCGCTCATCACTTCACTTCACCTGGCAGGCGCCGGTGGACGCCGGGTCCGGCGCCCAGCACGGCGCGTTGGCCTCGGTCAGGACCTTTTGCAGAATCGGCGCCTCCCGCGCCAACGCGGCCTGCGGCTTCTCGTGGCGCAGCACGATGAGTTGGAACGTGTCGATCATCACCTTGTCGAACTCACCGCCATGCGTGCCGAGCCCGACCGGGAGCAGCGCCGGCAGCGCGTCCTTGGCGTCCTCGGTCGCCGCGATCGCAGTAGCGGCGGCCTTCACGCCCGGATCGAGATCGGCCGGCGGCGTGACCTTCACCACCGGGAAGAACCCCACCGCCTTCTCGGTGGCGAGTTGCGTCGCCGGCGACGTCAGGTAGTCGATCAGCGCCGTCGCGCCATTGGCGTCGGGCGCGTCCTTGGCGACGGCGAGTCCGGCGACCACCGGCATATAGCCGCGCCCCTTCGGACCGGCGGGCGCGGGAAAGGTGACGAACTCGTCGGGCTTCTGGCGCAACGCATCGAGCAAGCGCGCGACGTGGTCAAAGGCGATCCAGACATCGCCCGACAGCAACGGCTCCTGCATGAAGCCATAGCGGGTAGAGTCGGGGTTCACGTCCTGCCACAGCGCGGCGAATTTCGTCCACATCGCCTCGGCGTCAGGCGTGCGGAAGGTGGTGACCAGCCCGCCGGTAAAGGACGGATACAGAAAGCCCTCGACGAAGCGGTGCATCAGGCCTTGCGGCCCGGCGGGGAAGCCCAGCATGCGCTTGCCGGTCGTGGCATGGATCGCGGCGGCCCATTCCGCGAGCTGCGCATAGGTCAGCGCGTTGAGGTCGGCGCCCTTGGGCAAGTACGGCAGCGCCTGCTTGTTCGCCACCATGAAGTAGGTGGCCTGCATCCAGGGAATATACATCTGCTGTTTGGTGCCGAGCTTGCCAAGCGCCATCAATGATGGCGGGAAGCCGCGGTCGGCGAGCTTCTGTGCCAGCGCATCGAGGGGAACCAGGGCCTGCGCCGTCACCAGCGGCTCCAGCTCGCCGTGCAGCGCGCCGATCAGGCTGATGGTGTGCGTACCGCCCTGCATCTCGGCCTGCAAGCGGATCGGCAGTTGCGCCGGTTGCTCCGGAACGTAGGTGACCTTGCCCTGGTAGTCCTTCAGGATGACGTCGCGCATTTTCTGCGCTTCCTCGATGGGGCGCAGTTGCGTTGAGAGGAACACGGTGTCGGCCTGGGCCGCAGGGAGGCGCGACCCAAGCAGCAGTACGAGGGCGCTAAGAGTGGCGATGATGGTCGATTTCATGGCTTATCCCGTGGACGTGTCCTGTTGGCTTTCGTATTTCCCTGGTGTCGCGCGGTGCCCTTATTGCTTTGGCGTCGCGCGATGGCGGCCCATCTGCGTTGGTGTGTTGCGATGCCGGCCCATCCGACGCGCGGGGAACCAGCCGTGCCGGCAGAATGTCGGTCAGGCCGGCGGGATCGGCGCCATCCAGCAGCGCCTTCAGCATCTCCACCATGCGCGGGCCGGCGCGATGGGTTGGCTGTGCGATCGTGGTCAGCGGCGGGTCGGTGCAGCTCGCCATCGGCAGGTCGTCGTAGCCGATCAGCGAGATGTCCCGTCCGGCGCGCAGCCCTGCCTGTGACACCGCGTGCAGCGCGCCGATCGCCAGCCGGTCGGTGGCGCACATTACCGCGGTCGGCGGTGTTTGCTCCCCCAGCAACGACCGCATCAGGGTGAAGCCCGCCTCCTCCGACGGCTCGGCGTAGCGCATCGGTCCGGGCGATTGCCCGGCATCGGCCAGCGCCGCACGCCAGCCTTGCTCGCGATAGCGGGCAAAGGTGTAGTGCGGCGCCGCGTTGATCATGGCGATGTGGCGATGGCCGAAGCCGATCAGCCGCTGCGTCGCCGCATGGCAGGCCGCCGCGCCGTCGATATCGACGAAGGCGTACGGCCGTTGTTCGTCGCAGCGGCCATGGGCGACGAACGGCACGCCAAGGCCGAGCAAATACTGGATGCGCGGATCGTCCCGCCTGGTGCGGGCGAGCAAGACGCCGTCCACGCGGCGGCCCTCGATGAGGTGGCGATAGGCGCGCATTTCCTCGGCGCCGGGGCGGGCGCTCATCACCAGCAGGTCGAGGCCGGCGCGGTGCAAAGGCGGCCCTACGGCGGCGAGAAGCTGAAGAAAGAACGGGTCGCCGAACTGGCCGGGATCGGCCGGCAGCACCATCCCCACCGCCTCGCTGCGGCCGTGGCGCAGGCGGCGCGCGAGTTGGTTGGGGCGGTAGTCGATCCGCCGCGCCTCCTCCAGCACGCGTGCCCGCGTCTCCGCCGCGACCTCGGGAAAGCCGCCGAGCGCGCGCGACACGGTGGTGACCGACAGGCCAAGCTGGCGGGCGATTGACCGCAGAGACACTGGACGGGACGTTCCAAATCGTTTTGAATTGCCCGAAGCGGTATGCCAAAACGATTTGGCCGTCAATCGGCGGAAGAGGCGATCCATGCAGCAGCAAGCCGCGCCGGGCTACGCGCCCGGCCAGAGCGATGCCCGCCCCTGGGGGGATTGGCAGGTGATCGATGTCGGCCCGGGCTACGTGGTGAAGCGCATCACGGTGCGCCCAGGCCAGCGCCTGTCCTTGCAGCGCCACAAGCATCGCGCGGAGCATTGGCTGGTGGTGGTTGGCACCGCGGAGGTCGTGCTGGGGAGCGAAACCTTGCGGCTGGAGCCCGGCGGCAGGGTGCACGTGCCGCTCGGCGAGACGCATCGCATCGCCAATCCCGGGATATTGGACCTGGTGTTCATCGAAGTGCAGCTTGGCGCGGTGTTGTCGGAGGACGACATCGAGCGGCTGGAGGACGTTTACGGGCGGGCGCCGTAGCGCCAGGCACGCCGCCTCCCGTAATATTCGCACCGAACCAAGTATCCTACGCTTCGAACCAAGGCCCGGCACTGCCATGCGCTTGCACGATTTCCGCGTCCTCAGCTTCGACTGCTACGGCACGCTGATCGACTGGGAGAGCGGTTTGTTCGCCGCCCTCCAGCCGCTGCTGGTCCGCGCCCGCATCACGCAGCCGCGCGACGAGGTGCTGGCGACGTTCGCGGCCCACGAATCGCGGCAAGAAGCCGCGACCCCCGCCCTGCCCTATTCCGCGTTGCTGGCCGAGGTGCAGGCGCAGCTTGCGCGCACCTGGGGCGTTGCGCCGGACGCTGCTGAAAGCGCCGCGTTTGGCGCCTCGGTTGGCTCGTGGCCGGCGTTCGACGATACCGCGGTGGCGCTGCAATATTTGCAGCGACACTACAAGCTGGTGATCCTGTCGAATGTCGATCGCACCAGCTTTGCCGCCACATCGCCGCGCCTGGGTGTGGCGTTCGACGCGGTCTTCACCGCGCAGGACGTCGGCTTCTACAAGCCGGATCGGCGTAACTTCGCCTACATGCTGGAGAGGCTCGCCACGATGGGCATCGCGCGCTCCGACATCCTGCACACCGCCCAAAGTCTGTTCCATGACCATGCGCCGGCGAACCTGGTCGGACTGGCGTCGGCCTGGATCGATCGGCGCGGCGGCGCGGCTGGCTGGGGCGCCACCTCGCCGCCGCCCACTGACGTGCGCTACGATTTTCGGTTCCACAGCATGGCAGAGATGGCGGCAGCGCATCAGGCGGAGTCGTCAGCGACGTAGGAGTGCGCACCGCGGCGCGTTGCCACCACGTCCCGCCGGTAGTCGCGTTGCCCGGTGCGATCAGCGGCCGAGCCAGACCTGCAGGCTGATAGCCTCCTGCATGACATGGCAGCGGGAGAATCCTGCCTCTGTCGCCATCTGCCGGAATTGTACTGCGTCATACGCCCGCGGCCGCAGCATTCCCTTGAAGGTACGGCGCATGATCAAACGATTGATCACCGACGGCGTATAGTCGTCAACAAATCGATCGATTTCCGCATCGCTGACGTCACGGCGGAGATCAACGATCAACGCTTCGCCGTCGGCTGCCAGCACCCGCCGCATTTCGCGCAGCGCGTCGGCGGGACGGACGAAATTCTTGAAGGCGGCGCGGCAGACGACGAAATCGAACCTTGCATCGCCGTACGGCAGGGCATGCACGTCGCCCTGGCGGACGGCGACCGTAACGCCGGCACGCGCGGCATTTCGCTGTGCGATCTGCACGAAGCTGCGGCTGATATCGACCGCCTCGACCGTGACATCGGGATGGCCGGCCAGCGCGATCGCGAGATAGCCGGGGCCCGGCGCAATCTCCAGCACGCGCGCGCCGGGCGCGAGGCGCGCGGCGATCATCTCGGCCTCCGCCGCAAAGGCCGGCATGTCATGCTGTGTCAGATGTGCGTACCAGGCTGCGGTGAGGCCTTCCATTGACCGGCCGCGGGTGGCTCTGCTGGGGTTAGCGAAGAGCGTCATGGGCCATATCTCTCATTTACTAAGATATCAACCATATGAGATAGGTGGTGGACCTTGTCAAGCCGGGGCAGGCAGGAGTTGATTGCCGACCTGATGCGCGCCATGCGCCGCGTCAGCGCGCAAGGCGTACTGTTCAGCCAGGCCGTTGCGACCCGTGCCGGCATCGCCAGCAGCGATCTGGAATGCCTCGACATCATTCTGCTGGCGGGACGCGTCACAGCGGGCGAACTCGCCAGGGCGACCGGTCTCACCACAGGCGCCATCACCGGTGTGGCGGACCGGCTGGAACGGTCCGGGCTGGTCCGACGGGTGCGGGACAGCGACGACCGCCGCAAAGTATGGCTGCAAGTGCTGCCGCGCGCCGAGCGGCAGTTGGGCCCATGGTTCGCCTCACTCGCTACGGCGGTCGACACGATGCTGCGTGACTATGACGTTGCGTTTCTGGAGTCGCTGCTGGAATTCTACCGCCGGGCGAGCATGGTAATGGTGGCAGAGACTGCGAAGCTGCGGAGCGCAGCCGACCGGCCGGGCGAGATTCGCGGCGACGCGGAGCGAGTTGATTCGGCAAAGCGCAAGGTCGCGAGCCGCAGGGCGACAGGAGCAACGCCCCGGCGGCGAAGCTGAGAGGCCGCAATGCGGCCAAAGATTGAGGCGGTACGCGGCCAAAGGCAGAGGCGGTACACGGTCAAAGGCCGCGACGCTGCAGGTCCCGCTGACCTGTCGCCCCAATGCCGTCAACCACATGCCGTTATGGCCGGCATCGCCGTTATGGCCCGCATCGCCGCTATAGCCTGCAGTGCCGTTATGGCCGGCATTCCCGCCATGGCTGGCCCGTCATGGCCCGCATTCGCGTCATGGCCCGCGGTGCCGTTATGACCGGCATTCCCGCTGTCGCTGATCCGTTATGGTCCGCACTCACGTTATAGCTGGACCCCTCACGATACTTGCATTCGCTCCCGACCTCCCGCACGCTTCGGTAATCCCCGCCGGAGGGCAGCGATCATGGTGAATTTGCAGGACATCCGCTACGTGCGCGTCGGCACCACCGATCTCGACAGCGCCGTCCGCTTCGCCACCGACATCCTCGGCCTGCAGCTTGTCGCACGCGAAGGCAAGGCCGCGTATTTCCGCAGCGACAAGGTGGCGGTGCGCGGTGACACGCGCGACCACACGATGGTTTATATCGAGGGCGATCCCGCCGACCAGGCCATCGGCTTCGACCTGCGCAACCCGGACGACCTGGACGCTGTCGGTGCCGAGCTGGAAAGCGCCGGCCACCCCGTGCATTTCGGTACGCGCGAGGAATGTGAGCAACGCCGGGTGAGGTCGTTCATCGCCTCACGCGATCCGTCTGGCAACCGCATCGAGTTCGTCACGCGTCCGTATCACAGCGGCACGCGGTACTTTCCCGGCCGGGATGCCGGCGTGACGCATTTCAGCCATATCGGCCTCTACACCACCGACGCGCCGCGCGACGAAAGGTTCTGGACTCGGCTGTGCAATGCCCGCGTCTCCGACTGGATCGGCGATGCCGCGCTGCTGCGCATCGCCACCGCGCATCACTCCCTGGCGCTGTTCCCGGCGCCGCGCCCCGGCATCCAGCACATCAACCACCAGGTCGAGGACGTCGATGATGTCATGAAGTCCTGGTACTTCCTGCGCGAGAAAGGTGTGAAGATCTTGCTCGGCCCCGGGCGGCATCCGCTGTCCACCGCGGTTATGCTGTATTTCCGTGGGCCGGACGGCATGATTTTCGAATATTCCTGCGGCGTGAAGCACATCATGCCAGAGCAAGAGGCGAGCTATCGGCCGCGGCAGTTCCCGTTCGAGCGTTATGCGGTGTGCATGTGGGGCTCGACGCCGGATCCGGAGATTTCCGCCTTTCCGCAAGGCCAGACAGCGGCAAAGCCGGCGCCGCTGCGGGCGGTGATGTACTGAAAACCAAGAGTGTTTGGGGAGGTAATGCCAGCCATGCCGCAGGATCCTTTCGTTGATGCCGCCGCGCTGTCCTCGCTCGGTCCCGTCCGCTACCTCGACGCGCGTGACCAGACCGCATTCGACGCGCACCACGCGCCCGGCGCGGCGCGAGTGCCGATGGAGGCCTGGGACGCCGCCGCAAAATCCCCCGCCACAGGCTTTACCAGCACGGCTCATTGGGGAGAGGCATTCCGCGCTTTGGGCATTGGCGACGGAGTGACTGGCGTGGCTTACGACACCGGCGCAATGACCAACGCCGCGCGGGTTTGGTTCATCCTGCAATATTTCGGCGCAAGGTGCGTGATCCTGAATGGCGGCTGGCCGGCGCTTGCCGCCGCGGGCGACCTGCCTGCGGCCGCACCGCCTGCCGCAGTGCCGTTCCAGGCGGTGGCGGGAGAGGGCGTCGTGGGGGTGGTCGATCGGGAGACGCTGAAGCGCCAGCTCGACGGCCAGGCGCATGTATTCGACAGCCGTACCCGTGCCGAGTTCACCGGCGAGGACGCACGTGGCCGTCCGCGTGGCGGCCATCTGCCAGGCGCCCGGCATCTCTCGCATGTCGATTTGATGCGGAACGGCATGGTCCACTCGGCGCCGGAGTTGCTTCGGATGATGGAACAAGCTGGCTTCGGGCCGGGTGATCATGTCGTGACCCATTGCGAGGGCGGCGGGCGCGCGGCGCTGGCTGCCGCGGCGGCGGCGCGCGCGGGGTTCGATGACGTGCGTGTCTATTATCTCAGTTTCGCCGACTGGGCACGCGACGAGAGCTGCCCGATCGTGCCGGGGTGACAAACACTGACCGCCAATGTCGCAAACAGCGTCAACGCGGCGTCGAGCATGTTCACACCGGGAACCAAGTTCTGGACCCTCGCTGAGGGCGTGTCGTGGCCGATCGTCGAGGAAGCACGCCGCGCCCAAGCAGTGGCGCACCGAACAGGTAAGCGGAGTCATGGCGGTTGTCGCGCACCATCGGCGGACGCGACCCGATCGGCGCCCAGACATACTCCAGGCTGCCCTGCTGACCCACCCGGGCTTCGTCCTGAAACCAGCTCTCGATCGGCTTGCCG
>DATJNA010000237.1:0-23508 GCA_035508435.1 Acetobacteraceae bacterium | reverse complement strand
TGCTGCACCAGATCGAACACATCTCCCTTGGCTGAGCTCTGCGGGTCCCACCAGCCGTGTCCGTCGTGGTTGACGATCAGGATCTCGCCCTCGCCGCGGCGGTATTTCAGCGCCCGGCGGGTGCTCTCCCGGCGATCGAGTCGCCAGCCGCTGGGCCAGCGCTCCAGCAGCGCGGCGCAGCTGACCTCGCGGCGAAACAGCTCGAGCTCGGAGTCATCGGCTCGCATGGATTGTTTCTCCTGTGGGGGCTGGTGGCGCCCCGCGCTCTGCCATCGCCCACCTCTGAGCTTCGGCGTCCGGCGACCGCGAAGCGGCTGCGGCGCAAGGGCGGAGCCGGCATCGCCGGGCGCGCGCCACGCCGCGCGACCCTTGCGCTGCGGCCGGCGCAAGCGGTACCGCCCTCTCCTGCTTCGGCTTCTTCACCCCGCCATCGTCACGACACTCCGTGCGAACGGCGCGCGCCATTTGCGGCTTTGCTGTTCGTAGACCATGTACTATGTTCGCGTTTTGATCTCCTGGCAGCGTGGCGATATAGTGGGCCGGCGAGATCGCTTCGGATGGGGACCAGGTCGATGATGATTGCCTTGGAGGCGCACGCGCCGGCGCTGAACCGCCTTCGGTCCTGGACGCTGACCGCGGACCAGGATCTGTTTGGTCGGTGGCAGGCCGTTGTGACCTTCGGTCGCATCGGGCGACACAGCCAAGCCCGTCGGCATGCATTTGAGGATGAAGCCGGCCTCTCGCGCTTCGTGCGGCGCGCGCTCCTCCGGCGCAGAACCGCCACGCGCAGGATCGGCGTCAGCTATGAAGCAGTGGAAGCGTCACCTTCGGTTCTCCCTCTTCTCACGCAACTCGGCCTCGCTGTCCGCCTGTCATCAACGCCGGAGCTAGGGAGGGAGGCGCCAGAACCGGCAGCCACAGTACCGCGGGTGCTCCCGATAGGTGGCGTCGAGCACGCCGGTCCTGAAGCACGCTGGGTGGGGTTCCCACCGTAGTTCACTGAAATCGAGAGAATGCGCTAAAGCCGTGCCCGACAGGCGGGTGGTGCCGTATGCAGTGCCCTTTGATAAGCGGCTTTTTCGGGGGTGTTCTTGGCTCTCAAGGCTCGGGACGGATCAGGGGTGGCAAGTACTGATCGTGCTAAGACGACGGACAAAGGGACGGATCCGGGAACCACCCGAAGGCCCGGCCGCAAGACTGCGGAGCGAAACGCTTCGGAGTCTATTGCCGACCCTGTTCTGGCCCATGTTGGTCAGCAGGTTCTCGCCGCGAGACAGCGCTTAGGTCTCACGCAAGAACAACTGGCTGAGAAGGCCGGTTGTGCCGCTGCAACCGTGTTTCTAGTCGAAAATGCGCGACGAAATGCGACGATCAGAAGTTTGTCCATTCTGGCAGGCGCGCTGGGTGTCGAAGTCGCGGACTTATTTCCTCGTTCTCGAGCTGCTTCGTTGAAGCCGCGTTCTAGGGGTTCTGCCGCAGCGATAGCCGACGAGGTGAGCCGTGTCAGGGAGGCCCTGGGTAGGATCGAGCGACTTGCCCAAGAATGCGATGATGAGGAACGGGGCTAGGGGAGCGGGTCCGGGTCAATCTCATTGAGCACTCCCGCCCCTGGACTTGCGTCCGCTGCGAGCCGAGAGGTGCGTCGCATGCGGGGTGAACTCTGCCAGCAGTTTTCGGTCCGGGGTGAACTCTGCCAGCAGCCCTCAATTGGATGGGTGAACTCTGACCGCCGGTTTTTCTCATCCAGGCCGCCCACGAGTGAGGAGCGCACGTCGGTTGCGCGACTCGTTCTGCCGAAACCATACTCTACGATGGTGGGAGCCGGTCGAGTCGGCCGCAGGCCATCACATATGAGGGTCAATGGCGTCCAATGGGCCGAATCGGGGGCTTGAAACCGGGGTGAACTTTGCCAGCACGACGGGAAGCAAGAGGTGAACTCTGGAAGCAGGGCGATGATTCGTGGGGTGAACTTTGCCAGCAGCCTTTCGGTGGCTCTGTTGGAAGATAAGGAACCGCTGCTAACAGATTGTGATAAATGTATTTGGGTCTAACCAGTCGCTAGGAGAGGAGTACGCTGAGGCACTGGAGGAGGCGACGGGCGCAGGAGCACGCCGGTCGGGGTGAGAACAACGTTCGCCGTCCGGTAGACGCCCAGAGCTAGCTGTAGGTTCTCGCTGAACAGCGGTTTGAAGTTCCTCATAGCACTCACGCCACCGCCGAATTGGCCCTTCAGGGCGGTCCAGCTAACGTGCTTTTCGCCGTCCAAGGACCGAAGGCGGTAGGCCAGCCACATATATAGGTCTAACGCCATCGAGGAGTTTCGAATGGCGATGACAGATGCCCTATCCACCGAGACCGGGTGGGCTCGTAGCTGCTGGTAAAAGAGTTCCGATAGGCGCACTCGCTCTACATATCGCCTTGTGCTGCCTCCGGCCCGGGCTTCGCAGTACTCGATGTGGTCCACTATGTTCACGTTGGCGACTGCGCCGCGACCGCCGGACGTTTTGAGATGGAAAGTAAAGCGGCACCCAGCTAGGCGTTCAACTTGCTCACGGACGAGCTCCATGACCTTCCCGCCATGGGGCAAGCCCATGCGTTTCAAGCTAGCTTTCAGACTTGGACCAATGAGCACGTCGCGCGAATCGCGTTCCAGCGCCTCAGTTTGCCAGTCGATCAGAATCAGGCGCGCATACGACCCAAACGGTAGCCCGATAGGAGCTTCTTGGCCGTCTGCTTCAACCCGTGTCCCTGGTTCAATCAGAAGGGTCACATAGTCCGTTTCAATGCGCCAATTTGCTGTGTCCTCCCTTGGCTTCTTGTGTGGCATGCCAGCATGGCACCAAGCTGAGTAGACGTGGCTGCGAACTGCCTTTTCGGGCGACGTCTCGTCGCTCATATGGGTTGCGGCAGCCTCGATGATCCGGGGGCCGCGTCTACCGGCGAGGATGTCGATCGGGGCGTTTCGGCCTGGCTCCCGAGCTGCAAAGACAACAAGGTCCTTTGCGCCTTTTCGGCCCTTGGCTTCGATCAGGTCGTGGACGGTCGTGTCCGCCGTGAACAGGTCAGGGTGCATGGGGCCTAGTCCGATACCTGGACCTTCTGGCAGGCTTCATGGCTCGTTGTCATGGTGAACTTTGCGAGCAGGGTCCGACGGGAGGTGGTGAACCCTGCCAGCGAAGAACTATAGTAAGGTTTTTAAATACTTTAGGAATAGTGGTGCGCGTGCAGAGTTCACGGGATAACTCAAGTAACCTGTTGAAAAATATATAGACAGATACTTGCATGGCGCTGGTAGAGTTCACTCTCTCGGCTGGCAAAGTTCACCCCGCCTTACTGGTAAAGTTCACCACTTGCCAGGGTCGGCGGACGATAGATGGATCGTTGGGCGCCATCGCGACTCGGGCGCCGAGCCCTACAGTCGTCTGGTCTCGAGCGTGGCGAAGATCCGGGTCCGGAGGCTCTGCAGGCCGGTGCAGCCAGGGCGTTGCCGCTTGGCGGATGTGAAGACTCGGCACAGGTCCCCCTCCCTCGATTCCGCGCTATTGACTCGCTTAAGCCAAAACGCCTAAGCGCGACAATCCCGGGGCGCCCCAATACGGAAATTTTGTGCGGTTGTGGCGCCATAACCCCGAAAAACTCTAGCGCGGTGGTGTCGGAATATGGCATTAGGCGGGTGTAACAGCGCTATAGGCGCAGGAGCTCATATGGCGTCTCGCAAACTGAGCGGTGCCGAGCTGGCCAAGCAGCTCGCAGGGCTGGCGACATCGAGCGCCGGCGCCGGGTTGCAGGGTGAGCCTGGTGATCTGGTTGAGGTTCCGGAGGTCGAGGTCCAATCCCCCTCCCCTGCTGAGGTCCCTGCGTCGCTCGCGATCACGGAGGTGCACACGAGACCGCCTCAGGTCGCCAAAGGGAAAACGGCGGGCTACGCGAAAGCACGCGGGGGGCGCCCCGCCAAGGCTGGCGTTGACGGCATGCCTGTGAACGTGAGGTTGTCTCAGGCCGATCATCTTGCCCTGGCAAGACTCGCTGGCAAACTCATGGTTCCAGGCAGACCCATGCCCACGGTCCAGGACGTCGTGCGTGGGATAATTCGGGGGGCGCTCAAAGAACCGGAATTGGCTACGCGTTTCTGCCGCCAGCAGGACAACTGACGATGGCGAAAATCATCGTGCTCGCCGGCGACAAGGGTGGCTCCGGCAAGACGACGTCGAGCCACGCGATTGCGCACGGGCTGGCGATGTACGGCATTCATGCATTCCACGTATCGACTGACCCGCGTCGTGAGATCCTCCCGCCGGAGAATCGTCGGTATGCAACTCTGGACGGGCGCGATCCGAGAGCTCTCGGCAGTTTGATTGATCGTGTTCAGGGAATGGATCGAGCGATCGTACTTATAGATGGCGGTGGCGGACGGCCGGACGTCGACACGGTCCTGTCGAAGGTGGCTGACCTAACGATCCTTCCCTTCATGCAGTCGCAGACCGACCTGCGGGTCGTGAAGGCTGATCTAGACAGGCATCCCGAAGCGGTTGGTCTGCCGAACCGGTGGCCCACTCAGAAATGGGCGCGTGATGTCGCCGATCGGGAGTTGGCCGAGGAACTCCGCGGCTACTTGGACCGGTTGATGTCGCCAGTGCCTGAGATAAACGGGTACGTTTCGCTGCTGCGGGATACGGGTGCAGTCGCGAAGATCAATCCACCTTGCAAGCAATTAGCCCTTCGCGTCCTCGAACGAATGGGCCTTAGTCTCTACAGCCTCGACCCGCAGCCCAAAGAGAATGCGGTTGCGTAACGCGATTGCGCTTCGGGGCTAATGTGTTTTGGCGCCATAACCGGTCAGCCCTCCCCTCCCCCGCCCCCTGTCGTCTGGAGAGCCGGTTCATTGGAGCGCGATGACGGTCCCGTTCACGGCGGCCCCGTAACGTGAGAATGCCTTGGCGTTGTAGGGCCTCGGCGTTGCGGTAGGATCACGCCAGGGAGTTGTGGCGCTAAAACCCTATGACGTTATCGCGTTTGAGGCGGCGTCGCTTCCGATGCGGCAAGCACAGACGTGCTGTAACACTAGAATCGTGTAACGCGACAATGCCATTGCGTTTAAGCGCCTTCGTTCTGAGGCATTCTGGCGTCAAAACTCCAATCGCTTCCCCGCCACTGGGTTCCGGAATAATGGCATATGGCAGCTGTAACGTAAGGGCGCCCCAACGCGTTGGTGCTTTCGGGCAATAACGCGGTTAGGTTATGGCGCCACAACCCTACAACGTTGAATTCCGCCGCCGCGGGTCAATCGATAACCAAAATGCCGTGGCGTCGCAATGTTGAGTCCCGGTTACGCAAGAGTGCTTTCCGACCGCAACGCTGCAACATTTGGGAGTTCTGACACCACAACGCATCAACGGCCAGCGTCAGGGCGATCTGGCGTTTCAGCACGAGACCACGACAACATCATAGCATCACGGCACTATCACGTTGGGACACGGTAGACTTTTGGCGCTAAAACCCTATGGCATTTTAGCGGCGCGGAATAGGTGGGCTCAGTTCTGTTATGGCGCCATAACACCAGACAGAACCCGTGCCACTCTAACTCAGAGGGGACAAGGAAGCGGGCTGATTGGATTAGGAAGCGGATCGCGGCAGCGGAGCGACGAGCATCATGGCGGCGGAGTAGGGGCTGCAGCCGCCATGGCGCGCCCTCCAAACCTGGGAGCGACAGCGCGAGCCGGACGATCAGCGCCGCGGATCCGGTTATCGGCACGTTGCGGCTCGGGCGGGAAGGGGGGACTTCGCCGGCTGGCGGGAGGCAGCTGGATCCGGCGGAGCTAATTGCTCCGACCATCGAGTTTCGCTCTGCGGGCAGGGCAGGCGGCTTTGATGTTGTTCCGGCGCGTCGGCGACCACGCACTGCATCGGGTGCGGCGCGGCGCAGCCAGGCCGGGAAACGTCTCACCGCGCACGAAATGCCCCCGATCTGCTACGCCCACTCCCTCGATCCGCTTGCCCTCGCAGGGGCGCACTCGCTTATTGTGCGTCCGCTCCGCTCCCAGTTGGGAAAACCCTTGTCGCGCAATGGCGTTCGCAGGCCTGACGCTGACCCGATCCGCAAGGCGCGCTTCCGCGAGTCGGCGCGCGCGATCGTGGCCAAGGATCGTCACGACAGGAAGTACGGCTTGCCGGTGGACACCGCCGGGGCCGTGGCGCGCGCGATGGAGCGGGCGTATCGCGAGGGTTTTGCGGATGCTCAAGGCGAACCGGCCATGCCGGCGGCGAGCGACGTGGCGGCGGGGGAGACGATCGACTGGGCCTTGATCCCGCCGCGGCCGCGGAACGCATTTTGGACCATCTGCCTGTTCATTCTCGGCAAGGGCGAGCGGACGGACGGGGCAGGGCATCTGGTGCCTGCGACCACCGAGCGGGACACGGCCGGATGGCAGCTGATCTGGCCGGGCGGCAACTTTGAGGAAAAGCCGCTCGGGGAACGGACCATCGTGCCACTAGTGCGGCTCGGGCTTCTGGAGCTTGCGGACGACGGGCCCGAGCGGCTGCTGGTCTCGGCACGCGGGCGAGCGACCTGGTGGCGGTTCCTTGAGCGTGGCGGCCAATACCCGGAGGATCTGACGCTCGTTTGATCCCGGCCAGCAGGCGAGGGCGTTGACCAAGCCTGGTGACGAGGCTGCGCCGCGCTCGCGTTCGCGGAGCCCATCGCGTACAATGGCGCAATGTCCGGTCCGACCCGATCCCGTTCCGAGTTGCTGGCAGTACTGCGCGCGCATGAGCCGGAGTTGCGGGCGCGCGGCGTCGAGACGCTGACACTGTTCGGATCAATGGCGCGTGGCGACGCCACCGGCGCTTCGGATGTGGACTTGGCGGTGCGTCCCGGCGTCGGGTTTTCCGCCGGCGGGTTCGATCATTTCGGCCGGCTGGACGCGCTGCGCAGTCGCCTGAGCGCGTTGTTGGGCTGCGACGTCGACCTCGTCGAGGAGACGGCTGCGCGCGCGAGTCTGCGGCAGGTGATCGAACGGGAAGGTGTGCGTGCCTTCTAGCCGGCCGGCCACGCGCTTCCTGGATATGCTGGATAATATCCGGCTGATCCAGAGCTACCTCCAGGGCATGGATCGTGCTGCGTTTGAGGCCGACAGCCGAACGCGCGATGCGGTCGAACGGTGCCTCGAACGGCTGAGCGAGGCGGCGACGAAGCTGGGGTCGCAGGCTGAGGGCCTGGCGCCGGGGCTGCCGTGGCCGGCGGTTCGGGCGTTCGGGAATGTGTTGCGCCATGCCTACGACCAGGTCGACCCGGCGCGGATCTGGGAGATCGCGACCGGCGATCTGCCGGCGATGGCGGTGGCGGCCGAGGCGGCGTTGCGGCGTCTCGACGAAGCGCAGGAGTCGTAGCGGCCTCGGGTTACAGCACGCCGCTGAGCGGGTGGCCCTCGAACAGGTTGCCGAACTCCAGGTATTCGCCGAGCACGTCAAACGACTTGTGGCGGCCGAGCCGCCGGAGCTGGGCGGCGTGGGCCCCGGCCTGCATGCCGGTGCTGAGAGCGCCGCGCTTGAGGCTGTGGCCGCCGAACTCGCGGGCAGAAAAACCCGCGGCGGCGGCGCGGGCCTGGACGATGCGCGCGATCGAGCGCGGCGTCAGCGGCTCGGTGCCGATCGCGGGGAGGGCAGGGACCGGTTGCCCGGCTGGCGGGGCGTCCGGCGCGGCCTGGGGCGGCAACCAGATGCGCCGGAATACCGGGCCTTCGGTGATCGCGGCGGCGTCGAGCCAGCGCGCCAGCGCGCGCACCGGGCAGAGCTCAGTGCGGCCGTAGGGCAGGGCGACCAGCACCGCGTCGGTCTGCGATCCCTTGCTGCGCTTCAGGGTCAGTTCGTAGCCCTGGTCGGTGCGGTCGAGGTCGCCAAGCAGGATGGCGGCGAGTTCGGAGCGCCGCAGAGCGCCGGCGAAGCCGACCAGCAGCAGGGCGCGGTCGCGCAGGCCGCGAACATCGTCGGGGATCGGCGCCAGCAACTCGCGCAGCACGGCGAGCGTGGCGGCGCGTTTCTTCTGCGGATTGGGTGCGTCGCGGCGGATGCCGGCCATGGTTTCCGAGACCTCGGCGGTGTCGGTGGGGGAGGGGAGGCCGGCGGCGCGATGCAGGAAGCGGATGGCGGCGGCGCGCAGTTTGAGCGTGTTGCCGGCCTGGCCGCGATCCCGCCCGGCGGCGAGGAAGGCGGCGATGTCGCGTGGCGAAGCGGGCAGGGCAGGGACCCCGTGTTGGTCGCACCAGGCGCACCAGGCGCGTACGGCCGAGCGGTAGGCCGCCCTTGTGTTGTCGGCCTTGGCGCGGCTGCGATAGGCGCGGGCGGAGTCGTGTGCCGCGGCGAGGCTGCCGTCGTTCTCCGGCTTTTCCGCCGCCGCCAGGATGTCGAACCAGTTCTTGACCGCGACCGGCGCGCCGCCGACGGGCGCGTCCGCGGCCGGTGGCCCCTTGTCGTCATCTGCCGAGGGCCCGTGTATCAGCGCGGGCAGGTCCTCGGGCGCGTCACTGGCCGGCCAGGCCGCGTCGTCCGACGGGGCGGTCATCGGTCGCGCCGCGGGGCGGGCAGGGGGTCTGTCCGCCCGTCGGGCGGTACGGCGCTGTGCGCCACAGCGGCCTCGACCGCCAGCCGCGCGCGCTGGGAGCGAAGGCCGCATGCAGTGCCGGCGCGGTCGTGCCGGGTGCCGCGGAGGCTCCGGATCCCCGGGCGTCCTCGCAGGAAGACGGCCGGGCTGGCCGGCGGGCGTCGGGCAATCGCGTCGCCGGCGTACACTAGGCCGCACCACACGACGTGGTGGGCCGCCCTGCGGGTAGACGCGGCCGGGCTCCTTTGAGCCGGCAATTCATGGTCCGTTCTGCTGAAAACTGTTTCCACGATTCGCCCGAAGGTTTCCGGATTCGGGAACGTTTGTAGCCCAAGATCTTATGTCCCACAACCCGATTTATCGGACATAGTTGTTTTCCCGTTGCGGGGCAGGAGCCTCCCGAATAATATTTTAGCTATCTTACTTTGTTACCATCCTAAGGTAAACTAGCGTGTAACCCATTGATCACATGTTGGACGCCCCGGGAATGACGGAGTCCCGAATTGCTAATTCGCAGTAGATGCCCTACATCCTGCAAAACAGGAGCCCGTGCATGCTGCAGACTCGTGAAAAACCCCAGGCGCGGCCCCAGCCGGTCGATCCCGCCGCGGCGCTGCGCGGCTTCTTCGCCATCATGACCGCCTGGGGCTTAGGCCCCGACGACGCCCGCGCCCTGCTCGGCACCCCCGCCGAGCGCACCTTCTACGCCTGGCGCGCCGGCAACGCCGTGCGCGTGCCGATGGATACGCTGCGCCGCATCGGCTACGTCGCCGGCATCTACAAGGCGCTGGAACTGCTCTATGCCGACCCGCATCTGGCCGACGACTGGATCAACCGACCGAACCGCGCTTTCGGCGGCCAGACCCCGCTGCAGCGCATGCGCGCCGGCGACGTCACCGACCTCGCCGCCGTGCGCGCCTATCTCGACGCGGCACGGGCGCCGTGGAGCTGAGCCATGCCGACCTGCCGGATCGACTGGCCGCGCGCCTGGCGCGTTATTGCCTCACGCTATCCGCCGATCCACCTGTTCGAACGCCTCACCGCCGACACCGCGGTCTGGGACACGCTGATCGCGCTCGAGCAACTGACCAACCCACGGGCCCGCGATGAGGTTGGCGACATTGCCCTGGTGGCGCCGGACGAGCGGGTCAGCGGCCCGGGCGCGAGCTATGTGATGGCCGCCTTCACCCATCTTAATCCGAAGGGCTCGCGGTTCAGCGACGGCAGCTACGGCGTCTATTACGCCGCCGCGGCGTTGGAGACCGCGATCCGCGAGACGGTGTTTCATTTCGAGGCGTTTGCCCGTGACAGCACCGACCCGCCGCGCAGCGAGGATTTTCGCGTACTGGCGGGCACCGTCGCCGCCGAGTTCGAGGACGTCGCGGTTCTGCCGGCCGCGCAACGTGCCGGCATTCTCGACCCAGAGTCGTACGCCGCCTCGCAAGCCTACGCCATAGGGCTCCGGGCCGCCGGGGCGAACGGCGTCGCCTATCCCAGCGTGCGCCATGACGGGGGAGCATGCATCGGCGCCTTTCGCCCGCGCGCCGTCGGCATCCCGCACCAGGAACGCCACCTGAAGTATCGCTGGAACGGCGAGCGGGTCGATCGCTACTTCGACTATGCCCGCGATGCCTGGATCGGCCTCTGACATGGCGGAAACCGGCGCACTCGACCGGCTGCTGCGCCTGCCCGGCAAGGCGGCGGAGAGCGACGGCGCGGCGGTCAGCGCCCTCGCCACCGCATCGGCCGCGATCGCCCGGCTCGACCAGGCTGTCGATCTTCCTTGGCGAGTTCAGTGGGAACCCTTAGCGGTTCAGTGACCTCGGGCGCCGTGGGCTGATCCAGGCATCCACCTTCACCGCGACGAGCGGTCGGGCAGGGAGCACTCCTGGCTTGCTTCTTCGAGGTCGATGGCCAGGGCTTCCGGGGAGCGCTCCAGCAGCATGGCGCCGATGAGGCCGGCCCAGACGGGGACGGCGGCCTGGCCGCGGCACCATTTGTTCACCTGGCGGGGCGTGATGCCGGCGAGCCGCGCGAACGCGGCCTGAGAGACATTGGCCCGCGCCAGGAGGGTCGCAAACACCGTGCTGGTTAATCTGGGCATGCCGTCTCTATAGAACAGAGTTCTATGCTGGAGATACCGGCGTCATTCGCGCCGGCGGATAATCCGCGCCTGGGCGCGGTTTGGCGGCTCGCGGCGCCCCCGATCGCGGATTTCCGTTGATTTTCCGCCGTTTCTGCGCCGGTCACGGGTCCATGAGGCACGGTAATGTCCTATTACCGTGCCCAACCCAAAGCAAACGCCCCATTGCCATGATCACGCTGCGCCTGCCAGACTCTTTCCCACCGGGGAGAACCGCCATGACCCGCAGGCCAGCACCCGCTGCCACCCCGTACCCGCGCCATCGCCATGCCGGCTGACGATCAGCCGGCGCTGCCGGATGCGCGGACGGCACACGGGCGGGCGACACAGAATCCCACGTCCTCCGAGGCGCGCGGCACTGGGGTGCCCGCACCAGCCCCTGGGCCCGCCCTGCGTGGGCAGGCGCGCGCGGCGCTGCCGCCCGCTTTGGCCCATCTCGCCGACGGTCCGATCGCTGAGTCGCTCGGCAAGGCCATCGCCTATGCGCACCGCGCGGTCTCGCCCACGACGGAAAAAATCTACGACGACGACTGGCACGCGTTCCGCGCCTGGTGCGAGGCGCACGGCGCCCCGGCCCTGCCGGCGGCGCCGGCGATCGTCGCGGCGTATCTCGCCGAGCGCGCGGCGACGCTGGGCCGCAGCGGTCTCAGGCTGATCCTGGCGGCAATCGCGTATCGCCATCGCCGGGCCGGCCATCTCTGGACCGCCCGCGATCCGGTGATCGCCACCGTGATGCGCGGCATCCTGCGCGCGCAGCAGCGCCCCGAGCGGCCGGCCGCGGCGCTGACCTCGACCGAGCTCAAGCTGGTCCTCACCGCGATGGGGGACGCCCCGGCGGGACCCGCGCGGCTCGCCGCCGCGCGCGACCGGGCGCTGCTGCTCACCGGGCTCGCCGGCGCCTTGCGGCGCTCGGAACTGGTGGCGCTCGACGCCGCTGACGTGCGGTTTCGGACCGAGGCGATGGTGCTGCGGCTGCATCGGTCCAAGGGCGATCAGGAAGGGGAGGGGGCGGATGTCGTGATCCCCCGCGGCACGCACCCGGACACCTGCCCGGTACGCGCGATGGAGGCCTGGCTGCGCCGTGCGGCGATCGACTATGGTGCGGTGTTCCGCCGGCTCACCGCATCGGGCACGATCGAGGGCCGTCTGACCGGCAACGGCGTGTGGAAGATTCTCCGGCGCCGGGCAGAGGCCGCCGGGCTTACGGTGGAAGAAACCGAGCGGCTGTCGCCACACGGCCTGCGCGCCGGCTTCATCACCGAGGCCTATCTCCACGGGGCGCTGGACGAGCAGGTCCAACGCCACGCCCGCCAGAAGAGCCTTGCCACCACGCGGCGCTACCGCAACCGCGCCAAGGTCGTGGCCGCCAGTCCGGCCCGGTTGCTGGATCTCTGAGCCGCGATGCGCGCCGCGGCGATGCATCCTCCGACCGACTTTGCCCTGGATCGCGTCGACCACGCCGCGCCGGCCGGGGGAAAGAATGCGCTGGCACTGCCGCACACCGACTGGCTGCGGCATGACCTGGTTATCACCGGCCCCACCCCGGACGTGGCGGCGCTGCGCGCTGCCGCCGCCGGCGGCGGGGCGATCCCCTGGGCCGATCTGGATCTCGACCACTGGGAAGAGGACCGGGCACACGCACTGGTGCAGCCGCCGGATGGTTCGCCGGGGCTTGCCCCCGCCGCGGCGCGGGTGCTGGCGCGGCACCTGCGTACCGCCGTCGAGACCCACCAGCACCGGGTGCTGGCGGCGGCGGGCCAGAAGCCATGTCCGTTCGACCTGCACGCACTCGTGCCGGTGCCGGACGCCATCCTGCGCCGTGGGCCGGCCGATCCGGCGAGCCAGACCTGGCTGCAGACAAACTGGGGCACGACCCGCGCGCTCCGGCACGTACGGCTCCGCGCCGATCCGGCGGACAGGCGTCAGCATCGCGCGGCGCGATTCGCGCTCGACTTCTGGGCGGCGGACTGGACGCCGTGGCCGGTGTTTGCCGTCCTGCGCGCCCGCTATCCCACGCTCAAATTCCTGGTCCGGCCGGACTATGGCCCAGGGGACAGCGGTGTCTGACGCGCCGCGTAGCGAGGCAGGGGAGGGGGCCGCGCCGGATGTCATCACCGGCGACCCGTTGTGGGACGACTGGACAGTGCCGCCGCGCGTGCCGGCGGTGCCAGAACTCCATCTCGACGGGTTCGACGGGCCGATCGATCTCCTGCTCGACCTGGCGGAGCGGCAACGCATCGACCTTGGCCGGATCTCGATCGCGGACCTCGCGACGCAGTTCGTGGCGGCACTGACGCGGCTCGCCGCCCACGTGCCGATCGAACGCCGCGCCGACTGGGTCGTGATGGCGA
The DNA here is from genome assembly GCA_035508435.1 of Acetobacteraceae bacterium. Taxonomy (GTDB): domain Bacteria; phylum Pseudomonadota; class Alphaproteobacteria; order Acetobacterales; family Acetobacteraceae; genus JASHVB01. The sequence continues at coordinate 10,418 of DATJNA010000237.1, read as the reverse complement.
GCCGGCTCGTCCTGCTGCGCTCGCAGCTGCTCTTCCCAGCAAGCCCTGAGGAGGCCGCTGAGGCGGAACGCGATGCGGCGGCGGAACTGCACCGGCTCGACGAGTTGGCGTTCCTGCGCGCAGCCGCGGTCTGGCTGCAGGCACGGCCGCAACTCGGCATCGACGTGTTCGCGCGGCCGCAGCCGGCTCCGGCGCACGAGGGCGGCTACGTCGCGCTGATGGAGGCCTGTCTCGTCGTGCTGCGTGGCTGTGCGGGGCGGCCGGAGATGGCGCCGTCCTATCGGCCTGCGCTGCCGGCGGTGTGGCGCGTGCCCGACGCGCTGGCGCGCATCCGGACGCTGCTCGCCGCCCATCCGGCCGGCGGCGCGCTGAACCAGTTCCTGCCGCCGCTCGCCCCCGGCGAAGACGATCACTGGCTCAAGGCGCGCGCCGCAGTGGCGAGCACCCTCGTGGCCGGTCTCGAACTGAGCAGGGACGGGACAGCCTGCCTCGCCCAGGAGGCGGCATTCGGACCGATCCACATGACAGCCGCCGCGTGTCAGCCAGCGCCAGCAGGTCCCATCACAGAGCGCGTGGCTGTACCGGCCTGACAGGCTTCCAACCGCGAGCACGCCATGCACTACAATCGCGGATCCCCCGGTTCGCTCTCCAGTGCGAGCACAGAAAATATACACTCGTGCACGTGTCGGAGTGGCTTGCGCCCGACGAAGCGCTCCAACGCTTCAATGCCCAGCGCGAACTCACGAATGGCGAGGCCTCGCTTGGTACCGATCCCACGCTCGCGCAGCCGGTCGAGATGCTCCGGATTGGTGTAGTCCGGCCCATAGATGATACGCAGGTACTCTGGGCCACGGCACTTGATCGCCGGCTGCAGGACCCCTCTCTTGCCGCGCGCAACGAAATCGAGCGGCTTCACGACCATGCCCTCGCCGCCAGCATCGGTCAGCGCTTCCCACCAGGTGACCGCCTCCGCCACCGCATCCCCGTCGGTGAGATCGACCAGGCGATGAGGCGTCGCCACCAGCAACGCGGGATCGGCCGCGGCAAGCTCGGCCATCAGTGCCATGTGCCAGGCGTGCGGCTTGTCCGTGTGAACGGCGCCTTCACTGGCCAGCACATGGAAGGGCGCGAGGCGCAAATCCTCGATCCCGCCAACCGGCCGCACATACCGGCGCCACGACTCGTCGTAGGCTCGAGCGTTCACCACCCGCGTCGTGAGCTGGGTCAGGAGGTCACCGACAGGCACGCCGCGCGACGCAGCGAGCGCCGTGATTTCGGCCGCCGCTGTGGTACCTGCGATGGCGGCCTCGCCGACGGGCCGATACTGCGCGTCGATCAGCGCCTGTGCCTTGGCCGACCAGGGCATCAGCTCGGCATCCAGGCACAGCCAGTCGGTTTCCAGCCGTTCCCACAGGCCGGCGCGTTCCAGCGCCAGACCGAGACGTTCGACCAGCGCCCGTTCCAGCGCTTCGTCCGCGAAAAACGCTCGGCCCGTGCGGGTGTAGACCACGCCCTGCTTATCGTCCTCGACACCGAATCGCCGGCGCGCGGCATCGGCATCGCGTGCCAGCACGAGTACGGCGCGGCTGCCCATGTGCTTTTCTTCGATCACGACCTTGCTGATGCCGGCGCGCGCGAAGTAGCCGAGCGCCTCGTCCGGATGCTCGAGAAGGTCGGGCCGCTTGGTCGTTTCCGGCGGGGACATGGTCGGCGGCAGGTAGATCAGCCAGCGCGGATCGATCGCAAAGCGGCTCATCACTTCGAGCGCCGCGGCCGCATTTTCCGGCTCGACGCGCACCGACCCGACCAGGCTGGTCATGACGATCCGCTTGCCCTGCACATCCTCGATATCGAGCATCGCGTCCGCGGCCTGCTGGCCGCTCGGACCGGCCGCCATGCCGAGCGGGCGCACCGGTTCCATATAGACGCACGCAGCCGGCACCTCGACCAACTCCCGTTCCGGGTAGCGCAGCGCGGTCAGCTTGCCGCCGAACACGCAGCCGGTATCGATGCAGATGGTGTTGTTGATCCATTCCGCGACCGGTGTCGGCGTGTGGCCATAGACCACCATGGCCCGGCCGCGATATTCGGCCGCCCAGTTCAGCCGCACCGGAAGCCCGTACTCGTCGATCTCACCCGTGGTCTCGCCATAGAGCGCGAAACCGCGCACGGCGCCGGAGCCGCGGCCCTGCATGTCCTCTTTCATGCCGGCATGCGCGACGACGAGTTTCCCATCGTCGAGCCACAGATGGCTGACGAGATCGTCAAGGAAACGTCGCGCCTCATCGCAGAACGGCTTGCGAATGTTGTCTGGCAGCGCATCGAGCTGGGCCAGCGTCTCGGCCAGCCCATGCGCGACTTTGACATCGCGGCCCGCCAGCTTCTTGACCAGCTTCAGATCGTGGTTGCCTGGCACCGCCAGGGCGCTGCCAGCGGCGACCATGTCCATGACCAAGCGTAGCACGCCCGGCGAATCCGGACCTCGGTCGACCAGATCGCCGACGAAGATCGCCCGCCTTCCTTCCGGATGCGCCGGCACGCCGCCAGCGCCGGCTGCGATGTAGCCGAGCTTGCCCAGCAGTGCATCGAGCTCGTCGCGGCAGCCATGGACGTCACCGATGATGTCGAACGGCCCGCGCTCAATACGACGATCACACCAGAGCGGCTCGCGCTGCACGGTCGCCTCGGCGACCGCAGTTTCCGAGCGCAGAATATGGACACCGCGAAAGCCCTCGCGCTCCAGCCCACGCAGCGACCGGCGCAATAGGCGAATGTGATCCCCGACGACCCGCCCGGGAATGCTGCGGTCGGCACGCGCCTTGTTGCGGGCGAGGCACACCTCTTCCGGGATGTCGAAGACAATGGCGACCGGGAGCGCGTGATAGCGGCGAGCGAGTTCGACCAGGGACTTGCGGTCCTCGGTGCGCACGCTGGTCGCGTCGATCACGGTGAGCCGCCGCCGCGCGAGGCGCTTGGCGGCGATGGCGTGGACCAGTTCGAAGGCTTCCGACGTGACCGTTTGGTCGGTTTCGTCATCAGAGACCAGCGCGCGACACCGGTCGGACGAGACGATCTCGGTCGCCAGGAACGCGCGTGCTGCAAAGGTCGATTTGCCGGAGCCGGTAGCGCCGATCAGGACAACCAGCGCGAAGTCAGGGATCTTGATGACGGTCATCGCCGCGGTTCCCCGGGAAGGCGTCGGCAGGTCAAAACATAGTCCGACTGCGGATCGGTTTTCTCGACCGGCGTGAACTCTGGCCGGGAACGGTCACGCCGAAAATGCCGGGGACCGACTTCGATAAACGGCGTCGCGTCGAGCTCGATCGCTTCGACCACCCAGTCGTAGATCAGGGCGGGCGCATCCGGTTCATGCGTGCGGTTCTCGAAGTAGTAGAACGGATCGATGCCAAGGCTGATCTCGCCCCAAACGCGTGCCCCTACCGGCCAGGTTGGACGTCTGTCCTGAAAAACGCGTAGACCGACATCGAGCACCCACCAGTCATCCTTTGCGTGGATGACTGCACCCTCGACGCGATAGGTCCAATCCTTGAGCCAGTAAAGCGCCGGTCTCGGCGCCGATTCGGCATCGCGGAGGCGGAGTTCGGTGATCGGCCAGAATTCCAGCGCGAACTGATACCTCGCGCCGCGCTCGAACCCGGCATAGTTGCCGTCAGCGAGAATCCAGCCATCGAGAGTGATGCGAAGCAGGTCAGTCATCTCTCGCCCTTGTGAACACCCCCATCTGCGTCGGCGTGCCCAGTTCGGCATCGGCCTCACCGATCCCCGCAAAACTCACCTCGTAGCGATACTGATCCGCGACCTTTTCCGCCCAGGCATGGAACTCGGCCCGCGACCACTCAAAACGATGGTCGACATGACGGAAATCCTCCGGCTCCAAGGCCTCGTAGCGCGCATTGTACTCGGCATTCGGTGTGGTCAGCACGATGGTGTTCGGCCGCGCGACGCCGAACACGGCATCCGCGAAGGCGCCGAGCCGCGGCGGATCCAGATGTTCGATCACCTCGACAATTGCTGCCACATCGAAGCCAGCGAGGCGTCGATCGCGATAAGTGAGCGCACCCTGCAACAGCGTGATCCGCTGCCGCCGGCCCTCCGGCATTTCGCTGAGATGCAAACGGTCCGCCGCGATCTCCAGCTCGCGGCTGGAGGCATCGAGGCCGACAATCTTCTCAAACTGCCGCTCCTTGAGCAGGCGGGCGAGCAGCTTGCCCGAGCCGCAGCCGAGATCGAGCACCGTCTTGGCACCCACGCGCTTCAGTTCATCGACCACCCGGTCGAGGCGATCTTCGTTGAGACGCCGCCGGGGCGTCTCCACCACGGCGGCTTCGTCTGTTTCTTCCTCGGCCTCCGGCACCGAATCATCGGCCGCTTCAAGTTGTTCCAAGGCAAGCCGCGTCAATCGCGTCTGGTGCTTCAGGTAGCGCCGCGTGATCAGGTCCCGCTCCGGATGCGACTGCAGCCAGCCTTCGCCATGGCGCAGCAGTTTCTCGATCTCGTCGGCGCTCACCCAGTAGTGCTTCTGATCGTCCAGCACGGGGATCAGCACGTAGAGATGAGTCAGCATCCGCGCCAGCGTCGTGACGGCGGAGATGGTGACGTCCTGATAGGTACCATCAGCGATCGGCGCGGCTTCCAGCCGATATTCCAGCGGTTCGAAGAGGCGGCGCGCCAACGCAATGCCACCCCGGCAGCGCAGTGGCGTCAGACGCGCCTCGAGCGGAATCTCCTCTGCGGCCAGTTCCGGCCGATGTTCCGACCGGCCTGCGAGTGCCGAGGAGAATACCCGGCGCAAGGCGACGCTGAGGAAGGATGAGGCGGCATAGGGCCGATCGTTGACGTACTGGTCCATCAGACCGCCATCGCTCCCCCGCCGGCCGCGTACCAGGGCGATTGGATCAACGTCGAGCACCAGCGCCGCGGTGCAGCGCTCAACCGTGGCCTCCGGGTAGAAGACATGCGCCCGCCCGAACGGCAGGTCGAAGGTCTGGTGCTTCTCTGGATGCTTATGCAGCAAGAAGCCCAGATCGGTTGCCGGAACGTGTGTTGTCGTGACGGTCAGGAGCATGTCGGGCCACCTTTCGGCACGCCAGTCGTGTCGGCACGATCGAGCAGCCGCGCAGCGAGGAACGCGTCTGCTCGCTTTGTTATCTCTTTGCGTGCGGTATGCGAGTTGAAGCGCATCTCGACCATGAGCTTCATCTGTCACCCTCCACCTGGCCGAACGCGGCAACGACCTCGATGGGTCCCACGATCGCCGCGTTGAAGGCATCCAGGTCCTGCGCCGGAATCCAATATTCCAGGTGCGCCGAACCACCGGCCTTCTGGACTTCATAGGTGGCAGGAAAGACCGTTCGCACTTGGAATCGCGTGACATACCCGGCACTCGACGCCTTCACGTTCCAATCGCGTGCAATCTTGACCGCATAGTCCTCGCTGAGCACCGGATAGAAAATTGGCTGCTCCGGCAGCCGCGGAGGAAAGGCGCGGAAGCCGGAACCGCGAACCAACTCGAGCTCTCCAGGTCCCACCGGGCGGAAGAGCGTCGTCGTCATGGTGTCAGTCATCGCCCGCTCCTCTCCGGTTGGGGTCAAAGTCAACGCACATAGTTCTTGCGGTCGATAAAACCGCCTCGATGTCAGACAGCACGATTTGAAGGCGCGTCCGGAGCCACACGGGCAAGGGTCGCGCCGTCCGAGCTTCTCGATCAGCTCCTTGCTTCCATGGACGACCCGCTGGCCGCGCTTGACCTGAGTCTCAGAAGGGAAAGCCCTTGCGCCGCTTGCTCATCGCCTCGGTTGTAACTTCTAAGTGGTTCCGTGCCATGGCACACTTTCCTTTCCGACTTCTCCATGTCCGACGACCGTGGTGGGCAACAAAAAACCCCGCCGGCTCGTGTCCTGGCGGGGCTCGGAGAGGTTCTGATCTCAGAACCGATTGTGCGATGTTCAGCTCATCGCAATATCTCCAAGCCTGCCGCTGGTTCGTTGAACAGGCAGGGGGATTGCTCCAAATGCCCTGCACAGGAACGCAGCTCTCCCCAGATACGGGCAACGGCCGGTATCGATCCCGGGGAATATGCGGTCAGCGCGAGCATGGTGATCTGCCGATTCAGGGTCAAGAAAGGTGATGGCTAGCCTCCTCCGCCTTGAAATGCAACGACGAAAATCCGCAATGAGAGAGGCAACTGTAGGATGGCAGCGGCACGCGCGAGCGCGCCACGTGCCATTCTGTCCTATGGACGCCGACATTTCGGTGCGAAATCCGGAATAAATGGCGGCTACCAGCCTGTCCGTGCGGGGGCGCCTCCCGTTACGCGGCGCCGCCGCTTGGTTCGTGGCCGCTGGAACAAGGCCGCGTCTCGGATCCGCCGGGCTTCCACGATCACGGCGTGATGGCGATCGGCCGGGTTCGCCGGATTGGTGCCCCGCAAGGCCCCGGCAGAGAGTTCGTCGACATACGCCTGAGCCGACATCATGCTGCGGCCGGGTTCGGTCGAGAGCAGCAGGCACATAAGTGCAGCGAACAGCATTTGCTGGTCGCGGACCGTTTCGGTCATTTGGAGTGTCGGCGCTGCCGAAAGCCGGGCACCGCAGCGCGCACACCGGAAATCAGGCGACGGACTGCCTCCGGCCAGTGGGTTCAGCAGTGCCCCGCAGCGCCAGCACGCGTCCAACAGGAAGCATCCATCGATAACGCAGACCACCTCGATCGAGAACCGCCAGCCACGCCGCAAATGCGCGGCCGCACCGCGGCCAAGGCAGACGGGACAGTACTGGATGATCGGTGCCGACCGCCCCCGGTGCGTGCGATTCAGCACCAGATCACCGTGCTGTAGCAACGCGTGGTGGATCCTGGCGAACGGATCGCCGGACCGAAACACAGCATCGGCGCGCATGGTCCCCGCCAAGAGGTCTTCCACCGGTTGCCCCGAGAGGAATGCGAGGCGCGCGATGGCGTCGTCGTCAATATCGCGATCGAGGTCCGCAAGCTCCGCGCCAACCACGTCCCGCACGAAACGCCTGGGTGGCGCACCCGATGCGCGCGCGGTCCGCCACAACCAGCTGGACAGCAGTTCGCCCGGCAGGAGCTTGGGGCGAACCGGCCACAGCGTGGCACGATGCGGTGCCGGCAGGACCGCCATCTCCAGCCCAGGGCCGAACGCGGGCGACGTTTCGAACTGCTCTGCCGTCCTGCGCGCCGGCGAAGGCTTTTGGGACGCGTGCAGCGTCCGGCGGAAGGCTGGCATCAAATCGAGCCCCTGCCGCGTGCCGGCGGAGAGCCAACCCAGGATCTCCGCCCGCACAGTCGGGTCCTCACCAGGGAGCAGTGCGTCGAGCTCCTGCTGCAGGCGGACCAGTCGGGCGGACTCCAGATCGAAGCCCGGCATGTCAGAACCTCTGCGACGTTGCCAGCGATTCGATCATTGCCGGCGACTCGGTTCGCACCCGATCGAGCATTGTGCAATCAATCCGCTCGTGACCCGTCCGCACGGCTTGCACCGCGGCGTGCCGCAGCAGCCTGGTGATGGCACCGATGAGTCCGTCAGCGCGCGCCAGAATTGCCGCCGCCAGGTCCGGGTCGGTCAGATTGGAGGCATCCCGCAAGGGTAGCCGGCGCCCGAATGTGTGCAGGAGCCGCCAGTAGTCCGGGTCCTCGATCTGCCACCGCGGCAGCGTCATCAGTTCGAAGCGGTTGGCGAGCTGATCATCCTGCCGCAGCACAGAGGCGATCTCGCGGGTCGCAAAGCAGCCAAGCGACACGCCCAGCACGGCGCCGATCTCGCGCAGCTGGACCAGCATGGATGCCAGTCCACCGCCGCCGCGGATGTCGTGCAGGTCGTCGATCAACAGCAGCCGGAGGCCAACGCTTCGCATCATCCGGTAGGTCTCGGCCCGTTGCTGCGCGATGGTTTCGCGCCGGCCGGGCGGTTGGCCCAGCGCTGCACGAATAGCGGTCAACAAATGCGAGATGCGCGGCCCGTTCGGGGCCTGGATCAACGTGGCCGGGATGGTGGAATGGGTGGCGGCTGGGTTTTCGGGTGCCTGGGTGCCGGACAGGAACCGTCGCGCGATCGCCGTCTTGCCGTTGTTGCTCGCACCGATGATCAGCAGATTGTCGGGCCGCTGGCGCCGCTCCGAACGCAGGATGCGCTCGAGTTCGACCAGGATCTCACGGGCGCGGCTGTAGCCAATCCATCGATCCCGGTCGATCCGGGCGATCCGCTGGGTGTCCGGCAGCGAGAGGTCGGGACGCACCGCCTCGTCGAGATGATGCGCAGCGATAGCGTCCACGCCCGCTACAGGTCCTCGACATCGGCGAATGGCGCGATTTCAGCCGGCGGCACGATAGCGGGCCGCGGCGGCTCGCCATGCGGCACCGCGCCTGAATGGTCTGATACGGGTCGCAACGCCGCGCGACGAGCCTGCCGAGAGCGTTCGGCCTTCATGCGGGCGGTGGCGCTCCGGCCGCGTTCCTCAATGGCGCGAACCTGTGCCACGTTCTCGAACAACCGCGCCTCCGTCCGGTCGGCGGCCTTGAGCGCCTTCAGCCGTTGCCTAGCCGCCTCGCTTTCGGCGAGCGTCATGTCGGCGCGCGGGACACGGTAGGGTACAGCAATGTATTCACCGGTGACCTCGTCGACGACCCAAATCGTTGCCAGGCTGCGGGGGTCGTACACGACGATCCTCTCCACCGGCGCCTGATTCTGTCGCCGCCACAGCGGCAGCAGGTCGCGTGAGCTGTAGTCGACCCGAAACAGACGGATTCCGGTGCGGACCAGACTGCGGCGCTCGTATGGCAGGAAATCCAATAGGAAGCGCGCGGCCGGGGGCAGCGGCGGGATGCGCTGGCGGTCGGGCAGATCGGGTCGCTGATAGTACGCGAGGTAGCGGTCGAGCGGGCGATCATCGATGCCAGCATGGACCGCGTGATTGTAGCTGTCGATTTCCAGAACGATGATCCGCTCAAGCTCTGGTAAGGTGAGGCAGGCGAGCTCGGCTGGCTCGACATCGCCCCGTTCGTTGATGTTGCTGAACGTGGTGCCGCGCCGCTCGTGAACCCGCCGCATCATCGTGCCGATCAGGCGCTCGATCGTGCCGTGATGGTCGGGATGCCCTTTGGCTCGCACCTTCGAACGGACGCCGTGCAGTTGCAGCCCGCGTTGGATGCCTTTCGCTTCGTGTTCCGGCCCCTGATCGTATTCGAGAATGGTCGGCTTGCCCCAGACTGGCCAATGCACGTTGCTCAGGTCTCGTTGCATCAGCCAATCCTGCTTGGGCAGGCATGCATGGGCCAGGCACGTCGCGACGGTGATCGTCGATGCGGCTTGCAACGATACCGAGAAGCCGAGAATGGTCCGGCTGTAGAGATCGATGGCGAACGTGATGTTCGGACGTCCGATGACCGTGCGGTCCTGCTCGCGAACGAGGCGAATATCACAGGGCGTGCTGTCGATCTGCACTCGTTCCCACGGCGCGCCGGCGCCACGGTCTCCTCCGGTGAGCAGGCGGAGTGCCCGGGCCTTGCCCCAGCCCTCGCGGCGTCGGGTGAGCCAGAGCTGGTCCCGCGCGCGAACGCGGGCCTTGATCGATTTGCCGCACGGTGGCGAGACACCCCCCGCGCGGCAGCGCCGCTCGACTTCACCGATCAGGCTGTCCAGGCTGGGCTTTGTGTGTTTGGCGTAATGCTGATCGATCGCCTGGGCGATGATGGCCTCGACCCGGCGATCAAGACGCTTCGCCCGCGGCGCGTGGCGGGCCGGCAAGAAATCCGAGACGCCATCGCCACGGACTCGCGCCTGCCGAAGCAGTGCCCAGACGCGGCGCGGTGTCATGCCGAGCACTTGGGCCACGCTGGCGACGTCGGCCGTGGTTCGGGGCCGATTGGCCAACCCCACGATCAGGTCGCGCCGCCGCGTCGCCTCGGCCCAATCGTCATCATCGTAACGGGTCTCGTCCACAACGCCCGACACGGCGACCCGGGGCTCCGGGCCCGCCGGCAGCGCGATCCGCAGTGGGTCGGCGGAGACCTCGCCACCAGTCTCCGAGCGGAGCAGCACCGCGTCCACGCCGAGGACGCGTTCCACCCGCCAGCGTTCTCCGGCGTATGTCACCTCGGTCCCGATACAGAACGGTTGTCCCATCCCCGTTCCATCCCTGAAGCGCCAAGGGGAACTTACGCCGCACCCTGCACTCTTAAGGGCGACCGTTCGGTGAAATCCGCAAAGGGACAAGCCGTTGAAATCCTTCCGGTCTCACTGAACCCCTCAAGGGAAATCGACACTCACCGCCTCGCTCGCCTCGGCTGCGTCGGCGATCGCCCGGCTCGACGAGGCGCTGCAAAACCACCCGCTGCGGTCGGCCTTCCTCTATCGGGCCCGGCTGGATGCGGTGCGCCGC
>DATJNA010000236.1:0-5574 GCA_035508435.1 Acetobacteraceae bacterium | reverse complement strand
CTGGACACGTGCTGTGGTACCTGGTTCCGGTTATGCGACCGATCGTTCTGATAACCGGGACACTGGTTCGCTTTTTGGCGCGCCGGCCAAGCGAGCGGTTCACCCGCCGGGAGTTTGCCCTGCTGGTGGGTGCGGCTCCGCGCGAGGGAGCTTTGTCTCTCGCCGAAGCTTCCCTCATCGCCAACTTGATCTACAGCCGGGAGGTAACGCTACAGGACGTGACAACACCCCTTCCGGTGGTTTTCATGTTGAGCGCTGACGAGACTGAAGAGCATCTCCTGGCAGCACCGGAATCTGATGCGTTCAGCCGCATTCCGCTCTTTCGTGGGAGTAGGCAACAGATCGTTGGCTATATCAGTCACAGAGAAGTCCTGAAGGCTTTGGCACGTAACCCAGAACGGACGGGCAGGCTGGAACGGTTTCTGCATCCCATACCGACGCTATCCTCGGCTCTTCCAGTCGGGCGCGCGCTGGAGCAGCTGCTGCAACAGCGTGACTCCATCGCCCTGGTGACGAACGAGGCCGCCATCCCGCTTGGCATTGTCACACTGGAAGACCTGCTCGAGACCCTGCTCGGCATGGAAATTACCGATGAGGCCGAGACGGTCGAGAAGTTGCGTCCGGCGATTGCCCACTCACGTAAGCACCGGGGCTTGGCGTTGCGTCGGCGCCGTGTCAGTCAAATCCCCGAGCCGGAGCAATGCGAGTCAGGCAAATCCGGCCATGAAGGCCCTTAGTGCATTGTACGGCGCTCAGGACTCCTGCTGCACTATAGTTTCAGAGGCCTGCTGCCCGTCGGCGAAGGCAACATGGCTGCACCATAGCTCAATAAGTCGGTGCTGCGTCGCGATGAGGTGTGCCAATTGACTGGTCATCCAGCCATTACATGCCGCAAGAGCTTCCTCTGCGGATCGGCATCCCACCAACTGAGTCGCGAGGCCGCTGGCAGAGCCGTGCATCGTGGTCCTCGCAACCTCAGACCAGGACCGACATATCTCCTCGACTTGTCGTCTCAAATCCTCCTCCTTGGCAATCGATGCCCCCATGGAATCTGTGGGGATCGAGCGGGTCGGCCTGACCACCTTTTGTGGCATGATTGTCTCCTTGTGCGTAGGCCGGACGTGCGCAAAGCGCAGTTGGGCCGGTCGAAGTCGCCAATCCCGCTTGCTCCTGGCTTAGCTTGCCTGTCGTGAAAGTGGTACCACGGTACCACGCGTTTGCACCGTTGGAGCTTCGGTCCGCGCTTTCGGATGCCCGGCCAGCACGCGCAGGGCGCGTATTCCGGCAGCCTCCTCTTCTTTCGACGCAAGATGACGTTGCATGCCGGCGCGCTTTAGCGCGAAGTGGCGCATGTCTTCCGCAAGCCGGTCCAACAGGTCGGCTTCACGCCGAAGAACAGCTGCGACCGTCACGGGGTTCTCGATCGACGTTAGCAGCAGCCGCAGATGAGGAAGGCATATTGCCGACAGGTTCCCCAGGGCGGCGTGATCCCGCGCGAGCCGGTCGACGATGCGCCTGGCTATCCCGTTCGCGACATTCTGGGCGACGCCGCAAGCCGGACAGCTATCTGCCGTGGGTAGAGCGTCGTCGACGGCCCGACACGCGAGTGGACCAGTCGGTTGCCGCTGTGCTGCGGCGCGCAGATATGACGCCTGCCGTTCCGCGACGCCTGCAAAGCCAGTGCAAATCTCCATCGGTGCAGCGATTGACTCGAAAAAAGATGTATGTCCGGGACACAGCCCGCGTCGTTCCGCCAAATCTACCAGTGTTGCGCGATCCCCGTGCAGCTCACGCTGATATGTCGCAAGAAAGTTGAATACGGCCTCAGCAACACCTGTGCAAAACTCACACGCGGGCAGAGTTGGCGAAATGGTGCCAGCTGATATCGACACTGTTGGCGGAGTGAAATTCGTCGACTGCATTGCGGCGACTTCGGCACGTAATCTGGCCAAACGCGATTCGTCCTCCCGGGCGGCGATCTGGGCATTCAGGATCACTGCAATTCGATCGCACATGCGAAGCAAGAATTCTCGTCGCTTCTCGTTGACCAGGAACCCGAGCAACGCACTCTCGAATGCCGGCAAGCCGCTCTCGACAAATTCTGGTTGATTGGCCTGAAGCCGCGCCTCCAGCCCCTGCCGTGCCGACACGGAGAAAACCGGAGGGATCGTGTCTCGGAATACACCGCCCAATTGTCTCAGCAAATGCTCATGGGCTTGCATGCGTTGCTCGGCATCCACGCAATCTTGCTTATTAAGAACAACGAAGACACGCCGATTGGAGCGTTGAATCGTTTGCAGAACTCGCTGCTCGTCCTCCGACAGCGGGCTATCGTAGCTAGTTACAAGGATGAAGGCGTCGGCCTCCGGCAGGAAAGCCTCGGTTGTTCGCGTGTTCTCAACGATCGAGGATCCAAGGCCGGGTGTGTCGACGAAATAGAAGCCTCGCCGCAGGAGCTCAGCCGGAAGTTGCACCTCTGCCATACGAATTCGACGACGGTTTCCCGGATTGCCTTGTTCGGTAATATGCTCGGCAAGTTGTTGGAGCGGAATATCCAGGAACAGGCTTGTGTGTTGGTAATAAAGAACTGCTTTCTCCTCGGTTCCATAGCTGACGGTCGTGATGACGGAAGTGACCGGCACGACCCCGGTGGGCAACCGATCGGTACCGAGCATGGCATTCATGAGAGAGGTCTTGCCCCGGCTAAAGCGGCCGACAACAACAAGGTTGAATCGGTCCTCAGCGAGACGCGCGAACAGATCGCGTACCACTTCATCGCCGCCGGCCGGCATGGCTCTCATCGTGGCGCCACGAAGGATTTCGGCCAGCGTTGACTTCAGCCGGTCATACTGTTGCAGGTCCATAGTTGCCGTCCCGCCGCAATCCTAGGTTGCTTCTCGATGGGTAACAGGGTCGCGCAATGTCTCTTCGAGCTTCGGCCGACCGAGGCCAGCCGCAAGACGCACATCGCGATAGCGATCTTGGTTTGGAAATCGAGGGGGTAGGCCCGCAGCCGCTCTGGCCGTACGCCCGCATCGCCGGATGCCGGACCACACGCTCGTGCGTGCAGCACGCGTGCGATAAGGTCGTGAAACCACGAGACGACTCCTGCTCGCATTAACGCGTTGGCAGGAGTCATCAGCCCCGACGGCACTTGAGACGGGCGGACTCCATCGCCCGTGGGCATCTGCTGTACAGTGATGTAAGCTGTTTGCTCGCTTCGTGCAACTGACAACTACGATTCCGGCGTTCGGGGCCCCCTACCGAGTGACAGACGTGCGGCCGGGGGGCCGGCGGCTGCTGAATCTCGCACGTTACCATCGCAGGTATCTCTTCCTCGTATTCGTTGCCGCATGATGGCCCTCGGAGGCGGGACATCCCGCGGGATGGAGTCCTTGTCCCAGAAGCAGGTGGAAGGTCCTGACGCCGGGGTGGCGATGTAGCCCGCGGTGTCGCGGTCTAGCACGTTGGCTTGGTCGGACATGGGCTGGATCGACGCCAATGGGCCTCAATCGCCTGGCAGGTGGTCTGCGTTGCGATCCAACCCGGTGCCGATGCAATGGTGGTGTCGTCATCGCTGGCAGTCCGGACCGACTGATTGCGCAGCGACGGTCGGCGTGCATGGGTCGAGCCACAACGACAACCGACGCTAGTGATCCGTATAATTGTGGTCGCGCCCTAGAAAAGTGAGTTAGGAACGTCGCTGCGGCTGTGGTTGTTATCTGGTGTGGCGCGACTCCGATTTTGCTGCGCCGCAGAATCGCCGAGGGGACGAAGTGTCAAAAATGCCACAGGTTGATGCCCGACGTGTCGCCAACGTTCGGCAGTTCACATTCAATGGCTTGCGTTCCGCTCAGATTGGTCTACCGTGCTCTTGGGGAATGGAGTCTCCCGAAAGCGCCGAAAGGCTAATGACTCCTGCTGCGTTATGCTGACGCGGTGGGAGGGTTGCACCCGCCGGAAGGCGGGTTTTTTTGTTGCTGCGTGCGGCCCCACTGTCCGGCGGAATTCGGCAGTCCCGCAAGGCAGCGGCGCGGGGTTTCGCATGCAGAGGTGTGCCAGGCCGACAGGGTCCTTCCATCGTCAACCAGCACTGGGTGAAACCATGCATGGTTCCGGTCCGCACTCGCCAGAGATCGCATCCACCTGGCCTTCCATAAAGGATGCGTCTTTTGCGCTCTGCGAGCCGTGCTGTGCCTTGAACAGCAAGGAGAGTCCTGATGTCTGCTAGCCAAGCTGCCATATTCGAAGGCAGCAGTGGAGCCGCCGGAAGCGCCGCGGTCGAGGCAATCGCTGGAATCGCGGTCATCGTGCTAACCATCCTGGGATTGGCCCACGTCGTCCCGGTTTTCCTCGTCGCCATTGCGGCGATTGTGGCTGGAGTGGCGCTATTGGCCCAGGGAGCAACGATCGCTGCTGAGTACGCGCGCGTCCTGGCCGTTCGCAATGACGCGATCGTGCCTCTCGGAAACAGCAGCGCCTGGTCGCTTGCCTTGCTGGCAGGCGCTGCCGGTGTCGTGCTCGGCATCTTGGCGCTGTTGGACGTATCGCCGGTCCAGCTTGTCGCTATTGCGGTCATCGCCCTCGGTGGCGGCCTCATGATCAGCAGTGGGCCCACGGCGCAGATGGCGATGTTGAAAAGCGAGCGCTCCACATCCGACGAACGGTTCCGGCGACTGGCTGCCGAGGCAGCCTCGACATCCATCATCTCGCAAGGCATGGTGGGTCTGGCAGCAGTCGTCCTCGGGATTCTGTCTCTCGCCGGCTTTGCCTCGTTGACCCTTATCTTGATCGCCCTGCTAACGATGGGCATTTTTCTGCTCGCCAACGGATCCACCGTGAGCGGATTCCTGCTCAGCGTCTTCCATCACTGATCAAGACGGACAGCGTCCACCCGGGAACGGCGGGACTCCGCAGAGTCTCGCCGTTCTACTGATACTCACGATCAAAGACCGACGAGCGATCGAGACTGATCAGCGTTCGAGCTCTTGTTCCATCTACGATGGACTGCGGAATGTCGCGGACCAGCGCTGTGGATCGACCATCATGCGGAGTTTGCTTCTCGGTCCGCTGTTATGTCGGCGTTGTCCTTGCCGGCGGCCTTAGCCGGAGTTACGATTCCGGGTGGGGATGGAGTCCCTCTCTAATCGCCGCGACGGCTGATGACTCCTGCACTGCGGTATTCGCCATGTCGTGTGGGAGGCCAGCATGAATCATCGCATTGGCGACCGACGCTTCCTTTTCGCATGGCAGGCGATTCGTGCTGCTACCCAACCTGCCCCCGAAGCAACCGCCTGGCGCGTTGCCGGCGTTCGCTGGTCCCGTCATCGCTGTAGCTATGCCACGCCCGATCACTCATTTACTGTGGAGGTGCATCGGCTGGACTTGGAAGAGCTTCGCAATCGATGGAGCGTCGTGGTGGTTACCGAGCACTGGTGGGATGAGCGGCACAAGCCGCTACGAACGCATGTCTGGGCGACCCACCTGTCCGGTTCCAAGGACCGCATTATGGAATGGTTCGAGACTCAGGCGCGGTCACTTGAGAGGACCAAAGCGCCCGCGGATTGACGGAAG
>DATJNA010000235.1:0-38263 GCA_035508435.1 Acetobacteraceae bacterium | reverse complement strand
CGGCCAAGCCGATCCCCATGGGAAACGGCTTGGCCGTTCCGCCCCCAAAGCAATGACTGAAACTCCAATCGTCGAATTCTACCGCCTGATTCGCTCGACGCGCCCTGCCAAGCGGGCGGAGCGGTCGGCGGCGGGCTACCTGCCAAGCCGTGGCATGCGCTACTGCGACGCCCTGACGTCGGCCACCGGCTTCGGCTACTGGGTGTTTCCTCCCTTGGACATCCGCTTGCTGTGGGACGGTGAGCAAGTGTTCTGGTCCTATGGCGAAGACGAAAGCTGGATGCCGTTGAGCGGCACCGACAGTGGCGCGGTCCAGTTCCCTGACTACGCGACCGAATTCGATGCGGTGGCGCCGGAAGCCTTGCAGGGTTACTCGCCTCCGTTCCTGACCGCGCTGCCCGAGGTGGGCGGCGTACAGATGTGGACCGGCCTGCTGGCCAGGACCCGGCCGGGCTGGAGCCTTTCAGTGCGGCCTCCGGTGAACATCCCCGCCATCCCCGGCCTGGTTGCCTGGGAAGGCATCATCGAGACCGACCTCTGGTTCGGTCCGCTGTTCACCAATTTCCGGCTGACCAGGACCGATACGACCGTGCATATCAGGTCGCAGGTCCCCATCATTCAGGTCCAGCCCCTGCCGCAACTCGCCTATCGCGAGGAGACGCTGTCCTCGTTCGCTTGTTCGGACGTCTCCAACCTGGCAGCCGACGACTGGGATCGGTTGGCGCATGTGCTGATCCCGAACCCGCACCCAACGATCCGTCAGGGTGAGTATGCGGTGGCGGTCCGCAAGCGGCGGCTTTGCCCGTTCGATCCAACGCTGCTTGCCACGGCGGAACCGCCCGGCACCGCACAAGTCACGGATGAGGCGGCCGCCACATAAGGCATGCCGCGGCGGCCAGAACGGCCATCGGTGCGAGCACGGCGTTCAACCGAAGATGCGGCAACAGCGCCGCCACGACCACGCTGGCCAGTGCCCCTCCGAGCAATTGCGAGACGCCGACGAACGCCGATGCGGTTCCCGCCCGCTCGCTCCAGCGGTCGATCGCGACGTGCTGGAGGTTTGGCGAAAGGATGCCGCGGCAGAACAACACCACCAGCAGCAGCGGCAGGATGATGGCGGCCATGGAGATCCCGGCCAGGCCAAAGCCTGCGAGCCCGAGTGTCGCCACCACGGTCGCGACCAGACTGACCCAGATCGCCGCCGCTGCGCTGGTGCCGCGCCGTCCCAATATCCCACTGCTCGCGGCGCCCAGGGTGAGCGCCACCGCGGTGCAGGCAAAGACCGCGGCAAACACCAAGGGCGGGTAGCCCATTTGACGAATGATAACGACGGGCGATCCGGCGATATAAGAGAAGATGACGCCATAGCTCAGCGCGTTCACCAGCGTTACCCGCAGGAACACGCGGTCGCGCCACAGCGATGGCCGACAGTCGCCAGGTTGTGGATTTCGCAGTTCGGGGCGGCGCGACCGGCTCTCCGCCACGCAGGCCCAGGTGAGCGCAAGCAACACCCCGCCGCCAACCGCAAGCACCACATGGACGGATCGCCAGCCAAACAAATCCACCAACACGGAGCCCAGCGCGGGTGCGAGTACCGGCATCGCGGCGAACACCGCCGTCACATACGATCGTTTCGCCCGCGCCGCCTCGCCTTCAAACAGATCCTGCACCATGGCGAATGACAGGACCGCGCACGAGCCGGCGCCGAAGCCTTGCAGGCATCGCCCGACAATCAATGCGGTGGCGGATTGTGATAATGCGCAAGCGATGCCGGACAGGGTGAAGCAGGCGAGGCCGCCCAGCAGCATCGGGCGCCGTCCCGTTGTGTCCGACAAGCTACCCGCACTGAGCTGACCCAGTGCGAATCCGACCATGAACAGCGACAGGGTGAGACCCGCCATCGTGACGGTTGTTCGTAAGGCCTGCGGCAGGAATGGCAGTGTCGGCGCGCTGAGGTCGATCGAAAGAGCCGGCAGTGCCGCGAACAACCCCAGCAGGATCGTGAATGCGAATGATGTCGGGACGACCTGAAATGGTCGTCGGACAGCCGCGGGTGATTCTAGCTTGTGCAAGTCTATTCCACTGTGCTTTGCCGGCTTGATGGAGCAGGAGGCGGACGGCCAGATTTCTTCTCGATGGCGGGTTGGCGTTCGCCTGCCACGGCGGGACATTGACAAAGCCAGGTAACGCCGCAACCTATCGTGGTGGCGCTGGCGCGGTCAAGCCAATACGTTACGGTCGCGGGTTTGATCGGGCAGCATTGCGCGCCCGGGCAATTGGCTGCCGCGCCGCCCGCTTCACAGTGCACGAACGGCCTGCAACAACACGCGCCTCAGCATAGGAGACGGCCGGTGTCCGACCTGATGACCCCCACTTACGCACACAACATGCGCATCATCGGCTATAGCGACCAGGGCAGCGGACGTGCCGATGGCGTGCAGCTCATGATCCACAAGGGCCACGCTTTTGTCGGCCACATCTTCTCCAAGGGGTTCTCGGTCATCGATGTGCGCGACCCGAGCAAGCCGAAACCGGTGACCTACGTTGCCGCACCGCCAAACACGTGGTCGATCCATCTGCAGCAATTCAACGATCTGCTGCTGGTGATCCACGCCAAGGACATGTTCGCCCAGCCCGAGCTGGCAGACGAGAAGAACTACTATAAGGGCAAGATCAGCGGGCACGGCGAGGCGTCGGCCGAGCAAACCTGGTCGGCCGGCATGGCGGTGTACGACGTGAGCAATCCGGCCGAGCCGCGCCAGATCGGCTTCATGCCGGTGCAGGGCGGCGGGCTGCATCGCCTTTGGTATGTCGGTGGACGCTGGGCTTATGCCTCGGCTTTGCTGGACGGCTTCTCGGACTACATCCTGGTTACCATCGACATGGCCGACCCGAGCAAGCCGTTGCTCGCCGGCCGCTACTGGCTTCCGGGCATGAATGTCGCCGCCGGCGAGGTGGCACACTGGCCGAGCGAGGTCGGCCGCTTTGGCCTGCACCACGCCATCGTGCATGGCGACATCGCCTATTGCAGTTGGCGCGACGCCTGCCTCGCGGTGGTGGACGTGAGTGACCGCGCCGCGCCGAAGCTGATCACGCACAAGGTCTGGGCGCCGCCGTTCGGCGGTGGCACGCACAACGCACTGCCGCTGCCGAACCGCGACCTGCTGATCGTGGTGGACGAGACAGTGCTCGACAACCGCGAGGATGGCGAGAAGCCGATCTGGGTGTTCGACAACCGGGTAAAGTCCAATCCGATCAGCATCGCGACGTTCCCGGAGCCGAACGATGCCGATTATCTGAAGCTCGGCGGCCATTTCGGTCCGCACAACGTGTATGAGAACCGTCCCGACCAGTTTGTCAGCGAGGAGCTGATCTTCGCGACGTATCAGAATGCGGGCGTGCGGGTGTACGACATCCGCGACAAGTTCCGGCCGGTGGAAGTGGCGGCGTGCGTGCCGCCGGCGCCGGCGAAACTGGTCGATCCGCGACCGAACAGACCGAAGGTGCTGCACTCGGCGGATGTCGCGGTGGATCGGAATGGCATCGTGTACTGCACGGACTTTTCCGCGGGACTTTATATTATGGAGTACACGGGATGACAGCGTCGTCGCCGTCGGGTCGAGCCTTGTGCCCGCCGGCGACCCGCTGACAATCGGGCCGTTGCGCTCCTGGCCGCCTGGCGTTGTGGCAGATTCAGGTCGCCGGCACGAGGCTTACCAGGAAACGTACGGCTATCAGCAGCAGGAAAAGGCCGAAGCTGATTTCCAGTTTGCGCTTTGGCAATTTGTAGGCCAGGCGGGCGCCGAACGGCGCAACCCAACTCGAGAGCGGCGCAATCAGGACCACACCGATCACCGATACGAAACCGAGCGACAAGGGCGGCAGCCGGGCCAAATGCGGCAGCCCCGCGAGCATATAGCCGATCGTGCCGGCAAGCGTGATCGGTACGCCGAGTCCCGCCGCGGTCGCCACCGCGTTGTGGATCGGCCTGCGGTAGAGAGTGAGCACCATCGTTACCAACGAACCGCCGGCGATTCCCATCAGGGAAGAAGCCAGGCCGATGACGAAGCCATAGCCGCGCATGGCCGTTGCGCCTGGCAGCTCGGCGCCAACCGCCCAGCGTTCACCGCCGAACAGGAACTTCGCGGCGATAACGCATGCGATCACGACAAACGTTGCCTTGAACGCGTCGGCTGGCGCGAACGCCGCGAGGACCGAGCCGACCGCAACGCCGAGCATCGAGGGCAGCGCCCAGAGTCGCATCACATCGGGCAGCACCAGCCCTCGCGTCTTGTGCGCGCGGTAGGATCGCAGCGTTGTCGGCACGATGATTGCCAGCGACGTCCCGATGCATAGTTGCATGCGCACGGAATCTGGCACGCCGGCGATGCGGAATATCTCATACAGCACGGGCACGATGACGCCGCCACCGCCGACGCCGAACAATCCGGCGAGAATTCCGGCCACGACCCCTCCGGCGACGATGCCCGCCGCCAGCCAGGCGATCTCGGCTGTCATTCTGGCCTCTCCGATCTTCGGATCAAGTCTGGAATAACCTGCCGAGCTCGGCAATGCCGATCATGTCGCGCATCCACGCGAACGAGCCGTCCTGTCGCATCGCGCGGGCGGCGCGGACGAATGTTGCCAGCGTCAGGCGGGACAGCGCACCGCCGACGCTGATCCGCTTGGCGCCGGCCTCGGCGAGCTGCGCATGCGTGATATCGGGTGCGAGCCAGCCCGTCACCACGTTGACCGGGCGGTTCACTGCCCGCACGACGTGACGGACCTCGTCGAGGTTACGCAGCCCGGGCGCATAAAGCACGTCGGCGCCGGCTGCTTCATAAGCTTGCAAGCGCCGAATGGTGTCGGCCATATCGGTGCGTCCGTGAATCAGGTTCTCTGCCCTTGCCGTAAGCAGGAACGGCACCGGCAGCGAATGCGCCACCCGCGCCGCGGCACGCACTCGAGCCACGGCAAGATCGAAATCGTAGATCGGATTGGCGGGATCGCCGGTGTAGTCCTCGAACGAACCGCCGACGACACCGGCCTCGGCGGCAAGCCGGATGGTTTCCGACGCCGCGTCCGGCTCATCGGCAAAGCAGTTTTCCAGATCGGCGTTGACCGGGAGATCGGTCGCCTCGGCGATCACGCGGCAATTGGCGATCACCTCCGCGCGGGTCACCTTGCTGTCGGCGCGGCCGAGCATGTTGGCGAGACCGAGGCTGGTGGTGGCAAGCGCCTCGAATCCCATCCCGGCCAACAGCCTCGCCGTCCCGGCGTCCCACGGATTGGGGATGATGAACGCGCCGGGCCGCTCATGCAGCGCCCGGAATGCCGCCGCTTTTTCTGCTTGGGTACGCATTGTGGTCCTCCTGCCGCGTCGATGGTTCGACGCGCCCGATCTGGGCTTGGCGCGACCCCATGTCCAATGCATAGTTCGATCGCTCGCTATCAGGAAAGCTGATCAATGGATATCGATGGAGTTGAAACGTTCCTGGCCATCGCGGAGCTCGGCAGCTTCACGCGGGCGGCGCGGCAACTGCATCGCTCGCAACCAGCCATCAGCCGCCGTCTCGAGATTGTGGAGCATGAGCTTGGCGCGCCATTGCTCGAACGCTTGCGCGGCCGGGCGAGGCTGACCGAGGCCGGCCGCATCTTCCTGCCGCATGCCGAAACGGCGCTGGCGTCGCTGCGGGACGGGCGCGAGGCAGTGCGTGGCCTGCAAGCCGGCATCGAAGGTGCGATCTCGCTTGCTTTGGTCGGCACGCTGGCCGACACGCAAGTCGTCGATGCACTGCGTGAGTTCGCGGCGCACTCGGCCAGTGTAAGGTTGCAGCTTCGCACGGCTTCGAGCCGCGGCGTTACCGATCTGGTACGGCGTGGCGAGGCGACGCTGGGCCTGTGCTATCACCGCGTCGATCGGCCGGAACTGGTCGCGTTGGCTGCCGGGCATGAAAAACTGCTGGTGGTGGCGGCGTCGGGCCACCGTCTGGCCGGTCGCCGCGTTGGTCAGGCGCATCTGCTGGCGGGCGAGCGGTGGATCGGCTTTCCGTCGACGCCTGGCGAGCAAGACTCAGGGCAGACGTTGGCGCGACAATTGATTCGTGCCGGGCTGCACGATGCCGACGTTACGCTGATCGACAGCCTGACGGCACAGAAGCGCCTGGTTCAGGCCGGGTTTGGTCTGGCGTTGGTGCCGGAAAGCAGCGTGCGCGACGAGCTTCGGCAGGGCGTGCTGGTGGCGCTCGATATTCCGGCGATGCAAACCACGATTCCGATCACCGCCATTCACCGGCGCAACGGCTACCTCAGCGCCGCGGCCAAGGCGCTGCTGGCACTGCTGACAGCCGAGCGAACGACCACGGCGCGCATGCCGACCGAGCGAGTGACCGCCGAGCGGACGCCGGGCGCGGCCGCGGCGCATGGCGGTCATTTGCATGCCGCAAGCACTGCCCTACCTTGCACCCGCAGTTTGAACAAAACGCGACCGGGCGGGGACTTGCGGCGCCCCGCCAACTGATGCCCTGATGCCAGAGCAGGTGAAACAAGCCTGGCCTGTGGGAGATGAAACCGTGACTTCAGACGGCGAGGCCGGTCCTGCGGCAACACCGCGCCCTGCAACTGCGTCGCCATTGCTCGAAGTGGCCGGCGCCTCGAAGCAATTCGGCGCCACGCGCGCCCTGGACGACGTCTCCCTCCTGGTCGGCCCCGGCGAGATCGTTGCATTGCTCGGCGAGAACGGCGCCGGCAAATCGACCCTGATCAAGGCACTGGCGGGCGTGCACGCGCTCGACGCCGGCAGCATTCGCTATCGCGGCCAGGCCGCCGCGGACAGCCTGCCCCGCCTGCCGATCGCCTTCATCCACCAGGATCTCGGCCTGATCGAATGGATGACGGTAGCGGAGAACATCTGCCTCGCGCTCGGCTATCCGCGTCGTCTCGGCCTGGTGCACTGGCCGGCGGCGCGGGAGCAAGCCGCGCGCGCGCTCGCGGCGGTGGGCGCCGACATCCATCCCGATGCGCGTGTCTCCTCGCTCAGCCGCACCGAGAAATCCCTGGTCGCGATCAGCCGCGCGCTTGCGGCGAACGTCGAACTGCTGGTGCTCGACGAACCCACCGCCAGCCTGCCCGCCGACGAGGTCGCGCGCTTATTCGCCAGCCTGCGCCGCCTCCGCGCCCAGGGCGTGGGCATGATCTACGTTTCCCACCGGCTCGACGAAGTGTTCGGGATCGCCGATCGCATCGTCGTGCTGCGCGACGGCCGTGTTGTCGGCGAGCGCATGACCGCCGGCACGACTGCCGAGGAACTCATTCTGCTGATCGTCGGCCGCGAACCCTCGCAAATCTTCCGCCGTCCCGCCCAGCGCAGCGGCGCCGCACGGCTGGAACTCGCGGGCCTCACCATTGGCGATGTTGGGCCGATCGACTGCCAATTGCATGCCGGCGAAATGGTCGGCTTGATCGGGCTGCGCGGCGCCGGGCAGGAAAGTGTCGGTCGTGCCTTGTTCGGCCTCGCGCCAATCACGGGCGGCCGCATCTTGCTCGATGGCAAGGCGATCATCCCATCCTCGCCGCGTGCGGCGATGGGAGCAGGGATCGACCTGGTTTGTTCCGATCGCATGACGGACTCGCTCGCCCCCAATCTCAGCGTGCGCGAGAACCTGTTTCTCAACCCGCGCGCGGGCCGCCGCGACGCGCCCGGCTATATCCGCCCGGGCCGCGAACATGCCGATGCCTTTCGCCTGGGCCACGAGATCGGCCTGCGCCCCAACGATCCTGAACTGCCGATCGAGTGGCTGTCCGGCGGCAACCAGCAGAAGGTCGTGCTCGGCCGCTGGCTGCACCTGCAAGGCAAGGTCTATATTTTCGAGGATCCCACCGCCGGCGTCGATGTCGGGGCCAAGGTCGAGATCTACCGCTTGTTCGACGTGGCACTGAAGCGCGGGGCAGCGATCGTCCTGGTGTCGACCGATTTCGAGGAGGTGGAAAAGGTCTGCCACCGCGCCTTGGTGTTCGATCGGGGTCGGGTCGTCGCCGAGCTCGGCATCGGCGACATCTCGGCCGAGAACTTGCTCGCCGCGGCCTCCGCCAGCATCGGTCCGGTCAGCGCCGCGCTGAATGAGTGTCATTGCGAGGAGCGCAGCGACGAAACAGCCTCGTCCGGAAAAGCGCGTGGGTCAGTCGTGCGCTGCTCGACCGAGATCGCTTCGTCGCTGCGCTCCGCGCAATGACATGAGAGCTTCTCGCAAAGACATGAGAGCTTTTCGCAATGACATGAGAGCTTCTCGCAAAGACATGAGAGGTCCTCGCAATGACACGACAGCGTCTCGCAATGACAGAGGCCGGCTTTAGCCATGCAGTCGCTTAAATCCGCCGCGCTGGAACCCACACGGGCCGAACTCGCCGGGCTGACGCGCTGGCGCGCGACGTTGCGCATGCTGCCGGTCTATGGCCTGCCGTTGCTGGCGGTGGTGCTGGCGGTGTTATTCTCCATCCTGCTGCCGGATACGTTTCCCAGCGCACTGAATTTCCGCTCGATTCTGAGCGACAAGGGCATCATTGCCCTGCTGTCGCTCGCGGCCATGGTGCCGATGATGGCCGGACGCATCGACCTGACCATCGGCTTCGGCATCGTCATGTGGCACATCATGGCGATCTCTTTGCAAGTCTGGTACGGCGTGCCCTGGCCAATCGCATGCCTGATTGTCGTGCTGTGCGCCGGCCTCGCCGGTCTGGCAAACGGACTGCTGGTCGAGATCGCACAAATCGACAGCTTCATCGCCACGCTGGGCACCGGCACCGTGCTGTACGCACTGGCGCTGTGGCTCAGTCGCGGCCAGCAGGTGGTTGGCCCGCTGTCGGACGGGTTCATCGATGTCAACGCGCTGTCGCCGCTCGGCATCCCGATGCCGGCCGTCTACACGATTGCGCTGGGCGCCGTGCTGTGGGTGATGTCCGAACGCCTGCCGCTGGGACGCCGCCTGTATGCGATCGGCGCCAATGAGAAGGCCGCGGCGCTGAACGGCATCTCGGTGCGGGCGCATGTGATGGGCGTTTTCGTGGGCTCCGGCGTGATCACCGGCTTCACCGGCTGCGTGCTGGCGTCCAAGCTGCAGATCGGCCAGGCGAATGTCGGGCTCGACTATCTGCTGCCCGCGCTGGTCGGCACCTTCCTTGGCACCACCACGATCAAGCCGGGGCGGGTGAACGTGCTGGGCACCATCGTCGGGGTGCTGACCCTGGCGATCGGCATTTCCGGCATTCAGCAACTCGGCGGCGAATTCTATGTCGAGCCATTGTTCAACGGCGCCACCCTGGTGGTCGCCATCGCGCTCGCGGGCTCCGCGCAGCGCCGCCGATCGGCGGTGGTGACGAAGGCGCCGGCGCCCCAACCGCCCGCCGGGTAACGCGCGCACCGCAGCCGCGCGACGCAATCAAGCTGCCAGTTTTGGGAGAGGAGACAGGACCATGCCAGGAATTATCTTGCCACGCCGGACCTTGTTGGCATCGTCGGCTGCCGCGCTGATTGGCGGCGCCACGGCCAGCGCCGCCGAGAGCGAGTACCTCACCAATGCGCGGGCCTATATCGCCAAGGCAACGCAACCGGGTGCGCCGTGGACCGGGCCGCGGACCGGGCCGAAAGCACAGCCAAAGAAGCTGGTGATCTACGCGTCGCAGGACCAGCGCAATGGCGGCGCCCAGGGTGTTGGCGACGGCGCGCAGGAGGCAGCCAAAGTGCTCCGCTGGGACTACCGCATCATCGATTCCCATGCCTCGGTGGCAGGGGCTACCGACGCGCTGAACCAGGCCATCGCGCTCAAGCCGGATGGCATCATCCTCGGCACCATAGACGCCAAGGAGCAAGCGCCCGTGGTGAAGAAGGCGGTGGGGCTGGGCATCAAGGTGGTGGGCTGGCACAGCGCCGGTGCGCCCGGCCCGTTGAAGGACCCGCCGGTGATCACCAACCTCACCACCGAGCCGACGGAGGTCGGCAAGTTGGCCGCGCTGTATGCCGTGGTGAACTCGAACGGCACAGCCAACGCGGTGGTGATCGGCGACAACCTGTATGCGATCAGCACGGTGAAGACCGACTCGGCGGAGGCCGCGATCAAGGCCTGCCCTGGTTGCAGCGTGCTGGCGTTCGAGGACACGCCGATCGCCGATGCCGCCAGCCGGACGCCGCAGCTCACCACGACATTGCTCTCGCGCTTCGGCAAGAAATGGAATTATGCGATCGCGGTGAACGATTTGTGGTTCGACTTCATGGCGCCGTCGCTACAGGCCGCGGGCGTCGATCCGAAGGTCGGGTATCCGCGGCTGATCTCGGCCGGTGACGGCTCGGTATCGGCGTTCCAGCGGATTCGAGAGCAGCGTTACCAGATAGGAACGGTTGCGGAGCCACTACATTTGCATGGTTGGATGTGCATCGACGAACTCAATCGTGCCTTCGCCGGGGCGCCTCCCAGCTTGTTCGTGCCGCCGCCGCATCTGTTTGTCCACGCGAACATCGATCGCGATGGCGGCCAGAACA
Source organism: Acetobacteraceae bacterium (assembly GCA_035508435.1). Classification (GTDB taxonomy): domain Bacteria; phylum Pseudomonadota; class Alphaproteobacteria; order Acetobacterales; family Acetobacteraceae; genus JASHVB01. Next base: position 27,732 of record DATJNA010000235.1, on the reverse strand, counting down.
ATATCTACGACCCGGAGAACGGCTACAAGGATATCTATAAGAAGATCTGGGGGGTCTAGTACGAGACACCAGGACGACTGACCATGGGTTCGTTCAATGGTGCGCGGATCGCCGGCCATGACGGAAACAGTCTGCATCCAGTGTCACCGCAGCCTCTTCGTCGCAGTCGCCTGAGCGACGATGCGGTCCAGGCAAACTTCGTCGCCCAACGCCACGAGCATCTCCGCGCGAGTCAAATCGTGCAGTACGCCAGCCAGTGACTCGGCTTCCTGCAATTTCAGCCGGGTCACCAGCAGCACCGGATCGATCGGATCCAGCCGCGGGCGGCGTGGCGGCGGCAGCATCCGGCGGTGCGCCGCCAGCAAGCCGGCATCCCGCAGCAGGCGCGGAATTGCCGGCACTGGTTGTACTGCCGCCTCGGCCTCCCGAGCCAGTGAAGCGGCGCGCTGCACGACGGCGGGTGGCCCGCGCTCCTCCGGGATCAGCAACAGCCCGGCCCGGCGCAATGCTTCGCCGGTACTGCGCCGGGCGGTCACCGCAGCCAACGGGATCGCCAGCGCGAGGCCAAGCACCACCGGCAGCATCCACAGCGCGAGGTAGATCGTGACGGCCCATGCGGCGGCACCGAGTGCCAGGCCCAGCGCGGTATGCTGCCAATAGGCCCGCACGATCTGCCGCGCGGGCATGCTGCCGTCGTCGCGCCGCTGCGCGTTCCAACCGGAATCGCGGCCGAGCAAGATGGTCGTGACATGCATGCACTGCGTCAGCATCACCACGGGGGCGGCGAGGCCGGCGATCAGCGTCTCCAGCACCACGCTCGCCAACATCCGCAAGGCGCCGCCGCAGCCGCGACGCTGCGGCGCGTGCAGCAGCACGATCAGGCTGCCGAGCAATTTGGGGATCAGCAGCAGACCCATGGTGCCGACGAAGACCCACATGGCGCGCACCGGATCGATCACCGGCCAGCGCGGGAACAAGGATCGGCCGGCCGGGAAATAGTCGGGCGGCACGAAGCGTGCCTGGATGGCGATCAGGATGCCGCACAGCAGGAACGCCAGCCATAGCGGCGCCGTGACATAGCTGCCGATACCGGTCAGCAAATGCAGCCGGTTGATCCAGTGCAGGCCGCGCGCCGGCAGCACGGCGGCGTGCTGCAGATTGCCCTGGCACCAGCGCCGGTCGCGCACCGACAGATCGATCAGCGATGGCGGAGCGCCTTCGTAACTGCCCGGCAAGGCGGGCACCATGTGCACTGCCCAGCCGCCGCGACGGATCAGCGCGGCCTCGACAAAATCGTGACTGAGGATGTGGCCGCCGAACGGTTTTCTCCCCCGCAGTTCCGGCAGGCCGGCGTGCTCGGCGAAGGCGTGGGTGCGGATCAGGGCGTTGTGGCCCCAGTAATTGCCCTCGGCGCCGTGCCACCAGGCGATGCCCTGCGCGATCAATGGGCCGTAGACACGGCCGGCGAACTGCTGCATGCGGGCGAAAAGCGTGTTGCCGCCGGTGACGATCGGCAGGGTCTGGATCAGGCCGACATCGGCGTGCGCCTCCATGGCGTTGACCAGCGCCAGCAGCGCCGAGGCCTCCATCACGCTGTCGGCGTCCAGGATCAGGAACTGCGGATAGGCGGCGCCGAAGCGGGTCACCCAGTCGGCGATGTTGCCGGCCTTGCGCGCGGTATTGTGCGGCCGGTGACGATAGAAGATGCGCGCGCCGGCGCCGGTGCGTGAGCATAACGCCAGGAACGCGGCCTCCTCGGCGATCCAGATGTCCGGATCGGTGGTGTCGCTGAGGATGAACGCATCGAACTTTTCCCCCGCACCGGCGGCTTGCAGCGATTCCCAGATTGCCTGCAGGCCAGCCATCACCAGATGCGGCGATTCGTTATAGGTCGGCATCAGCAGCGCGGTGCGCGTGGCCGGAAGCGATGGCGTGCGCGGCAGCAGACGCCGGCCTCCGCCCGCCAGCATGACTCCGAAGCCGGCCAGTGCGCTGGTGAACGACAATGCGACCCAGGCAAACAACGGCACGAACAACGCCAGCATGACAATGGCGAGCGCTGTGACGCCGCGTGCCGCCAATACCAAATACATCTCATGCACGCCTGCCACGGTCAGGGCGACGGCGCTGCCGATCACCAGCAGGCGCCGCAGCCCGATCGCGCGCGGCGCCGAGGTCAACCGGTGGGTGCGGCGCGTCGTCTGCCGCAGCGATTGCCGCGGCATGGGCAACGGCGCCTCATCAGGCAGTGCGCTGATCGACTCGCCCGTCGCGGCCGGGTTCAGGACGGCGTCCATCGATAGACCCAGGTTTCGGTCAGCGGCTTGGCGCCGTTCATCAGGCGCGCGTGCAACTCCACCACCTTGTTGTCCTGTGGATCGAGCTCGATGCTGACGCGCCAGCCATCGATATACGGATTGCGTTCGACGACACTGCTGACGATCTTGCCCTTGTCGCAGCCCACGTCCATCGGCGGCGGCGTATCCTGCTGCCACGCCTTCAGGCCTGGGCCAACGAAGTCGATGACGAACTGCCGGTGCTTGGTATTCCAGGCCAGGCCGGTGCGGGTCTGCATCGTCTCGCTCACCGGCACGTTGCCGGGGGGCGTCCAGCACCAGTGCAGCCGGTAGTTCAGGGTGTACTCGGTTTTTGCCTTCAGCGGGTCGTGTGGCCGCCAGAAGCCGACGATATTGTCGTTCACCTCGCGTTTGCTGGGGATCTCCACCAGCTCGACCACGCCCTGACCCCAGTCGCCGATCGGCTCCACCCACAGCGACGGGCGTTTTTCATAATGCGCTTCCAGGTCCTGGTAGTCGCTGAACCGGCGTTCGCGCTGCGACAGGCCGAAGCCGCGCGGGCTGATGTCGGAAAAGGCGCTGAGCTGCAATTCACGCGGGTTGCATAGCGGTCGCCAGATCCATTCGTCCTGCCCGGTGCGAAGCTGCAGGCCGCTCGAATCGTGCACCGCCTCGCGATAGTCGTCGGTGCCGGCGCGGTCGTTGGTATCGAAGAAGTACATGCTGGTCAGCGGTGCCAGCCCCGCCTTGTCGATATCGACGCGGGGGTACAGCGCCGTTTCGGTATCCATCATCGTGTCCTGGCCCGGGCGCAACGTGAAACGGAAAGCGCCGGTGGTGCTCGGACTGTCGAGCAATGCGTGCACGACCATCGAATCGCTGCCAGGTGGCGGCTTTTCCAGCCAGAATTGCTTGAAGACCGGGAATTCCTCGCCCGACGGGTCGGCAGTCTTGATTGCCAGACCGCGGGCCGACAGGCCGTAGCCCTGGCCCTTCGCCAGTGCCCGGAAATAGCTGGCGCCGAGAAAAACGCACACCTCGTCGAAATAATCGGCTCGGTTCAGCGGATAGTGCAGGCGGAACCCGGCGAAGCCGAGACCCGTCGCAGTGGGACGCTTGACCTTGTCGAAAATGAACAAGTCGGGGTTGTAATCGATGGGCTGGGCGTGGCCGTCGACGACCTGGAAGATGTCCACCTTGTCGTTGTACAGGAAGCCGCGATGGAAGAACTCGGCGGTGAATTTGGTGCCCTGTCCGCGCCATAACGCCTTGGACGGATCGAAGCGGATCGACCGGTATTGCTGGTAATCCAGCTTCTCCAGTTCATCGGGCAGCTTGCTGTCCGGCGGCTGATACGGCTTCTCGGCCAGTTGCCTCGCCAGTTCGCGCACGGACGCGCGATCGAATGGTGTGCCGGCAGGGTCGGCCGCGGCCGGTGAAGCGGCGGCCGAGAACAGGATGGGCAGGGATACGCTGGCGCGCAGAATTTCGCGTCGACGCACGGGGACCTCCGTCGCAACGCACAGCAAGTGCCGCGCGAATGCGACCGGAATTGTGGCGATCGCGCCGCACGATGCGGTGAACGCCCGAGCGGCGAGACATTGCATTCCGCACCGCCTGCTCCACACTGCGCCTGCCATGCCGAGGAGGCGCCGCGTGATCAAGTCCTGGATATTCGAATTCTTCCCGGCCCCGCACGAGCCGGGCGCCACGGACGATCCGCAGCGTTCGGCGGACTATTTCAACTGGTACCTGGACCTTTGGCCGCGCGCCGAACCGCTCGGCTATGAGGGCATCTTCTTCAGCGAGCACCATTTCGGCCCGGCCTATAGCCCCGCTCCGAACCTGCTGATCGCGCAGGTGGCACTGCGGACGCGCAGCATCCGGCTCGGCATCATGGGGCTGGTGCTGCCGTACTATCATCCGTGGCGGGTGGTGGAGGAGATCGGCATGCTCGACCACCTGACGCAAGGCCGGCTGGAGATCGGCACCTCGGCCGGCATTCCGCAGGAGATGGCACATGTCGGGCTGTCCGTCGCCGAGGCGCGCGAACGCAACGACGAGGCGATCGAGATCCTGGATGCGGCGCTGGCCGCCCCGATGATCTCGCATCACGGCAAATACTGGCAGTTCACCGACCTGCGGCTGGTGCCGCGTCCGGTGCAGCGGCCGCATCCGCCGAAATGGGTGACGGTGATCAGCGAGGACTCTGCCCGCAAGGCGGCGCGGCGCGGGGCGAAGATCTGCACCGGGTTTCATCCCACATCGCGCGTGCGCAGTATCTTCGATGCCTATCGCGAGGAAGCCGCGCGCGTCGGCACGCCGTGCGGGCCGGACCAACTGGCGTTGCGTCGGCAGGTGTCGATTGGCGCGGACGACGCCGCGATGCGTGCGGAGGGGCGGGAGCGGGAGCAAGTCGTGCGGGCACGCTTGCTCGCCGATCCGCGGCTGTCGGCGCCGGGGCGGGAGGCGTTCGACACGCCCACCTCGCACGCCTTCACTATCGGCAGCGACGAGTTCATCGCCGGCGCACCGGAGCGGGTGGCGGAGGAGGCGATCGCGCAATGCCGCGAGGTGGGCGCGGGCCACTTCCTGGCATTGTTCGATCGCAACGCGGGGCGTGAGCAATTGCGCGATGCGTGGGACATGTTCGGCGAGGCGGTAGTGCCGGTGTTGCGGCAGGCGACAGTGGGGTGAATGTGGGTACTCCGCTTCGGGTGCGCGATTCGTTTACAAAGGCGAGCCTCTCGCTCGACGCTGGGGCACGGTTACAGATGCATCTGCTGACGTCTGCCTCAATGTTGCGCTACCGGATACACGGGTCACGCCATATTCACCGGTCGGCGAGCGAGTTGCGGCTCGGTCGGTCAAGCTATCGTCCGGCCGAGGCCGTTTGGTGTCGACGCTTGCCAACAAGCGGTCGAACGCCGGCCATCGGCATGACGGCCGCGGCCAGCGTGTGGATGGGTTGTCGCGGCGTGCTATACTGTGCACTGGCCATAGGAGGCAGACATGCTCGCGATCGAGCTCCCCGACGACATTGAGGGTCGTCTGGAGGCGCTAGCCAGGGCGACAGGGCGCAGCAAGGAGTCGTATTTACAGGAGGCGATCGTCGAATATCTTGGCGATCTTGAGGACTTTTACCTGGCGGAGCAGCGCCTCGCCGACATCCGCGCGGGCAGATCGGCCACCACAAGCCTCACCGAGGTGGCACGTGACCTCGGCTTGGCAGATTGATTTTGCTGAGGATGCTCGGAGGGAGTTGGGGCGGCTCGATCCGCCGATAGCGCGGAGAGTTTGTGGCTTCCTGACCGAACGGCTGGCATCCGTCGCTGATCCGCGCAGCATTGGGGAAGCGCTGAAGGGACCGCGTTTGGGCGCCTTCTGGAAGTATCGTGTCGGCGACTGGCGCATTATCGCTGCTATCGACGATGATCACCTGCGCATTCTGGTGCTGCGCATTGGAAATCGTCGTGAGGTTTATCGATAGGAGAAACCGCTGGCGGCGGGAGTGAAGCAAGGCGCGGGCAGGCCGCAAGTCCGCCACTCCCTCGCCACCCGCGGCGGGATAGTTCGCGTCCGACCCTGCCGCCACAACGCGCGCCTCGTGGTTGCCCCTGGCCCACCGCCTCGCTTTCCGGCAGCATGTGCCATCATTTCAAATGAGCCTTGCGACCATGTTCAGCCCGCGGCTGTTGGGACTTGTGGTCCCGCTCCTGCTCTCCCTCCTCACCACCGCCGCGCTCGCCCAGGGCACGCTGCGGATCGGCCTCAACGAGGACCCCGACGCGCTCGACCCGGCCCGCAGCGGCACCTTCGTCGGCCGCATCGTCTTCGCCGCCACCTGCGACAAGCTGATCGACACCGACGCCCACAACAATTTCGTCCCGCAGCTCGCCACTGCGTGGAGCTGGTCGCCGGACAACCTGGCGCTCACGCTCACCCTGCGCGACGGCGTACATTTCCAGGACGGCGCGCTGATGGATGCCAATGCCGTCGCCGCCAACCTGCAGCGCTACCGCACCGCGCCGGAGAGCGTCCGTAAGACCGAGCTCAAGCCGGTCTCGGCGGTGGACGTGATCGATCCGCACACCATCCGCCTGCGTCTCGCGCAGCCCTATGCGCCGCTGGTCGCAGTGCTGGCCGACCGCGCCGGCATGATGATCTCGCCCGCCGCACTGTCCGGAGACGTCACCAAGACGTTGCCTTGTGCCGGCCCCTTCGGGCTCACCCAGCGCGTGGCCGAGGACCGCATCGTGGTGGACCGTTTCCCGGGTTATTGGAATGCCGGCGCGATCCACCTGGACCGCATCATTTATGAGCCCCAGCCCGACACCACGGTGCGGCTGGTGAACCTGCAAGCGGGGCAACTCGACATGGTGGAGCGGCTCGGCCCCACCGACGCCGCCACGGTGCGCAAGAACCCAAAGCTGCGGCTCGTTGGGCAGACGGCGCTGGCGTATGACTCCATCAGTATCAACCTCGCCAATCACGGCGTGCTGGCCAACCCGCTGGTGCGCGAGGCGCTGGAAGATGCGATCGACCGCGTCGCCCTGGCCAAGGTGGTGACCGACGGGCAGTTCACGCCGTCCAACCAGTTCGAGGCCCCGGGCAGCCTGTACTGGGACGCCGCGCATCCGGTGCCGCCGCGCAACCTGCCGCAAGCGCGGGCGCTGCTGAAGCAGGCCGGCATGCCGCATCCCGCCTTCACCTTGCTCGTCGGCAACAGCTCGCTGGAGCAACAGGCGGGCGAGGTGCTGCAATCGATGGCGGACGAGGCGGGGTTCGATGTGAAGATCCAGGCGGCGGAAGCCAACGCCCAGGTCGCCGCCGCCCGCGCGGGCAACTACGACGCCACCGTGGTGATCTGGAGCGGCCGGCCGGACCCCGACGGCAACGTCGCGATCTGGCTGCAATGCGACGGCTTCCTGAACTGGGGCAAATACTGCAACCCGGCCTTCGACGCATTGCTCGCCAAGGCGCGCGGCGTCACCGACGTGGCGGCGCGGCAGGCGGTATACCGGCAGGTGGTCGATACCTACTTGCAGGACCGCCCGCATATCGTGCTGTGGCACGTGAAGTGGCTGTGGGCGCTCAACGATAAGGTGACAGGTTTTGTGCCCACGCCGGACGGGCTGATCCGTCCGCACGGGATGAGGATCGCGCCATGAGCAAGATCGACGGGACACGGCTGCTGAAGGACCTGCACGACCTGCGGTCGATCGGCGCGCACCGCACCGGCGTGCACCGCCCGACCTATTCGCCGGAGGATATGAAAGCGCGGCACTGGCTGGCGGCGCGACTGACCGAGGCCGGACTGACCCCGGAGATCGACGGCATCGGCAACGTCATTGGCCGCGGGGCAGGGGAGGGGCCGCGCCTGCTGATCGGCAGCCATCTCGAGACCCAACCCTATGCCGGCTGGCTGGATGGAGCCATGGGCGTGATCTACGGCCTGGAGGTGGCCAGGGCGCTCGGCAGCGGCATCGATGTCGGCGCCTGGGCGGACGAGGAGGGGCACTACGGCTCCTTCCTCGGCAGCCGCTCCTTTTGCGGCCTGGTCGATGAAGCCGAACTGGATGCGGCCAGCAACCGCCACGACGGCACCCGCCTGCGCGACGCCTTGCAGCACGCCGGGCTGGCGGGACGGGCACGCGCGATGATCGATCCGGCCCGCTACCGCGGCTACCTCGAGGCACATATCGAACAAGGGGCTGAACTCGACGATTCCGGCCGCCGACTGGGCGTGGTGACCAGCATCGTGGGTTCGCGCAATTTCCGTATCGCCTTTGAGGGCGTGCAGAACCACGCCGGCACCACGCGCATGGCGGTGCGCCGCGACGCGGGCGTGGCACTGGTGCGGCTGGCGGCGGCGATCGATAAGCGATTCCCGCACCTGGCCGGCCCGCGCACGGTATGGACGATCGGCCGGATCACGCTGGACCCCGGCGCCTCCAGCATTGTGCCGGGCCGTGCCGAAATGCTGTTCCAGTTCCGCGACACCGACCCGGCCGTGCTCGACCGGCTGTCGGCCGAACTCGACGCGCTGGTGGCGAATGCGGCGAAGGGGCCGTGCCACGTGATCCTGGAGAAACTCTCAACCTCGGTGCCGACCGCGATGGACCCCGGCTTCCTGGATGTGCTGGCTGATGTGGCGGAGCGCCAAGCCCCGGGTCATGTCGAGCGCATGCCCAGCGGCGCCGGCCACGACGCGCAGATTCTCGCCACACGCGTCCCCGCGGCCATGCTGTTCGTGCCCAGCATCGGCGGCATCAGCCATCACTGGGCGGAGGACACCAAGCCGGAGGACATCGTGCTTGGTTGCGCCGTGCTTGCCGATGCGGCTGGGGAGATCCTGGGAGCGCAATGACTGCGGCACAACGGCCACCCACCGGCCATTGGAGAGTGCTCCATGCCCCTGGAAACGACACGGCCGTGCGACTTTCCGCAGGGGAGGCGGACCCGCCTTGCATCACCTGCCGCCCGTCAGGCGGCGAGTGATCGCCCCCCGCCGCGGCGCGGCCGATGCTGGCCCGGCCGTTTGAGCCGCTCGGCGAGCTCTGCATCGATCCGCCGCATCTCCTGGTAGATCGCCCGCGTTTGCTCTTGCGGCGACAGCACGCACCAAGCGTCGCCGTTGCTGCGTTGTGCCGCTTTCGCAGCCTCCTGAAAGACGTCCATCAACACCTCGCCCAGCGACCCCCGCGATTGAGGTGCGGATTCGCCGCTCTGCTCCCCGAACGCTCCCATGCTAGTCGCGGCCGGTTGTGTGTCCAGCAAAAACATCCGCAGGTCAGCACGAATTCCGTGCTCACGAACCTTTGAGGTGATACCCACATCGGGCATGCCACAACAGCAGGCGCTGTGGCGGACGCACTCGCCGCGTGTGTTCTTGAAATGTTCGCTCAGACGGCCGATGTGCCGCGCGCCGGAGTGCCGCGACACATCGCGTCGGGAACTATAGACATCGCTTCCGTGTCCGGTCAGCGCGGGCGACCGCAGCCGGCGCATGACCGGCATGGGCCGGACGCCTGCGCTAACCGGATAGGGACAAACGAACATTATTATCGGGGCGTCTCTTGCGGCCGGACGATTCGGTGGAAAATGGTGTCGGGTAACGATGGCACTCAGGTGCGTTCGCCGCCAGCCAGCGTGCTTGCCGGCGGTCACCATGACAGGCCTGGTGCCATGAACGGCGCCGGAGAGGGCAAGATGCAAGCGCGACGCCAATGGCAGAACGAGGCCGAAGCAAGGGAGGAGGCAGATCGGCAGACGGCCAGCCTCGCTGGCATCGCCATCACACTGCTATTGCTCATTGTGGGGTTGTTCCTGATCCGGGCACTGCACGCCGAGGCGCAGTTGGAGGACTGCCTGATGTCCGGTCGCACCAATTGCGACGTTCTGGTGGTTCCAGCACCCGGGCCGTGATGGCGCCGGCTGGCGCTACCGCGATGCGCTCGCGGTTACGGCAGCATCGAGCGTAAGGCTTCCAACTCGCGCAACAGATCGATCAGCACGTCCCGCAGTTGCTCCGTCTCCGCATCCGGCTTGGGGCGAACCGGAACGCGAGCGACGCCGTGGACGGGCGGCAGGGCAAGCCCAGGCAACGGCAACTCGGGGTCGGACGGCAGGTCATGGACTTCCGCCTCAGAATCCGCTCGTTCCTCCGCGGTCGGCGGGGGGATGTCGTCGGACAGGCGTCCGCCGCCTTCGCGCAACAGCCGCTGCACACCTTTGATGGTATAGCCCTGGATGTAAAGCAGATCGGCGATGCGGCGCAGCAACGCGATGTCGTCCGGCCGGTAGTAACGCCGGCCGCCGCCGCGCTTCAGCGGACGGACCTGGATGAACTTGGTCTCCCAGAACCGCAGGACATGCTGCGGAATATGAAGATCGTCCGCTACTTCACTGATTGTCCTGAAGGCGTTGGGCGCTTTCTTCGGCTTGCTTCGGCCGGGGTGAAGATCGAGTCCGGCGTCGTCCGCCGTGTCGCTCATGCGGCGCTGGTGCTCTCGGGTTCGGAGCCGTTGATGCGCGCCTTCAGCACGTGGCTTGGACGGAACACCAGGACGCGGCGGGGCAGGATCGGGACTTCCTGGCCGGTCTTTGGATTGCGACCGATGCGGCGGCCCTTCTGGCGCACAGAAAAGGTTCCGAAGCCACTGATTTTGACGGAACTTCCCTCCTCCAGGGTCGCGGCGATGCGCTCCAGGACGGTTTCCAGCAGATCGGCGGACTCGTTCCGCGACAGCCCGACCTGGGTGTAGATGGTCTCGGCCAGATGCGCCCGTGTGACGGTCTGCATGACGCGACGCTAGGGAGGGTCGCGGCAGGCGTCAAGCGAGATCGCCAAAAAAACCGAAGTATCAGGTGCTTGTAGCGCGGAAGCGGGGGGTCGGACACTGGGTTGGCGCGCCGGCCCGCCAGCTTGGACAGCACGGTAGACCGCCATGGTCGTTCGGCAATCTCCCGCGAGCGGGAACGGGCAGGGCCACCTGGGGTGCGGCGGTCGCCGTTTCCGCGGGGCGGTCGCCCGTCACGGGATCAGACCTCAGGGGCTGGGTCGCTCTCACGGCATCCGACCAGAAGCGCATTGATCGCGCATCGATCGAGTGTTGCAGGTCGTTGACGCGATGTGTCGATGACCGGGCAGGCGTGCGTCCCGGGCTATCGCCTACATCCGCGCCAGTGCCGATCCCCAGGTCAGTCCGCCCCCCAATGCCTCCATCAGCACCAGGTCGCCGCGGCGGATGCGGCCATCCTTCACCGCCTCTGCCAGCGCCAGCGGCACCGAGGCCGCGGACGTATTGGCGTGCCGGTCCACCGTCACCACCACCCGCTCCGCCGGCAAGCCAAGCCGCTTGCCCATGGCATCGATGATCCGGAGGTTCGCCTGATGCGGCACGAGCCAGTCCACGTCGCGCCGGGTCAGCCCGTTGGCGGCCAATGCCTCGTCCACTGCCTCGGCCAGACGAATCACGGCATGGCGGAAGACTTCCGGTCCCTTCATGACCAGATGACCCGGCTTGTCGGGTTGGCCCACCGCGCCGTCGACATAAAGGATGTCGCCCAGCGTGCCCTGGGCGTGCATATGGGTGGAAAGAATGCCGCGGTCGATCGATCCACGCCCCTCGCCGGCACGCAAAAACACCGCCCCGGCGCCATCACCGAACAATACGCAGGTGCCGCGGTCCTGCCAGTTCAGAATGCGGGAATAGACCTCGCTGCCAATCACCAGTGCGCCCCGCGCCGCCCCGGTGCGGATCAGGCTGTCCGCCGTCGCCAATGCGTAGATGAAACCGGCACAGGCCGCCGCCAGGTCGAAGCCGAAGCCGCGGGTGACGCCCAGCGCCGCCTGTACCCTTAGCGCCGTCGCAGGAAATGCCTGATCCGGCGTGGACGTGGCAAGGATGATCGCGTCCACCTCGTCGGGCCCTGCCGCGGCGTCGGACAGCGCCGCCTGCGCCGCCGCGGTGCCCATGAACGCCGCTGTCTCGTGCGGCTCGGCAATGTGGCGCTGGCGGATGCCGGTGCGCTCGCGGATCCAGCTGTCCGAGGTCTCGAGCTTGTTCGCCAACTCCTCGTTGGTGACGATTCGGTCGGGCAGGTAGCCACCGACGCCGGCAAGAATGGAACGGAGAGGCATCAACTACCTGTGCGATCAGATATCAGCGGTGCGGCAGCCTGGGTCGCGACTCGCGCGCCACCCGATTCCCTACCGTTCTTGTCCGCCGCCACCGGCTTGTCCAGCCCGCTGCGGGCAAGGTCCTGGCGGATCAGGTCGTTGAACCGATGCACCACCATGTCCATCGCCACGTCCACGGCATGGGCGAAGGTCTCGGCATCCGCCCCGCCATGCGACTTCACCACCACACCGTTGAGCCCCACCATCACTGCCCCGTTGTAGCGCCGCGGGTCGAGCCACTCGCGCAGCCGCTCCAGCCCCGGCCGCGCCAAGAGATAGGCCAGCCGCCCCGACCAGGTGCTGGAGAAAACCTGCCGCAGAAGATCGAAGATCAGGCGCAGAGCGCCTTCCGCGGTCTTCAGGGCAACGTTGCCGGTAAAGCCGTCGGTCACCACCACGTCGGTGGTGCCGGCGGCGATATCATGACCCTCCACGAAACCCTTGAATTGCGGACCGATATGGCTGGCGCGCAGGATATCGGCCGCCTGGCGAAGCACGTCGTCGCCCTTCAGTTCCTCCGATCCGACGTTCAGCAGTCCGATCGATGGCGCGGTCAGGCCCAGGACCGTACGGGCGAAGACGTCGCCCATGATGGCGAACTGCACCAGGTTGCGGACATCGCACTGCACGTTTGCGCCCAGGTCCAGCATCACCACGTCGCCCCGCGCCGAGGGGCCGATCGCCGCCATCGCGGGGCGGTCGATCCCGGGCAGGGTCTTCAGCACCACCTTGGTCAGCGCCAGCAGTGCTCCGGTGTTGCCGGCCGAGACGACCCCCGACACCTCGCCGGCGGCGACAGCATCGATCGCGATGCGCATCGACGACTGCCGGGCGCGCAACGCAGCCGTTGGTTTCATGTCGTCGCCGATGGCGTCCGGCGCGTGGCGTAGCGTGCAGGCGGCGCTGGCGCGGCGCTGGCGGGCGAGCAAGGGCGCGACCTTGGCCGCGTCGCCAACGAGCAAGAAACGCGCCTCGGGATGCCGCTCCGCGGCCACTTCCAGCCCGCTCACCACCATGGCCGGCGCGCGGTCGCCGCCCATGGCGTCCACCGCCAGCGAGAAGGTTGCGGTCAATGGCGTCCGGGCGGCACAGGGCGGCCCGAGGTCAGACCCGGACAGCGCCCTTCAGCGCCTTCCCGGCGGCCACGATCTCCCGCCCATCATAGAAGCCACAATGCGCGCAGATGTGATGCGGACGCTTCAACTCGCCACAGTTCGGGCATTCGGCGTGTGCCTCGCGCGGCAAAGCCTCGTGGCTACGGCGCATGCCGCGGCGCGAAGGCGACGTCTTTCGCTTCGGAACAGCCATGGGACGATGCCCCCTTTACGCAAAGGCGGGCCGGATAGCAGAGGGGTGCGCGCGCCGCAAGGTGGGTCAATGTCCGTGGGTCAACGTCCGAGCCATCTGTCGACGCAAGCGGATGTCGACACCAGCGGAGCGGAGCTTTGGCCCGACAATGCTCGCCGCAGGTGGAGTGCTTTTCGCCGGTGGGTGCGCTCCGCCGGCGAGTGTTCCTTGCCGGGGCATGGTTTCCGCCGGTGGGTGTTGCCGCCGCTCGCTGTTTCCGCCGGTGGGTGTTTCCGCCGCTCGATGTTTCCGCCGGTGGGTGTTTTCGCCCGTGGGTGCTTCCGCCGCTCGCTGTTTCCGCCGGTGAGTGTTTCTGCCGGTGGCTCGCCGTGTCATGACAGAACGCGCGGCCCCTGCTAGCCTGCGGGCCTGAACCGACCTGGGGGAGGCAGCCATGAAGCTGGCGTTTTTCGACGACTACAAGCTCGGCGTGGTGAAGGGAGACAGCATCGTCGATGTCTCCGCCGTCGTGCGCGACATTCCGCATACCGGCCCCGGCAACCTGATCAGCGGCCTGATCGAGCGCTTCGCCGACTATCGCGCCCGGCTGCAGGATGCCGCGATTGCCCAGGGCGTGGCGCTGTCCAGCGTCCGCGTACGGCCGCCGCTGCCGAAGCCAGGCAACATCGTGTGCATGGCTGTGAACTACATGGAGAACGGCACGCTGGCGAAGCCGGCACCGATCAATGCGTTCCACAAGGCGCCCACCGCGATCATCGGCCCCGGCGATACCATGGTGCTGCCTGACGTGCCCGCCACCATCTTCGAAGGCGAGGCGGAGCTCGCGGTGGTCATCGGCAAGCGTGCCACCAATGTGTCGGCGGCGAATGCAATGGACTACGTGTTCGGCTACATCAATTTCATCGACGGCTCGGCGCGTGGCCTGCCGCCGCCGGGCAACGTGTTCTTCCAGATGAAGTCGCGCGACAGCTTCGCCCCGATCGGACCCTACCTGGTGACGAAGGACGAGATCGCCGACGTGCACGAGGTGCCGATCAAGCTCTGGGTCAACGGCACGCTGAAGCAGGACTTCAACACCAACGACATGGCGCACAACATTCCGCGCTGCATCGAGTGGGTGAGCAGCATCCACACGCTGGAGCCGGGTGACATCCTGGCCACCGGCACCAACCATCGCGGGCTGTCGAGCTTCATGGACGGCGACAAGGTCGAATTGGAATGCGGCGGCCTCGGGCGGCTGGCGTTCAATATCCGCGACGACCTGAAGCGGACCTGGCTCAGGGAGACGCGGCTGGATCGCCAGCAGGCCGGCAAGGAAGGCCCGACGCCGCAGGTCTCCGGCAAGCACGCGCCGGGCGGCTGATGCCGGCTTGGCTTGTGGTCCGCGCGGTGGTGGCCGATCCGGCTGACCGCGCGGACTTCGACCACTGGTACCGCACCGAGCATTTGCCTGACGCGTTGCGCGGCTTCCATGCCGAAGCCGCGTGGCGTGGCTGGAGCCAGAACAATCCGGCGGCACATTGCGCCTGCTATCGTTTTGCCGATGTTGCCGCGGCGGAGGCGGCCACCAGCGGTGCAACCATCCAGGCGCTGATTGCCGAGTTCGATCGCCGCTGGGGCACGCGCGTCACCCGCACGCGCGAGATCATCGACGTCGCCGACACATTGGGGAGTTCATGATGAGCGATCCGGAAATCGTCGCCCTGCGCGAGTTGATCGCGTCGCGTCCGCGGGCGACAGACATCGCGCAGCGCCGGCGCGACCTCGACGATCGCGGCCGGCACTTCGGCGTTGCCGCCGACGTAACCGTGGAGAAGGTCAGCGCGAACGGTGTGTCGGCGGAATGGACCGCGACCCCTGCCGCCAATCGCGACAGTGCGGTGCTGTATTTCCATGGCGGCGGCTATGTCATCGGCTCGCTCGACAGTCATCGCCATGTCGTCGCGGAGCTTGGTCGCGCCGGCGCGGCACGGACCTTGGCGATCGACTACCGTATGGCGCCGGAGCATCCGTTCCCCGCTGCGGTGCAGGACGCGCTCGCAGCCTACAGGTTCTTGCTCGATGGCGGCATCAAGCCTGGCCGCATCGCCATCGCCGGCGACAGCGCCGGCGGCGGCCTTGTCGTCGCGGCCATGCTCGCGATCCGTGGCGAAAATCTGCCACAGCCGGGCTGCGGCTGGTGCATTTCGCCCTGGGTCGACCTGGCCTGCACCGGGGCTTCGATGCAGGACAATGCCACGCGTGACCCTACGGTGCAGAAGGCGGGCGTGCTGGATTTCGCCGGCATCTATCTGGCGGGCGCCGATCCGCGCACGCCGCTCGCATCGCCGATGTTCGGCGACCTGCGCGGACTGCCGCCGTTGCTGATCCAGGTCGGGGCAGTGGAAACCTTGCTCGATGACGCACTCAGCCTCGCCCGGGTCGCGGCATTGGCCGATGTGCATGTCGATTTGCAGATCTGGCCGGAGATGATCCACGTCTGGCACCTGTTCTTTCCGATGCTTGCCGCCGGGCGTCGTGCGATTGTCGCCGGCGGAGCGTTTGTTCGGGAGTACATCGGCCAGGTTTGATTCCCTAGGGCGAGAGCCGAAGCTGCGGAGGCACTCGCAGTCGGGATCACCGGGAGGCCGGTGAACCGGGTACTGGATGCCGACAGACATCGCCGGGTTCTGCGATGCGGTGAGCCACGCGTGGCCCCTCAAGTTCGCGCCGCACCGGATCGGTGATCGGCGGCTGATCCGTCTGATCCGCAAATGGCTGCAGGCCGCCGCGATGGAAGCCGGGACAGTGAAGGCGGGAACGGTGGGGACGCCGCGAGGCGCGGTGGTCTCGGCGGCGTTGGTCAACATCTTCCCGCCCTGTGTCTTCGATCTCTCGGCGAACCAATCGCGGTGACGCCACGCCGAGGGACGTATCATCATGGTGCGCCACGCTGGCGACATCGTCGTAGGCTTGGAACGCTGGGCCGAAGCAGAGCGGTCCCTGATGAAAATGAGGCGCTCCGCGATTCTTACCAAGTCCAGGGCAAGCGCAGGAAGCGTCGCAAGGAAATATTGCTGCCTCGCGTGGCGGTGACCGTGTCGCAGCAGCGTAGCTTGGTGTGCTTCGTGACGGCTTCCTTAAACTTTGCGAGGCAATCGGGTTTTGCAGGCGGCACTGGTCTTCCCCGCATGGCGGGCTGATTTCAGCTTCAGTCCACGGAACCGGGGCAACTTCAAGCCGCGCTCTGGATCCTTCGTGCCGTTGTGTCTTTGCGATGAACCTGGATCCCAATTTGGCTGCCTCAAATTTCAACTGCCATGACCCACGCGTTCGTTGGAGTGGAATCGGTTCACGCGTCTCTTGCTTTGCTGCGCATGGCCCATCGCCTGCCATGACGCAGCCGGCGGCCCGCGCCTCCTGCTTGCCAGAATAGGCGGCTCGGCATTTTTGTCCTATCACTGCAATGAACAGGAGGAACGGAAATGGCGGGCGATGAAGGCGTGGAAAACATGGCCGGCACCGAACGCCTCATCGCGTTCAGCGACGGTGTATTCGCCGTTGCAATCACTTTGCTGGTGCTGGACGTGCAACTCCCCGGCCTGCCGGCCAAGGTCAGCGACGCGGCGCTAACGGCGGCATTGGTATCGATCCTGCCCAGGATCGGCGCCTATGTGCTGAGCTTCCTGGTGGTGGGAGAGCTTTGGTTCCTGCACCACATGCGCTTCCGCTACATCCATCGTTGCGACGGCACGCTGATATGGTTGAACCTGCTGCTGCTGTTGACGGTCAGTTTCGTACCCTTCACCAGCGCCGTATTGAGCCAATACGGCAACGCGACCGCCATCGCCTTGTACGACGCCACCATGGCGCTGGCGGCATTGCTCTCCGCCGCGATGTGGGCTTATGCCACCGCGAAGGGACATTTGGTGCGCTCGGGGATCAATCCGCGAATCCGCCGCCGCGGACTGATCGGATCTTCGCTGGTGGCGGGCGTGTTCATCCTCTCGGGCGTGGCGGCCGTGATCGATCCGCATGCCGCACGATGGGTCTGGCTGCTGCTGCTGCCCGCGGCGCTGCGCGGTTGGCCGGGACGAGGGCGATGACGATCTCCCGCGTCTCGCCGCCTATTGCTCCACTGTGGTGATCGCCGTGGCCACGGTGTCGACATGGCTGATCGCGGCGCCGACCTCGGCCACTGCCGCCATCACCTCACCGGGCCGGGCCACGTTGGCCACAACCTGGCCACTAATGTCCCCGGTCGATATGGCGGTCTGCGCCGCCGGTGCCTTCACGTCGCCCGCGACCAGGCGAACCCCGTGCCGGCCTTGCCTCCGTGCACTGTCTCAACGGCCAGCAGCAGGCACTGCGCGAGCGTCGCGCCGCATCCCCCAGCCGTCGTAGCAACCGGGCGCAATCGGCGCCTCGTGCGCCAGGTGCACGTCGGCCGCCTCGCGCGCCAGTCTGCCCGCGCGCCAGTCTGCCCGCGCGCCAGTCGGCACGCGCGCCAGTCTGCACGCGCGCCAGTCTGCACGCGCGCCAGTCTGCTCGCGTGCCAGTCTGCACGCGCGCCAGGCGCTGGCCGTCGGACTGGACACAGCCGCGCGATTGCGATCTCGCCCGGCGGACAGCGCCACGGCGATCGCCCCTATCGGCGGCCACTATCGTCGCACTGGCCGCATCCGATAGCCCCGCGGTGACGACGTCGTTCACTCGCTGGCGCGGGCGAGCAAGGCGATGAAAATGAAGATCAGGATCAGGCCGAGCAGCGGGGAGCGGTGGCGCATGGCGGGCCTCCATCGATGCCATGGCGCCGAGTGTGCGCGCGCGAAGTTACTGCCGGCTTAACGGGAGAAGGTGTGCAATGGGGCGAGCAACGGGACTCGAACCCGTGACATCCAGGACCACAACCTGGCGCTCTACCAACTGAGCTATGCCCGCCACCGGGAGCGCGCGCTTTAGTGCGTCCGCCCGGCGGAAGTCAACTCGACGGCGCGATGCGGCGAGGCGCGTCGCGGTGCGCGGATGGTGCCGGCACTGCGGTCGTCGCTGCGATCGTTGCTGCGATCGTCGCTGCGCGCCCTGACCGGAGGGAAGCCGGCGAGCCGTCGCTGTTGGGTCTGGTGCGCACGGACACTCGTTCGGCGCCACGTCAGAGAAAATCACGCAACCTGCCACCCCGATAGCGCCGTGCGATTGCCTCAACCCTCCGCGCTTCCCCATCGCCCGAGTCACGCTTCGCTACATCAGACGGACCAGCACGAAGCCGCCGACGATACCCACCGCCAGCGCACTGGTGACCCACATCAGCCAGCGCTCGATGAAATCGCGGGCCGCCGCGCCGAAGAATCGCAGCACCGTCGCCACCAGGAAGAATCGCGTGCCGCGCGTGACCAGACTCGCGGCCATGAAGATCCAGAAGTTGAATTTCGCCGCGCCCGAGGCGATGGTGACCAGTTTGTAAGGAATTGGCGTGAGGCCCTTGATCAGGATCACGTAAAGGCCCCATTGCGCATACCAGCGTTGAAACGCGCCCAGCGGATCGTCGCCAAACAACACGTGGGCGATGCCGGTGCGCATCACTTCGATGAATACGAAATAGCCGATGGCATAGCCCAGCGCGCCGCCGGTCACGCTGGCGACGGTGCAGATTGCGGCATATTCGAAAGCGCGGCGCGGCCGTGCCAGGCCCATCAGCAGTAGCAGCACGTCGGGCGGGACCGGGAAGCAGCTTGCCTCGGCGAAGGCGACGGCGGCGAGCCACCAGGGGGCGCGCGGCGAGGCGGCCAGCGCCAGGGTGCGGACGTACAGGCTACGAAGCATGCGGCCTTCTAGCAGCCGCGGGCAGTCTGGTCACTCACGGAATCCGGCCGTATCGTCGTGCCTCGCCATTGCCTGAAGGATTGCGTATGCGCCGCCCTGCCGCTGCCTTCGTCGCGCTTCTGCTTGCCGTGACCACGCCGCTGATGGCGCAGAACCCGGGTGCGCCGATCCATTCGTCATTGTTTGGCGCCTGGGTCGGCGGCATCATCCCGCCGCCGGTGACGCTGAGCGCGCAGGAATGCCTGGCGCAGCCGATGGTGATCTTCACCCGCGATTCAGTGATGCGCGCGCTGATGAACAGTACGGCGTACGCGCAGCGTGCGATCGATACGGTGCGCGCCACGGCAACCGGGTTCGAAATCCGGCTGGATCCGCCGACGGTGCCCGGTCAGCCGGGATTCGGCTGCGCCAATCAGGACATTCTGCCGGTGCAACGCCGTGGCGACAACGAAATCGTCTTCGTCGGGTGCTCTGCGTTCCCGTATCCGCTGATCCGTTGCGCCACGCATTGACCTGTGGCGTCGTCAATGTTCGTAAGGGGGAAGCCGCCAACATGACCCGCACTGTTGCCCGCCTGCTGGCGGAGAGCCTGGAAGCGCATGACGTGGACCAGATCTTCTGCGTCCCCGGCGAGAGCTATGTCGGCTTCACCAGCGCCGTGCTGCAGCGGAACACCATCCGCATGGTGGTGTGCCGCCACGAGGGCGGCGCCGGTTACATGGCAGTCGCCGATGGCAGGCTGCGCAAGCGTGCCGGCTGCTGCATCGTCTCGCGCGGTCCGGGCCTGTCCAATGCCATGGTGTCGCTGCACTCCGCCTATCACGACGCTACGCCGATGGTGATGCTGGTGGGCCAGGTGGAGCGCAAGGATTTCGGCCGGTTAGCGTTGCAAGAACAAAATTATTCTCGTCTGCTCTCCGACGTTACCAAGCTGGTGATCGAGGTGAATGAGCCGGAGCAAGCTTCCGAAGCGATCGCGCGCGCGTTCCACGTGGCGGAGAGTGGCACGCAGGGGCCCGTCGCGGTGATTTTGCCGGAGGATATTTTTGACGAAACCACCGATGCGGCGCTGGATCAGCCGCGGCCGCGCGTGCTGGCGGGGCCTCGCGCAGCCGATCTCGACAAGCTGGCGGAGATGTTGGCGCAGGCGGAGCGCCCGCTGGTGTTGGTGGGCGGCGCATTGCTCGCCGACTCGCTGTACGACGACGCGACGTATGCCGATCTGCGTCGCTTCGCCGAAACCTGGGTGCTGCCGATCTCGCCCACACATCGCCGCCCCACATTGTTCGATGCGCGGCATCCGAATTACGGCGGCTACATGGGCATCCGCGTGCCGCGCGATCTGATTACCGAGATGAAGCGCGCGGACCTGATGCTGGCGCTGGGTGAGCGGCTGACCGATACGGTGAGCCAATCGTACAGTTTCCCTTCGGCGCCCCAGCCGCAACTGCCGCTGGTGCATGTGTGGCCGGACGCCAACGAAGTGGGGCGCGTGTTCCGCCCCGATCTCGGCATCGCGGCGAGCCCACATGAGGTGCTGAAGGCGCTGCTGGCACGCGGCGCGCCGTCGGGAGTGTCAAAGCGCAAGCCCTGGGTCGACGGGCTGCATGCAATCCATCGCAAGTTGCTCGACAAGACCTGGGAGCAAACCACCGATGGCGTGAACTTCGCCGCCATCGTCTGCGAGGTGGACAAGCACCTGGCCCCGGACGCCACGGTGACATCGGACGCCGGCAATTTCGGTTCGTTCATTCATCGCTATATCGGCTTCAGGCCGGGACAGGCGTTCCTGTCCTCGATTGTCGGTGCGATGGGTTCCGGCATGCCGATGGCGGTCGCGGCGACGCTGCGTCGGCCTGGCACGCAGGTGGTGGCCTTCCTGGGCGATGGCGGCGCGCTGATGATGGGCAACGAGATCGCGACCGCCTGCCAGTACGGCGGCAATCCGATCATGGTCATCTCGGACAACCGGATGTACGGCACGATCGGCATGCACAGCTACGTGCGCTATCCGGATCGGCCGTTCATGGACGGCACGCGGCTGACCAACCCGGATTTCGCCGCCTGGGCGCGGTCGTTCGGCGCCGAGGGCATCACCATCCGCGAGGAAAGCGACGTGGCCGACGGCATCGCCCGCGCCTTCGCGGTGAAGACGAAGCCCGTGGTGGTGCACTGCCTGACGTCGGCGATTCAGATGAGCGCGTGGCGGCGCTATCAGGGCGACACGCTGCCGTAGCCTCCCGCTCCCCCTGTCGTTGCGAGCAGCGCTTGCTCTGTCATGTGGGCCGCCCTTCCCCAGTCATTGCGGGCCGCGCTCTGTCATCGCGGGCCGCCATTCCCCTGTCATTGCGGGTCACTCTTCCCCTGTCATTGCGGGCCGCCCTTCCCCTGTCATTGCGGGTCACTCTTCCCCAGTCATTGCGAGCCGCGCTCTGTCATCGCGAACCGCCCTTCCCCGGTCATTGCGAGCCGCCCAGCGGCGAAGCAATCCCGGTCATGAGAATCTACCCTTGACCGAGCTTGCTTCGTCGCTTCGCTCCTCGCAATGACAGCTCATCACCCTCGCAATGACACCTCATCGCCCTCGCAACGACGGCTCACCACGCCGGATCGATCGCCTCCACCGTGCCCTCCGCGGCCTCGATCACTTCGCCTGCATCGAGGCACAGATCCTCGCGGAACCGACCTGCCACGATCTGCACACCGGGCCGCAGCCGACCATTGGTGCCGACCGGCACCGCCAGCCCGGGCAGCCCCAGCAGCGGCGGCACCATGCCGACCCGCACCGAGTGCAGCAGCTGCATTGCCCCCGTCTCGTTGAGGTCGAGCCCGTGCGGCGGTGGCTCATCGCACAGCGTCGGCATGACGATCAGCGGGAAGTCCCGCATGAACCCCAGCCACTTCCGCAGCAGCAGGTCACGTTGCGCCAGCGCGTCCAGCAGCGTTGGCAGGTCGGCTGGCGGCGACAGCGTCAGCCACACCCGCATCGAGGTTTGCGCGTCCGGGTCGCCGTATTTCTCCATGTTTGGTATCAGCAGGCGGAACACATCGGTGGAGCCGATGCAGTGCCACGCCGCCACCACCGCCTCGAAATCCGGCGGCACGATCTCCTCCACCGCATAGCCGGCCGCGGCGAGGTGGCGTCCGGCGGCGCGCACGGCCGCTGCCTGGGTCGGATGGGTGAAGCCGCCGGGCGGTTCCGGCACCAGCGCCACCCGCACCGGACGCGCGACCGGCGGCCCGACCAGCGGCGCGTCGGCCCAGCGCGTGTCGCGTGCGTCGCCGCGTGCCATCACCGACAGTGCCAGACGGGCATCGCGCACCGTGCGGGTCAGCGGTCCCTGCGTCGCCATGAGTTGCGCGCCGATCGGCGCCGCCACTGTGGCGCTCGGATTGAACGACGGAATCCGGCCGAGCCCGACCCGCAGCCCAACCGCGCCGCAGCAATATGCGGGAATGCGTACCGAGCCGGCGATGTCGTTGCCATGGGCGATTGGACCGATGCCGCTGGCCACGGCCGCGCCGGCGCCGCCGCTCGAGCCGCCCGGCGTAATCGTCGGATCGCGCGGGTTCAGCGTGCGGCCGTGCAGTGCGTTGTCGCTGAACATGCGCATCGAGAAGGCCGGCGTGTTGGTTCGCCCGATGATCACCGCGCCGGCATGACGCAGGTTCGCCACGACAGGCGCGTCCTCGGCGGCGATCACGTCGCGGAAGGCCACCACGCCATTGGAGGTGGCGTGGCCCTTCTGGTCGGTATTGATCTTCACGGTGACCGGCACGCCGTGCAGCGCGCCCAATGCATCGCCTCGCGCGCGTGCGGCGTCGGCGGCACCGGCGGCGGCCAGCGCCTCGTCGTCGAACGTCTCGACCACCGCATTGAGCTTCGGGTTCACTGCGCGCAGCCGTGCCAGGCAGGATTGCGTTGCTTCACGGGCCGAGGTCCGCCCCAGCCGGATCATCCGTGCCAGATCAGTCGCATCGTACTGCCAGAGTTCGCTCGCCATCGCCGAAGCCCTCCAGCGGGGTGCCGAACGATCAGCCGTGGAACCGCCGCGGCGCAACGATGCGCCTCGGTTCGGCGGGCTTCAATCGTTGCACGGTGCCGGACTGGTCCGCGCCATGCGGCGCGCCAGCATGTCGTGGGCAGCGCGGAGTGCGGCGTCGATCGCCGGGCGCCGATAGTCCCAGATAGGCTCTGGATCGGGCGGGTTGATCACCATCGTGGCGTTGGCCTCGAACAGCAGCAATGAGCCATCCGGTGCGAGGGCGAAATCGACGCCGGCGTAGTCGAGGCCGAGGGCCGCCTGGATGCCGGCCAAGGCCGCCATGGCGCGGGCGCCCAGCACGGCCGGCATGTTCTCGAGGAACCGGCGTTCTTCCTCGCGGTGCGCGGCATTGCCGGCCATGTCGGCACTGAAATAGTGCACCTTCCAGTCACGGCTGATCGCCAGGTGCAGCGGCCAGGCGTTGCCGTCGATGAACATCACACGGTATTTGCGTGCCATGCCGTCGGTGCCGCGCGTGTCGAGATGTTCGATGGCCAGCAGCTCGTCGCCCGGCATGGTGGCGGCGGCAGCCAGTGCTGCCTCCGGCGAGCCGACGCGCAGGAAATGCTGGCCGGTATGGAAGCCTGCGGCGCGCAGCAGGAGAGGGAAGGGGAGGCCGATCGCGGCCGGATCGCTGCCGCGGGGCAGCGGCACGATTCGCGGCGTGATCACGCCTGGGATGCGGCCCAGGCGCTCGGCATTGTCCTGCCGCCCGGTTTGGCGCACGCGGGCGGGGTGGTTGATCAACGGCGCTTGATCGGTGGCGAGGATATGCTCGGCATTGGCGAGCGCGCTGGCGCATTGCTCGGCGTCGCCGATGGCATTCACGGTCAGTGCATGCGGCGGCAGCGGGTCAGCGGGATCGAAATAGTCCGCGAACACGACCGTGATGGCGAAGACGTGGCTGTCGATCCAGAACCGGGTGGGGATATTTCCGCCGCGGGCGGCGGCGAGCAATAGCAACGGCGTGCCCGTCCCCTTGCCGCGATAGCGTTGCCGGACCACGGCGTGGCCGACAAAGCCTGCCTGCCAGTGGGCTTCGGCATTGGGATCGCCGAGTGCGGTCAGCACGCGAGCCATGCCCTGCCGCGCTGGCGCGAACCCGGGGTCCGCGGCCAGCGCCGCCTGGTAATGCTGCCGGGCGCCGCGGAGGTCGTCGTCCCGGTACAGCAGGTTTGCGAGCCCCGCCTGCGCCGCGGGGTGGTTCGGATCGGCTCGGATAGCGCGTTGATAGGCGGTGCGGGCAGCCGAGCGGTGGCCGCTCGTTTCCGCCAGTGCGGCAAGTTCGACCAGCGCGGCTACGTTATCGGGATCGCGCCGGAGTACGTCGAGGTAGTGCTGCTTGGCGGTTTCGTCCTCGCCGCTGGCCGCGAGGCGGCGGGCGGTCTGCAATGTTGCGATGCCTGTCACCGGCCGCAGTCTAACGCCGGCGGGTTAATGAAGCATGAACGGCGGAGCTAGCCGTGGGGCGGCCCGGTGCGGCCGGCTCGGACGTCAGCGATTGATCAGGCAGGCGCAAAGACACCATGCCGAAGACACGGAGGGATCCGCCGCTGCGGGCAGGAATGCGGGGGACCACACACGATCTTCGTATCTCTGCGCCTTTCCGCTGACGCTGCACTACGCTCTCAAATGGAGGGGCGGACGCGTCAGCCATCCCGAGGTCTGGGATAGGTCGAGCTGGTTGAAACCCGCAACGACCGCAGGTAGAGAGGGCTGACGGCGACACGGCGGCCAAAGGGAGACCGAGATGGCGCGGCATCCGGCGAAAAAGGCAAGTGCGAGCATAGCAACGCCCTCTGCCAGCAACGTAACCGATGACGAAACCCAGAGCCTGCAGGACTTTCAACTGACCGACCTCGCACAATACACGCGAGAGCAGGAGTATTCGCCGAACGCCAGCGCCGACTTTCACCTGTTCTATGTTGGCCGCGACGACGTGCACGACATCCTGAAGCATGTTCTGTCGCGCGTGCGCGTCTCGCTCTATCTCAACATGTTCGGCTACGACGACGACGAGCTGAACAAGATCCTGATGCAAAAGGCGTTGGATCCGAACATCACGATGCTGATCACGCTCGACAAGAGTCAGGCGGGCGGCAAGCATGAGAAGGCATTGTTGGACGCCGACAGGGCGACGAAGGACGGGCTGGCGGCGTTTGGCACGCATTTCGTGATCGGCCAGTCGTCAACGCATCAGATCAGTCACACCAAAGGCTTCGTGGCGGACGCCAAGGTCGGCGCGGAAGGATCGGTGAACTGGTCGGCCGCGGGCCAGGGCCAGTTCGTGGTCACCGGGAAGCCCGGCGGCTCCGGCTATAAGGCGCAGAACAATACCCAGACGGTGTTCACGGATGCCGATTCCGTCCTGCGGTTCCAGGCCGAACTGATAGCCGAGCATATGACCGCGCAGAGCCAGCAGGATGCGCCTGGCTCGAAACGGACGCGCCAGCGCCGGCTGCCGCCGCACCCCGAGGATGTGGCGGGCTGACAGCCCGGCGGGTCGGGGTTCAAATCGCGAACCAGTGGAGAATCTTGCGAAGCTCAGCAGGATCGCCGGTGCCTTCGGTGCGGCTTGTGGCATCGCACGTGCGTCGATGCCTTCGCCGCGGCGCATCGCATCGCACCTCCGTCGATCGCTTGGGCGGAACGAATGGCATCGCACCTCCGCCGCTGAACAGTCGCGTCTTCGGTTTCGATCATGAGCCTCCGCCGAGGCGGACACGGCATCTGCTGCGTGGCAGTCTCGCCCCGCGCCGTGCACAATGGCGCGGCCATCCGCAGTGCGTGGAGACAGGCTATGCTGGGACCATCCGCCCACGTGGATACTTTTGCCCGCGACCGGCTGCCGCCACCGGACCAATGGCCGGATCTGCTGCTTGACCGCGTCGATTATCCGGAACGCCTGAACGCTGGGGTGGAACTCACCGATGCGATGGTGGGGAAGGGCTTCGGCGACCACACGGCTCTGATCGGCCACGGCCGCCGGCGCACCTACAAGGAACTCGCCGACTGGAGCAATCGCATCGCCCACGCGCTGGTGCAGGACTACGGCATCGTCCCCGGCAACCGCGTGCTGATCCGTTCCGCCAACAACCCCGCCATGGTGGCCTGCTGGCTGGCGGCGACCAAGGCGGGCGCGGTGGTGGTGAACACCATGCCGATGCTGCGTGCCGGCGAACTGACGCAGATCGTGGACAAGGCCGAGGTCGCGCTGGCGCTGTGTGATACGCGGCTGATGGACGAGCTGGTGCATTGCGCCAAGGACAGCAGTTTCCTGAAGGCTGTCGTAGGCTTCGACGGCACCGCCAACCACGACGCGGAACTCGACCGCCTGGCGCTGAACAAGCCCGTGGGCTTCGACGCCGTGCCAACCGGGCGCGACGACGTGGCATTGCTCGGCTTCACCTCCGGCACCACCGGCGAGCCGAAAGCGACCATGCATTTCCACCGCGACCTGCTGATCATTGCCGACGGCTACGCGAAGGAAGTGCTCGGCGTGACGCCGCACGACCTGTTCGTTGGGTCGCCGCCGCTCGCGTTCACCTTCGGGCTGGGCGGGCTGGCGATCTTCCCGCTGCGGTTCGGTGCCGCGGCGGCGTTGCTGGAGAATGCTTCGCCGCCGAACATGATCGAGATCATCCAAACCTATAAAGCGACGATCAGTTTCACCGCGCCCACCGCCTATCGCGCGATGCTGCAGGCAATGGATGCGGGTGCGGACCTGTCATCGCTGCGCATCGCGGTGTCGGCGGGGGAGACACTGCCGGGGCCCGTGTACCTCGACTGGCTGCGCAAGACCGGCAAGCCGATCCTGGACGGGATCGGATCGACCGAAATGCTGCACATCTTCATCTCGAACCGTGTGAATGACATGGGTGCCGGCAGCACCGGGCGGCCGGTTACCGGCTATGAGGCACGGATCGTCGATGATGCGATGAATGAGGTGCCGCGCGGCACACTGGGGCGGCTTGCGGTGCGGGGACCGACGGGATGCCGCTATCTCGCCGATGCGCGGCAGCGGAACTACGTGCGCGAGGGCTGGAACCTGACCGGCGACACGTTCATCCAGGACGCCGACGGGCATTTCCATTTCGCTGCGCGGTCGGACGACATGATCATCTCCAGCGGCTACAATATCGCCGGCCCGGAGGTGGAAGCCGCCCTGCTGTCCTGCGCCGAGGTGAAGGAATGCGCGGTGATCGGCGTGCCGGATCAGGCGCGGGGGGAAATCGTGCAGGCGCATGTGGTGCTGGCCGATGGGATCGTGGCGGATGACGCCACACGGCTGCGATTGCAGAACCATGTGAAGGCGGTGATAGCGCCGTACAAGTACCCTCGGTCGGTGGTGTTTCGCGATGCGTTGCCGAAGACGCAGACGGGGAAGGTGCAGCGGTTCCGGTTACGGGGCGACGGCTGAACTGTCCCGCCATATCCTCCGCGACGACCGTCCTGTCAGCCACTGGGGCCTTGGCCCCTCCGATCTTCGTTGTGAGGGGCGGCCGCTGCAATTCGTGCCGCACGACGGTGGGCGCCCCTCACGACGAAGATCGGATCTGCCGTGGCTTCCCTACCGATTTCCCCGTGGTAGGCT
>DATJNA010000234.1:0-4501 GCA_035508435.1 Acetobacteraceae bacterium | reverse complement strand
ACCTGGTCCCGTGCCAACGCCTTGATGACGATGTCCTCGCCGCTGGGCACCGATGTGCTGATCCCGATCTCGCTTGCCGCGACCGAGGCGATCAGCCAGCCGTTTCAGTTCGATGTCACCGCCGTGAGCCAGAGCGGAGTGGTCGACCCCAACAGTCTGCTGAATCAGCCGGCCTGCATTACCCTGCAGGTCGCGGGCACGCCGGTCCGCTATTTCCATGGCATCGTCCAGAGCCTCAGCGCCGAGGGCACCATTCGCAGCGATGCCGACGCCGCTTCCTTTCAGGTCTACCATCTGCGGCTGGTGCCAACGCTGTGGTTCCTGACCCAGACCACCGACTGCCGCGTCTACGAGCAAATGTCGGCCGGCGACATCATCGAGTCGATGTTCACCGACGCGAGCCTGACCGATTACAACGGTCCGCCGAGCAGTACGACGCGTCAGTACACCATCCAGTACAACGAGACTGACCTGCACTTCGCCACGCGGCTGATGGAGGAAGAGGGCTGGTACTATTTCTTCCAGCACTCCGACAGCTCGCACACTCTGGTCATTGCCAACCAGAACTCGTCCTTCCAAAGTACGGGCGGCACGCTCTATATCGTCGGCGGCGCCGACGCCAATACGCAATTGCTCGATTTCAACCTGTCCGCGGCGACCGTCCGCGGCAAGATGACGCTGGCGGACTATGAGCCGGTCAGTCCCACCTCGCAGTTGCAGAGCTCGCAGCCGACCGTGCTGCAGACCGGCGGCGCGTCAACGCGCGACGACTTCCGCTGGCCGACCGCGGTCAGTTACACGAATGAGTCCGGCACCGATCCCTCGGCCAATGCCAGCGACAATATCAACAACCAGGGGACGGTCGTCTCGAACCGGGCGAACTGGGAGATGCAGGCGGCCGAGGCCGTGTCGACGCTGTACGACGGCAGCTCGCAATTCGGTGGCATGGTGGCCGGCGGCCAGTTCACCATAGCCAGCCAGCCGGCCAGCGACTACGACGACACCTACGTCGTGCGCAGCGTGACGCATCATGCGTCCGACGACACCTGGCTCAATCAGGGCGGTGCCGCCACCTACTCCAACAGCTTCGTCGCCTTCAGCTCCGACACCACCTGGCGCCAGCCGATCGTCACCCCGCGCCCGCGCATGCACGGCGTCTACACCGCCCTGGTGATGGGGCCGCAGACCGCGGCGGGCACTGCTCCGCAGGTGCAGAACACGGGCGACGGCGCCGAGATCTATACCGACGACATGGCCCGGGTGAAGGTGCGGTTCTATTGGGACTGGCGCGCGGGCTCCACCGGCTCCGACGCCGTCTGGGCCCGCGTCATCCAGCCCTGGGCCGGCAAGGGCTGGGGCGCGCAGTTCCTGCCCCGCGTCGGCACCGAAGTCGCGGTCGCCTTCGTCGACGGCGACCCCGACCGGCCGATCGTCATCGGCGGCCTCTATAACGGCGCCCACGCGCCGATCTACCTCTCCACCGACAAGAACAAGTCCGGCCTGCGCAGCCGCAGCACCATGACCGGCAGCACCGCGCAGTTCCACGAGCTGACCTTCGACGACACCAAGGGCAGCGAACTGATCTTCATGCACTCCGAAAAGGACATGCTCACCGAGGTCGAGAACAACCAGACGCTGACGGTGGGCATCCAGAATTCCGACAACTCGATGGTCGGCAACCGCGTCGTCTCGATCCTCAACAACGAGACGGTCGACATCCAGAACAATCAGACCATCACGGTGAAGCAGGACCGCGACGTGGTGGTGACCGACGGCAACAGCACCTATACCGTCAGCAAGGGCACCCACACCGAGACCATCCAGGGCGACAGCACCTTCGAGGTCAAGCAGGGCAACCACACCGTCAAGATCGACCAGGGCAACCAGTCGGTCACGGTCAGCCAGGGCAACAACTCGGTGACCGTCAGCACCGGCAACAATTCGCTGACCGTCAGCACGGGCAACCATTCCGAAACGGTCAGCACCGGCAACTACTCGATCAGCGTCAGTGCCGGACAGATGAGTGTCAACGCCATGCAGGGCATCCAGCTCACCTGCGGTCCTTGTTCGATCCAGATCAGCCCGTCCGGCATCACCATCAGCGGCCCCCAGATCAGCCTCTCGGCCGACGGGCAGGGCTCGTTCGACGGCGGCGGCATGCTGTCGCTGACCGGCGGCATGGTCAGCATCAACTCCTGACATGTCACAGACACTCAGCAAGCTCGCGGGGAAGGGGCTGGCGCCGCTGCTGCCGCATCTCAAGCTGTCCGACGAGGCCGCCGCGGCGGTGCAAGGCTGCCAGTCGGCGACCGAGGCGCTGGACAAGCTGGCGGGGGGCGGCTTCCTGATGGAAGCGGCGCGCTTGCTCGCGCACGGGCTGCCGCGGCGGGAGGCGGTGTGGTGGACCTGCATGTGCGCCATGTCGACCGAGCCACCCGACCTGCCGGAGGCCGATCGCAAGGCGCGCGCCGCGGCGGAGCAATGGGTGCGTCAGCCAAGCGACCAGAACCGCATCGCGGCGAAGCAGCAGGCCGACGCGACGGCGCTGGCCACACCGGAATCCTGGGCGGCCCTGGCGGTGTTCTTCTGCGGCGAGTCGATCACGCCCGAAGGACAGCCCACGGTGGCGCCGAAGCCGCACATTGCCGGCCGCACGCTGAGCGGCGCGGTCGTCCTCTCGGCCGTGCGCAAGGATCCGGCCCGGCAGGTGGCCCGGCTGCAGCGCTTCATCGAAAGCGGACGCAACGTCGCCGCCGGCGGCGCCGGCCGCCTGTCGAAGGAAGAGGCGTGATCCGCCTCACTGACAGTCCGTGCGATCGCAGGGTATCGCCAGGCCAGCGCGGGACGATGGCCGGCGGCATGCAACTTCAAGGACCAGCCCTGACAGTCCCGCCGCTCCGGTGATAGGATAACGCCATGGCACTGACCTTCACCGTTCTCCGCTGCCCCGATGCCGTCCCGCCGGAGACGCGCACTGTCATGGGCGGCGAGTTCACCGTCGGCCGCGGGCCCGGCGTGGACTGGGTGCTGCCCGACCCGGAGCGCCTGCTGTCCAAGCACCATTTCGCCGTCGCCTATCGCGGCGGCAATTGGCAGATCGCCGACACCTCCACCAACGGCACCACGCTGAACCGCGACGCAGCGCCGATCGGCCACGACGCGGTGCGCAACCTGCGCGACGGCGATCGGATCGTCGCCGGTGCCTATGAGATCGAGGTGCGGCTGGCCGAGGACGCGGCGCCGCAGGCCGGGTTCGGTGGCGGCCTCGGGTTCGGCGCTCCGCCGCCGGCGCGCGGTGCCAGCCCGTTCGCCGATCCGTTCGCCCAGGACGTGTTTGCCCCACCCCCACCCGCGCGCCGGCCGTTCGACGAGGCACCCTCCCCCGGGTTCGGCGCTCTGCCCACCGCGGCGCAACTGCCGCACGATTTCGACCCCCTGGGGTCAGAGCATGGCGAGGCAGCCTTCCTCGGCCCGACCCAGGCGGATCACGGACCGGTGCTGGAGGACGCGTTCACGCCGCCGGCCGCCTCCGGGCAGATGGCGTTCCACAGCGGCGGCAAGCTGCCGGGTGATGATCTGCTGCCCGACGATTGGGACAAGGACTTGCTCGAGGGTATCAACCCATCGTCGGCGCCATCGGCTGCGCCATTCGCTGCCCAACATGCGCCGGCGCCCGAGGCCTTCGCCCCGCCAGCGCAGCGTCCGCCGGCCCCAGCCATGGCTCCGCCGAGCATGCCGCCGCGCATGCCCACCGCCCCGGCAGCGTTTGCCGAGCCCATGTACCGACCGGCGGCGCCCCTGGCGGACCCGTTCGCAGAGCCCGCCGCGCAACCTGCCATGCAGCCGCTGGTCCAACCGCTCGTCCAGCCCGCCGCGCAACCGCTCGTCCAGCCGGTCTCGCAACCCGTGGTTCAGCCGATTGTGCAGCCGGTGACCCAGCCATTTGTGCAGCCGATCGCCCAGCCATTTGCGCAGCCGGTGGTCCAGCCGATCGCCCAGCCATTTGCGCAGCCGGTGACCCAGCCATTCGCGCAGCCGGTCGTACAGTCTGTGGTTCAACCCGCGCCGCATCCAGCCGCGCCGCCTATGGCGCGGCCGATGCCCGTCGAGGCGCAGGATCCGTTTGCCGAGCCTGCTGCCCCATCACACGGCCGTATGGCAGAGGCGCCGGTGGCCGCTCCCGCCGCGGGGCGGACCCCTACGCCGTTCGACGAGCCATTCGAGCTGGAAGCAGCCCCCGCGCGGCCCGTGCCGCCGTCGCCCGTGATCCCGCCGCAAGCGGCGTTCGCCGCTGTCCCGCCGCAAGCGGCGTTCGCCGCTGGCCCGCACGCGCCACCTGCCGCGTCACAAGCGGCGGCGGCGCCATCGGCAACGCCGTCCGCGGCGGATGGCGCCTTGCTGGCGGCGTTCCTGCACGGGGTCGGCATGACCGACGTGAAGCCCGCCGATCCCGCCTCGATGATGCACAACCTCGGCGAGGCGTTCCGCACCCTGGTCGCCG
>DATJNA010000233.1:0-15042 GCA_035508435.1 Acetobacteraceae bacterium | reverse complement strand
ACTCCAAAGCGACGAATGGCGGCAGACGACCGCGTTGCTCCGCGGCATCCTCGAGGACGTCCAGAGACCGCCGCTTGAACGGTTGCGCAGGCTTGTCCATGCCTTCATCCGCTCGGAATGTGAGGAGGCCACGGTACGTGTGGCACTCGATGATGCTGCGCCTCTCTATCGCGATGCACCCGAGGCGAAGGAGGCGAGAGTATCGGGGACCCGCACAATCCGCGCCTTCATGCGGGAGGCGCTGCCCGAGGCCTCAGAGGCAACCCGTGCTTTGGCCGGCGATATCATCACCACGACGCTGAGCCAGGTGGGAAAGCAGTTTTCGGAAACTCCTCGAACCCCTGCGGAGACCGACTCCTACGCCGACGCCATGGCCGATATGTTTTGCTGCTACCTCAGAGGCCTCGGACACCGCTGAGACAAACGCCAGATCCTGTCCGAGAATTTCTCGTCGCCGGAGGATAGTTCACAGCCTGCCGACGCTTTGAGAGTCCGACTCGAATCTCATCCCGAACGAGCCAACCTGCGGACCAAGAGCGTGGCGGCCGCGGCGTAGAGGAACGCGGTGGCTGAGGCGAATGGTAACCTCGAAATCCTTGGCCAGCCGGCGGTTGCGGCCGAGCCAGGCGAAGAAGCGTTCGACCACCCAGCGGCGCGGCAGCACGGTGAAGCCCACCTGATCCGGCAGCTTGCGCACAATCTCGACGATGATGCGCGTGGCATTGGCCACCCGCTCCCCAGCATAGGCGGTGTCGACAAACGCCCGCTCGATGAAGGGGAACCAGCGGCGAGATGTTCGCAGCAACGGCACGGCGCCGTCGCGATCCTGCACATCAGCGGCGCTGACTTGCACCAACAGCGCCCGACCATCGGTATCGACCAGGGCGCGCTTGCGTCCCTTGGTCTACTTGGCCGCATCATAACCACGCGGACCACCTACTTCGGCGCTCTCGACGCTTTGGCTGTCCATCACGGCGGCGGTCGGCGTGGCTTCGCGGCCGACCCGTTCACGATCCGGCATTAGCAGGTGATGGTTGACGGTTTGCCAGGTGCCGTCGTCACGGAAGCGGGCGAACCAGGCATAGGTTGCCTGATGTGGCGGGAAGTGTTCGGGCAACAGGCGCCACGGGCAGCCGCCACGCAGCACGAAGAAGATGGCGTTGATCACTTCGCGCATCGGCCAGCCGCGCTTGCAGCCGGTCTTGGGTGGGGGCGGGAACAGCGGTTCCAGGATCGCCCATTCGGCGTCAGTCAGGTCGCTGGGGTAGCGCAGATCGTCCCGGTCATGCTCGGACCGGGTATCGGGGGTCCACATTGTCGGCTCCAGGGCAAGGCAAGAGTGGGAGGAAACCCTAGATTCGCTGCCTTGCCCGGATGTCAGGCCCTTGCCAAAGCGTTTCGAGACGGCCTCTGAGAGGTATGACTCAATTAACGCGATGATTTCTTGCCTGAACACCGGCGACGCCAGTGATCCCTGCCGTGCAGCCTCGTTAACAGCGCCGGCGACGGCACCTGCAAGCGCCTGTGCGCCGATGCGTGCAGCAGCCGTGCGACGCGCACTCGCCTTGAAGATCGCCTCATAAGCCTTTCGACATTCTATTTCGAAATAATCGTGAACGCCGCGCGAGTCCTCGCCGCGTGGACTCTCTTCCAGGAGCATACAGTGAGCCGCTGGATATCAACTATGCACCGCGATC
Source organism: Acetobacteraceae bacterium (assembly GCA_035508435.1). Lineage (GTDB taxonomy): Bacteria > Pseudomonadota > Alphaproteobacteria > Acetobacterales > Acetobacteraceae > JASHVB01. The sequence goes on along the minus strand of DATJNA010000233.1, from coordinate 13,345 downwards.
ATGCCGTCGACCAAGGCCGCAATGCGGTGCGTGCGCATTGTCTTATCGTCTGCCGCGACGTGCAGCACGGCTGCGCCGGTTTGCAGACAATTTGATGCAGGGCCCAAGTGATCCATAGCTGCAGGCGCTTGCAATCATCTGCGGTCGTGCTCACAAATGGCGCGAAATCCCGCTCGGACAAGCCGACAATGGGGAGGCGCTGCTGCTCAATCCGGCATCGTGCTTGCCATCATCGGGCGTGCTCGTCGTTGGAGGCTTGTTCTCACAATCCGCGCCGATGAGTCGGACTGCCAATTTTGAGCGGTTTCGACTGTCTCAAGAATCACCGCCTTGAAGTTGTCCACCACGGAGGGAATGGAATTGCCATATGCAATGTAAGCGAATTCTCGAATGAGTTCTTGGGTGCTTTGTTCCAAAACATCGGGTAGTCTGATTACTTTTGAGAAAGAAGACTCGGAGGGCAGAGAGACAAGCTGGCATCGGCGCTAGCCGCGTTGACGCGGGGCTTCACCTGGCGGCCTCTCGGGCAATACTCGGTCGCCGAGTTACGCGCACGGGCAGCAGACCATCGCCATATGGCCGAAACCACCCGAACTGCGCAGGCCGTGGTTGGCGTGCACAAGCTGGCGGAGCGCCTCCACGCCTTTGCCAATCAAAGGAAACAGGGGGGTGGCGCGGCGAACTTTGATATCCGCAATTGGCGTTGGCCGCATGCCAGAAACAAATGGACACCGGCGCGGTGCGGCACCGTTACAGTAATGGGTCGGTGCCGCAAAAACGTTGCCTCGCTGTCGATCGGATCATCCGCCAAGCCGACGCAATGGCCGCCGGGAAGCCGGACCTTGTTTCTGATCTGGTGCGAGCCGCGGGGCGCATGATCGACGACAGCTCCGATTGATACCTCGTTGCTGGCGTTACTGGCGGAGGCAATTGCCTATGCGCTCCTGCATCGAATTCCTCGTGTGAAGGCGCCGGACCCTGCCAAGGTCATCTCAAGATGCTCATGGAGCAGTTAGGTGCCAGCGGCATTTGATGCCAGGCAGAATTAGCGCCAGAGTGGCCCTATTGTCATCGAATCCAAGCAGAAACCCGCTCCATTTGAGAAACGCCTATTTGGGGAACTCATTGAACTGCGGTAAATCGTCCGTGATCTCGTGCCAGTTTGCCTTTGATCCCACAAAAATATGGGCAGAGGCTCGAATAGTGGGGTCATCGACCAGCGTTCCCATCGCAATGTGCGCGTAGGCGCCCTCACGCACTATCGAGTATAGCAGCGAACCGCAGGTCCCACAGTGCACGTCGTGCGCACGCTCTTTGTCGCCGAAAACCATCACGTGTTCATTCCCGGCGACGAGCTTCAAGTGATTCCGCCGGATACCCGCGAAGGGCTTGAAGGCTCCGCCTGTTGCACGGCGGCAGTTGGAGCAATGGCAATTCATTGCATAGGAGAACGCATCGTCAACCTCATAGGCCGTGGCGCCGCACAGGCACTTCCCGGTCAACTTGCGTAGCTTTACGGTGACTTCTGCCGCCATTGCAGGATTGCTCCTTTTTTCCTTCTTCTCTTTCTACTCTCTGGACCGTGGCTGGCGTTATCCAAGGCTCGGCCTGACGTTGGCATAGAGGGAGTCATACATTCCATACAAAAAGTATGATAGTGCCCTTCTCATCCACCTCGAGGAGGAGCCCACCATGCAGCGCATCACTATCACGATCGATGACGACCTGCTGGAGACGGTGGACGCGCTGGCTGCGGCTCGGGGGTATCCGACCCGCTCGGAGGCCATCCGGGATCTGGTCCGCCGGGGATCCCTGGACGCCACCACCGCTGACGATGCGCCATCCTGCGTGGGTGTTCTCAGCTATGTCTACGACCACGAAGTTCGTGCCCTGTCACAGCGGCTGACCAGCACGTTCCATGCGCGTCATGACCTCGCCATCTCCAGCATGCACGTCCACCTCAGCCATGGGACCTGCCTCGAAGTCGCCGTCATGAACGGGCCCCCGGCCGACCTCCGGAGTCTCGCAGACAGAGTTACCGTGCAGAGAGGCGTGCGTCACGCCAATCTCCATCTGGTTCCCAGCGCGCCCGTCGAGACCAGCAACCGTCATTCCGCCGGCACAAGCGCTCACGTGCATGCCTGACGGGTTGGCCCGTCATCGACGCTTCAAAGCAGACAGCAGTAAGACGCCTAATTTCTAGGCAGAATTCACCCGGACTGACCTGTCGCGTGCAGGGGCGTCCCTGGAGAGACCGGCTACGCCGCGGGTAAGCCCGGGGGTCGGCCATGCCCTCCGATGGTATGATGTTTGCCTTGAAACATCATACGATTGCCCAAGGCCGGGCAGCGATAAACGGCGCGTGGGCGCCCGCTGGACAAGAAAGGGAACGCCGCATGCCGATGCTACAGACAGTCCTGATTGCCAACCGGGGCGAGATCGCTGCACGCATCGCCCGCACCTTGCGGGCCATGAACATCCGCAGCGTCGCGGTTTACTCGGATCCCGACCATGCCGCCCCCCATGTCGCCCTGGCGGATGCGGCCGTCAGGTTGCCGGGAAATACGGCCGCCGAGACCTATCTGCGTGGCGAACTGATCCTTGCGGCGGCCAAGGCGGAGGGAGCCGACGCCGTCATCCCGGGTTACGGCTTCCTGTCCGAGAATGCCGATTTCGCGGATGCCTGCGCCGCGGCCGGGATTGTCTTCATCGGACCGACGCCGCAGCAGATTCGGCAATTCGGCCTGAAGCACACCTCGCGCGAGATCGCGGCGGCGGCCGCCGTACCGCTGGTTCCTGGAACAGGCCTACTTGGCAGCCTGGACGAGGCGGTGCATTCGGCCGACGAACTGGGCTACCCGGTGATGTTGAAATCGACGGCCGGCGGCGGCGGGATTGGCCTAATGCGCTGCGCGGATGCGGCCGAACTGACCGCCGCCTATGACACCGTGCAGCGCCTGGCGCAGAATTTCTTCAAGGACGCGGGGATCTTTCTGGAACGCTGCATCGACGATGCGCGCCATGTCGAAGTGCAGATTTTCGGCGATGGCAACGGCAACGTCGCGGCGCTTGGCGAACGCGATTGCTCTTTGCAGCGCCGGAATCAAAAGGTGGTGGAGGAGACACCCGCCCCCAACCTGCCACCCGAAACGCGCAGCCGTCTGCTGGAGGCAGCACGCAAACTTGGCGAAGCGGTCGGCTATCGCTCGGCCGGCACCGTCGAGTTCATCTATGACCGCACCCGCGACACCTTCTATTTCCTGGAAGTGAATTCGCGTTTGCAGGTCGAGCATCCGGTGACGGAATCGGTACTGGGCATCGATCTGGTGGACTGGATGGTGCGCACCGCGGCAGGCGAGCCGCCCGATCTTTCCGCGGTGCCGGAACCGCGCGGCGCATCGATCGAGGTGCGGCTTTATGCCGAGGACCCGGCACATGATTTTCAGCCATCGCCCGGCGTGCTGACGGAAGTTTCGTTTCCGCCCGATGTGCGTATTGACGGCTGGGTAGCCACCGGAACCCAGGTCTCGCCCTACTACGACCCGATGCTCGGCAAGCTCGTTGTGCATGGGGCCGACCGTGCCGATGCCATTGCACGGATGCGCCGGGCGCTCGCGGCGACGCGCCTGTCCGGCATCGCCACCAACCTCGACTATCTGCGCGCGATCGTTTCCTCACCGATGTTCTTTGCCGGCGATGTCTCGACACGTGCCCTGTCGCGCTTTGCCTACCGGCCGAATGCAGTGGAGGTGATCGCACCGGGCACGTTCACGACCATTCAGGATTATCCGGGGCGCGTCGGGCACTGGGATGTCGGGGTGCCCCCTTCCGGTCCGATGGACGACTATGCGTTCTGCCTGGCGAACAGGATCGTGGGCAATGCCGGATCCACAGCGGGTCTGGAATGCACGCTGACCGGACCGACGCTGAAATTCCACCGCGACACCATCATCGCCCTCACCGGCGCGTCCGCCGAAGCGACCCTCGACGGCGATCCCGTCGGCTGGTGGTCTCCTGTGCCCGTGAAGGCCGGCCAGACGCTGGTCATCGGCCGTGCAACATCCGGCTGCCGGACTTATCTCGCGGTGCAAGGCGGCTTCGACGTACCGGTCTATCTCGGCAGCCGGTCGACCTTCGTGCTTGGCCAGTTCGGCGGACACGCGGGACGCACGCTGCGGCCCGGCGACATGTTGCCACTGGGCGAAGTACCGGCCGGCGGTCCAATGGCGGGACCGGCGCCGACCTCGCTGATTCCCGACTATGTCAGTGATTGGGAAATCGGCGTGCTGTACGGCCCGCACGGCGCACCGGATTTCTTCACCGACGACGCCATCGCGACTTTCCTCGCGACCGCCTGGGAGGTGCATTACAATTCCAACCGACTGGGCATTCGGCTGATCGGCCCCAAGCCGACCTGGACGCGGAGCGATGGCGGCGAAGCGGGGCTACATCCATCCAACATCCATGATTGCGAATACGCGATCGGGGCGGTGAATTTCACCGGCGATATGCCAATCATCCTGACCTGTGATGGCCCCAGTCTCGGCGGCTTCGTCTGTCCCGTGACCATCGCCAAGGCGGAGCTATGGAAGGTTGGCCAGGCGAAGCCGGGCGACCGCATCCGCTTCAGGCCGATCAGCTTCGACGAGGCTCTCACATTGGAGAAAGCGCAGGATGCCGCTATTGCCGGGCTGACGCCGTGCGCCGCCCTGCCGCCGTTCGCGGCGCCGAGCCTGGAACCGATCACGACCGTTTCGGCGACGGTGCTGGCGGCGCTCGCGCCAGAAGGTGATCGGCCCGCGGTCGCATACCGCCAGGCCGGCGACCGCTATATTCTTGTCGAATACGGCCCTAACGAGCTCGATCTGCGCTACCGCTTCCGCGTGCACGCCCTGATGGAGGCGTTGCAGGCTAATCCTGTCGCGGGAATCCTGGAGCTGTCGCCGGGTGTGCGCTCGCTCCAGATCAACTACGACAGCCGCATCATCCACCAGAAGGATTTGATCGACGCGCTGTTGCAAGCGGAAACACATTTGCCGCCGGTCGATACGATGAAGGTCAGGACGCGCGTCGTACACCTGCCGATGACGTTCGAGGATTCGGGTGTACTTGATGCAATCCAGCGCTATCGCGAGACCGTGCGCCCGGTGGCGCCATGGCTGCCCAACAACGTCGATTTCATCCAGCGCATCAATGGCCTGGCGCGGCGAGAGGATGTCGCGGACATCGTGTTCCGGACGAGCTACATGGTGCTGGGCCTGGGCGACGTCTATCTCGGCGCACCCTGCGCGGTACCGGTCGATCCGCGGCATCGCCTGCTGACCTCGAAATACAATCCTGCCCGGACATTCACGGCAGAAGGCACGGTCGGTATCGGTGGCGTTTACATGTGCATCTACGGCATGGATTCGCCGGGCGGCTACCAGCTTATCGGCCGCACGCTGCCGATCTGGAACAAGTTCCTCAAAAATCCGGTGTTCGCTCCCGGCGAGCCCTGGCTGCTGCGGTTTTTCGACCAGGTGCGCTTCTATCCGGTGGAGGAAGCGGAACTGACGCGCCTGCGGGATGATTTCCGGGGAGGGCGCGCGACGATCCGCATTGAGGAAGAAATTTTCGATCTGGGTGCCTACCACGCGTTCCTCGACCGCGAGGCCGACAGCATCGCCGCATTCCGTGCCCGTCAGCAGGCAGCCTTCATGGACGAGGTGGCACGCTGGCAGGCTGACGAAGCGCTGCTGCAAGCGGCCGAAGACGAAGAGATCGAGATCACCGAAGAGATTGCCGGCCATCTCGTGACGTCGCACATGCACGGCAATGTGTGGAAGGTCCTTGTCGAGGAGGGGCAGATTATCACCGCCGGTTCGGCCGTGGTCGTCCTTGAGGCGATGAAGACCGAAGTGACGATTGCAGCGCCGGTGACGGGCGTCGTGCGCGCTTTGTATTGTCGTCCGGGTCGGCTGGTTGTCACGGGCGATCGCTTGCTCGTAATCGAAGCCGCGTGATCACGCTGCCAAAGAAAGACGACGTCCCTGATGTTTCCGACCATTCCCGCATTGCATGCGGCCTATGCTCAGGGCCGCGCGCCTGCGGCCGTCATCGCCGACACCTATCGCCGTATCGAGGCGATGGCTGATCCCGGCACTTTCATCAGCCTTGTGCCGGAGGACAGCGCCCTAGCGTCGTTGACCGCCCTCGGAACCTTCGATCCGAATGCGAAGCCGCTCTGGGGCATCCTTTTGTCGTCAAGGACAATATCGACGTTGCAGGCATGCCGACTACCGCAGCATGCCCGGCATACGCCTACACAGCATCCGCCTCGGCTTTCGCCGTCCAGCGTCTGCTGGGTGCCGGCGCAATCCTGATTGGCAAGACCAACCTGGATCAATTTGCCACGGGCCTGGTCGGCATACGCACGCCGTATCCTATCCCCCGCAATGCGCTTGACCCGGCCTATGTGCCAGGCGGATCAAGCTCCGGCCCGGCCGTCGCAGTGACGGGGGGCCTTGTGTCCTTTGTGCTCGGGTCGGACGCTGCGGGGTCCGGCCGTGTGCCAGCTGGCTTGAACAACATCGTGGGACTGAAGCTGTCATTGGGAAGTATTTCCGGCAATGGCCTGGTCCCGGCCTGCTGAACGCTCGATACCATCTCGGTCCTCGCGGGCACGGTGGCGGATGCCGACGCCGTGTTCCGGATCATGACCGCTTACGATCCATCCGATCCGTTTTCGTGCGTGCAGGCGATCGCGCTACCACCAGGCAGTTTGCCGCCTGGCCTGCGTGTCGGCGTACCTGACAGCGCCGGCCGCAGCTTTGGCGGCGATGTGCTGTCGGAAGCCGCGTTCGATGCCGCGATCGCTGAGCTCATCGCCGTCATGGATTCCGCCAAGCCGAAATCCGTCGACATCGCGCCCCTACTCGAGGCTGCAGTCCTGCTCTACGGCGGCCCGTGGGTGGCGGAGCGCTATCAGGCTATACTTGATCCGGTCGAGCACAGACCGAATGTCCTCCACCCGATAACGCGGCGGATTATCGAAGGTGCAGCGGCAATTACTGCTGCCGACACGTTCGCTGGCATCTACCAGCTTGCCGGGCTGCGCCGTGTGGCGGAACAGATCTGGACTGGCATCGACGTGCTGATCGTGCCGACTTATCCGCGGCCTTGCCTCGTCGCCGAGGTGCAGGCCGATCCGATCGGCCCGAACAGTGAATTGGGCACGCATACGAACTTTGTGAATCTGCCAGGTCTTTGCGCGCTGGCAGTGCCCGGATGCTTTCGTGCCGATGGGTTTCCGTCCGGCATTACCCTGATCGCGCCGCGTGGTCACGATGGCCTCCTTGCTGCGCTCGGTGCCCGGCTGCATGCCGCGGCGGGCATCACGATCGGAACCAGCAATGTTCCGGTGCGTGCTGCGGGCGAGGGTGTGAACGTCGCGGCACCAGGCGAAATCGAACTCGCCGTGGTCGGCGCGCATCTCTCCGGTATGGCTTTGAATCACGAGTTGACATCGCGCAACGCCCGCTTTCTCCGCGCCGTGCCCACCACATCCGACTACCGGCTGTATGCGCTGCCCGGCGGACCACCTTACCGTCCGGGCCTGATGCGTATTGCCGACGGCTCCGGATTGCCGATTGAAACCGAGGTCTGGGCGATGCCTCCCGAGGGTTTCGGGACATTCGTCGCCGGGATTCCCGCCCCGCTTGGCATCGGCGCGGTGCGGCTGGCCGACGGGACCAACCCAAAGGGTTTCGTTGTCGAAGCGCAGGAAATCGGCGGCGCAAGGGACATCTCCGTTTTCGGAGGCTGGCGGCGCTACATCGCGGGCCCGCCGGCACCGCCGCATTTGACGCCGGCAGGAAGCCAGCCAGATGACCGATCATGCGACATCATCCGTTCCATCGCTCGCGCGAAGGACCGCCGCGATCGAGATGGTCCTGCGGCGGAGCGGCATGCTGACTGAGAGTTTCGTTGAGGACTTTACGGAACATGCAGACGACGCCTGGGTTACGTCCAACGGCGCTCGCATGGTGGCCCGCGCCTGGACCGATCCCGCGTTCCGCGCCCGCATGCTCTCCGACGGCACGACCGCAGCTCGGGAGATGGGCTTCGACTTCCCAGAGCATCACCGGCATTTGATGGTGCTGGAGAATGCGCTGAACATTCACAACGTGATCGTCCGTACGCTGTGCTCTTGCACCGCTTATACGATCATCGGTGCGGCCCCGGGCTGGTACAAGGATCTCGACTATCACGCCCGCGTGGTTCGCGAGTCCCGGACCGTGCTGCGGGAAATGGGACTCGATCTGCCGGCAAGCACAGAGATCCGCGTCTGGGATACAACGGCGGACACCCGCTACATGGTGCTGCCACTGCAGCCGCCGGCGACCGTCAGTTGGCCGGCAGAGAAGCTCGCGACGATCGTTACACAGGATTCGATGATCGGTGCCTCGCGGCTCGATGATGTGAAGGGTTGACACGATGGACAGCCTGCACGATCTGGGCGGCCGGCAAGGGTTCGGCCGGGTGAACTACCCCGACCAGCCCCACAATGAGACCTGGGAACCGGTGGTGCGCGCGTTGTCGGCCTGCGCGCTGCGCAACCACATCTACAACATGGACGAGTTCCGCCACGCCATCGAGCGCATGGCGCCACGGCACTATGTAACAGCGGCCTATTACGAACGCCACCTGACGGCCGTCGCCACGCTGCTGATGGAGAAAGGGATTGTCACGCGCGAGGAACTCGAGTCCCTGGCCGGAGGAAGTTTCCCGCTGGCTGGACCGATTGGACCCGGGCGTCTGCCGACAGCGCCGCAAAGCTTCGCCGTTGGCGAAATCGTGCGCGTCAAGAATGAATTCGTGCCTGGGCATGTCCGTGCGCCGGCCTATATTCGTGGCAAGACCGGTGTCGTAGTGGGCATCTCACCCTCCTATCCCTTCCCCGATGCGGCTGGCCACGGCATGGAGGCACCGACGGAGCCTACTTATGATATTCGCTTTTGCGCGCGCGATCTGTGGCCCGACTCGTCCGACGACGCGATGAACCATGTCGGCGTTTTCCAGAGCTATCTGGAAAAGGTCGGAGCAAATTGGGTTTCGCCAACCTGCTCATGATCTGGGTGAGTCGTTATGTCGAGAAGTGCGCCAGCAAGCTATCCGGACGAGTTTTCAAATTTCCCTCAAGAGTTCGTCGCGCGATAGGACTGTGCTCCAATCACGGTCGCTGGGCGGCCGTTTGCTCGCCAGTGCCCCTTCTCTAGTGTGGGGAATATCTTCTTTCATCCCGTGCGTTTCTTCCAGGGTGGGTCGGTCGCAAGGCCGGTGGTCAACTGCAATTATCGGCGGCCGCGCTCCCAAACGGAGCGGACTACTGCTCGTTTGCATTCCGTGCCAACGAGCGTCGAACGCTCCTGTTTCAGCTCAGACTGGGTCGGCCCACCGCGGAAGACCCGAGCTTCGGCACGCTTGTCGTTCATGCTGGGGAGGCCACCGGCTCGGCGTAAGCGTGGCGGCGCCAGCACATTGCGGCTCGGGGCGTGAGTATGATGCAAGACGGGGATGGCTTCGCCCCCCGAGATCGCCGCACTGGATGAGAGCGCTCATACGACCAGTCGTAAGAGCGCCCGCTCACCGCGGATGGAGATCATCACGCGTAGCGAGCGCCGGCGGCGTTGGACGCCGGAGCAGAAGCGCGAGATCGTGGCGGAGAGCTATGGCCCCGAGCTGACGCCGACGGAGGTCGCGCGCAAGCACGGGATCAGTTCGGGGCAGCTCTACACGTGGCGTCACGAACTGCTTGGGTTACAAGCGCCAGTCGTGTCCCGGGCAATGCCGCGCTTTGCGGAAGTGGCACTCACCACGCCTTTGGCGCGGGCGTCATCGCCCGCTGTGTCTGCGCCGCACGCTTCACGCGCGGCCGGCCGTATCGAGATCGTCCTGCCGGGCAACATCGTCGTCCGTGTCGATGCGGCGGTGGATGGAGCTGCGCTTGGCCGCGTTCTGGATGTGTTGAGGCAGCGATGATCTCTCTGACCTCAGGTCTTCGCATCTATCTGGCCTGCGGGGTGACCGACATGCGCAAAGGCATGTCGGGGTTGGCGATGCTGGTGCAGCAGGGCCTGGCCGAGGATCCCTTCAGCGGTGCTGTCTATGCTTTTCGCGGTCGGCGCGCCGGGCTGATCAAATTGATCTGGCATGACGGGATCGGATTGTGCATGTTGACCAAGCGGCTGGAGCGCGGGCAGTTCGTCTGGCCGTCAGCCGATACGTCCGGCCGGATCACGCTGACCTCGGCGCAACTGGCTGCCTTGCTCGATGGTTGTGAATGGCGCGCGCCGGTCGAGCGGCGGCGGCCGGAGTTGGCAGGATAATCGAGCCAATCCGGCAAAAAATTTCGGTACCGGCAAAAAAGTTCTGGCACCGGCGCGGAGACATCGTTCATCACTGCGGCGTGCAGATCGACCCTGACGCATTGCCGAACGATCTGGCCACGCTGCAACAGATGCTGCGTGAGCTGTCTGCCGAGAATGACAAGCTGCGGCTGTTGATCCAACGCCTGACGCGTCATCAGTTTGGACAACGGTCTGAACAGCTGACGGCCGAGCAACTGCAATTAGTCCTCGAGGATCAGGCCCAGACTGAAGCTGAACATGCGGCGTCGGAAGACGCGAGCAAGCCGGCCGGGGACACCAGGACGCGGTCGCGTATCACGCGCCCGGCTCGCAACCACGGCGCGCTGCCGTCGCACTTGCCGCGCTACGAGGTGGTGATCGATGTTGCGCATGATGCCTGCCCCTGCTGTGGCGGCAAGATGCATTGCATCGGCGAAGTGAGCACCGAGCAACTCGACATTGCGCCGGCGCAATTGCGGGTCCGGGTGACACGCCGGCCGCGTTACGCCTGCCGGAGCTGTGAGGAGGCGATTGTCGTTGCCGAAGCACCAGCGCGGCCGATTGATGGCGGCATGCCGACCGAAGCGCTGGTCGCCCATGTTGTGGTCAGCAAGTTCTGTGACTCGCTGCCGCTGTATCGGCAGCAGCAGATGCTGCAACGCCAGGGCATCACATTGGACCGCTCTACTCTGAGCCATTGGGTGGGTACGGCCTGCTGGTGGCTGGCACCGCTGTATGACCTGGTGCTCAAGACAATTCTGTCGTCGCCGAAGGTGTTTGCCGACGACACGAGTTTGCCGGTGCTCGATCCCGGGCGCGGGCGAACCAAAACCGGCTTTCTGTGGTGCTATGCGGTGGATGATCGCCCGTGGCGCGGTCCGTCGCATCCGGCAGTTGCCTATATCTATAGTGAGGACCGCAAGAGCCGGCATCCAGCCGAGCATCTGTCCGGCTTCAAAGGTGTTTGCAGGTCGACGGCTACAACGGCTTCAAGCGCCTGGCCGGCGAACGGGCCGATCAGTCGATCCGCCTGGCGTTTTGCTGGGCTCACATGCGACGCGAGTTCTTCCAGTACTATGCGTCGACGAAATCGCCGCTTGCCGCCGAGGTACTCGCCCGCGTCGCCGCGCTCTACGCGATCGAGGCAGAGATCCGCGGCCACCCCGCGGAGCATCGGCAACGTGTGCGGCAGGAACGCAGCAGACCGATCGTCGAGGCGCTGCATGAATGGCTGCACGCACACATCGGCCGGGTGTCGGGGACCTCGGACCTGGCGAAGGCGATGCGCTATGCCATCCGTCATTGGCCGGGTCTGGTCGCGTTCCTCGACGATGGCCGCATCGAGATGGACTCGAACACGGTTGAGCGGGCGATCAGGCCACACGCTCTGACACGAAAGAATTCGTTGTTCGCGGGCAGCGACGGCGGAGCGCGTCATTGGTCGATCGCCATGACGCTGATCCAGACGGCGAAGTTGAACGGCATCGATCCGCTGGCCTGGCTCACCGATGTGCTGGAGCGCGTTGTCTCCGGGCGAACCAAGGCTCACCAGCTGCATACCCTGCTGCCGTGGAATTGGAAACCGCCACCCGAACTGATCGTCACAGCACTGGCAGCATAGCAGGTACAGCCCGGTATCCGCCGACAACGTGCCGCGAAGCTCATCGCTCTCCCTCAGCGCTGGCGCTCGCGACCGTGTCAATCATGCTGGAATTCATGCACAACCCGGCCGCGCTTCGCTAGGTGTCGGCCTCGCGTCGCTTACGGCTCGGCTGCGGCCAGTTCGTCTCTGCGTTGGTGACGGTGGCGATGTCAGGCATGCTTGCTGCCCTGACGCCCGCGAGCCAAGGCGTGGTCGAGCCGCCTGCAGTGGTGCCCTCCCGACGGGCGAGGCTGCTGCGATTTCCGGGCCGCCACGCCGGTGTAAGACTATTCGGCGCGCAGGACCGCTAAGCCAACACCCTGCAACCCGACAACGGCTCCGGCCCGCCAGATCCGACGCATGATCAACCAAATGGATTCGTGCTGACCGGTAAGGGGTGCCAGGGCCGGAAATCTGTGGATGACGATCAGTCCCAGCAAGGGTAACAGCGTACAGACGCGCGTTCGCCGCGCCGGTGACACCACCCTATCACCCTAGCGGCGGTAAGGTGACCTCGGTGGTTCCCGCCGGAATCCACCCGGTCTTTGAAAGGGACAATCGGTGTAAAGCTCCAAACAAACGCGTCCAAATTGCGAATTCCTCCCCGCCAGCCACTCTGATATGCGGTACTTCTTTGACTGACCTACCGACGCCGGGCTGATCGTCGCGTTTGGGTTTGCGACTGCGCTTGCTCCGATGTCTTTGAGGCACGCTCTGCCATATCCTGCCAGTAGTCCCGTTCGTTTTGCCGCTCCGCCCGCTTTGACCGGGCGATGGCGGCCAATCGCTCGGCAACCGCAACCCCCGCATGGGCGAGTCGGGCGATGGACTCACCATGACGCCGTAGCCGCTCGGCCAGGCCCGGCAATCGGCTTTCCAAGGCTCGCCTGATCCGGCGCCGATCAAGGCGCTCCGGCAAGCTCGTCACCTGTTCCTGGGCCGCGGCCCTGGCTTCCATGGGCTGTAGGGACGACTGCACGGAATGGATCGTGCCGCGTCGAACATTCACAGCCCGCTCCAGCATCGAAACGGCGCTCTCCTTTTCGTCCTGCCGCGAGAAATTCCGTGTGACATTTGCAAGCACGTCGCTGGGCGTGATCGCGCGCCGGTCGCCAAGAGGGCGACGGCCGGCGATTTCGGCGCGCTCGGCACCATCCGATGTCACGATGAAGCTCTGCTCGCGGTGCCGGCTGCCGGAGGTATAGGCGCCGAACGCCGTGACCAGGCGGCTGCCGCTCGGCATGGCGTGGATATGCTCAGTGACGGTCGATCCCTGGGCTGTATGCGTCGTCAGCGCGTCGCCATAGGCGAGTTG
>DATJNA010000232.1:0-11940 GCA_035508435.1 Acetobacteraceae bacterium | reverse complement strand
CAGATGCTGGCGCGGCTGTCGGCGTTCGCGGTGGCGGCGGGGCCGCGGCTGATGTCGATCGATTTGAACCCGGTGTTCGCGATGCCGCAGGGGCATGGCGCGTTCGCAGCGGACGCGGTGATCGAGGTGGGTGGGTAGGAGCGGACCAACTCCCGGTAACCATAATCAGCGAAGCGCAATTCGAACCGTATTGTGTCATTGCGAGCCCCGGAGGGGCCGAAGCAATCCCGAGCGTGTCATTGCGAGCCCCGGAGGGGTCGAAGCAATCCCGACCATGTCATTGCGAGGCCCCTCAGGGGTCTCGCAATGAAATCGGTTTGCGCGTGATCCCGCTGGATCCGCGCCGGTCGATCCACTGCCGCCTGAGGACGACGCTCTCGGAGCCGGGCGGAAGGCGCAGGTCGCAAGAAAATCCGGTTAGTCTACTTGACGGATATTAGTTATCACACCTAATACCACCGCATGCCAACTGCGCTCTTCACTGCTGACCTCCCCTCCCACCCCCGCCAAGGGGTTGGTGCGCGCCTCGTCCGGCGTCTCAGCGGCGCGGTGCGTCAGGCCATCGCCGGTGGCCTTGCACATGCGGGCGTCGGGCGCCGGCGCCCAGCGGCGCGCCCAGTCGCGCGCCCAGTCGCGCACCCAGTCGCGCACCCAGTCGCGCGCCCGGTCGCGTCGCAACCCAGCATCGGCCACGCCCCCACGGCCCCAGACTCCGAGGCACCCCGAGCGCCGGAATCCAAGCCTCGGACGCGCCGGCCGCGCACCGCGCGAGCGGTCCCGTCATCGCAGCGGGCGCGCCTCGGCTGGCTCGCGCCTTTGCTCCGCGGCCGCCGCCGCCGGCTCGCGCCGCCCAGCGATGCGCAATTCCCCGACACGGCCGCGATGCAGTTCACCCCGGAGGCGTTCCCCGCTCTCAGCCCCGAGATGTGTGCGTTTCTCAACACCCCGCTCGAGGCGTGCGATCCCGACATCGTACTGTTCTTGTTTTCCGGGCTTGTCGACTACCTGACTGCTCTGCCGGAAGGCGCGGACACGCCAGATCCCATGGAGGTGTTTGCCACTCTCTGGGCCCGCCTGGGCGAGGTCCGTGGCGACGCGGCGCCGAATGGCCCGCCGGCCACCGAGCCGGGCGCGGACGCCGCGCCGGTGGTGCCAGTGGAGGCGTTGCCGGCGGTGCCGGCAGCATCGCCGAACCTACCGCCAGGCATGCCATTGCCCCCGCCGGCAAGCGCGCCATCGCCCCTGCTGCCCGAGACGTTGCCCGGCTTGCCGCCGGGGTCATCCGATCCATCGTCGGGCGCACAAGCGAAGGCGTTATCGCCCGCGCTGGCCGCGGCATCGGCGAACGTGCCGGCCGCGTCACAATCGCATCTGCCGGCGGCACAGGACGCAGACCACGACGACGCTGCCGTGATCGCAGCCACGGCCGCGTGCAAAACCAGGCCAGCCGCCGCCTTCCGGCACGGACGCGAGTTGCGCGGCTGCCCGCTCTTCGGCCCGGCGCAATCGTTGCGCCAGGTCAAATCGTTGCGCCATACTAGCGGCCTCGGGTTCAACTCCGGTGACCGGCGCGGCGGCACCCGCCGCACAATGTCAAACTGCATCCGGCGGCAATCGCTGCCGGCGCGGCAGTGCTGCTACGCCGCCCGGGCCAGCCCGTTCTGACCGCGACACCGCGCCGAATCCGGCGCGCCTTGCAGGCAAATCCACACGGGGCCGCCGCACGGCAGCCCCGCCATCCCGATTCGTGCCACGCCAATCCGCGCGCTGGCGGCTGTTCGTAGCTGCGAAGCTGCGGTTCAGGCAGCGGCAACGGCAGCCCGCACTCAGGAAAACCGGGGCGCGCTAATCTCGCCGTCCCTCGCGCGCCGCTGTCGCGAGTGCATCCGCGCGCTCGTTCATCACGTCGCCGGCGTGCCCGCGCACCCAGCGCCATTCGATCCTGTGCTGCGCCGCCGCCGCCAGCAGGCGCTGCCACAGGTCCATGTTCTTCACCGGATCGCCGGTCGAACTCCGCCAGTTCTTGCGCACCCAGCCCTGGTGCCAGCGGGTGATGCCGTTCTTCACGTATTCGCTGTCGGTGTGCAGCACCACGCGGCACGGGCGCTTCAGCGCCTCCAGCGCCGCCGCCGCGGCGGTGAGTTCCATGCGATTGTTGGTGGTGCCTCCGGCGGCGCCGGACAGCTCCCGCTCGTGACCCTTGTAGCGCAGGATCGCCGCCCAGCCGCCCGGCCCGGGATTGGGCTTGCTGCCGCCGTCGGTCCAGACTTCGACCACCTCGGCCGCATCCGGTCCCGGCGTGACGGTTACCTCCTCAGATGCCATCGGCAACGCTCCTGCGGCGATCGCGCCGCCGCCTGTCCTGTCACCGCAAGCCGCGCCGGGCAATCCCGTCTGCGGCAGCCTGTTGCCCCGGAGCGGCCAGACGGTGCCTGACGGCAAGGGCGAGCCGAAGCAAGCGGGCACAAACAAGCGGTTCTTGTTGCGACACGCGCCGATGGCCATGGCGCGGCAGCGTCTTCCGATGTGCTTCGTGACTGCTGCCTTGATCTGTGTGAGAGAAATCCGGTGTTGTCGCGCAATGCCAAACCGGGGTGTCTGGAGCGTCGTCTGAACCGGTCACGATATTCTTCACCACCTATTGTCGCCCGTCAGGGGGGTATGATGGGTTGTGAAATTCGTCAAGCCTATGCGCCCGACGGTAGTTGATCGCAACCTCGCGCTCATCCCACATATGCTGAAGAGTACTTGATCATCGTGTCGGGTGAGGCGCCCTTTGTGGCAGGGTTCATCAAGTGCCAAAGATACTGCGAAAATCAGCTTCACATGCGAAACTCCTTGCGAAAGCCATTTCAGTAATTTGCCGCCTCGCGGCTTGCGCGAGGTCCTCTGTGGATGTCGCCAAACTTTCGGTAGCCTTCCAAAGGTAGCGGCCGACTACCGCCGCAGCGATCGCGACGATCAGGGCGCCCCCCGCAGTGAAGGTCCCTGGTGGCTTCTCATTGTCGCCGGCCCATGCCCGGACTGTGAAGAAAAAGGACGGATTGTCGTGCCTCGATTGCTCGGATTTGTGGTTTGCCTCGTACGCGGAACTTGTTTGGGTGCGTGGCTGGGAAGGCGGCGATGACGATGCTCCGAAACTACCGATTGCCAGCAACGCGAGTAACGCTGCGCCAGGGCCAAGTGGCCCGCTTCGCCAGCGGCGAGGCATCATCTCCGGCTAACCCACGCCGCGAGGAGCCTGATCATACCCCAGGTCATGCGGACGTCGAACGTGGAAGCGGAGACGGTCGTACCGAGCACGCGCTGGCCGGAAAGGAGTGGGGAGCCGATCTGCCCCAAATGCGGCCCGCATGACAGGAGGTACTAAGGATCAGAATGAGTTAGACAGCTCCGGCCGAAGGTCAGGAAAAAGAACCAATAGAAGGCCCGCGGAATTTATATCAATGTCCAGTTCGTCAATATGGATGCCAACGGCGGATACGTACGCCTTGCGCATCATATCGGGCGGCACATTGCGCAATGGCTCGATGGACCTTCGCCCAGCCGTACGTTCGCCCCACGGCGTCTCGAATATAACCGCATCATTGGACTGGTCATACCGGAGTGATAGAACCGCCCTCCGGAAGGCTGCCCCTGTATCGAGCGCTCTGCGGTATTCTGCCTCTGTGGCCATCGCACCGCGCCTATGGTGGCAAGATATGGGTCACGCCGTTGGATAACGCGACTACGGTCGTCCCGGTTGCTGGATCAAAAGTCGCCGACTGGACCACACCTCCGCCGAGGGCCTGATTGTCGAGACAGCACGCTCCGATTGTATTGCCGGACGGGTTCCTCTGCTGATAATTCCACCACATTTCTTGATATGCACGCAAATTGCTTGCAACGAGGTTTTCCATCTGTGCGACCGCATCGGCGGGGGGCGCGGCCCAGGGTGGGATGATATCTCGCAAGCTTACGGTATTATGGATGAACGAAAAGTTAATTCGTACCGTCCAGCGGCGGTTTCCGTCCCGGCACGTCGCGTGTGGTGGGCAATGGTCCAAGGTGAAAACGCCGATGGTCACCGTCCCGACCCCAGCGATGTTTGTAGTGTCAATCGTCGCCATTCGGTAGAACTCTGGAATGATTCGGGGCCTTGTCAATCGCGTCAGGCAGAGCGTCGTGTGGTAGCGACGACCGCGCGTCCGCCCCATAGCCAATCTTGATTACGGTCCCCCGTGACAACATCCAGTTGAGGATCCC
This sequence comes from Acetobacteraceae bacterium, assembly GCA_035508435.1. GTDB lineage: Bacteria > Pseudomonadota > Alphaproteobacteria > Acetobacterales > Acetobacteraceae > JASHVB01. The sequence goes on along the minus strand of DATJNA010000232.1, from coordinate 7,695 downwards.
ACCGAGGCGGTTCAGCGATTTCGGGGCGCAGCGCGCCATCGCCCGCGTACAGTCCCTTCTCCTGCGTCGCCCGACTGGCATGCTCGTCCGCCGTCACCGAGCCGGCCCGCATGACCAGCCCAACGACCTGCTAAACCGACGACAGCGGCGGCGCCACGTCCTCCAGCGCGCGGCGTTCGGCGTTCACGCCGAGCCACGCGGCGACCAGTCCCGCCGCGAGCATCAGGCCGCCGCCCAGCAAGTACCCCCACAGGATCGACATGCGCGATCCGGTGTTGATCAGCGCTCCGAACAACGCAGGTCCGACCACGCCGCCGATGCCGGTGCCGAAGGCATAGAACACCGCAATGGCAATGGCGCGCACTTCCAGCGGGAAGCTCTCGCCCACCGTCAGATAGGCGGAGCTCGCCGCGGCAGATGCAACGAAGAAGATCACCGTCCAGCACGCCGTCTGCTGCACCGCATCCAACAGGCCGATCGCGAACAACCAGCCGGTGACCGCCATCAGCACGCCGGAGAGCGCGTAGGTCGCGGTGATCATCACCCGCCGCCCGAGCGTGTCGAACAACCGGCCGAGCAGCAGCGGGCCGAGGAAATTGCCCAGCGCGAACGGCAGCATGAACAAGCCGATGCTGGCGGCGCTGACATGGTAGAAGCGGGTGAGGATCAGCGCATAGGTGAAGAACACCGCGTTGTAGCAGAACGCCTGGGCCGCCATCAGCGTGGTGCCCAGCACCGTGCGGCGGCGATACGCGGTGAGCAATGCGCGCATGCCCGCGCCGAACCACGAGTGCACGTCGGTGCGCAGCTTCAATCGTTGTTCCGGCACCGGCGGCAGCGGCGCGGCGGTCTCCCGCGCGACCCGTTGCTCGATCTCGCGCACCACGCGTTCGGCTTCCTCCGGTTCGCCGTGCGTCATCAGCCAGCGCGGGCTTTCCGGCAGGAAGCTGCGCAGGAACAAGACGATGCCGCCGAGGATGCCGCCGATGACGAAGGCGGCGCGCCAGCCGACCTCGGGCGGAATGATCGCGGGATCCAGCACGACCAGCGCGCCGGCCGCGCCGAGCGCGGCGCCGATCCAGAAGCTGCCGTTCACCACCAGGTCGGTGAAGCCGCGCCGCCGGGCGGGGATCAGTTCCTGGATCGTGGCGTTCACCGCGGCATACTCGCCGCCGATGCCGGTGCCGGTGAGAAAGCGGAACAAGGCGAAGGAGGCGAAGCTCCAGGACAGGCCGCAGGCGATGGTGGCAAGCAGGTAGACCAGCACGGTGATGGAGAACAGCTTCTTGCGGCCCAGCCGGTCGGTGAGCCAGCCAAAGAACAGGGCGCCGACGACCGCGCCGGCGAGGTAGGCACTGGCGGCGTCGCCGACCTGCTGCGGCGAGAGATGCAGGCGCGGGCTCTGCGACAGCGCACCGGACAGCGAGCCGACGATGGTCACCTCCAGCCCATCCAGGATCCACGCGATGCCGAGCGCGATGATCACCAGCCAGTGGAACCTGCCCCAGGGCAGGCGATCGAGCCGGGCGGGAATGTCGGTGGTGAAGGTGGATGCGGCAGACCCAACAAGCTCCGCCGATCGCTGCGCCCGCTGCTGCCTTTTCTGCCGATCTGCTGCCATACTGCCCCGGTCAGATGCACAGGAGAACGCAACATGGACCCGTTCCTCGCCGAGATTGAGCAAACGATCGCGCGATGGCATGGGATCGTTGCCCCGAACGAGCCGGGACGGCGCATGGCCGCGGATCTGATCACAATCATTCGCGCCTTCGAGGCGCAGCGCGGCGCGCTGGCCTTCGAGGACGAGCCATGCAGTTTCGAGGCCGCCCTGCTGCAGACGATGGAGCGCTGAAATGAGCGATCTCGCGGACCTGTCACTGGTGGAAGCCGCCGATGCGGTGCGCCGCGGCGAGGTGCGCTCGGTGGAATTGCTGGCAGCGCTGTGGGCCAATCTGGAGGCGGCGAACCCGAAGCTGAACGCGACGATCTGGCTGGATCGCGCGGGCGCCGAAGCGGCGGCGCAGGCGGCCGATCGCGCGGTGCGGAACAAGGCCAAGCTGGGTCCGCTGCACGGCGTGCCGATGGCACACAAGGACATGTACTACCAGGCGGGGCGGCTCAGCACCTGCGGCTCGGCGATCCGGCGCGACTGGCACCCCGCCACGACAGCGACGGTGATCGAGCGGATGGCCGCCGCCGGCGCCTATGTCTTCGGCGGGCTGAACATGGCGGAGTTCGCGCAGAACCCGACCGGCCACAACCGGACCTTCGGCGATTGCCACAATCCATGGAACCCGCCCTACATCACGGGCGGGTCATCGTCCGGATCCGGCGTTTCGGTGGCGGCGCGCTACAACTATGCGGCGCTGGGCTCGGATACCGGGGGATCGATCCGGCTGCCGGCATCGGCCTGCGGCGTCACGGGGATCAAGCCGACCCAGACGCGCGTGTCGCGTTACGGCGTGATGCCGCTGTCCTTCACCTGCGACAATGTCGGTCCGCTGTGCCGCACCGCACAGGACTGCGCCCGCATCATGACGGTGATTGCCGGCCGCGATCCGCGCGATCCGACCAGCGCGGACGTTCCGGTGCCGGACTACGAGGCGGCGCTGGACGGCGACCTGCGCGGGCTGCGCGTCGGGGTGCCCGCCACTTGGTTCCTCGACGGCGCCGATGAGCCGGTGGTGGCGGCCTTGCGCCGCGCGACCGACGTATTGAAAGCCCGCGGTGCCGCGGTGCGGGAAATCGAGCTGCCCCTGATGGACGCCGTGGCGGCGTATGGCGGCATCATTTCCCGCGTGGAGGGCGCGACGATCCATGCGCAATGGATGCGCGACCGACCCCAGGATTATGGTGGCTCGATCAGCGGGCGGATGTATCCGGCCTATGCCATCCCGGCGGTCTACTATGTGGAGGCCCTGAGCCGGCGCGGGCCAATCCTGAAGGCGTTTGCCGATGCGGTGTTCTCCGAGGTGGATGTGCTGGCGACGCCGACCGTGCGCACCTGCCTGCCGACCCTGGCGGAGACCGACATCGATCATGGCCCCGCGGGGACAGAGCATCGGTTCCTGGCGGTCTCGGCCAACACGCGGCCGTTCAACTATCTCGGCCTGCCGGCGGTCAGCCTGCCGTGCGGCTTCGACCCCAATGGCTGCCCCATCGGGCTACAGATAGCGGGGCGTCCGTTCGCCGAGGCGCGCATCCTGCGCGTGGCCGACGCCTATCAGCGCGACACCGACTGGCATCTGCGGCGGCCGCCGGTGCTGGCCGCGCACGTGGACGGCAAGCCCGCGCGCGTGGGGATCAGCCTCGCATGAGCAAGCCCAGGGTCGCCTTCATCGGCACCGGCGGGACGATCGCCTCGCTCGGTGTCGGGCCGCTGGACCTGCAGAATTACGGCGCCGCCGGCAACGTGATGCACGCCGGCGCGATCCTCGCCCGCTGGCCGGAGACCGCGCTGGTGGCGGACGTGGTCGCGGTGCCGTACCGCAACATCCCCAGCACCGGCATCAGCTATGCCGACTGGCGCGCGCTGGTGGCGCTGTGCGACCGGCTGGTGCAAGAGCAAGCCGACCTCGCCGGCATCGTCATCGGGCATGGCACGGCGACGCTGGAGGAGACCGCCTATTTCCTCAACCTGACGCTGAAGGTGCCGGTGCCGGTGGTGCTGGTGGGGTCGCAGCGGCCGTCCAGCGCGCTGTCGTCTGATGCGGGGCTGAACCTGGTGAATGCCATCCGCGTCGCCGCTTCGCCCGAGGCGCGCGGCATGGGCGTGCTGGTGGTGCTGAACGACGAGATTCACGCCGCGCGCGAGGTGACCAAGACCGCCACCATGCGGCTGCAGACCTTCCGCACGCCGGATTTCGGTGTGCTGGGGCATGCCGACGGCGACGCGGTGGCGTTCTACCGCCGCCCGATCCGTCGTCGTGCCCCGGATACCGAGTTCGACACCAGGGATCTCGAGGCATTGCCGCGGGTGGACATCGCCTACGCCTATACCGGCGGCGACGGCACCGCGGTGCGGGCGTTCGTCGCGGCGGGGGCGCGGGGGATCGTATCGGCCGGGTTCGCGCCGGGGTTCTCGCCGCCGGGCGATTTCGCGGCGCTGAAGGAGGCGGTGGGGCAGGGGGTGACGGTCGTGCAGTCCACTCGCGCCGGGTCCGGCCGCACCTTCCGAGGCACACGGCTGCGTGAAGCAGGCATCCTGATCGCCGACAACCTGAACCCGCAGAAGGCGCGCCTCCTGCTTTCGCTGGCGCTGACGGTGACGCAGGAGGCGGCGGAGATCGAACGGATGTTCCGGACGTATTGACGGGTCGCGCCGCTCGCGGCATGTGCGGCGGCGTTGACCTGAGGCGCCGGCTGGCGTCGAAGGCGCGTGGTGCGGGCCTGTAGCTCAGTCGGTAGAGCACGAGACTTTTAATCTTGGGGTCGTGGGTTCGATCCCCACCGGGCCCACCATGTCCCCCAAGGCCCACCACCTCGCCAAGCCTTTTCGGATCTTGCCACGCGGGGCGCCGCAGGCCGTCCCACGCGCACCGAAACCAGCCGAACCGCATGTCGTCATGAGCCGTCGCCCGGCAGCGGCAGGGTAAACTGAAACACGGTCCCGCGCGGCCGGTTGGCGCCCGCCGAGAGACGGCCGCCATGCGCCTCGACGATCGAACGGCAGATCGACAGTCCCATCCCCAGGCCGTCCGGCTTTGTCGTGTAGAAAGCCTCGAAGACGCGCTCGAGGTGGGCTGGATCGAGACCCGGCCCGGTGTCGTGCACCGCCACGACCAGCACGCCGGGCTCGGCACGACCGGAGCGCAGCAGAAGACGCCGCGATCCGGCTGCGACGGCTGCCATCGCCTCGATGCCGTTGATCATCAGATTGAGCAATACCTGCTGAAGCTGGACGCGATCTCCATCGATGCGCGGCAAACCGTCCGCCAGATCGGTCGCGACCGACACACCGTTCCTCGCCACCTCACCACGGGCGAGCGCGATGACCTCGCGAATCGCCTCGTTGATGTCCAAACCCTCCTTCCGTTCCGGCGTCTTCCTCACCATTGCGCGGATGCGCCCAACCACGTCGCCGGCCCGGTTGGCATCCTTGGCGATGCGCTCCAGCGCCATTCGCACCTCGTCAAGGTTCGGCGGCACGTGTTGCAGCCAGCGCAAGGCCGCATGGGCATTGGTCACCGCGGCGCTGATCGGCTGATTCACTTCGTGCGCGATCGAGGCGGAAAGCTGTCCCATCGTCGCGACACGGCTTGCGTGCGCCAGTGCCATCTGGATCTCGCCATAGCGCCGCTCGCTCTCGCGCGCGTCGTTCTCGGCCCGTTTGCGGTCGCTCAGATCGATCACGAAGGCGACGCCCTGATCCGTCCGTTCGCCGAACGCGGCGGCGCCGAGCAACACGGGCACCCGGCTGCCGTCGCGGCGGAAGAATTCCTTTTCCACCGTCTCCATCGTGCCGGCCGCCCGCAGTTCCGCCACCGCGCGCGCGTCTTGCTCACGCCACTCGGCCGGCGTCAGCTCCGTCCATCGCATCAGACCCGCTGCGATGTCATTGCGGCCGCGGTCCACCATGCGCAGAAAAGCGTCGTTGGCCTCGATGATCTGGCCTTCGAGGTCCCAGATGAAAATGCCGATGATGTTGGATTCGACCAGGCGCCGGACCCGCGCCTCACGCTCCTGGAGATCGCCATAGAGCCGCGTGTTCTCGAGCGAGATCGCCGCCTGCGATGCGAGCAATTCAAGCAGGGCAGCGCGGTCCGGCGTGAACACGTGCGATGCGAGCGTGTTCTCGAGATACAGCAGCCCGCCGAGTGTCCCCTGCCGCAACAAAGGGAGGCAGAGCACCGACCGGGGTTGTCGCTCACTCAGATACGCATCGTCGGAAAACAGATTGGGTTTCGTTGCATCATCCAGGATGACGCGCTCGTGGCTACGAATGACATAGCGGACGATGGCTTCGGGAAAGGTCGGGCCGGCGCCTGGCCCGCGGCGCAGAACCACGCTCGCGCCACTCGCCTCGGCCTCGGCTTCGACGCGGTAGTCGCCGTCGTGCGGCAAGATCAGCAGGCCGCGATCCGCTCCCGCGTTTTGCAGCGCGATCGTCATCAGCCGCTCAATCAGCCGCGGCATCAGCATTTCGCCGGACAAGGCCTGCGACGCCTTGACCACCGTTGCGGCGTCGAGTTGCTGTGCCTGGGTCCCGACCGCCGGGGCGGGCCGCTGCATCTCGGACGCGGCAAGGCGTGAGTGGCGCGATTCGAGCTGCTTCACTTTGCCTGCCGCGCCCCAGGTGGCGTAACAGTCGCGCGCGTTGCGGATATACGCGAGGCCCGCGGTATCGAGTCCCAGTCCAAGGCAGCAGCGCCCCGCCAGCTCGTTGGCGATGGCCTCGTTCTGCACAAAGCCTGCGTCGTGCGCGGAACGGATGGCCGCTTCATAAAGCCGCATCGCCTCAAGCTCGCGGCCATCGATGCGCGCCAGTTCCGCCGCTACGAGTGCGTGCCGGTTGCGGTAGTTTTCCGGCGAGTTGTCGGCCCAGTGCTCCAGCTTCGCCAGAATTTGCTCCAGGCGTCGGCGGTAGGTTTCCTGCTCGGCGGCCGGCGCATCCGGATAAAGCGCGGTGATGGCGAGGGCGAGATAGAAATGGTACGTCGCCTCGCTGGGCATCGCCATGGCGGCGCCAAGCACGGGCTCCGCGAGGGCCGCCGCAGCCATTGCCTCGCGGTAGCGACCGTACAGCACCCCGAGGATAAGCTTCATGATGTGGTGAAACACCACCCCGCAGCCGAATGCGGCCTTCTGAATGGCGTCGAAACTCGCTGCCTCGTCGAAAGTCTCGCCGTCGAAGTTCAGCGGATCCCGGGTCAGGCCCTGAAGGCTGGCCACGAACCGTTGCTCCATGCGTATCGTCTCGTAGACCGCGTCGTTATGGCTCTGCTGGGTGAACGCGGCGTATCGCTCGGACAGTGCCAGCACGTCCTGCAGGGCGTCGCCCTTTTCGATCACCTGCCACACGGTCTCGAAGGCGAGGAAACCGGCATAGACCAGGTCACCGACATCGAGGCAGGCATTGAACGCTTGTTCCAGGATGGGCATGCCGGTGGCGAAATGCCGGCGCCAGAAGTTGACATGGTCGCCATGCAAGTGCAGCAGCGTACCCTTGAGCCGACGGTTGTCGAACTTTTCGTTAAGCTTGAGCGACATTTCGGAGAACTGCAACGCGCTGCTGATGTCGCCAACGACCGCGACCGCCATGATCGCGTAAACCGCATAGGCATAGCTTGACTGGTCGGTATTGCCGTGCCGCATCGAACGGTTGACCGCTTCGAGCGTGGCGAGCGGAAAGTACGCCGGACGCGCGATATAGGCGCAGGGCACCGCATCGACCAGAAGGTCGATAATTGCCCGTGTCACTGGTTCGACAACGACGGGCGCATCGAGCAGCGCGGCGATCGGGCGTCCGTTGAGGTTGACCGGAACCTCGCGCAACTGCGCCGCGACAGCGAGGCCGATATCCTCGTCGGAATCAGGAAAAGTCACGCCGAAATGGCTGAGCGCCTCGCGCGCGACGGCAAGCCCCGCGTCGTATTTGCCCGCGACCTGATACAGCTTGATCCGCAGGCTCCAGACCTTCGCCTTGTCGACATCGGATTGCGCACGGCCGAGGATGGTGTCGAACAGCGTGTCCGC
>DATJNA010000231.1:0-3234 GCA_035508435.1 Acetobacteraceae bacterium | reverse complement strand
TTGGGGTAACTGGTTCCAAAGCGCTGTTCGTACCACAGATGAACGCGCGCTTGGTTGCGGGTCTCTACCCTGATCCCCAGATCGCCAGACAGAGCAGCGACGCGTTGAATTACTGCGTCTTCGGCTTCCCAGGATAGATCGTGTTCGTCGAAATAGAATACGTCGTAGTCTTTGATCCCCCAATCGGCGGCCTGCCCTGACGAGCGGTTCCAGACCGCCTGGAAGAGGCACCCGGCCGTCAAATAGCATTGGTCCAGGACGAGGGACGGCAAGCGGGAAAGAAGCGCGACGTTGGCCGGATTGGACATCGCACAACTGATGAAGTCACGAGAGTCCATTACCTGACCTTGGCATAGCTAAAGCAGTCGCGAGGCTCGTCGCTTACATTTGGATGCATCATCCAGCGGCGCGCCACTCCCTCGCACGTCAGTCCGGCCTTTTCCATGACGCGTGCCGAAGCACGATTCTCAACATCGCAGACGTCGCCTATGCGCCAGATGTCAGGCTGGCTGAGTGCCCAGCATGCAACTTCCGTCAGAGCCTCCGTCATCAATCCCAGCCCCCAGGAGGATCGCGCCAAAACATAGCCGTAACCAAGGCGAAACTGACCTGAATTGCGTAGATCGAACGCGCCGATGAGTTTCCCGCCAACCCGTTCAGTGAGGACGTAGGTGCAGGCGGACGCCGCCTCCATGCAGCGCGCTACGTAGGCTTCGGTCTGCTCGATCCGCGTATGTGGCCGCCATGTCAGAAAGCGCGTGACGTCCGGATCCTGGGCGTATCCGTCAAAAATCGGCTGCGCATCGGCTGGGGCAACGGGGCGGAGAATGAGCCGAGCTGTCTGGAAGACTTTTGGAAACATCGGCGGACGCTCCCACACGCGTGCCCTTTTGTCACCGCCGAGAGTCGGGATGCCACTCGGCAGTCGCAGCCTCATTGGGGTATACCCCGCGAGACATTCCTGGTGAGACGCGGCCCTACGGTGTTCGGCCACTTTCGGCGCCTCATTAGGTGTAGCAGCCTGAGATCATCGGCGCTCCGGCCCGAGATCATCGCGTTTTTTGGCCCACAATCATTGAGACTATCGGGGCCGCCCAACCCACATTGCGTGAGACAGAGCCCACATTAGCTGCGACTGACCTGCAATCATCGGGCTGGACCCGCATTGATGAGACGGATGCACCGGGAGACGGTCGATCAGATGGGTAGACCTGCGGCGAGCATCTCGTCGGTGAGTTCGCGGGTGCGCGCGGGGTCAAGTTCCCCACGCAGAAAGCGCTTGATCTCGGCTGGCTTGGCATTGAACTGCTCGGCCAGGTTACGCGCGTCGTAGCCATGGCGCGTGAGCTTTGGTTCGAGGTCGTCGAGTTGACGTGAGAGCACCGCCTCAACGGCATCGGTGGTGACCGGCTTCTCGCCGATTCGGAAACCTTCCTCGAACGCTAGCGTTAGATGCTGCTCGATTTGCAACGGCGTGCGCAGACGGCTGGCCAACAGCGTAATCGCGGTATCCGTCATCACGTCGTCAGCGGCGACATGCTCCGCGGCACAAGCGGTGAGCAGCCAAGTGATATAGTCGTGCTGCACGCCTGCCACACCGTCGAAGGCGAACACGGCGGAGCGGTAACCGATCTCCTCCATAGTCGGCCGGCGCAAGTCGTTCCGGAGCTTCGGGTGTCCGACCAGTACGACCGACAACATGCCGCCACCATCAGCGACCACCTCCATCAGACGCTTCAGGCCCGTCAACGTCTTGCCGTGCAGGTCGTGCGCTTCATCAACGAATAATACGACCGGCTTGCGCCCCCGGCGGATCAGTTCCCGAAGGTCGCGCTCGCGCCGCTCACCCTGAGCTGGGATCCGAACGTCCTTGTCGGGCGACAGGTCGTAGAACAGAGCCGCGATCAGCGTGGGCAGCGTGGTCCGCTCCTGATCGACGGCCAGCGACTTGGATACGAGCACCTTGCCTTCCCGGGCCAACTCGTCTTGCAGGCGGCGCAGCAACCGGGTCTTGCCACATCCGACCATGCCGGTCACCGCAACCAGGCGGCCGGCATTGATCGCCGCACGGACTTCTTTGCCGATCTGTCGGTGATGCTCGGTTTCGTAGTAGCCGGCCGCGTGGAAGTCGCGCGCGAACCCATAGAACTCCATGACTTCCGTCAGCATGAGACGCCTCGCGCCGCAGCCAGGAACCGTTCTCGCACGCGCGCCAGGACTGTCGCTCTATGCAGGGTCTCGGCGAGCATGTCATTGATCCAGGACAGGTCCTCGGACGACAGCCGTGCTAGCGGTCTGCCGAGAAAATCGGCGATCGCCAACTTCGCCAGCACCACGTTCGGAAATGTCAGTTCGCGGAACGGGTCCGGGTCGACAAAGGGCGTCGTCGGAACGCGCGCTGGTGCTGTATACGACGGATCAAACGCTGGCACCGCAGACAAATCCGGATTGCCTTCCAGGGCGGCACGCGGCAGGCCAAGCCGTTCAGCGAGTGCCGCAATTCGGTCGGCCCGCTCTTCAGTCTTGGTCTTGCGGAACTTGCGATAGCGATGCAGCGGGGTCGGCCCGCCAACTGGCATGTAGGGCCCATACCGCGTCTCGGCGTGTTCGACATAGAGGTTCTGGTCGAACAGGCCCCACCACAGCAGCACGGTCTCGTCGGCCAGGTCGGGATCGACCTCGTAGACCGTGCCCTCGACTGTCACCCGTGCGTCGCTGCCGACCTTGCGCCGTTCGGGCTCGCGCGCAAAAGCGCAGAAGCGCTCCCAACTGCACATCTCCCGCAAGCCCATCTCCGGCAGGTTGTGCAACCAGTCGTCCAGTCGCGAATGCGGCTCGCTGCGATGCGGCTGGCCGTTGTAGTGCACGAGATAACGGTGCAGCCAGAGATTGGCTTCGGCCTCATTCTCCGGTTCGTGGAAGTGATAGAGTGTCTCGTGCGCCTCCTTCACGGTCCGGAACGGCCGCTCGACTTTGCCCTTGCTGCGCGCGGTCGTCCGCCGCCCGTCCTTTCCGGCCGGCATATGGGGGATCAGCTGCACGCCGAGACAGTCCATCACTGCCTGGAACACCTGGCTCTTGGTGATCGGACCGTTGTTGCTGGTCCGGATCTTGAGTGCGGCGATGGTCTCGCAGTAGCGTTCCAGATCGGGCAGCGCGATCTTGCGCGGATGGCCACGATCTTTGCGGCGAATTGCCTTCGGTCGCGGAGGCTGCTTGAGCGCACGGTAAAGC
>DATJNA010000230.1:0-19642 GCA_035508435.1 Acetobacteraceae bacterium | reverse complement strand
GGTCGCCGCGACCAGGAGGACCGTCAGCCAGTGGAACAATCGCGTGGGCAGGTCCCAGACGAGCGTCGCGCGGTGATCGGCGGGCGGGGGCCGATCACCCTTGCCTCTGGCTTGCACGCTCGTTCTCCTTGTCATTGCGAGGCGCGCAGCGCCGCAGCAGGCCCGATCGTGACGAGCGGCTGGCTCGTCATGACCGAGATTGCTGCGGCGCTGCGCGCCCCGCAATGACAGGGGCGTCCGACAGGGGCGTCCGAACGCTTTTCCGCACCGGATCCCCTTGACGCCATCATTGGTCGGCGCATATGTAAATGTGTCTTACATTCACATGAGGTCGCCCATGAGTTCGGCCGCAAATCACCCCGGCTACGGCAATGCCGGCATGGCAGGCTCGCCGATGGGAGGTTCGCCCATGGGTGGTTCGCCTATGGGAGGTTCGCCCTGGGGCGCGGGAGCGGCGCCGGGTCCCGGTGGCAAGTGGGGTCATCCCGACGGCACCGTCTGGTACTGGCACTCGCGCTACGCCAGTCGCCCGCTGTGGATCATCGCCACCGTGCTGGGCTTCATCTTCTGGTGGCCGGTCGGGCTGATCCTGTTGTTCTGCACCTTCGGAGGTCGACGCATGAGCTGTTGGGGATATGGCCGTCACGACGGCGGCTACGAAGCCGGATGGCAAGGCGGTCCGCCGCCGTGGGTTGCCTGGAAGCGGCAGTGGAAGCGGCAGATGCGGGAGTGGTACCGCGGCCAGGCGCAGGGTCCATCGCCGGCGCAGTCCTACCCCTCCAGCGGCAACCGCGCCTTTGACGAGTACCGCGCCGAGACGCTGCGCCGTCTCGAGGAGGAGCAAAAGGAATTCGGGGCGTTCCTCGACCGGCTGCGGTTCGCCAAGGACAAGGCGGAGTTCGACCAGTTCATGGCAGAACTGCGCAGCCGCCCGCCGGCACCGCCCACCGATCAACCCGGCCCGGCGCCGGCGTAGCGCAACGACGATCCGGCCCAATCCGGCCGGCATGCAGTGCCGAAGCAATGCGCGAGGGCGTTGCTTCGGCACTGCCGATTTCGGCCCCGGAGACCCGAGAGTGGTACGGTTCCTCGTCCGGCCAAGCCTGTTCCCGGTCTGGTTTGGCCATGCTCCGTCCGGTGCGGCTACAGTGGAACCACGATCGGCGCACCTGCCCTTCTGGCGCCCCGCGCAAGTGCCTTGTCGAACGAACTGACCGCCTGACATGCCCGCGCTTGATGCGAGCTGCGCCGCGACAGCGAAGTGCAAGCCTCGTTCGACCCATTCGAGGGCGCGGGCCACCGTTGCCGCGGCTTCCAACATGGTGGTGGGCACCGCCGAGGTTGCGGAGCGCGGCACGTACGTCACCTGCGCGAGATCATAGACCGTGTGCAATACCCATGCGGTTTCCAACAACACCGTGACGGGTACGCAACCCGTCTCCCGGTCAATCAGCCGGCGCGTCCGGGCAACTTGCTCTGGGTCGTCGTTCGTCAGATAGCGAACGAGGACGTCGGTATCGACCGCGCGCGTGGCGCCGCCGCACCGCGCCGCGATGCCCGCGCTCATCTCCGCCACAGTCTTTGGCCTGGCCTGATCATCGCGGCACCCGAACACCTGCCCCTGGGCGTCGTGCGAGCCAACCAGCGGGCGGGTCTCCGCAAGACGCCGGGGATCTCCCCGACGCTCAACCGCATACCCGCCACCCAATGCCGCCGCTTCCGGATGGCGGCAGGGCGGATGACCTGGCCTTTGGTGGAAACGGTCGTCGTCATCTCAGGCGAACCGGCCATGACCAATCCCCAATGTGGCACGGGAGTACGATAAACCGCACGCGCCCAGGACTGCGATGTGCTTGAAAACACCCCGCCAGCGCGCATTTTAGCAGCGCATTGCCTGCCGCCCGCTGCCGCTGATCCGACCTGTGCCGCCAGGACGCCCACACGGCCGTGCCAGGCCTGTGGCGCGCGCTGGTGACAATCGGGCGCCATGCGGCGGCAGCAACGCAGCGCGAGTCCGGGCAGGCTTCCGCCGTCGGCCACGCGGTCTTATGCACGACGGCAAGAGGGAATAGGGGTCCACGGAGATGGCTGGCGTCGATATCCTCGCCTCCGCGTTCAGCGGGGCGAATGCGGCATTTCTCGGCGAACAATATGCGCGCTGGGCAACCGACCCCGCTTCCGTCGACCCGACCTTCGGCGAGCTATTCTCGGCGCTGAACGACGATGCGCGCGCCGTGCTGGAGGAGGCGACGGGTGCCTCGTGGGCGCCGCACCATCTCGGCCCGCTCAATGGCGAAGCGCCAACCAAAGCAGCGCCCGCTGCGAAGCCCGCCATGCCGGCAGCGCTGTCACAGGAACAAATCCGCGCCGCCACCATTGCCAGCCTGCGCGCGCTGATGCTGATCCGCTCCTATCGCGTGCGCGGCCACCTCGAAGCGCGGCTCGACCCGCTGGGCCTGACCGTGCCGCATCCGCATCCGGAGCTCGACCCCCGCACCTACGGCTTCACCGACGCCGATCTCGACAAGCAGATCTTCATCGACAACGTGCTGGGCCACGAGACCGCCACCTTGCGTCAGATCGTACAGATTCTGCGCGATACCTATTGCGGCTCCATCGCCGTCGAGTTCATGCACATCCAGGACCCGGAGCAAAAGGCCTGGATCCAGCGCAAGGTGGAGGGCGCGCCGTGGCGCACCGCGTTCAACGCCAAGGCCAAGCGGCGCATCCTGCAGGAACTCACCGAGGCGGAAGGCTTCGAGGCGTTCTGCCAGAAGCGATACACGACCACCAAGCGCTTCGGCCTCGATGGCGGCGAGGTCACCATCCCGGCGATCCAGACCATCATCGAGATCGCGGCGATCGCCGGCGTGAAGGAAATCGCCATCGGCATGCCGCATCGCGGCCGGCTGAACACGCTGGTCAACATCGTCAAGAAGCCTTTCGTGCAGGTGTTTTCCGAATTCACCGGCGAAAGTTCGAAGCCTGACGAAGTGCAGGGTTCCGGCGACGTGAAATACCACCTCGGCACCTCCACCGACGTGGCGCTGGCGGGCCACACGGTGCATCTGTCGCTGCAGCCGAACCCGTCGCATCTGGAAGCGGTGGACCCGGTGGTGGTGGGCAAGGTCCGCGCCCGGCAGGATGACGCCGGCGATACCCAGCGGCGATCCTCGGTGATGGCGATCCTGATGCATGGCGACGCGGCATTCGCCGGTCAGGGCCTGGTCTACGAGACCCTGGCGATGAGTCAGCTCATCGGCTACCGCACCGGCGGCACGGTGCACGTGATCGTCAACAACCAGATCGGCTTCACGACCGTGCCGGCGCACGCCTATTCCGGCCTCTACTGCACCGATGTGGCGAAATCGATCCAGGCGCCGATCCTGCATGTCAACGGCGACGATCCGGAAGCGGTGATGTTCTGCGCCAGCATGGCGGCGGAATTCCGCATGCGGTTCGCCTGCGACATAGTGCTGGACATCGTCTGCTACCGCCGCCACGGCCACAATGAGACCGATGAACCGGCGTTCACCCAGCCGCTCATGTATCGCGCCATCGGCAAGCAGAAGACGACGCGCACGCTGTATGCCGAACGGCTGGCCGGTGAGGGCGTGGTGTCGGCGGAAGAATCAAAGGCGATGTGGGACGATTTCACTCGCGCCATGGATACAGCGAACCAGGCGGCGCAAAACTATAAGCCGAACAAGGCGGACTGGCTGGAAGGCCATTGGGCCGGGTTCCATCCGTCGGAGCCCGAATTCGAACGCCAGGAAGAGGCGACCGCGGTCCCCGAGGCGACCCTGAAGCAGATCGGCATGGCGCTGTCGCGCGTTCCGGCCGGGTTCGATGTGCATCCTCGCATCGCGCGGCAATTGGAAGCCAAGCAGGCGATGCTGGAGAGCGGCCAGAACATCGACTGGGCCACCGGCGAGGCGCTGGCCTTCGGCTCGCTGCTGCTGCAAGGCAGCCGTGTGCGCCTCTCCGGCGAGGACAGCCAGCGCGGCACTTTCAGCCAGCGTCACGCGGTGCTGATCGACCAGACCAACCAGCACGAATACGTGCCGCTGAACAATATCGCCCCCGACCAGGCGCGCATGGAAATCTACAACTCGCTGCTGTCGGAAGCCGGCGTGCTGGGATTCGAATACGGCTACTCGCTGGCCGATCCGCGCACGCTGGTGCTGTGGGAAGGCCAGTTCGGCGATTTCGCCAATGGCGCGCAGGTGATCATCGATCAGTTCCTCGCGTCGGGCGAAAGCAAGTGGCTGCGCATGTCGGGGCTGACGCTGCTGCTGCCGCACGGCTATGAAGGACAGGGGCCAGAGCATTCGTCGGCCCGCATCGAGCGCTACTTGCAGCTCTGCGCCGAGCGCAACATGGCGGTCTGCAACCTGACCACGCCGGCGAACTATTTCCACGCGCTGCGCCGGCAGTTGCACCGCAATTTCCGCAAGCCGCTGATCGTGTTCACGCCGAAATCACTGCTGCGCCACAAGCTGGCCGTTTCCGATCTGTCGGACATGTCCGAGGGCACTCGCTTCCGCTTCGTCATCCCGGAAATCGACCGGATCGCGCCGCCCGATCAGGTGCGCCGCGTCGTGCTGTGCAGCGGTAAGGTCTATTACGACCTGCTGGGCGAGCGGCGCGCGCAGGAGATCAACGATGTTGCGATCTTGCGTCTGGAGCAATTGTATCCATTTCCGGAACTCACGCTGGGCCGGATGCTGGCACCGTACCACCGCGCCGACGTCGTCTGGTGCCAGGAAGAGCCGGAGAACATGGGCGCATGGAATTTCGTCGACCGGCGGATCGAGAACGTGCTGCGCCGGCTGGACACCAAGGTGACGCGCCCGATCTACGTGGGACGCGAGGCCGCGGCGAGCCCGGCCACCGGCTCAGCCCGCAACCACGCGCGCGAGCAAGCGCGGCTGGTCGCGACGACATTGGGGATCGGTTAGTGAAAGTCAGCGCAAGCCAACGTCATTGCGAGCGAAGCGAAGCAACCTTGGTCGGGTGTCCCGAGGCTCCTGCTCGGCCGAGATTGCTTCGCTTCGCTCGCAATGACAGGCGGTCGGCGATGACCGCGCGCCCGCACTGACAGTACGCTCGCAATGACAGCACGCGAGTAACAGGAGACCGCCAGGATGGCGACCGAAATCAAGGTGCCGACGTTGGGCGAGAGCGTGACTTCGGCCACCGTCGCGCGCTGGATGAAGCAGGCGGGCGATGCGGTCGCCGCGGACGAGCCGCTGGTGGAGCTGGAGACCGACAAGGTGACGGTCGAGGTGAACGCCCCGGCCGCAGGCGTATTGGCCTCGATCGCCGTCCCCGAAGGGGGTGAGGTCGCGGTCGGGGCCTTGCTCGCTGTCCTGGAGGCGGGGGCGCAGGCCACGGCTCCGGCCACGGCGGCGCCACCGCCGGCGCAGGCCCAGCCGGCCCAGCCGGCGCGGCAGGCCCAACCAGCGCCGCCGCGCGCGGCGCCGCAGCCGGTCGCCACCCCGCCCGCTCCCGCGAAGGCGCCGCAGCCGATACCGGAACTGGCAACCTCCGAACCCGCCCCGGCGGGGCGCGCGGCAGCCAATCCACCTCCCGGCGTGAACCCGCCGCCGCGCCCGTTGGGACCGGTGCAGCGCCCCGCCAGCCCCACCGTTGCGCCCCTGCCTGCCGCCGCCAAGCTGATGGAAGAGGGGCAGATCACCGCCGAGCAAATCGGCGACGGCAGCGGCAAGGATGGGCGCATCACCAAGGGCGACGTGCTGGCGTTCCTGAATCGCCCCGCCCCGGCGCCAACCCCTGTCCCCGCCACCAAACCGCCGCGCACCGAGGATCCCCGCGAGCAACGGGTGCGGATGACGCGCCTGCGCCGCACCATCGCCGCGCGTCTGAAGGAGGCGCAGAACTCGGCCGCCATGCTGACCACCTTCAACGAGGTGGACATGTCGGCGGTGATGGCTCTGCGTGCCGCTTATCGCGACGCGTTCGAAAAGAAGCACGCCGGCGCGCGGCTCGGCTTCATGTCGTTCTTCGTTCGCGCCTGCTGTGTGGCACTGAAGGAGTTCCCCGCGGTCAATGCCGAAATCGATGGCGAGGAGATCGTCTACAAGAACTTCGTCAACATGGGCATCGCGGTGGGCGGCCCGTCCGGCCTGGTGGTGCCGGTCATCCGCGACGCCGATGCCATGAGCTTCGCCGACATCGAGCGTGCCATCGCCGACTTCGGCAGGCGCGTCCGGGACGGCGCCCTGAAGCTGGAGGAGCTGACCGGCGGCACGTTCAGCATCACCAATGGCGGCATCTACGGTTCGCTGATGTCGACGCCGATCCTGAACCCGCCACAGTCGGCGATCCTGGGCATGCACAAGATCCAGGAACGGCCGATCGCGGTGGCGGGCAAGGTGGAGATCCGGCCGATGATGTACCTGGCGCTGTCCTACGATCACCGCATCATCGACGGCAGCGAGGCGGTGTCGTTCCTGGTGCGCGTGAAGGAGGGTATCGAGGATCCGCGCCGGCTGTTGCTGGATGTCTGATCGTAGCAAGGCAAGCAAGCCGGTTCACCACCGATTTCACCGCAGGAAGCACAGAAGGATGCTCGGCCGTTGACCGCGATCTGCCGAGCAATCGCTTGGGGCGAAGCCATCGAATCGCTGACTGGAACCCAGCCCTGTCCGCATCCTGTGTTATCCACGCGGCGCCTTCGTCGGTGAAACCTGTGGTGAACAATCTTTGGAACCACCGCTTCGGCAAACCGGGGTGAGATGCAATGACCTTGGACCACGTCAGCCTGCGCGTCCGGGATCTTGAGCATAGCCGTACCTTCTACGCCGCGGCACTGGCGCCGCTCGGTGTTGCCATCCTGATGGAGGGCGGCGGCGCGGTCGGCTTCGGCAGGCTCGGGAAACCGCAGTTCTGGCTGAACCCCGGCGGTACGCCAACCGGGCCGACGCACATCGCGTTTGTCGCTGCCACCCGCGCCGCGGTTCGCGCCTTCCATGCCGCGGCAATCGCGGCCGGTGGCGTCGATAACGGCGCCCCCGGACTGCGCCCGCACTACCACCCCGACTACTACGGCGCCTTCGTTCTCGATCCCGACGGCAACAACGCCGAAGCCGTCTGTCACCTTGCCGAGGCCTGAATGAGCGAACAATTCGACCTGATCGTCATCGGTTCCGGCCCCGGAGGCTACGTCTGCGCGCTGCGCGCGGCGCAGCTCGGCATGCGCGTCGGTTGCGTGGAGAAGCGCGCCACGCTCGGCGGCACCTGTTTGAATATCGGCTGCATCCCGTCCAAGGCACTGCTGCAATCCTCCGAGGAATACCACCATGCCCGTCACGCGCTCGCCGACCACGGCGTGCTGGTCGACAGCGTTACATTCGACCTCGCGCGCATGCAGGCCCGTCGCGGCGAGGTCGTCACCGCCAACGTCAAAGGCGTCGAATTCCTGTTCCGCAAGAGTAACGTCACCTGGCTGAAGGGCAGCGGCCGTATCACGGCGCCCGGCAAGGTGGACGTCGACGGCACCGTGCACGAAACGAAATCCATCGTCATCGCCACCGGCAGCGACAGCATGCCGCTGCCCGGCGTGGCGGTGGACGAAAAGCGGATCGTCACCTCCACCGGCGGCCTGCAACTCGACAAGGTGCCGGACCACCTCGTGGTGATCGGCGGCGGCTATATCGGGCTGGAACTCGGCAGCGTGTGGCGCAGGCTGGGGGCCGAGGTGACGGTGGTGGAATTCCTCGACCGCATCGTGCCGACCATGGACGGCGAGGTGGCGCGTGCCTTCCAACGTATCCTTGCCAGACAGGGCCTGAAGTTCCGTCTCGGCACCAAGGTCACCGCCGCGCACGCCGGCAATGATGGCGTGGCACTGGCGCTGGAACCGGTGAAGGCCGGCGCCACCGAGGAGCTCACGGCCGACGTGGTGCTGGTCTCGATCGGGCGGCGGCCGTTCACGCAGGACCTGGGGCTTGAGTCGGTCGGCGTCGAACTGGACGAGCGCGGCCGGGTCAGGACGGATGCCCATTTCGCCACCAATGTTCCCGGCATCTATGCGATCGGCGACGTCATTGCCGGACCGATGCTGGCGCACAAGGCCGAAGACGAAGGTGTCGCAGTGGCCGAGATCCTCGCCGGCCAGGCCGGGCATGTGAATTACGAGGTGATCCCCGGCGTGGTCTACACCTGGCCGGAGGTCGCCTCGGTCGGCCGCACCGAGGAGGAGCTGAAAGCCGCCGGTGCGGACTACAAGACCGGGAAATTCCCGTTCACCGCCAACGGCCGCGCCCGCGCCATGGGCGATACCGAGGGCTTCGTGAAGCTGCTGGCGGACCGGACCACCGACCGATTGCTCGGCGCGCACATCATCGGCCCCGATGCCGGCACGCTGATCGCGGAACTGGCGGTGGCGATGGAATTCGGTGCCTCGGCCGAGGATGTGGCACGCACCTGCCATGCGCATCCGACGCTGGAAGAGGCGGTGAAGGAAGCGGCGCTCGCCGTTGATGGCCGCGCGCTCCACATCTGAGGGGCGGCGGAATGACTATGATCTGAGGGGCCCAGCGATGAATCTGCCGTTTGCGCGCTGAGCGGCGCGGCCTAACATTCCACATGATCGCCGAAGACCTCGCGCATATGCGGTCCGCCCTCGCGCTGGCGCGGCGGGGGCTGGGCAATACCTGGCCAAACCCGTCGGTTGGCTGCGTCATCGTCAAGCACGGCCGCGTGGCCGGCCGCGCTGTCACCGCACCTGGCGGGCGGCCTCACGCCGAGCCGCAGGCGCTCGCCATGGCGGGCACCGCGGCGCGCGGCGCAACCGCCTACGTCACGCTGGAACCCTGCTGCCATCATGGCCGCACCCCGCCCTGCACCGATGCGCTGATCGCGGCCGGCATCGCCCGCGTGGTGGTGGGCGCACACGACCCTGACCCGCGCGTGAACGGCCAGGGCGTCGCCGCGCTGCGCGCCGCCGGCGTTGCCGTCGCGCAAGGCGTGCTGGAGGACGCGGCCAACGATGTGCTGGCCGGCTTCGGTCAGCGCGTCACCGCCGGCCGGCCGCTGGTCACGCTGAAGCTCGCCTCCACCCTGGATGGCCGCATCGCCACGCACGGCGGCGAGAGCCGCTGGATCACCGGCCCCGCCGCCCGGCGCGCGGCTCACGCGCTGCGTGGGCGGCACGATGCCATCATGGTTGGCGTCGGCACCGTGCTGGCGGACGATCCGGATCTGACCTGCCGCCTGCCTGGCTTCCGACCCACCCCGATCGTGCGCGTGGTCGCCGACAGCCATCTGCGCATGCCGCTGACGGCGCGCCTGGCCGCGACCGCGCGGGAGACGCCAACCTGGGCGCTGATCCGCCACGGCACCGACCGGCTGCGCCGCGCCGCGTTCGCCGACCTCGGCATTCGCTTGCTCGAAGTGCCGGGCGCCGAGGCCGGCGTGGACATTGGCGGGGCTTTGAACGCATTGGGCGCCGCCGGCATCACCCGCCTCCTCGTGGAAGGCGGCGCGCAAATCGCCGCGGCGCTGCTGCGCGCGGGGCTGGTGGATCGCATCGCCTGGTTCCACGCGCCCGCTGTCATGGGCGGCGACGGCTGGCCCGCGGTGCAAGCCTTCGGCACCGGGCTGCTGGCAGCGATGCCACGGTTCGTGCGACGCAGCGCGGCACCCCTCGGCACTGACATGCTGAGTGAATTCGCGCGCACCGATTGATCCGTCCGAGCCGCGACAAGGCAGGAGAGGCAGCAATGGACTACCGCCCGATCAGCTTCAAAGACAAATTCGCCTTGATCGACGCGCAATGGCAGCCGAGAGTCGTTGCCGAAATGAACGACTACCAGTTCAAGCTGGCGCGACTGGAGGGCGATTTCATCTGGCATCATCATGCCGAGACCGACGAGACCTTCGTCGTCATCGATGGTGAGCTGCGCATCGACTTCCGCGACGGCTCGGTGACCGTGGCCGCCGGCGAAATGTTCGTGGTGCCGAAGGGGGTGGAGCATAAGCCATTCGCGCGGCGCGAGGTGAAGCTGCTGCTGATCGAACCGCGCGGCGTTCCCAATACCGGTGAGGAGGGCGGCGACCGCACCGCCCCCGGCGATGTCTGGATTTGAAACTGTGTCATTGCGAGAAGCGTAGCGACGAAGCAATCTCGGTCGAGCAGGCGCGCGGACGGTCGAGCGCGCATCTGCTTGACCGCGGCAAGCTGCCTGCTACCGCTGTGCGCCGGAGCACCGCCGTGTCACGCGTCCTGATCCATGAGCCGGAAGCACGCATGACTCGCGAGGCGTATCGCACCTGGGCGGAGCAACAGCCGCTCGGCCGGTTTGAACGTATCGAGGGTGTCGTGGTCGCCATGGCGCCGGAGCGCGCCGCGCACAACCTGCGCAAGGCGTCGGCCTATACTGTGCTGCGCGCGGCGGCGCAACGCGCCGGGTTGCCGTGCCAGGTCTTCACCGACGGCATGACCATCGAGGTTGGTGACAGCGATTACGAGCCTGACGCGGTACTCCGTTGCGGTGCCGACCGCCTGCCGGCCGACACCATGATTGTGCCCGATCCGGTAGTGATCGTTGAGGTTCTGTCTCCAAGCACCGCGGGTGTCGATCGCAGCCTGAAGCTGCGCGACTATTTTCGTGTCCCATCGCTCAGGCATTACCTGATCGTCTGGCCCGACGTGCGGCGCATCGTCCGCCATTCGCGGCTCATGGATCAGGACATCGACACGAAACTCTTTATCTCGGGCACGATCAGTCTGGATCCGCCGGGTCTGTCTTTGGCGTTCGACGATTGCTATATCGACTGACGCGGCCGCGCCCCTGCGCTGCCACCATGTCGGCGCCACCATGTCATTGCGAGGCCCGTGTCATTGCGAGGCCCGTGTCGTTGCGAGGCTCGTGTCGTTGCGAGGCTCGTGTCGTTGCGAGGCCCGTGTCGTTGCGAGGCCCGTGTCATTGCGAGGCCCGCGTGGGCCGAAGCAACCTCGGTCAGAGAGGCGCATGGGCGGTTCGTATGCCACTCGACCGAGGTTGCTTCGGCCCATGCGGGCCTCGCAATGACATGCGGCGACCTTCGCATCCGGCCGCGCGTTTGCCAGGATCGGTCGCTTCGCCTAATGCTACCGGCGGGTAGCATTGCTGCGAGATGGTCCGCATGTTCACCGGCATCGTCACCGCCCTGGGCACCGTCCGCGCCGTTCGGCCGCTGGGCGACGGCCAGGACATGCGCCTGACCATCGCGGTTCCCTGGCAGGAAACCGCCAGCATTCCGGTCGGCGCCTCGATCGCTTGCTCCGGCTGCTGCCTCACCGCGACCGAACTCGGCCCGGACTGGTTCGCCGCCGACGCCTCCGCCGAGACGCTGGCCTGCACCACGCTCGGCCGCTGGCGCGTCGGCACGCGCATCAACCTGGAGCGCTCGCTGCGCCTGGGCGACGAGCTCGGCGGGCACATTGTTTCCGGCCACGTGGACGGCATCGGCGAGGCGCTGTCGGCAACCGCGGAACACGGCTCCACCCGCTGGGTGTTCCGCGTGCCGCACGGCCTCGCCCGGTTTGTCGCTGTCAAGGGCAGCGTCGCCGTGGACGGCGTATCGTTGACGGTCAACGCGGTCGATGGCGATACTTTCGGCGTGAACGTCATACCGCACACCGCCGAGGTCACGACCTTCGGTTCGCTGGCCCCGGGCGATACGGTGAATATCGAAATCGACATGCTGGCCCGCTACGTCGCGCGGCTGGCGGAGACAGCATGATGCCGACCCAAAGCCTGCAAAGCCTGCGAACTGCCGACCTGTCGCAATACCTCGCCAGCGCCGCGGAGCTGATCGAGGACGCCCGCAACGGCAAGATGTTCATCCTGGTCGATGACGAGGACCGGGAGAACGAAGGCGATCTCGTCATCCCGGCGCAGTTCGCCACCCCGGACGCGATCAACTTCATGGCCCGGCATGCGCGCGGCCTGATCTGTCTGGCGCTGACCCGCCAGCGGGTGGAGCAATTGGCGCTGCCGCTGATGAGCGCGCACAACGGCACGCGGCACCAGACGGCGTTCACCGTCTCGATCGAGGCGCGGGAGGGTGTCACCACCGGCATCTCGGCCTATGACCGCGCGCACACCATCGCGGTGGCGATCAATCCGGAGACCACGCGCGACGACATCACTACGCCCGGCCACGTATTCCCGCTGATGGCGCGCGAGGGCGGTGCGCTGGTGCGCGCCGGCCATACCGAGGCTTCGGTCGATATCGCCCGCAAGGCCGGCCTGTACCCCGCCGCCGCCATCTGCGAGATCATGAACGATGACGGCACCATGGCGCGGCTGCCGGAACTCGTCGCCTTCGCGCAACGGCATAATTTGAAGCTCGGTTCGATCGCCGACCTGATCGCGTATCGCCGCGTGACCGAGCGGCTGGTGCGCAAGGTGGAGGAAGGCAACTACCGCCACACCGCCGGGGGCGACTGGCGCGCCGTGGTCTATGCCAACACCGTCGAATACCAGGAGCATCTGGCGCTGGTGAAGGGCGATCTGTCCGGCTCCGATCCGGTGATGGTGCGCATGCACGCCG
Source organism: Acetobacteraceae bacterium (assembly GCA_035508435.1). GTDB lineage: Bacteria > Pseudomonadota > Alphaproteobacteria > Acetobacterales > Acetobacteraceae > JASHVB01. The sequence continues at coordinate 7,075 of DATJNA010000230.1, read as the reverse complement.
TGGATCTGCTGGACGATATGACCGGCTCGCCGCACTGGATCGCGGTGCACAACGCGATGCACATGATCTCGAAGGCAGGGCGCGGCGTGGTGGTGCTGATCCGCGAGCATCGCCGCACCGCGCTGGCGGAACGCGTGCGGCTGCTGTCGGCCGACAACCCCCGTGCTCCCCGCGTGCTGCGCGACTACGGCATCGGCGCCCAGATCCTGCTCGATCTCGGCGTGAAGAACATGATCCTGCTGACCAACAGCCGGCGCACCGTGGTCGGTCTGGAGGGTTACGGCCTGACCATCGTGGAGCAACGGCCGATTCCGAATATCGTCGGGGTGGAATACGAGGGATGAATTCCCCCGTTGTCATTGCGAGAAGCGTAGCGACGCAGCAAGCTCGGTCGCGTGGGCGCGCGGCCGGTGCGCCGTTCGACCGGGATTGCTGCGTCGCGGCACGCGTCGCTCGCGGTCCTCGCGATGCCAAGGGTCGATGAATGAGCACTGAAGACGCCCCGCTGCCATCCGCGCCCAAGGTGGACGGTCCTCCGCCGCATCTGCTGATGGTACGTGCCCCCTACTACCGTGCCATCATCGACGGATTGACCGATGGCGCCACGCGTATTCTGCGGCAAGCCGGCGCCACCTTCGAAACCCTCGACGTTGCCGGCTCCTACGAACTGCCGCAGGCGATCCGCATTGCCCTGCGCGGCACCCGGAAATTCGACGGGTTCGTGGCGCTGGGCTGCATCATCCGCGGCGAGACCGATCATTATGAATTCATCAGCCGCGCCACCATGGAAGGGCTGATGCATGTCGCGTTGCAGTTCGGCATCGCGATGGGAACCGGGCTGCTGACCTGCGATACCCAATCACAGGCCGAGGCACGCTCCGGCCCCGATGGCTTCAACAAGGGCGGGGAAGCCGCCGTCGCCGCGCTGTTGCAGATCAACGCCGCCCGCCGTCTCGGCGCCGCCTGAGCCATGGCACAGAGGCCTCCGCAACCGCGGCGCCGCCCGCGCCCGCGCACCGCCTCGCGCGTCGCCGCCGTGCAGGCGTTGTTCCAGGCGGAGCAAGGGCCGGAAAATCCCGAGACGGTGATCGACCAGTTCGTCCGGCATCGGCTGGGCGAAACGCCCGGTACCGGCGGGTTCGAGGAAGGCCGCGTGCCGGACGCGGAAGTGCCGTTGTTCGCGCGTATCGTCCGCTCGGCGGTGCGGCAGCAGGACACGATCGACCGCATGCTGGCCGAGGCATTGCCGGCAGACTGGCCGCTGGCGCGCATCGATCCGGTGCTGCGCGCGCTGATGCGCGCCGGCGCGGCAGAACTGTCGATGGCGGAGGGACCGCCCGCCAAGGTCGTGATCAACGAGTATCTCGACGTGGCGCGCGGATTTTTCCGTGGCGCGGAGCCGGGGATGGCAAACGCGGTGCTGGACCGCCTGGCGCGGCTGTTACGCCCCGCGGAGTTTGCCGGGCACTGACAACGCGGCCTCGCCCGTGCCTTGCGGGCAGCGTACGTGGTGCGTTGTTTTCAGGTCAGCGGCCTAGCAAATCACGCCGACAGGCGCAGGAAATTTTGCCGAGATCTGGAAAGCGGCGGGCAGCGTGCTACATGCGGCAGTGCTAACAAAATCTAACAGAAAGTGTATTCGACATGGCAATTTACCCTCGCACCCCGCCGGTGCCGACAACCTCGCTGGCCACGATGCATCCCCTGGCACAGACGGGGCCCGCGCTGCTGCAGGTTGCCAATATGCCGGCGGGTGTTGCCCTGGCACCCGGCGCGACGGGCGGTCTGAGTGTCACCTGGACGCCGCCCGCGGTCGACGGCACGCACGGCGCCGCTACCGGGTTCAACCTGCGCTACGAGGCGTCCGGTTCCGGCGTCTGGACGACGGTGTCGGGCGTTATCAGTCCTTACGCGTTGTTGGGTTTGGCGGCTGGCACCGCCTTCGATGTCCAGGTGCAGAGCGTGAATGCCACCGGCACCAGTGCCTGGTCCCCTACGGCGACGCTCGCCACCGCGCCGGCCGCACCGAACCTGCCAGGCGCTCCGTCGCTGGTGCAAGGCAACGGCAGCGACCTGATCGTCGCCTGGACCGTGCCGCCAACCGATCTGACGCATAGCGCGGCCACCGTGTATAATTTGCGCTGGAGTCCGTCCGGCGCCGGCGCCTGGACGGTGGTGATGGGCGTCAGCAGTCCCTATGACCTCGCAGGCCTGGGGTCCGACGCGGGCATCGACGTGGAGGTGCAGGCATCGAACGCGGGCGGCGCCAGCGGATGGTCGGCGACCAGCACTCTGACCACGGCCTCGACGGGACCGTTTGCCCCGAACGCCCCGGCGATTGCCAGTGCCGCGCCGGTTCCGGACGGCACCGCCAGCAAGCTGGCGATCGTCTGGACCGCCCCCCTGGTCGACAGCACCCATGGCGCCGCCACCGGCTACAACCTGCGTTATGGCCCGTCCGGTGCCGGGACGTGGACCATCGTGTCGGGCGTCTCGAGTCCTTACCTGCTGGCCGGCCTGCCAGGTGCAACCGCGATCGACGTGGCGGTGCAGGGCACCGGCGCCGCCCCCGCTCCGGGGGCGTGGTCGGCCACCGTCACGGCTACGACATGGGGCGCGACCATCGCCCAGGGCAACTGGACTCCCGCGGCATCGCAGGTTCACAACACCAGTGTGGTGCCGAATGGCGGCGCCAACATGACCGCTACGCCGGCGCCGACGGTGGTGAGCAATGCGGCGTTCGCGTGGTCGGCGAGTGCCACCGTCGTACCGACCAGCGGGCTGATCGAGGCCGCCGCTGACGGCCAGACCAACGGCTGGGGCCAGTGGTTCAACGCGCCTGCCACGGCGGGAACCTACTATCTGTGGCTGCTGGCACAGGCTGCCGGCGGTGCAACGATCGGGGCGTTGGCGAGCCCGGCGATCACGGTGACCTAGCCGGACCGGCTGGCGCGATCGCCGCGGCCGGGAGACTTCGCCGCGCCATGGCACGCGGCCGCGGCGACGCGACGGTCATTCCGTGCCGCATCGCTCATGCCACGCCGCGACGGTCATGCCATGCTGCATCGGTCATGCCACACCGCATCGGTCATGCCACGCCGCATCGGTCATGCCACGCCGCGACGGTCATGCCACACCGCGACGGTCATTTCACGCCGCATGCGTCAAATTCCTGCCGCTTGACAGCGATGAGGTCGTTTGCGAGCGTCATCCTCAATGACAAAGGCGCGGGGTTCGGCTCCCGTGGCGCCGCCCCACGCCGTGGATGCTTTGCGTTCACGACAATGGGAGGGACCGATGGGAAGTTTCCTGAGCAAGCGGGAACTGGATCAGCTTTCGCCGGCGGAAGCCGCGGCGTTCCCGTCGCCGGTGCCGCTGCAAATGGTGTCGAACGGCGAATTCAATCCGCTGCCGCAGACCGCGGATCAGCGCAAGGTTGAGGGCCGGCTCAAGGCATTCGCCGAGGCGGCCGGACGCCGGCTCGGCATGGACCGGCGGCAGTTCCTGCGCTCCGGTTGCGGCATGGCGGCGGCATTCGTCGCGATGAACGAGGTGTTCGGCCCGTTGTTCAAGGTCGATCCCGCCGAGGCCAAGGAACCGGACGCCGCGGCGGCACGCGCAAGTGCCTTGCAGCGGCAGTTCGTGTTCGACGACCAACTGCATTTCGTGCGCGACGACTACGATTTTGCCGGCCTGATGGGGCTGGCGCAGTACGCCGCGGCGCATTGGAACCCGGCGATGCTCAAGGAGCCGGTCGGCATGACGCTGGAACGCTACAAGTTCACCAACTTCCTGAAGGAGGTGTATTTCGATAGCGACACTACCATCGGCTTGCTGAGCGGCGCGCCGTTCGACGACCCGACCCACTGGTTCCTGACCAACGACCAGATCAAGCAGGCGGCCGAGACGGTGAACAGTATCGCGGGTTCCCGGCGGCTGCTGTTTCACTCGGTGATCACGCCGAAGCAACCGGGCTGGATGGAGGAGGTCGACCGGGTGATCGAGGTGGTCCGGCCGACCAGTTGGAAGGGCTATACGATCGGCGATCCGCTGTCGCCGCAGACGACGAAATATCCATGGCGGCTGGACGATGAGCAAGTGATGTACCCGTTCTACGAGAGGGCGGTGAAGGCGGGCATCACCAACATCTGCATCCACAAGGGTCTGCTGCCGAAGGACTACGAGACGGCGATCCCGGGTGGCGCGTGGCGCTATGCCGACGCCGACGATATTCCGAAGGCGGCGAAGGACTGGCCGGGGATCAATTTCATCATCTACCATGCCGCGCTGCGTGCGTTCCTGGAAAACCCCGACGACGACCTGGCTGAATTCGAGCGCACCGGCTACATCCGGTGGACGTCCGATCTCGCCGCGATCCCCGAGAAGCATGGCGTCAGCAACGTTTTTGCGGACCTGGGCACGTGCTTCGCGATTTCGGCGGTGACCAATCCGCGGTACTGCGCCGCGATGGTTGGCACGCTGGTCAAGGGCCTTGGGCATGACCACGTGTTCTGGGGCACCGATTCGGTATGGTACGGCTCGCCGCAATGGCAGATCGAGGCGTTCCGGCGTCTGGAAATTCCCGATGACATGCAGAAGAAGTACGGATTTGCCCCGCTGGGCGCGGCCGACGGACCGGTGAAAAGCGCGATCCTTGGCTATAACGGCGCGCGCCACTATCACCTGGACCTGCGCGCGGCGGAAAACGATCTGCCGCGGGATGGCATCGCGCAGCGCAAGGCGGCTTATCTGCAGAACGGTGGCTCACGCAGCAACGCCGCGTACGGCTATGTGGTAAAGCCGGCCTGAGCCAGGCGGTAGCGCGAACGGTGTCACGTGCCGCTGCCCCCGGGCGGCGGCACGCGACGCGATGGAGGACAGGCGTTGGCAAAGCTCGAATTGTCGATCGCGGTGGGCGACTACGACCGGGTGCGGCCGTTGGTGGATGGCGCGGTGCAGATCGACGGCGTCGATCCGACGTTCTTGTTGCTGGAGCCGGAAGAGATCTTCTTCCGCGCGTTCCGCCATGCGGATTTCGATCTTTGCGAATTGTCAATGAGCAGTTTTACCGTGAAGACGGCGATGGGGGATTGCCCGTATGTCGGGGTGCCGGTGTTTCCCTCGCGCGCGTTCCGGCACAACTCGATCTACATCCGCACCGACCGTGGCATCGCGCGGCCGGAGGATCTGCGCGGATGTCGGATCGGTGTGCCGGAGTACCAGGTCACCGCCAATGTCTGGACGCGGCTGATGCTGGACGAGGAGTACGGCGTGAAGCCGTCCGACGTGACCTGGGTACGCGGCGGCTATGAGCAATCGGGGCGGATCGAGAAGATCACGCTGAACCTGCCGCCCGACGTGCATGTGGAAGACGCGCCGGCGGATACGACGATCTCGCGCTTGCTCGCCGAGGGAGCGATCGATGCGGTCATCGGACCGCGCGCGCCGTCCTGCTTTACCGCGGGCCATCCGCATGTCGCGTGGTTGTTCGCCGACCCGGCCGCGGCGGCGGCGGCATGGTTCCGCAAGACGCGGATCTTCCCGATCATGCATTTGCTGGGCGTGCGGCGGTCGCTGGCAGAGCGCCATCCCTGGCTGCCCGCGACGGCGATGAAGGCATTCGCGCAGGCGAAGGCGCGGGCGCTGGCGAAGTTGCAGGACGTCGCCGCCAGCAAGGTGACGCTGCCGTTCGTGGAGGAGCAATTGCTGGCGGCGCGGCAGTTGATGGGCGAGGATTTCTGGGCCTATGGGCTGGAGCATAATCGCCACGTGCTGGAGACATTCCTGCGCCGGCACCACGCCGAGGGGCTGTCATCGCGTCTGCTGACGCCAGAGGCATTGTTCCATCCGTCGACACACGAGGCGCACCGCATTTGAGGGCGCACCAGGCGTAAGCGCCGCGTCCCCTTGCGCGGCTGGGCTGCGAGGGAAGCGGGAGCTGCTTCCCCGACTCCATCACGTCACTCCATCACGTCACCGTAATGGCTGCCGTCACCAGCGCCCCGATCGTCGTCCCGCCGGCCCCCTCGGCAATCAGCCAGAGGTAGTACGTGCCGGCCGTGGCGGGCGTGTTGAACCATTGGCCCCAGCCGTTGTTCTGTCCGTCGGCGCCGGCGGCAATCAGGCCGGATGTGGGAATCGCCGCGGTTCCGCCGGACCATGCGAACGCGGCGCCGGTCACCGCCGTCGGGGCTGGGGTCGCGGTCATGTTGACGCCGCCGCTGGGCGCGACGCTGGTGTTATGGACCTGCGAGGCGGCGGGAACCCAGTTCCCCAGCGCCACCGTGGCACCCCAGGTCGTGCCGGTGACCGTCGCCGACCAGGCGCTCGGGCTGGGCGCGGCATTGGTCGCCTGCACCTCGACATCGATCGCGCTGGCGCCGGTCAGGCCGGTGATGGTGTAGGGGCTGGACACGCCCGACACCGTGGTCCAGGTGCCGGCGCCCGACGGACTGAAGCGCAGGTTGTAGCCGGTGGCGGCGGCATGGCTGCCGTCGACCGCCGGGGCGGTCCAGATGACGGCGAGCCTGGTCACGCTGCCGTCGGTCACCGGTGCCACGGAGGCGACCGCCGGAGCGTTCGGCGGGTTCGGCGCGGCCGCCGCGGTGGCGAGCGTGCTGGCCGGCGACCATGCGCTGGCCCCGGCCGCGTTCGTCGCCTGCACCTGCACGTCGAACGCGGTGCCGGCGGCGAGACCGGTCAGCGCATACGGGCTGGCAACGTTCGACAGCATGGTCCAGGTGCCGGCGCCTGATGGGCTGTACTGAAGGTTGTAGCCCGAAGCGGCGGCATGCGTCGCATCGATCGCGGGCGCGGCCCAGGAGACCTGCAAGCCGCTGGGCGTGCCGACGGCCAGCGTCGGGGCATTCGGCGGGTTCGGCAGCAGCACCGGCGGGGGCGCCGCGACGATCGTTGACACGGCGGACTCGCCCGCCTGGCCGTGCGCGGGCGCGGCCCAGCGGGTGCGCGGCACCGCCGCGTTAGGATGTCCAAAGGTGTGGATCGCGGCCATCCGCCGGTTCGTATCGCGCGGGGTACGAGAATTTGCCATGTCCGCCCATGCCGAAAGTTAGAA
>DATJNA010000229.1:0-6290 GCA_035508435.1 Acetobacteraceae bacterium | reverse complement strand
ACCATGCAGCGCGAACCACGACTTGGACGTATCGACCCCAATGCGGCTAAGCTCGTTCATGGACGGCTCCTTCCTTGGATCCTTGAAGACCCAAGCTTGGCACGCGATGCCGTGGGGCCGTCCACCCCAACAATGACAGGGGCGCGCGGCGGAGCCCGCGCGAAGGCTCGCGAGGTGTCGACCGTAGCGGCCTCGCGGTAACAGCACAGCGCGGTCCGTCGTGGTCGTGGTCGTCGGCAGGACGGCGTGGGTCCATCACGCACGCCGCACTACACCCGCCGTCGCACTCCCGCGATCACGACGGCGATCCGATCGGCGATGCCACGTCGCATCGGCGTCGGCCGCGGCCAGCGCGCCAGGTCCCGCCGCGCCAGCACCGCCGGCAACGCCGCGACGGCCGCTGCGCCACGGCACGCCCCCGGCGCCGCCTGCCGCAGCCACGACCGCCCTTGCTCGGCCAGCAGGGCCTGTACACGCCGCACCGGCGGGGCCTCGGGCGCGGCGATGGCGGCCTCCGGCGAAGCGCCTTGCTCGCCGAGCAAATCAGCCGGCAGCAGGCAGCGTCCCTGCGCCGCCATCAGGTTTGTGCTGCGCAGCAAACCGGCCACACCGTAAGCGGCGCCCAAGGGGCGGAGCGCGTCCGGTCGCGTCGCGGCAAGTGCGCGTGCGGCGGCCACCGCGACGCCGCCTGCACACCCGAGCATGTAGCCGCGCCACTCCGCCAGGGTGTCGATCTGTGGGTCGGCCTCGATCTCGCGCGCGGCGATCAGCGCAAGCAGGTCCTCGCGGGGCAGTACACCGGCGTCGATCGCGGCGCGCAGCGGCGTCGCGACGACGTGGTGACGGGCGGCTCCCTCCACCACCTCGCGCCACCATTGCAGCCGGATCAGCGCCAGCATGGGCTGCGAGGCAACCTCACGCGCGCGGGCCAGTTCGTGATTGAAAGCGTAGAGTGCGAGCAAGGCGTCACGCTTCTCCGGCGGCGCGAACAGTACGCCGAGGAAGCGGTCCGGATCGTGCCGGCGCACCAGAGCGGCAAGTGCTGCGTCCATGCGCCGCGGAGGTGGCGTGGCAGAACGAGACAAGCAAGCGTGATCGCCCATTGGTGCTGCGGCAGGCGCGGGCGCCTCGCTTGCGTGAGAGACCCGGCGCTGTATCCTGCGCCGCGCCGGCGCAGACGGGGGACCGGACCGCGGGTCACGCTACGGACATGGTGCGCCGCCCCACGCGGCTGACCCTCGTCGAACACCAATCCATTCACTGCAACAAGGCGGAGGAGCCAATGGCTTTCGAACTACCGACCCTGCCCTACTCCAAGACCGCGCTCGCGGACCGGGGTATGTGCGAGGAGACGCTCGACCTGCATCATGGCAGGCATCATCAGGCCTATGTCACGGCACTGAACGGCTTCGTCGAGAAGGATGCGGCGCTGCAAGGCAAGTCGCTGGAGCAAATCGTCAAGGCGACGGCCTCGGCGGGCGGTCCGGTGTTCAACAATGCGGGCCAGCATTGGAACCACATCGTGTTCTGGCAGTGCATGAGCCCGAAGGGCGGCAGCATCCCCGGCGCATTGGAGAAGAAGATCAACGAAGACCTGGGCGGCGTTGCCAAGTTCAAGGACGAGTTCAAGGCCGCCGGCGTGAGCCAGTTCGGCTCCGGCTGGGCCTGGCTGGTGCTGGGGTCGGACGGCAAACTGAAGGTGACCAAGACGCCGAACGGATCGAACCCGGTGGCGACCGGCGAAGGCACGGCATTGCTCGGCTGCGACGTGTGGGAGCATAGCTATTACCTCGACTTCCGCAATCGCCGTCCGGACTACCTGCAGAACTGGCTGGACAAGATCGCCAACTACGAGTTTGCCGAAGCGCAACTCAAGTCGGCCTGAGATCCGTCCAGATCTGCCAGATCGTATCTGCTCCGTAATTCGCCGCCGGCCGGTCCGGCGGCGAAAGCTTTTTGGGACACGCTTGAAATCGTTGAGAATATATGTTTGCCTGCCAGAACTGCGGTTGGCCTGACGATTCGGGCCGGAAAAGGCGAACCAAAGATGGCGGACCCGACAGAGACAGTGCTGGCACTGACCGCGCAGATCGTCAGCGCCCATGTCGCGAAAAATACCGTCGAGCCGGAACGGCTGCCCGAGCTGATCCGCGAAGTCTATCGCAGCCTGGTCAGCGTCGCGGAAGAGCCGGCCGAAGCCACGCGGCCGAAACCGGCGGTGGCTCCCACCAGATCGGTCTTCGCCGACCACATCGTCTGCCTGGAAGACGGCAAGAAGATGAAGATGCTGAAACGGCATTTGATGACCGACCATAAGCTCACGCCGGACCAGTACCGGGCCCGCTGGGGCCTGCCATCCAGCTACCCGATGGTGGCGGCGAATTACGCCAAGACGCGTTCCGCGCTGGCCAAGAAAATCGGTCTTGGACAAAAACGGTCTCTGCCACGCAAGGTGGGACGCAAGCGAAGCGGCAAGCTGTAATCCCAGCCGCGATCGCCAAACGACAAACCAGCACCATTCGTTCCTGAATTCTTCGGCCTGCCCCATTGGTCCGCGAGGATCTCGCCGCACCCCAGCCGCGGGCGTGCCAGACCATCGAGCCGATGCGGCGTCTCACCGACGCGACCGAGACGCCGGCAGAACCATTGCGCATGCGCAATTCAGCCAAGCGGTCCGAGCAATGGCGGCTACCATGACGAGCCTTGGCCTGTCCCGCCGTGACGCGCGTCGCGCGGTGCCGTGGCGTCAGGTTGTCATACAGTTGCGTGCATCCACGCTCTGGCATCGCAAACCCGGCGCGAACACAGTGCACCGGACCATTCCACCTTGGGAGGCAACGGCATGCAGCGTCGTCATCTCGGCTCGCTTGAAGTCTCCGCCGTCGGGCTCGGCTGCCTGACCCTGACCGCGGCCTATGGCGCGCCGCCGCCCGAGGCCGACGCGATCGCCATCATCCACCGCGCGCGCGACCTGGGCATCGACTTGCTCGACACGTCCGACGCGTACGCCAAGGGGGAAAACGAGATCCTGGTGGGCAAGGCGATCGCCGGCCGCCGCGGCGACTTCGTGGTGGCGAGCAAATTCGGCAACCTGCGCCGGGCGGACGGCACGCCGACCGCGGACGGCCGCCCCGCCTATGTGCGCCAGGCCTGCGAGGCCAGCCTGCGGCGGCTGAATACCGATACGATCGACCTCTATTACATCCATCGCGTCGATCCGACCGTGCCGATCGAGGACACCGTCGGTGCGATGGCCGCGTTGGTGCGCGCGGGAAAGGTGCGCTGCCTCGGCATATCCGAGGCGGCACCGGCCACCATCCGCCGCGCCCACGCGGTGCACCCGATGAGCGCGGTGCAGATCGAGTACTCGTTGTGGACCCGTGATGTGGAGGCCGAAGTATTGGGGCTGTGCCGCGAACTCGGCATCGGGTTCGTCGCATACAGCCCGCTGGGCCGCGGCTTTCTGGCCGGCGCGGTCACGATGGAGCCGCCACCGGGCGACATGCGCCACGGCATGCCGCGGTTCACCGGCGACAACCTGCGGCGCAATCTGGCGCTGCTGGCGGAGTTCCGCGCCATCGCCACGACCGCTGATTGCTCCCCGGCGCAGCTCGCGCTCGCCTGGCTGCTGTCGCGGCAGCCGCCTGTGGTGCCGATCGTCAGCAGCAGCCGGCGCGAGCGGCTGGAAGCGAATGCGGCTGCGGCGCAACTCGCAATTTCCCGCGCGATCCTGGCGTCGGCAGAGCATTTGTTTGCCCCTGGAAGTGTCGCAGGCCCACGCTATGGCGCGACGGCAACGCGGGTCGTCGGGCTGTGACGCCAGGGCTTTGCCACGGGCATCGTCATGGTGGGCGAAGGTCGATAGCGGCCAACATGGGGCGAGCCCGGACCCTGCGCGCCCCTGCCGCGCCGGCGCCACAACACCAGGGCAATCGCTTCCGAGCTCGCACCCGGCCATCGCTTCCGAATTCGAACCCGGCCATGCCGAAGATGCGCTGCCGGTGCGGTCTGCGAACTGGATCAGTTCACCGCAGATGCCACAGTGCGGCCTTTGGCCGCAGCGAAATCGCGGACACTGCAACAAGGCTGACCGGCCGCCGGGAGCATGAGGGAGCCGCAACGGATCGGCTCGCGATGAGATATCCGCGTAGAGCTGCGGCAAACCTTGCTGCGTCGCGAGCCCCGATTGCGGCCGCAAGCATTCCGAGTCGTTCGTGCCGCGAGCGGCACGCAATGGCTTTGCCGCAGATCCGCGCGGATGCCTCGATGCCTTTGGCAACTTCGGTGTCTTTGGCAACTTCGACGCCTTTGCCAACTTCGATGCCTTTGCCAACTTCGGTGCCTTTGCCAACTTCGACGCCTTTGCCAACTTCGGTGCCTTTGCCAACTTCGGTGCCTTTGGCAACTTCGATGCCTGTGGCAACTTCGATGCCTTTGCCAACTTCGGTGCCTTTGCCAACTTCGGTGCCGTCTCAGGCACAGCAGACATCTTCGCAGGCCGCCACGATCTCGATAATGAGCGATACCGATGCCACGGATGCAGGCACCAAACGACATTACAACCATGCTGTTGCAATCCGTTTCAGTTCTGCGCCTTGCTCGGTCAAATCTGTGCAATCGGTGGTGAGCTGAATTCCGGTCGCATTCGGCACCGGCATTGCGAGTCTCCCCCTGACGCTGGAGGGGAAGACGCCCTGTGCCCCGGTCATTGCGCGCATCGAAGCCAACGCCCTGGCACCAGCGTCAGGCCTGCCGCACAGGCTGAGGATCACGATCCGGTCCGGCACGCCGTCATCCACCGTGCGCTGTTCGTGCGCCAGCCGCCCCCGGCTCGTTCGTCCGCCGGGACCGCGTATGCTACAGGCCATCCGGGAACCAAGAGCGGCGGCGCTGGTTCACCCTCGCAGGCGACAGGCAGGAGCAGCGGATGCGCGTGCTGGTGATCGGGTCTGGCGGACGCGAGCATGCACTGTGCTGGGCACTCGCCGCCAGCCCGCTGCTGACCAAGCTGTGGTGCGCGCCCGGCAATCCCGGCATTGCCCAGGTGGCCGAATGCGTCGGCATCGGTGTGCTGGATTTTCCCACGCTCGTCGCCTTTGCGCAGGACAATGCCGTGGACCTGGTGGTGCCCGGGCCGGAGGCGCCGCTCGTCGCCGGCATCACCGATGCGATGGAGGCGGCCGGCATCGCGTGCTGCGGTCCCTCGCGCGCGGCCGCCCGGCTCGAGGGCAGCAAGAGCTTCACCAAGGAAATCTGCGACGCCGCCGGCATCCCCACCGCGCAATGGGAGCGCTTCGCCGATCCCGAAGCGGCACGCGAATTTATCCGCCGGCGTGGCGCGCCGCTGGTGGTGAAGGCGGATGGGCTGGCGGCGGGCAAGGGTGTGGTCGTCGCGGCATCGGAGGCCGAAGCGCTGGCCGCGGTCGACGCCATCATGCAGGCGCGCGCCTTCGGCGAGGCCGGCGCCGCGATCGTCATCGAGGAGTGCCTGGTTGGCGACGAGGTCTCCTTGTTCGCGCTGTGCGACGGCGAGACGGCGATCTGCCTCGGCTCGGCACAGGACCATAAGCGCGTGGGTGACGGCGATACCGGGCCGAATACCGGCGGCATGGGATCCTATGCGCCGGCGCCGATGTTCCCGCCGGCACTGGAGCAAGCCGCGATGCGCCGGGTGATCGAGCCGACCCTGGCGGAAATGGCGCGCCGCGGCACGCCGTTTCAGGGCGTGCTCTATGCCGGGCTGATGCTGACCGAGGAAGGACCGAAGCTGATCGAATTCAATGTGCGCTTCGGTGATCCGGAGTGTCAGGTACTGATGCCGCGGCTGATGTCCGATCTGTTGCCGGCATTGCAGGCGGTATGCGACGGCGAGCTGGCGCATTTCGACCTGCGCTGGCACGAGGAGGCGGCGCTGGGCGTGGTGATGGCGGCGCGCGGCTATCCCGAGGCGCCGGAGCAAGGCAGCGTCATCCGGGGCCTGGAGCATGCGGCGGCGCTGCCCAACGTGCAGGTCTTCCACGCCGGCACCAGGGCGGACGCGGACGGCACAATCCGCGCCGCCGGTGGCCGCGTGCTGACCGTGTGCGGCACCGGCGCAACGCTGGCCGCAGCGCGCGACGCGGCCTACGCGGGCGTTGCGGCGATCGACTGGCCGGAGGGATTCTGCCGCCGCGACATCGGCTGGCGCGCACTGAAGCAGGCGCGCGCTGAATCGGGCGCGCACTGAATCAGGTGCGCACTGAAGCAGGCGCGCACTGAATCAGGCACGCACTGAATCAGGCACGCACTGA
>DATJNA010000228.1:0-75301 GCA_035508435.1 Acetobacteraceae bacterium | reverse complement strand
TGCCGACCGATTCGCCCTCACCCACGCCAGATCCCGTCGCAGGTCGTTCGCTCTCACGCGAGAGACTGCTGAAGGGCCGGGTACTTGCTATCGCGGGCTCCGATTCCGGGGGCGGCGCCGGCATCCAGGCCGACATCAAGGCCATCACGGCACTGGGCGCCTATGCCGCCACCGCCATCACCGCGCTGACCGCGCAGAACACGCTGGGCGTGCAGGGCATCCGCATCGTCCCGCCGGAGTTCATCTACCAGCAAATCTTCGTCGTCCTGGACGATATCGGCGCCGACGCAGTGAAGACCGGCATGCTGGGGGATGTGACAACGATCGAGACGGTGGCCGACGCCCTCGCTCGCCATGCCATCGGAGTCCCACTGGTGCTGGACCCGGTCATGGTGGCCAAGGGCGGCGCGCGCCTGCTGGATCCGGGTGCGGTGCACGCGTTGATCCGTCACCTGCTGCCAAAGGCGCACATCATCACACCGAACCTGCCGGAAGCCGAGGTTCTGTCCGGCCGCGCCATCCCCAACGCCGCGGCGATGCATGACGCCGCCGCCGCATTGCTCGACCTGGGCGTGCCAGCGGTACTGCTGAAGGGCGGCCATCTGCCCGGCGACACGCTGGTGGATTTGCTCGTCACCCGGGACGGCACCGAGACCTTCTCTGATGCCCGCATCGACACGCGGCACACTCATGGCACCGGCTGCACCATGGCGAGCGCCATTGCCGCCGGGCTGGCCCAAGGCATGACGCTGCGCGACGCGGTGGTGCGAGCCCGCGCTTACGTTCGGGCGGCGATCGCCACCGCACCGGGATTCGGCGCCGGACACGGACCACTGAACCATTACGTGTCGCTCGGGTGAGGGTACGGGTCGATTGCGTGATGGCCCGCGGCGGCGACGGCGATCGCTTCGGCGGGAAACGCGGCCCACAGCGCAGAACATTCTGCCCCGCGCTGCCGCGGTCAGGCGTTCGCTGATTGCGCCGTGCGCGTGCTGATCCTGGACACCACAGCCAATGCGAGCCACGCGATTGCCAGTGCTCCCTGGCACCCAAGCGATACTGCTTGTTCGTCACGATCGTATGCGATCACACCGCCAAGACCCAGAAGGATGAAAATCATCGAGTACCGGCCGCTCATGTTCAGATCATGAAGGCGCCGGGTACAAAACGTAAGAAATGACAACCCAAGAACGAACCCAGGTACAAGTCCAAACGCGGAAAAATCCCAGACATCAACCAAAGTGCCTTTGAATGCCGACCAAAACCACACATCGGGAATCGAAACTGCATATACATCGGTAACATTGACTGCATTGCTTCCCAATAGAATACCAACCAGGGAAATCGCCCATGCCAACACGCCCAGGCACAGGCTGGCCAGACAGAATGCCACACGCCCAATTGAACCTTCGCGTGCGAAAAGGTATGACAATCGCATATTGGCGTCTCGTTCTCGCGCCGGGTCGAGAACCACAGGGTGGCGCGATGCGTTCGTGATGTCAAAGCGACGATCTTGTGTCGGCGGCTCTTGCTAATTCTCGCCCTCTGACACAGCGTAGAGGCGCATCACCATCTCCGTCGCGAACCGTGCCCGCTGCGCCCGCTCCGCCTCATCCGGTGCCTCCGACACGCGCAGCAGCAGCCGCGTGATCAGCCCGCCACGCCACAGCAATGCGACGAACATGTCCGCGATCTCCTCCGGCTGGGCCGCGGCGAGCAAGTCATTCGCCTGTGCCGCGGCCAGCACCGCTGTCAACGCCAATCGATTGCCGACCCGCCCGAGCTCATCGAGCGCCTGCGCCAGTTCCGGTGCACGCTCGGATTCGGCGATGGCGAGGCGCTGCGTCGCCAGAACCTCCGGCCGCGAGACCTCCAACAACAGCGTGCGCCCGAACGCCGCGAGCGTCGCCGCCAGCGCGGCCCGGCCGGTCGGCACCGGCAGTTTCAGCGGCTGCTTCATCCGTTCGGTGCGCTCCGCGATGCAGGCGACCAGCATGGCGTGCTTGCTGCCGAACGCGGCGTAGAGGTCACGCTTCGACACGCGGGCGCGACGCGCGACGTCCAGCGTGCTGGTGCCGCTATAGCCTCGCTCCATGAACAGGGAGAAGGCGGCGCCCATGATCCGGTCGCGCAGCGAGGGCGCAGCGGCAGCGGCAACGTCATCTGGGCTCATCATCAAAATCGCTCTTGCCAGGTACCCGCCGGCACCGTATATCGGCGCGGTCGGTACCATCCGGTACCACAGTTCCGGAGACTGCGCCAGATGAGCGATGCCGCTGCGCCCGTCGTCCGCCTGGAACATGTGGTGAAGACCTACCATGCGGGCGCGGTCGATGTGGCCGCGATCCGCGACATTAGCCTGGACATTCCGGCGCATCGTTTCACCATGATCGTGGGGCCGTCCGGCAGCGGCAAGACCACGTTGCTGAACCTGATCGGCTGCATCGACGCCCCAACCACCGGCCGGATCGAGGTCTGCGGCGAGGACGTCGGCCGCCTCAGGGACAATGCGCTCGCCGACTTCCGCGCCCGTAATATCGGCTTCATTTTCCAGGCCTTCAGTCTCGTGCCGGTGTTGTCGGCTTACGAGAACGTCGAATATCCGTTGCTGCTGGTCGGCATGGCGGCTGCGGAACGCCGCCACCGCACTTTGGCGATGCTGGAGGCGGTGGGGCTGGCAGCGCAGGCGCAGCAGCGCCCGAATGAGCTGTCAGGCGGGCAGAAGCAGCGCGTCGCCATTGCCCGCGCCCTGGTGAAGCAGCCGACCATCGTCCTGGCCGACGAACCCACCGCCAATCTCGACAGCGCCAACGGCGCGGCAATCATCGCACTGATGCGCCGCATGCAGGCCGACCAACGCATCACCTTCATCTTCTCCACCCACGACCAGCAGCTCATGTCGCATTCCGAGGAGACCTTCGTGATCCGCGACGGAATGCTGATGCGGCATGAGGAAGGAGTGGGCCAGGAGGAGGACAGGCCTGCCGCTCCCCTCGCTCGAGGGGAAGCTATCACTGCTTCCGAGCAAGGCGACCGCTGATGCTGTTCAAGATTGCCTTCCGCAACATCCTGCGCAATCGCCGGCGTTCGCTGATGACCGGCTCTGCCGTCGCCGTCGGCGCCATGGCAATGCTCGTGTTCGGCGGCTACATCACTTATATCTTCTCCGCATTCGAGACCGGACTGGTGCAGCGCATCGGCCACCTCACCGTGTTCCGCAGCGGCTATTTCGTGTTCGGTGCCGGCAATCCCGCCGCCTATGGCATCGACGACTACCAGCGCGTCATGCGGACGATCGCCGATGATCCCGTGCTGAAGCCGATGATCCGCGTGATCACGCCGACCCAGTCATTGCTCGGCATCGCCGGCAATTTCTCCGGCGGCAACAATGCCGCCAAGACCTTCCTCGGCACCGGGGTGATCCCCTCCAACCAGCAGCGCATGCGACAATGGAACGAGTACGATCTGCCATTGCCCGAGACCCAGGGCGCGCAACTGTCGGACGACGCACCGCAGCGTGGGCTGATCGGCGGCGGCATGGCGCGCATTCTCGGCCTTTGCCGGACGCTGAAAATGCTGGACTGCCCGGCGCCGCCGCCCTCGCTTGATACGGCGCCAGCGGCACCTGTGGACCAGAACCTGGCGTCGCTCGCGCAGAGCGAACTCAGCAGCGGCGATGTGAAAAACGCGTCTATGCCGCAGCTCGATCTCCTCTCGGCGACCGCGAGCGGTGCTCCGAACGTCGTCACGCTCGACGTCGCCGGCGTCGCGGTGCAAGGCGTGAAGGAGCTGGACGATAACTTCGTCGCCATGCCGCTCGCCCTGGCACAGCAACTCGTCTATGGCCGCGGCGAGCATAAGGCCACCGGCATCGTGCTGCAGCTCCATCGCAGCGAGGACATGCGCGCGGCCCGCGCGCGACTTCAGACGCTGATCGCGGCGCAGCATCTGGACCTGGAGGTGCGCGACTTCGCCGAGCTCACTCCCTTCTACGTCCAGGTCGTCCGCCTGTTCTCGGCGATCTTCCTGTTCATTACGCTGATCATGGGCGTGATCGTGTTGTTCGCCGTGGTCAACACAATGACCATGAACGTGATGGAGCGCACCAACGAGATCGGCACCATCCGCGCCATGGGCGTGCGCCGCAACGGTATCCGTGCGCAGTTCGTCACCGAGGGCTCGCTGCTGGGCGCTATCGCCGCCACCGTCGGCGTGTTGCTGGCATTCGTGGTCGCCGCAGCGATCAACCATGCCGGCATGACCTGGCTGCCGCCTGGCAATGCCACGCCGGTGCCGTTCCGCCTTGCCCTGCCGTCGGACCACCCTCCCCTTTTGCTCGGCACCTGGCTCGGCCTGGTGCTGGTAGCGACCGTCGCCGCCTTGCTCCCCGCCAACCGCGCCGCCCGCCTGCCGGTGGTCGATGCGCTGCGCCATGTGTGAGGCGATCATGCGAGTCGTGACAGCCCTGGTGCTGGCTTGTGCTTTGGCGATTGCCGCGATTCCTGCGATGGCGCAGACGCCGCAACAGATCGTCGCCGCCGCCGACAAGATACGGAACCCGGGCCAGCCATTCCGCAGCACCACGACACTGACGGAATATGTCGCCGGCCGGCCGCGCGACCAGGACCAGCTCGTGGTCTATGCCAAAGAGGACCCCGCCACGCACCAGTTCCGCAACCTGGTGCGCTATGTCGAACCACCTCGCGATGCCGGCAAGATGGCCTTGTTCGACAAGCACGACCTCTGGTTCTACGACCCCGCATCGCAGGCCAGCGTGCGCATCTCGCCGCAGCAGCGGCTGATCGGCCAGGCCTCGATCGGCGACGTGCTGACGGTCAATTTCGTCGTGGACTATGCCACAACGCTGATGGGCGACGAGACGATCACCGATGCCGAGCATCAGCAGCGACAGTGCTGGCATCTCAATTTGAAGGCGGTGACCGACACGGCGATCTACAACCGCATCGAATACTGGGTGGAGCATGGCAGCTTCCACCCGATCAAGGCGAAGTTCTATTCCGACAGCGGCCGACTGTTGAAGATCCTGTACTATCGCGGCTATCGCGAGTCACTGGGCGAGGTACGGCCGAGCGGGGCGGTCATCATTGACGCGGTGGATAGCTCGCTGGTAACGACCCTCGAATTCGGCGATCGCCGCTTCCAGGACATCCCGGAGGCATGGTTCCAGCGCGATTACCTGCCGCGGCTGAGGGCGGAATGAGGACGCGGCTGACCTGTCCTGCCAGGCTGGCCACGCCGCGCCTCTTCGCAAGCAGCGTGTTCATCATCATCCCCCTGCTGTACTCCGCAGCCGCGCTTGCGGCCGAGGAGGACAAGGATCTCGAGCTGATCCCCCCCGCCGCCCAGGCGCCGGCAACCGCCGCGCTTCCGGTCCCCGCCACCAACGCCGCCCAGCGCAACTATCTCGAGGACGCCTTCACCGTTACGCCGCTGCGCAACGACCTCGCCGTGCCCTATCCCCCGCCCACGCCGGCAAGCTGGGAAGACCGCTTGTTCCTGGATTCCCGCGACGAGTGGAAGCTCACGCCCGCGCTTACGCTCGACTACAGCGGCCGCTTTAACCTGCGCGCCGCCAACGATGTGCCCTTCCCCAGCCATGAGTCCGTCCGCAACGATTTGCGCGAATTGTTCCTGAGCTGGCAGCCGAGCGACGGCACCTTCATCGATCTCGGCCGCGTCAATGTGAAAAGCGGGGTCGCTGTCGGCTACAATCCCACCGACTTTTTCCGTACCCGAGCGGTGGTCGAACCGTTGACCTCCGACCCGACCATCCTGCGCGAGGATCGGCTGGGCACGCTGATGCTGCTTGGCCAGCATGTCTGGCCGGGCGGGTCGGTCACCGCCGTCTTCGCGCCGAAAGTCACGCAGCCGACCGCGATCTACACCAATCTCAACCTGCCGAGCTTCGATCCGATGCTCGACCGCACCAATAGCCAGGACCGCTTCCTGTTGAAGGGGAGCGTCACCGTCGCCAACGGCTTCAGTCCGGAGCTGCTGGTTTACCACGCCGGCGACCGCACGCAGGTGGGCGGCAACCTGACGGTGGCAATCGGCCAGCAGACTATCGGCTACGTGGAATGGGCCGGCGGCGTCGCCCCGAGCATGCTTTACGACGCGCTGCAATACGGCCGCGAAACAGGTACCTTGCCGCGCAATGCGCCGGCGCCGCTGCCGGTCAGCGCCGCGCAATATTTTCAGAACGATCTCTCCGTCGGCTTTTCCTATACCCCGGTGGACACCAAGCTTACGCTCAACTTCGAATACCACTACCATCAGGCTGGCTTCAGCGGGCAGGACTGGCACAACTGGTTCGCCGCCGCCTCACTGCATGGCAACATCCCGGGCGAGGATCCAGCGCTGTGGTACATCCGCTCCTATGCGCAGGACCAGCAGGAACCGGAGTCGCGCCATACCGCATTCTTGCGTGCCGACTGGGTGGACGCGTTCGTCACCGACCTGGAGATCACCGCGCTGGCGAACATCAACCTGCAGGATGGCTCTGTGCTGGCCCAGGCCACCGCCGATTATTATCTCTCGCGCGCCTGGACGATCGGCGGACAGGCAAGCATCACCGTCGGCGGACGCCATTCGGAGTTCGGCAGCCTGCCGCAGGCAGCCGGCATTCTGCTGCGCGTGGTGCGCTACCTGTGATCCCAGTGCCATCGAGGCCGACCGGGCGGCAGCGTTGTGACCCCAAAACCTTTGACAGCGCCCCGGCGGCAGCGTTGTTCGGACATGGCCGCCCGCGCGAACATTGCGCCTGCCAGCCTCGTGAGTGTGATGGCGTACGCGGCCCCGCACCCCAATGGCACGACCACCGCCGCAGCCGCCCGAACGCCGGTTTCACTCCGCGGCAGCGACTTTCGCGTGTGACGGCGTGGGGGCCATGCTTTCGAACACGCCGTCCCGCCGAACCAGCGCATGGAACAGCGCGGCGGCGATGTGCAGCAGGATCAGTGCATAGAAAGCGAACGCCAGGTAGAAATGCGCGTCCCAAAGCAGCGTGTGCAGCGTAGCGTTCAGCGGCAGGATCTGGGGCAGCCGGATGCCGCCGAACAGTACCACCGGATAGTCGGCCGCCGACAGCATGCCCCAGCCCAGCAACGGCATCGCGATCATCAGCGCATACAGCGCATAATGCGACAGGTGTGCCGCGAGCCGCATCGGCTCGGGCAGGTCCGCCGGCAGAGGCGGCGTGCCAGAGCGGATGCGAACCCCCAGCCGGATCAGCGCCAGCACCAGGATCGCGATGCCCAGCGTCTTATGGGTGGCGACCAGAGGCAGGTATTTTGGGGTGATGGTGGACGCAAACCCGACGCCGATGAACAGCATCGACAGAATGCAGATGGCCATGACCCAGTGCAGCAGACGCTGCACTGCCGTGAAGCGCGCGCCGTTCACTGTTGGGCTCCAGTCGCGGTTGCGAGATGATAGGGGTAGTCGCGCACCTCCGCGGTGCGCAAGTTGTACGATCGCGCATAGGCAGCGGATCGGGCGGCGGGGAACGGATCGTCGGAGACCCGAATGCCGTTTGGCAGCACCGTCGGGTCGAAATTGATATCGCGGCACGGGCCATCGCGCTCAGGTTCGATTCGCTGCACGATCAGCGTTCCGACTGTCACGCTGCGCCGATCCGCGGGCCAGGCCTTGCTTGGATCCGACGTCTGATCTCCCGGGTCGGCGACGGTCACCGCCATTGTCCAGCGCTGGGGCGCCTTCGCCACCCGCTCGGCGATCTCTTGCGCCAGATGGTCCGGACCAAGCTTCGCCAGTTCGCTTTGCGTGATGGGCACCACCTGCGCCTGCGGCAGCAGCGACCAACGCACCACATGCTCGGCACCGGAACCGTTGCTGAAGGTGAAACTGTCGATGCTGCTGAAGCGTTCTTCCGCGTAGCTGGCAGTCCAGGGCGCGCTCTGCGCCCAGGCGCCGAACACTGCGAACTCCGGATGCGCGGCCGCAAAATCCTTCATTGCGTCAGGGTCCTTGCTGCCCGACGCCTTGAGAAGTTCGTAGAATGCTTCCGGCGTCGATACCGGGAAGAACGGCAGGTCGATCATGGCCATGCGCCATGCTTCGCCGTCCGGCGTTGTGATCTGCAGACCCATGCCCCGCACCCGTACGGTCGCGTCCGCCGCGCTCGGATCGGCGGTGCCGAGGTTGAAACGCCCAAGCGCCGGGTATTGGCCATTGGCGAAGACCTGCGCCCGGGAAAGCTCGACACCGTTGTTGTTGGCATCGAACTCGCCGGTAAAGCAGATGCCCTTGGCGTGATTGCGCCGGTGACCGAGAGCCGCGCCGCCGGACGGTGCGAATGCGGCGACCATCTTGGCCGGTGTAAGCCGGTCGGGAGAGAGCCATCCGGCCGTGTAGGCAAACAGGCCGGCAGCGACGACGACGACCACGGCGATCAGCGCAAGCGAGCCGAACGCGCCTTTTTCCGGCAGCAACGACGGTCTGGTCATTTAAAGGCCTTTGGTACGACGCATGCGCTCGCGTCAGCGGCGAACGGTAATTAGCATGCATGTAATCCGCGGCCGATCCGCCGTCCTTTGCGAAAACCAGGGCGCTTTGCACAAATGCACGGCGGCGTTGCGTCGGCGATCACAGACCGGCGAGGCGGACGACATCGCGGCGGCCGCGCCCTGGCACGCGCCCCGTCGAACCCCCTCCGCGCAAAGAATAGTACTTCGCCTGTTCTCAGCCTGGCGGCAATGCCTCGAACCGCACCGACACCGCGGCGCTGGCGATCACCGCCACGTCGCTCGAGGTGTCGTCCGGCACGTCGAGACCGCCTTTCACCACCTTCACCGTTGCCTTGCCATGCGGCAAGGAGGCCTGCACCGCCGCGGCATCCACCTTCTCTGGCCGCTGCACGCCGATCGTCACTTCCACCAGCATGCTGCGTGAACCGAGTCCCAGCGAACGGATCAGGCTGAGGGAGCTGTGGTGCAACGCGTCCTGCACCGCGCGTAGCGCCGCCTTGGTATAGTCGCCGCCATGCAGGTCGTTGCCGGCGCCGAGTTCCAGGATTACGCGCTTGGATGGCATTGTCCGTCTCCCCTCACGCCACGTCCAACCGCACGACCGCCGCGGCATGTGCGAGCACGGTGGCATTGGTGCCGGCATCGTTGGGAATTTCCAGGCCGCCCTCGACGACCTGCACCGTTCCGGTGCCGTGCGGCAGCACCGCCAGCACCGCCGCCTTGTCCACTCGCTCCGGATGCGGCACGCCGATGGTCACCTCCACCCGCATCGCATCGACGTCCTGGCCGAGCGCGTCGGCGACGCTCAGCGAATTGTGCCAGAGCGCGTCGCGCAACGCCCGCACCGCGGCCTTGGTGTAGTCGGCGCCACGGATGTCGGTGCCCATGCCGATTTCCAGCACCATGCGCTTCAGGGTCATGTCGTTCTCCGCCAGAGCGGCGGAGTGTCTCAGGCGGAACGCCGGTTGTCGAGCAGGAGGCGCATGCCGGAGCGCGCCGGGCGCGGACGGCCATGGGTCATGCACTCGCGCAGGTCTGAGGTATAGGTCGGTCATTGGGGCGTTGCCCGGGGTTGCAATTCCGGTCGCAGGATCCTTGCCTGGCGCCGCGCAATTCCTGTCGCAAAGATTCTCACCCACCGCCGCCGTCGAGTGTGTGCGGGTGACAATCTTGGTCGGCTACGTATGCGAAACGTGAGGCTGCTCGGGTCGGCAACGATTTTGATACGATCCCAGCAGCATATCCCCCCGCGGCGCTATCAGCGAAAACATGCAACGGGCATCGCCGCACACCAGGCGAGATCATTCGGGGGACACTTGGACACAACGATCGTAGCCGGTATCGCGATCGGACTCTCCCTCGGCGCGATCCTGCTCTCCGCTTGGACCTTGCTTGCGCGGCGATCACGGTCGAAGGCCGATGCCCGGCTGCTACAGCGCATTCTCGCCAACCAGGCGACCACATCGCCGGCGCCTGCCGCAACCACATCGCCGGCCCCTCCCCCACCCGTGCGTCGCGCCGGCGGCAGCGTGCCACCGACGTCGCGGCGCGCCTCGCCCGATACCCATCTCGCCGCACTGGAACGTCATCTGCGCACGGCCATCCTCTCACCGGACGCCCGCGAGCGCCTCGTGAAGGATGTCATGCGCAGCACCGGACGCGATCGAGCGGCTGCGATCCGCCGGGTGCTCGACGACCTCCACGCCGAGGACAAACGCTGGTCCTGAAGGACAAGCGCTGGTCTTGAACCCGCGCACGGACGGGACTTGTGCGCGAGTCGCTCGCGCTTCACTTGGGCCATACCAGCGCGGGCGATCTCGCTATAAGCCGGCCCCATGACCCCCGCCATTGCCTCCGCGATTCTGCCCCTGCTGCGCCGCATGGACGCCGAGGAAGCGCACAACCTGGCCCTGTGCGCCCTGCGCTGCGGGTTGGTGGGGCGTGATGCCGGACCCGAGGATCCGTCGCTCGCCGTCACCGTGCTGGGACGGCGCTTTCCCAATCCGATCGGCCTCGCCGCCGGCTTCGACAAGAATGCCATCGCGGTGGGCCCGCTGATGCGGCTCGGCTTCGGCTTCGTCGAGGCTGGCACGGTCACGCCGCGCCCCCAGCGCGGCAACCCGCGGCCACGCATGTTCCGGCTGGAGCAAGACCGGGCGGCGATCAACCGGCTGGGGTTCAACAATGAGGGAATCGACGCGTTCTGCCGCAATCTGGCGGCGGTCCGCCAGCGACCGGTGCCGCTGGGCGCCAATCTTGGCATCAACAAGGATGGCGCAGACCCAGAGCAAGACTATCCCGCCTTGCTCGCCGCGGTCGCGCCGCTGGTGGACTATGCGGTGGTCAACGTCTCCTCCCCCAATACGCCGGGGCTGCGCGACCTACAGGGCGAAGCGCAGCTTCGCGCCATCCTCCGCGCCGTCGCCACCGTGCCGGAGCGACCCGCGGTGCTGGTGAAGATCGCTCCCGACCTGTCCGACGATGGGCTGGCGGCAATCGTCGAGACCTGCGTCGCCGAGGGCGTGCAAGGGCTGATCGTCTCCAACACCACCGTCACGCGTCCGCCCGGCCTGCGATCCCCGCTGGCGCGCGAGGCCGGCGGCCTGTCCGGGGCGCCGTTGTTCGCGCTGTCCACCCGCATGCTGGCGCGCGCCTTCCTGGTGGGGCGCGGGCGACTGGTGCTGATCGGCGTCGGCGGCGTGGCCAGCGGCACCGATGCACTGGAGAAGATCCGCGCCGGAGCCTCGCTGGTGCAACTCTACACCGCCTTCGCGTTCGCCGGCCCCGCGCTGATCCGGCGCATCAAGCATGAACTCGCCGCCGGCTTGCGCCGCGCCGGATTCGCCCGCATCCAGGAGGCGATCGGCACCGACGCCGCCTCGCTCTCGGGACTCGACTGAATGGAACATCTGTCCGGCTTCGCCCCACTCGCGGAACGCTATGACGGGTTCGTGCTGGACCTGTGGGGCGTGATCCATGACGGCATAAAGGCCTTCCCGCACGCCGTGGACTCCCTGCGCCGCCTGCGCGAGGTGGGCAAGCGGACGCTGTTGCTCTCCAACGTGCCGCGGCCGAACGACGCGGTGCGGACCATGATGCGCGGCATGGGCATCGAGGACGGCCTCTATACCGACATACTGACCTCAGGCGAGGCGGTGCGCCGCGCGCTGATCTCGCCACCCGACCTGTGGTGGGCGGAGCTGGGGCAGCGCGTGTTCCATCTCGGCCCGGCACGCGACCGGCCGGTGCTCGAGGGCCTGAAGTTGCGTCGTGTGCCGACGCCGGCCGAGGGCGACTTTGTGCTGAACACCGGCCCTGACGATCACCGCAATCCGTCCGACATGGCGGAGTTCGAGGATGTACTGGCCGACTGTGCCCGTCACCGCCTTCCGATGATCTGCGCCAACCCGGACCTGGAGGTGATCCGCGGCGGCGTGCGCGTCCTGTGCGCCGGGTCGCTGGCGCTGCGCTATCGGGAACTGGGCGGGGACGTACGCTCGCTGGGCAAGCCGGATCCGGCAATCTACCAGCCGGTGCTGGAGGCTCTGGCCGTGCCTGTAAACCGTGTGCTGGCGGTGGGTGATGCGCTACGCACCGACGTCGCCGGCGCTGCGGGCGTCGATCTGGACGCCTGCTGGGTGCTCGACGGCATCCACGGCGCTGCATTGCGGGACGGTCGCGGCGGGTTCGATACCGCAGCAGCGGAACGCGAGGCGGCGGAGGCCGGGGTGGCGCCGCTCGCGACTCTGCCGCGGTTTGCGTGGTAGGCGGCGGCATCGATGTGTCGTTGCGAGGACCGCGAGCCAAGCGCGGCGAGGCGAAGCAACCTCGGTCGAATGGGCGCACGAACGTTTGGGCAACCGATCGAACGCGAGTGCTGCTACCCCTTCGGGGCCTCGCAATGACAGGGGGCGCGCGGTATCGCGCTTCGCTGACAGCGGCTTCCGCTAGGTGGCTCGAGACAGTGACAAAGGAGCCGGCAGCATGAAATTCAGCCTGATCGTGCGCGGGCAGCACCCGCCTGGAGACGCCGCTGCGCACCTGCGCGACGATCTGGAGCTGGTGCACCGGGCGGAGCAACTCGGCTTCGACGGCATCGTCAAGGGCTCGCATTTCAGCGCGCATCCGTTTGAATCGGTGCAGCAGATCCCGTTTCTGTCTTATTGCGCCGCGATCGCGCCGAAGCTGCGCATCATCCTCGGGCTGGTGCTGGTGCCGCTGCACAAGCCGCTGGAACTGGCGGAGCAATTGGCCACGCTCGATCTGCTGTGCGGGGGCAAACTCGTGTTCGGCGCCGGCATCGGCTATCGCGACGTCGAGTTCAAGGCGTTCGGCGTGCCACGCGGGGGATTGGGCGCTCGGTTCGAGCAAACGCTGACCGCGATCCGTCGCCTGTGGGCTGAGGATTCTGTCAACATGACTGGCGCCGGATGGGAACTGGATGGCGCGTCCTGCCCGGTGAAGCCGCTGCAGAAGCCAGCGCCGCCGATCTGGATCGGTGCCAATGCCGATGTAGCGATACGGCGCGCGGCGCGGCTCGGCGATTGCTGGTACATCAACCCGCACAACACGCTGGCGACGATCGAGCGGCAGATGGATATTTATAAGTGCGCGCTGGAGGAATGCGGCCGGCCGTTCCCCGCGGAAGTGCCAATGCGGCGGGAGGTGTTCGTCGCACCGACCCGGGCCGAGGCGATCCGTCGCGCGCAGCCCTATCTGGAGGAGAAATACAAAGCGTATCGCGCCTGGGGGCAGGACAAGGTGATGCCGGCCGGTGACGACTTCGACCATGAGTTCCAGGAATTACTGCAAGACCGATTCCTGCTCGGCTCGCCCGCGGAAGTGGCGGAGCAACTGGCGCGGCTGAACCAACGGCTGGGGGTGAACCATCTGGTGGCGTCGGTGCACTGGCCAGGGATGCCGAATTCTCTCGCACTGGAGCAATTGCACCTGCTGGCGGAGGAGGTGCGGCCACTGGTCGGGGGATGATGGATCTGGCTCACATCGTGTGTGCCGCTACCTGCCAGCGGACACATGGTTCTAGAATTCAAGCAATGGCGTGGTTAGGGCCTCCGGACGGTCCTCGGGAAACGGCAGGCACCCGTCAGCGACTGCAACGAGAGGGCGGGCGCGCGGCAAGGTGTCGCGCAGCCAATAGGCCCATTTCCTGTCGAAGAAGATATCCTGCAACCCCCACACGATCAGAGTCGGCGCCTGAAGCGCCCTGAGCCTGTCGTGAACGGCGACCGTATGCACGTTGTCGAACGCCAGCCAGTAGCGTGCGAAGGCGTCGATGCGCTGGGGCGAAGACAGAATGGGTGCCAGGTACAGCCGAATGACCTGGTCCGTGAGAACGCCGGGATCGGCATAGCTGCGAAACAGTGACACCGATTGGCCTGCGGCGTAACGCTCGCGCGCGCGATCGCAACAACGTCGATCCGCTCAAAACGGCCGTCGATCCGCTCAAAACGGCTGGCGGCCCTCCGCCCAAACGTGGTCGCCGGCGCGACTCATCCACCGGCCCGGTTCGTCAACATCCGCGAGAACGCTCATGTCAGGGTCCTTGTGCCGAGTAGCGCGGCAGGAGACGCGCGGACAACAAGTGTTCCCGGCCCGAGCCGCCCGGAGACCGTCAGCAAGCCAGAGCAATCAGCGCTCACAAGGGTCGCCAGGTGCTCCGGCCAATGCCTGTCGCCGCCATGCCCCCAACCGCACGCGCGTCACGACGTCCAATGCGCCGGCACCCAGCGCCAGCCAGACGGTGTTTGCTCCCAATAGCCAGTCTGGAACAGGTTGCCGTGACCGGCGGCGGGGACATATTCGCCGGGCTGCCAGACATAGCCGTTGCCGTTCCAGTTCCAGTGCCCAGGCTGCCACAGCAGCGCCTCGCCGGTAACCGGCGGCTTCGGCACCGTCTCCTGCATCGGCGGCGGCACCGGCGGAAACGGCAGCGCGGACGAGTTCGTGGATTGGCTGGCACACCCGGCCAGCAGGACCGTACCGAGCAATGCCGCGCCGAAGATCGTCTTTCTCATGTGCCTCCAGAGTCCCGGACTTGCCCAAATCGGGCGCGCCTGACATGGCGTCGGTCCCAGGCGCTGTCCATGCACGGACGACGGATCATCCGGGCAGCAGCACCGTGGCGACCGCCTGCGCCGCGATGCCCTCGCCGCGGCCGGTGAAGCCCAACTTCTCCGTCGTGGTCGCTTTCACCGAGATCCGGCCCGCGTCCACGCCCAGCAGATCAGCCAGCCGGGCCCGCATGGCCTCGGCATGCGGCGCGATCTTCGGACGTTCGCAGATCAGGGTCACGTCGGCATTCGCCAGCACGCCACCACGCGCGGCGATGCGCGCCGCGGCATGCGCCAGGAACCGCGCGCTGTCGGCGTCCTTCCACGCCGCTTCGCTCGGCGGGAAGTGCCGGCCGATATCGCCCTCGGCCAGCGCGCCATAGATCGCGTCGCACAGCGCATGGATGCCGACATCGGCGTCGGAGTGGCCCGCCAGTCCCTTGTCATGCGGGACCGCCACCCCGCACAGCATCAGCGGACGGCCGACGGTCAGCACATGCACGTCGAAGCCGGTGCCGACGCGAGGGATCAGTGGCGTGATCATGGCTCGCTCCAGCCGGACAAGGTCTTCGGGATAGGTCAGCTTGATGTTGTCCTCGGCGCCCGGAACGATCGCCACCGCGGCGCCGGCCGCCTCCAGCAGCGAGGCGTCGTCGGTGGCGCCCTGGATCCCGGCGTGATGGGCCTCCAGCAGCGCATGAAACCGGAACGCCTGCGGCGTCTGGGCACGGAACAATCCGTCACGCGAGACAGTGGCGGAGATGCGGCCATCCACGGCGCGCTTCAGCGTATCCGCAACCGGCAGCGCCGGGATGGCGCCGGGGGCCGACTCCAGCGCGGCCAGCAACGCGGGCACGGTGCCGGCGGGGATCAGCGGACGGGCGGCATCATGCACCAGCACGATGTCGGGCGCGTGCGGCACCAGCGCCTCCAGCCCGGCGCGCACACTGTCCTGACGTACGGCGCCGCCCGGCACCACCGGCAAATGCTCTATCCCCGCGAGTGCCGCCGCGATCGGGGCGGTCTCGCCGACCGGTTGCAGCAGCGGGGCATGGGCGGCGAGCGCCTCGGCCGCGTGGCGGATCACTGGCTTGCCGGCAAGGACAAGAAACTGCTTCGGCATCTCGGCGCCGAAGCGGCTGCCGGAGCCGGCGGCGACCAGGATGGCGGCGATGCGCATGCCCGCAGATTGCCGAACGGTGCCGCGGCGTCAATTGCCGGGCGACGCGGCGGCGTCAATCGACGGGCGAGCCGACGGCGTCAATCGCGGTTCAACGGGGGCCCGTGGTCGCGTGTCACCACTCTCTGCTAGGCTGCTCCGCAGTCGCGGATCGCGAAATGCCGCGCCGCAAGGGAGGCTCTCATGACCTGGGACGAAGCGACGCGCCTGGTACAGGCCGTCGAGGATGCATTCGCCGCGGCGGACCTTGACCGCATCGCCCAGGGCTTTACCGAGGACGCCGTCGCGCGCTTCGCCGACTTCCCGGACATGCACGGCCGCGACGCCATCATGCGCTTCCTGCGCGCCCGCTTTGCCCGCACCAGCAACTATCGCCTGACCAAGCGCCTACACGTGCTGATGGACGACATGCTCGCCAATACCTGGGACGCAAGCTGGCAAGACGCGCAGACCGGCAAGTCCATGTTGGGCCGCGGCACCGAGATCTGGCGGGTGCGCGACGGGCGCATCGCATTGTGGGACGCGACCTTCAACGCCTGGGAGAAGGGCGGGCCGCCCACCACGCCAGTGATATGACGATCGCGGCGATCAGCCTGATGCGCCGGCGCGACGACGTGCCCCTGAACGCGTTCCGCCATTGGCTGGACATCCACGGCCCGCTGGTCGGTCAGTTCCCCGACCTGCGCCATTATGTGCAATGCCATGTAATCGGCTCGCCCGCGACCAATGCCACGGCTCAAGCCCTGCGCATCGACGGTTTTCCCATCCTGCTGTTCGACCATGACGACGACCGTGCACGCGCCCACGCTTCCGCAGCAATGGCTGCCTGCAACGAAGATGCAAAACTGTTCATCGGTGCCGTGGCGCGCATCATGGCAACGCAGGAAGACATTGTCCCACCGGTGGACCATGCCGGGCGAATGCGGCTGATCGTGCTCTACCCGGATGGCGCCAACGAAACGGCCGTCGCACAGGACCTCGATCGGCTGGGAACCGTGCCACGGCTGCGCGGACTACGGCGATATCGCGTGTTGCAGCAGGGCAGAGCGCGGGCCAGTGTGATTCCGCATTTGCCAGTGAATGCTGCCGCCGTGGCGCAGGTGTGGTTCGAGTCACTGGTCGATCTGGAATGCGCCGCCGCGGGCACGGTCCCGTCCGGCGTTGCGCAGTTCGCAACTGAAGCACATCGGCTGGCATGACGCCCGCCCGCCTGCCACTGCCACAGCTTCGAGCCGCCACAGCCTTGAGGTGACGCCGGCCCCGTCGCAGACTGCTCCCGCACCAGCTTGGAGACAGCGCACATGAAAATCGGTTTCATCGGGCTCGGCATGATGGGCGCCGGCATGGCCAGCAATCTGCAGAAGGCCGGCCACGAATTGGTGGTGCACGATCTGTCGCGTCAGGCCGCATCTCGGCACCTGGCCAACGGCGCGGCCTGGGCGGACAGCCCGCGCGCGGTCGCCGAGGCCGCCGACCTGGTGTTCACCTCGCTGCCGACGCCGCCAGACGTGGAAGCGGTCGGCACCGGCCCGAATGGACTGATCGAGGGCTTCCGCAAGGGCACGGCATGGTTCGACCTCTCCACCAACGCAGTGAATGTCGTGCGCGCGCTGCATCCAACATTTGCGGAGCGTGGCGTGGCGTTCCTCGATGCCCCGGTGAGCGGCGGGCCAAGTGGTGCCAACAGCGGGCGCCTGGCGATTTGGGTCGGCGGCGACAAGGCCGCGTTCGACCAATACAAGTCCGTGCTGGACGCGATGGGAGACGCGGCGCGCTATATCGGCCCGATCGGGGCGGGCACCATCGCCAAGCTCGTGCACAATGCCGCCGGGGCCGCGGTCAGCACGGCGCTGGCGGAAGTGTTCACCATGGGCGTGAAGGCCGGCGTCGAGCCGTTGCCGCTATGGGAGGCGATCCGCCAGGGCGCCGGCGGCCGCGCCCGCTTGTTCGACCGCATGTCGCGCGGCTTCCTCACCGGCATCTATGATCCGGCGGATTTCGCATTGCGGCTGCTGCACAAGGACGTATCGCTGGCCTGCCAGTTGGCCCGCGATGTCAGCGTGCCGATGCGGCTGACCACGCTCGCGCACCAGGAACTGACCGAGGCTTTGAACCGCGGCTGGGGCCAGCGGGATTCGCGCATCACCATGCTGCTGCAACAGGAGCGCGCTGGGATCGAGAAGATTGCTGTCCCGCCCGACAAGCTGAAGGCGGTGCTCGACGCGGATCAGTAAGCCATCGTCATTGCGAGGACCGCGAGCGAGGCGCGGCGGGACGCAGCAACCTCGCTCGGGTCGGCGCACGCGAGTCGGTGCACCACCATGACCGGGATTGCTGCGGCCCGATGGGGCTCGCAATGCCACGAGATGGCTGCGGCCCAATGGGACTCGCAGGGACAACCGCATCCACCACCTCGCAATGACAACTACGTCCCGCACGTTGCGCTGACGACGGCATGCGGCGCGGTGCGCTCGTTGACGGACGGCGGTTGACTCGCCGGCTCGGCTGCATCGTCATAGCGGGCAAGACGCGGCCGGCATCACGCCGGCCCGACAAGAGGATACGACCATGCAGCTTGGTGCACTTGTGCCGTTCGGCGACATCGGCGGGGATCCATCCGTCGTGCGTGACTTTGCCCAGAGCGTGGAAGCAACGGGCTATGATTTCCTCGAAGCGCCGGACCACGTCCTGGGCGTCAACGCCGCCTCTCGTCCCGGCTGGGACCGCAACGACAACGACGACCTGTTCCATGATCCGTTCGTATTGTTCGGATTTCTCTCCGGCTGCACGACAAAGCTCGGCTTCTCCACCGGCGTACTGATCCTGCCACAGCGGCAGACGGTGCTGGTGGCGAAGCAGGCCGCGTGCCTCGACATACTGTGCGGCGGGCGCTTCCGCCTGGGGATCGGCGTCGGTTGGAATGAGGCCGAGTACGTCGGCCTCAATGAGAATTTCAAGAACCGCGGCCGCCGCTCGGAGGAGCAAGTGCAGGTGATGCAGGCGCTGTGGGCGAACCAGCACGTGACGTGCAACGGCAGGTACCACACGATCGAGGATGCGGGGATCAATCCGCGGCCCGCCTCGGGCCGCGTGCCGGTCTGGTACGGCGGCCACCACGACCTGACATTGCCGCGCATTGCCAAATGGGGCGACGGCTGGATGCCGAACGCATATCCGCCAAACGACGCGGCGCTGGCGATCTTCGACAAGTTGCGCAGCCTGACGCGCGAGGCCGGACGCGATCCGTCCGCCGTCGGCATTGAAGTGTGGACTTCGTGCGGCAGCGGCACCGCCGCCGACTGGAAGCAGGAAGCCGCGTTCTGGAAGAAGGCCGGTGCGTCGCATCTCTGCCTCACCACCACCTTCAACCGCCGCACGCATCGGCGGATCACGGGGCACACCATGGCAGATCACCTGAGCGCGCTGCGGCACTACCGTGACGCGATCGGGGATGTACTGTAGCTGCGGTTCCATCTCGCGGTAGCGGCGGTACCCATGTCATTGCGAGGCGCGCAGCGCCGAAGCAACCTCGGTCGAGCGGCGCACGGTCGGCCGGAGCACCTATTTGAACGATGCGCCTATCCGGTTTGCGCAGGAAACCGCGCCGCGATCGGCTGGGCAGCGCCGGCCAGGCCATGACCTGCGCTAACCGGATGGGCGCATTGAACGAAGTTGCCTCGCCGCTCCGCGCCTCGCAATGACGCGTGGCGCGGCACACTGCGAGCGAACAAACTGCGAGCCAACAAACTACCACATTGAAGGGTGAGACCATGCAGCTCGGTGCATCGATCCCAACAGCCGACCTCAACGTCGATCCGATCGCGATTCGCGATTACGCGCAGGCGGCCGAGGGGCTCGGCTACGATTACCTGGTCGCGCCGGACCACGTGGTCGGGGCCAATCCCGCCAGCCACAAGGGCGATGAGCGCATTGGCACGTCACAGTCGCCGTATCTCGATCCGTTCGTGTTGTTTGGCTTCCTCGCCGGTTGCACGCGCAACATCGGCTTCGCCACCGGCGTGCTGATCCTGGCACAGCGCCAGGCCGTGCTGGTGGCGAAGCAGGCGGCGTCGCTGGACGTGCTGTGCGGCGGACGCTTCCGCCTCGGCATCGGCGTCGGCTGGAATGAAATCGAGTTCACCGCGCTGAACGAGAATTTCCGCGATCGCGGCGCGCGCTCGGTAGAGCAAGTGCGGGTCATGCAGGCGCTGTGGGCGAACCAGCATGTGACCTTCCAGGGCAAGTGGCACACGATCGACGATGCGGGGATCAATCCGCGCCCCGCCTCCGGCAAAGTGCCGCTGTGGTTCGGCGGCCATGCCGAAGCGACCTTCCGTCGCACCGCGAAATACGGCGACGGGTTCATGCCGCTCGCCTATCCCCCCGACGACACCGCGCTGGCCGCCTTCGACAAGCTGCGCGCCCTTACGCGGGCGGAGGGCCGCGACCCGGCCGAGGTCGGCATCGAAGTATGGGTCTCGCCGGGCACCGGGGGCGAGGACGACTGGCGGCAGGAACTGGCGTTCTGGAAGCGGGCGGGTGTGACGCATGCGACGGCGCACACCACCTTCCCGGGCGGCCATCACAAGCGGATCGCCGGCAATACGCCGGCGGATCATCTGGCCGCGATCACCCGCTTCCGCGCCGCGGTGGCGGAACTGCTGTAGCACCGTCGAGGGCGAATTCCCGCCGGGAGGGTCAACGGGAGACCCGCTGTGCCGGTGCGGTCAGCGGCAGAATTTCAGTTCACCACAAATTTCACGGATGAAGGCATGGATATGCATCAGAAATAGGCACGAATGCGTTCGTGATACAATCGCGACAAGCCTCTACGCCTTGATCTGTGCAATCTGTGTAATCTGCGGTGGACTGTTGTTGATCGAAACGAACTGCCCTCGGCGGTGAATTGTTCTTGGCCGTAACAAACCGCACCGGCGGTGCGTGCTGGGCAGTACGTGCACGGGACACCCGGGCGGGCGGGGCACGTGGGCGCCCATGACCCCTCGGCCGCCAATGACACGGTCGGCACCACCCTCGCGCCACTCGGCGTTTTGCGTTCGCTGACGGCTTTCGGCCTGACGGCGCGTCATCTGACGGCGCGTCATCTCGCCCGCGCAGCGGCGGCGCTATAGTCTACGCCCCATGCCAGTTGATCCCCTCTCCGACCTCACGGTCCTCGAATTCACCCACACGGTGATGGGCCCCTCTTGCGGCATGGTGCTGGCCGATCTCGGCGCCGACGTGATCCGCGTGGAGCCGGCGCCCGAAGGTGACCGAACGCGCCGCCTGCACGGCTTTGCCACGGGCTTCTTCGTCTACTTCAACCGCAACAAGCGCTGCGTCTGCCTTGACCTGAAATCGCCCGCCGGCCTCGCCGTCGCCAAGGACATGGTGCGCAACGCCGACGCGCTAATCGAGAATTTCGGTCCCGGCACGATGGAACGGCTCGGCCTGGGCTGGGACACGGTACACGAGCTGAATCCGCGCCTGGTCTACCTCGCAATGAAGGGATTCCTGCCCGGCCCGTACGAACATCGCCCCTCGCTCGATGAGCTGGCACAGTTCATGACGGGCCTCGCCTACATGACCGGCCCGCCGGGCCAGCCGCTGCGCGCCGGCTCCTCGGTGATCGACATCATGGGGGGCGTGATGGGCGTGGTCGGCTTGCTCGCAGCACTCCGCCAGCGCGACCGCGACGGCATCGGCCGCAAGGTCACCAGCTCCTTGTTCGAATCCTCGGCCTTCCTGGTGGCCCAGCACATGGCAGGCGAGGCTGCTACCGGCGCCCCGCCCCCGCCCATGCCGGCACGCACGGGAGCCTGGGGCATCTACGAGACGTTCCCCACCAAGAACGGCGAGAAGCTCTTCATCGGCATCACCTCCGACAACCACTGGCGCACCTTCTGCGATAAATTCGCCCGCCCAGAGCTGTTTGCCGATCCGCGCTTCACCACCAACGCCGACCGCGTGAACAACCGCCCCGCGCTGCGCGAATACGTCGCCGAGATCGCGCTACAGCACGACATCGCCACGCTGGAGCACCTCATGGACGAGGCAAACATCCCGTTCTCCCCCGTCCGCACCCCCTCGGACTTGTTCCGTGATCCGCAACTCAACGCCCATGGGCGGATGCTGCCGATCCGCATGCCGCACGGCAACGTGGCGAAGCTGCCCACGACGCCGATCTGCTTCGGCGACGAGGCGCCGGCATTGCGCCGCCAACCTCCCGCGGCCGGCGAGCATACCCACGAGGTGCTGCGCGCACTGGGCTACACCGACGCGCAGATCGCCGAACTGCGCGACCATGGCGCGGTAAGCTGACCAGGCGCGCCTGGTCGTCACCACCAAACCACAAGACGACGCCGTCGGGAAATTTGGCCAGGACGGCCTGGGATGGCAGCACACCATCGGAGCTGAAGCAGCGGGAGCAGGAGACGCTGGTGTCCTGACCGGCGATGCCTTCACGTCATCGCCGGGCCTGACCCGGCCGTCGACGCACCGCCGAGCGGGCCACTCGGGCCCAACGCCCCCGATCGGCGCGGACGCATGGCCGTGTCGAGCTCGACCACGACAGAAAATGCGCCTCCCTCACATAATCTCGCCGCCGTACACCACTTCTTAACGTTCCTCCGCGATGCTCCCTCCGCTTGCGGGAGGGATGCCCATGCAACTGACGGAGCGGCAGCGACAGCGAGGAATTGTAGTGGACCGGCTGGGGGCAGCCGAATGGCGGCGGGCGGAGGCAGCGAGCGGCCGCATCCTCGCCGACGACTCGGTCGATGTGGAGGGCCTGCTATTGCTCGGCCTTTCGGTCGCGGCGCGCGGCCAGACGCAGCGGGCGGCCGCCATTCTCGACCGCGTGGCAAGGGAGCGGCCCAACGAGCCGCACCCCTGCGGCGACCTGCCCGCGTTGCTGCCGCGGTTCTCGCGCGCCCAGATCACGGCGCAGTTCCAGGCCTGCCTGAAGCTGGCGCCGGAGGATTTCCGCCTTCGCCAGGCCTTCGCCACCTTCCTGCAAGACGGCGGCGAGCACGTGGAGGCCATCGCGCTGTTGCGGGAGGGGCTGGTGCTGCACCCTCGCTCCGCCCCCGCGCAACACGGCATGGGGCTGGCGCTGGCGGAGGTCGGGCAAAACACCCAGGCGATCTGGCATTTCCAACAGGCGGTGGCACTCGATCCCGACCTGGCGCCGAGCTGGGCCAATCTCGGCCTGTTGCTGAAGGTCGAGGGGCAGTTCGAGCGCTCGCTCGCGGCCTATGCCCGCGCGGTGGCCGCGGCGCCCAACGACGCGCAAATCCGCGTGAACCGCGCGGTCGCGTTGCTGCAGGCCGGACGCTGGGAGGAGGCCTGGCCCGACTACGAATGGCGCCTGCGCGTGAAGGGCGCGGTGTCGCTGCCCCTGGCCTTGCTGCTGCCGGCGTTGCGCGAGGCCGGGGACCTGACTGGCCGCACCATTTTGCTGACGCATGAGGAAGGCTTCGGCGACACGCTGCAATTCCTGCGCTACGCCCCTCTGCTGGCAGAACGTGGCGCCCAGGTGCTGGCCTGGGTCCCCGGGCCCCTAGTGCGGCTGACGCGCGGCGTGACCGGCATCGAGACCGTGATCACCGGCGATGCCACCCTGCCGCCCTTCGATTACCACTGCCCATTCGTCAGCCTGCCGCGTGCCTTCGAATCGACGGTGGCGACCGTGCCATCCTGGCCGTACCTGCAGGCCGATCCCGCACTCACGGCCGAGTGGGCACAGCGGCTGCCGGCGGCTCGCCTGCGCGTCGGTCTGGCCTGGGCCGGCCAGGCACGGCCATGGCTGGCGGGTTTTTCCACGGTGGATCGCCGGCGCAGCGTCAGCCTCACCACCTTCGCGCCGCTGGCGGCGGTGCCGGACGTACTGTTCGTCAGCCTGCAGAAGGGCCCGGCACAAGACCAGGTGCAGGTGGCGCCGGAGGGCATGGCGCTGGTCGATCCGATGGCAGCCGCAGCCGATTTCGCCGACACCGCCGCGATCATCGCCAATCTCGACGTGGTGATCAGCGTCGACACCGCAGTGGTGCATCTGGCCGGCGCCATGGGCAAGCCGGTGTTCCTGATCGACCGCTACGACAATTGCTGGCGGTGGCTGTCGGGCCGTGCAGACAGCCCGTGGTATCCCAGCCTGACGATCTTTCGCCAGGACAAACTGGGGGATTGGTCCGCGCCGATGGCCCGTGCCGCGGCGGCGCTGGCAGCGATGGCCGCCTATCGGGGGGAAGGCGGGGGCTGATTAGCGGAACTCACCTCCGCCTGGGGGGTTCGGCCGCGGAGTCCGAGCGGAGCCCTGCGGTAGGCTGGCGCGCCGCTGCGGCGTTGTCGAAGCGAGGTGGAACCGCGCAGAGCATGCTGGCGTCGCACGCGCCGTCAAAACGGCACTCGCCGTGCTGCCTTGGGGCAACTGTCGCGAGTCCGCGTGCACTGCCGGCCAGGCCGAAACTGACCGCGCATGGAAGCTGATGAACTTCTTCACGCAACCATTCTTGGTTTCCGAACGCTACACGCAACGACCCGGCTTGTACATCTCGCTAACCGAAGCGCTTCGCGGATGCCGTGAGATCATCCACGGGCAGCACGATCACATGCCCGGGCAAGCCTTCTACTTTCGCGGGTCCATTGACGAAGTCGTTGATCGCATCAGGGGCGGGGAAATCGGAAACTGATCGTCCTGCACGATCGGCAGCACGTCCGGCAGCAACCGGCTGAATTGCTGCCAGGGACATCTCCTGCGGCATGGCGCCGCGGTTGAACACCGATCGGCGCCGTGCTCGCGCATCGACCGGGACGATAGATGAAAGGGCATTGGGCCTCTGGGGGTCCACGTCAAGCCGAAAGCTGGGAAAAACCTTACTCATGCCGCAGGGCTCGCCCTATTCCGGGTTCTTGTTGCCCGATCCACGGACAAGTTGACGCTGCCGTCGGGCAGGCCAGCAACGTGCGGTCGCAACGAGCAATCGAGCGCGCCCCGAGGCGATGGCCGTCTCCTATGGCGCGTCGCCATCACCCAGATCCGACCTTGAGGCAACTTTTCAATATCGCAGTGTCGCACCTCGGAAACGGACCGGCAGATATCTGCTGGTCTCGGCCACCACTCTACACCCTCCCGCGATTGCCTCCCCGCCCAGCACTATGTGAACGTTTGCAGGCTCCGCACCGCCTCCACCCACCCCCGAGGACCCCAATGTCCGCATCGCCCCAACTCAGCGAGCGCCTTCCCGTCGACCCGGACAGCCTCCTGCGCAACATCGACGCGCTCCTCTCCGTCATCCGCGACCGCGCCGCCGAGACAGAACGCAACGGCATCGTCTCTCCCGACATGATCGGCCGCCTGGCCGAAGCGGGCCTGTTCCGCGCCGTACAGCCGCGGCAATGGGGCGGCCTGGAATTCCCCGCCGGCGCATTCTTCGAGGCGGCTTTGCGTGTCGCCTCGGCCTGCGGCTCGACCGGCTGGGTAGCGAGCGTGGTCGGCATCCATCCCTGGCACATTGCCATGTTTCACCCGCAAGCGCAGAGCGACGTCTGGTCGGCCAATCCGGATACGCTGGCATCGACGTCCTATGCACCCACCGGCCAGGTTCGCCGCGCACCGGGCGGATTCCGACTGTCCGGCCGCTGGGGGTTCTCCAGCGGCGTGGATCATTGCAACTGGGTAATCCTGGGCGCGGTGGTGCCGGATGACGACGACGGCCTCGGTCCCGAATTCCGCAGCTTCCTCGTCCCCCGCGGTGATTTCGCGGTGGACCCGGAGAGCTGGCGCGTCATCGGCCTCGCCGGGACCGGCAGCAAGGACGTCATCGTCGCCGATGCCTTCGTGCCCGAGTATCGCACCCACTCGTCTACCCAGGTCTACGAGCATGCCGATCCGGGCCGCGCCGTGAACGATCGGCCGCTATACCGGCTGCCGTGGTCGTGCGTGTTCCCCTACGCTATCGCCACTCCCGCGATCGGCGCCGCCAGCGGCGCGCTGGCATTATTCATCGAGAACAATCGCGCGCGGGTTTCCACCGCGGCCGGCCGCACCGTATCGGCCGGATCGGACCTGCATCTGCGGCTGGCGGAATCGCTGACCGAGGTCGAAGCCGCGCACACACGGCTGACCCTGACCTGGCAGGATTTTCTCGCGCGGGTGACGCGCGGCGAGGAGATCCCCTACGTGCTGCGCGCCCGTTGCCGTTACGACGCGGCGCATGCGATCGCGCACTGCGCCAGGGCGGTGTTCCGCGTGCTTGAGGTGAACGGCGGGCGCACAATGAACGCGGGCGAGCAATTTCAGCGAATGTTCCGCGACTTGCTCGCCATGCGCAATCACATCAGCGGAACACTGGACGTGAACGCATCGACCTATGCGCTGGCAAAGCTCGGCGCGCCGCCGCCCCGGTTCAACCGCGCGCAACGGGTGGTGGTATAGCGGAGCAGTACTAACGCCGCCTTCGGCGCCGCCTGATCATCCCAAGTTTGCTGGATGTCCCTGTCCGGTTGGCGCAGGCTTCCGGCCCCTGTTCATTGCGTGCCGACCACGGCTGGGTTCGCCCGCGCTAACCGGATGGAGAGATTGCCGGAATTACGAATTCACGCAGGACAGCGACTGCCGGACTGACGCCGGATCAAACAAACTGCACGAACATCTACAGCGCCAGCTCGCCCTGCCGGTCGCCGCGCCGCGCGCCATCAGCGGTCGCGCCCACCTCCCCGTCGGCGAAGCGCAGCCGTAGCCGCGCGCCGGGCTTCACCGAACCGGCGCTGGTCAACGGATGCCCGGCCGGGTCGGACACCAGCGCGTAGCCGCGTTGCAGCACCGCCAGCGGCGAGACCGACTCCAGCCGCGCCCCCGTGCCGCCCAGCTTCGCCCGCGCCTCGCGCAGCCCGGCGCGCACCGGCGCGTCGCTGAGCCGTGCCAAGGTGCGGCCGGCATCGGCGTGGATGCGCCCGACCGCATGGCGCAGGCAGGCAACCAGCCTGTGCCCGCACAGCGCGACAGCACCGCGGCGGGTGGCCACGAGGCTCGGCAGCGCCAGCACCAGCCGCGTGCCCCGCTCCTGCACCCTCTCGCGGCTGGCCCGCAGCGCGGACGGCAGGTCAGGCAGCCGGCGCTCGGCGGCCACCAACGCGGCGCGGCGCCGCTCCACCAGGTTGGGCAGTGCCAGCACCAGGCGCTCGGCGCGGTCATCCAGCCGCTGCCGCGCGGTGCCGAGCAAGGCGGGCAGGTCGGGCAGCCCCCGTTCGGCACGCGACAGCGCCAGCCGCCGCTCCTGCGCCAGCCTGTTCAGGCCGCCGACCAGGCGCGCCGCCTTATGCTCGAGGTCGGCCACCAAATCGGTGCGCGCCGGGACCGCCAGTTCCGCCGCGGCGGTGGGGGTCGGCGCCCGGCGGTCCGAGGCGAAGTCGATCAGCGTGGTGTCGGTCTCGTGCCCGACC
This sequence comes from Acetobacteraceae bacterium, assembly GCA_035508435.1. Classification (GTDB taxonomy): domain Bacteria; phylum Pseudomonadota; class Alphaproteobacteria; order Acetobacterales; family Acetobacteraceae; genus JASHVB01. Next base: position 48,101 of record DATJNA010000228.1, on the reverse strand, counting down.
GCGGAAATCAGCGGAATGCGGCAGGCGGCGGCGGCACGCACCACCGCTTCGTCGTTGAACGCCATCAGGTCTTCCAGGCTGCCGCCGCCACGGGCGACGATCAGCACGTCGGGCCGCGGCACCTTGCCGCCCAGGGGCAGCGCATCGAACCCGGCGATGGCGTCCGCGATGCGCTCCGCCGCGCCCTCGCCCTGCACCGGCACGGGCCACAGCAGGACGGAGCGCGGGAAGCGCCGGGCGATCGTGGTGCGAATGTCCTGGATCACCGCGCCGCGCTCGCTGCTCACCACGCCGATCACCTCCGGCAGCACCGGCAGGGGGCGCTTGCGAGCGGCATCGAACAGGCCCTCGGCGGCGAGGCGGACCCGCAGCATCTCGATGCGCGCGAGCAACGCGCCGGCACCAGCATACTCCATGCGCTCGACGATAAGCTGGTAGGAGGAGCGCTCGGCATAGGAGGAGATCCGGCCGGTGGCGATCACCTCGACGCCGTTCTCCGGCGCCATGCCGAGGCCGCGCACCGCGGACTTCCACACCACGCCAGCAAGTTTCGCGCCTTCATCCTTCAGCGAGAAATAGATGTGGCCGGAGGGATAGCGCTTGAGTTCGGTGATCTCGCCGCGCACGCGGACGCGGCCGAACTGGCCCTCCAGCGCGCGCTTCACCGCGCTGGAGATGTCCGAGACGGTATATTCCGGCACGTTGGAGACGAGCGGCGGCGCGAGGTCGTTCATTCGCCCAGGGTAGACGGTTGCGGCGAGGCGGGCGAGCGGCATTGCTCTCTGGTATCACCGCAGGCCCAGCCGATGCTGCCCCGGCGATGGCGCACCTGGCGGGTCCGACTGATATCGATCGTTCGGGGTGGCTCGCCAGCCAATCGGCGGCACGCCACGCAACCGGCAGCTCGCCAATGACGCGGCCCGCGCAACAGCGGCGCGGCCGCCGCAATGGCAGCGAATCGCGTCGAGCCATCGATGTCGGCGGCCGGAGCGCCGGCGAACGGCATCCGCTTCACGGAATGTTAACCAGAAGCCGCATAGTAATAATTCGCTTCGTCGTGGAGCAATTGTTGGGGAATCATATCATGACCTCGCGCGCCATGTTCGCAACCGCACTTGTGGGAATCCTGATCAGCACGGTCGCCGCCGCTGGCGATCGCGGCACGCGGGACGAGGCGATCGCGCTCTGGAACAAGGGCAAGGCTTACTTCGACCAGCATGGCGGCCCGGCGACAATGGCTGCGGTCACCGACAAGAACGGCGGCTTTGTCGATCGTGACCTCTACATCTTCTGTTACGACGCAAACGGCATAACCACAGGCAATGGCGCCAATGCAAAACTGATCGGCGTCGACGCGACGCAGCTCCGCGATGCGGACGGCAAGGCGTTTGCCTTGGATATCCTGAAGATCGCCCATTCGGGGTCGACCGGATGGGTGGATTTCAAGTGGGTGGATCCGGTCACCAAAAAGATCATGCCGAAGTCGAGTTACGTGGGCGCCTATGGCGATTACACCTGTGGGGTCGGCGTCTATCAATAGGCGAACGCGGTTGCTCGGCGCGACCAACGGCGATAGCGCGTTAGCTAGCGTCGGGGATCGGTCGGAGATCCTGGTGTCTGGCGTCGGCCGCGCGGTAACGACAAAACGCAGATGGCTCTGCGGGTCTGGAGAATGCCATGCGCGGATTGCGATGGACCGGCACGATTGGGCAGAAGATCTTCTTGATCCCTGCCACCTTCCTGCTTGGGATGGCCATAGTCATTTTGCTGTTTGCCTCACTCGCCAGCGAGCAACAGCGGGCGCTCTCCACTGTCAACAATGTCGGCATCGACCAACAGAACCTACTTGGGCTGACAAACTCGCTCGCCAACTACCATGCCGAACTGCTTGGCCTGGTTGTCACCGCCAGCAAGGAAAGCGATAAGCAGAAGATCACCCGGGAAGCGGAACAACTCGATCATGGCGCCGCCGATCTGGCCGCCAAGTTTTCCTACGTACTGTTCTTGCGTGCCGCGGGTGCCAAGGACGCTGACCTCGCAGCCATAAAGGCGACGCTGGACTCTTATGTGAAATTTTCCAACACGGTCCTCGGCTTCGTCACCGATGATACCAGCACTGCGACCATCTTCGTCACGAATGTCGTGCAGGACTACGGCAAGCTGACGAGACTGCTGTCGGCGCGAGCCGACGCCAATGCCGAGGGAATGCGGCGGACCTACATCGAAACCCAACGGAACACGGCACGTCGGCGGCTCGAGTCGCTGGCGGTCGCCGGGTTGATCATCATCGGCTGCTTCGGTGTAAGCATGAGGCTTGCCCGCCGCATCTCGAAGCCGGTCCGTTCATTGACGAAGGCGATGGACAGCCTGGCACAGGGCCAACTTTCGGTCGACATCGGCGAGCAACAGCGTAGCGACGAAATTGGCGAAATGGCCCGCACAGTGGAAGTATTCAAAAACGGGATGATTCGTGCCGACCAACTCGCTGCCGCGGCCGAGGCGACACGCGCCGCCCGCGAACAGCGGCAGGCAGCAATCGAGCGCCATACCCAGGATTTCGGCACGTCGATATCCGGCGTCATGACATCCTTGGCCAACGCCGCCGAGACGATGCGTCGGGCCTCGCAGACCATGCAGCAGGCAACGCATGCCGTGCATGAGAAGGCGAGCGAAACTTCGACGGGCACCGCCAAATCGTCGCGGGACCTCACCACGGTGGCGGCGGCAGTCGAGCAATTGACCTCGAGTGTGGGCGAGATTTCGCGCCAGGTCGCGACCGCTGCCGAAGTGTCGCGTCAGGCGGTGGAGCGGGCAACGAGAAGCCATGCCACGATGCAAACCCTGACCGAAGCAACCACGCGGATCGGCGACGTGGTTCGCCTGATCAGTGAGATCGCCGGGCAGACCAACCTGCTGGCTCTGAATGCGACCATCGAGGCGGCGCGCGCCGGCGATGCCGGCAAGGGTTTCGCCGTCGTCGCCGGTGAGGTGAAGGCCCTGGCATCGCAGACCTCCAAGGCGACAGTGGAGATCAGCTCGCAGATTGATATGGTGCGCACCGCCACCGGCGAGGCCGTCGGCGCGACGGACGAGATACGCCTGATCGTTGGCAAACTGGATGAGGTATCGGCGGCGATATCTGCGGCGGTGGAGCAGCAAAGCGCGACAACACGCGAGATCGCGGACAGCGTGCAGATAGTGTCCACGGCCACCGCCGATACCGCCCGTGCCATGGCCGAGGTGGTCGCCGTTGCCAATGGCGCGGCCGCCGCCAGCAAGGATGTCATGGCCGGCTCAACAGCGATCGGCCAGGAAGCCGAGACGCTAAGGACCGAAGTGGATCGGTTCCTGGTTGCCGTGCAAGACGACACCGGCGAACGAGGCAAATACGGGACGACACGGGCGAATGAGGCCAATATGAGCGCCTCGCCGGCGACGACGCGAGGATGAAGGTGACTTCAGTCGGAAAACGAGTTCCTGCCTGTTATTATTTTGTTCATGGTCGGTCAATCATTCTTTTGTTCGGCGTCCCGCTGCGCTATGGTCCAGCCCCGGCGCCGCACCTTCGGAAGTCGGGACAGTACCGCTCTCGCCGAACATTCTTCGTTACCTGTGACCTGCAACACTTCAAGCGGCGATCCTCTGGTCGAGACTGTGCGCGGACGCCTTTGCCACTGCTGACCGCGGGAGGTTCGGGTGAGTGCCATGTTCAAGACCCAGCCGGCATCGCTCGATGCTCATACTGCGGAGCCGCCTCGTCGTGGCCCGGTGCGGCCGCACTTGTGGCTCGAATGGGGTGCGGGCGCCTTTGCCTTCGCGCTCGCCATTGCGGCAATGCTGCTGTTCATGATGAGCACGATCGCGGATCGCGTGGATGCACTCATCGAAGCACAGAATGCGACGGCACTGAAACTTTCCGCCGATCTGCACTACTACGACTCCCACCGGGCGCCGAACGACGAGTCGATTCCACCGGGCGTATTCTCAAATCTGGTCGAATTCGCCCGCAACACGGCCATCATCATCGACGAGGTGCATCGGCTGCTTGCCGTTGAATATGTCAGCACGCTAGGCGTGGGAGGTACGTTGGATACTCCGGACGGGCACCTTCCCTGGTCGGACGCGCTGCTGCAAAACCTGAAGCCGAAGGACGGCACGTCGACGAAATTCGATCACACCGGCGTCGATCCCCGCACCACCGGCAAGACGATCGTCGAGGCCGGCGCCTATCAGATCGAGCTCTATCAGGCGCTGCGGGATTTTTCCCAAGAGAAGTGCACGTCCTACAAAGACGTCGGCGGCGCGATCTCCACCTATCTGTTCCCGCTCCTCTACGCCTTGCTCGGCGCCGGCCTGTGCGACCTGCGCGGCCGCGTGCCTGGTGCGGGCCGACGGTTCGCATCGCTTGGCAGCGCCCGCTACACCACCGCGATCATCGCCGGCGCCGTGATCGGCATCTTCACCTCGCTGGTCCCGACCAGCCTGTCCCTGCCACCGCTCCTAATTGCCTTCCTGCTTGGCTATTCCGTCGATGTTTTTACCGCCCGGCTCGACGGCCTGATCGACAAGCTGCGCAAGCCCGGCGGGGACACGTAGCTCCCGGCATCCGTCGCTCATAGCGTCCTCCGGCGAGGCATGTGCGCCAGACGCTCAAGCCGGATGGCCATTGAATGATCGTAGGGCCGCAAGCCGCCGACCGGTTGGAGGACAACCTCAATCCGATGGCCCGACTTTCCTGCGCGACTTCCACCATGCTCTGCGTTCCCACCTCACTCGACCAGCACGTCGGTCTCGCCCTGGGCGGGCAGCCCGGCTTCGCCCGCCTGGCGTCTGTCGTCCGCGAGGGTGGATTCAGTCAGGTCCGCCAGGCAACGGATACGCCGCTCAACATGATCCTCGAGGCCCGCCCCTGATGGCTCATCGGGGGAGGGGGCCACGCGCCGCGCCGCCCGGGACCGGGCACCATCACGCGGCCGGCGGCTACGCGCTTCGATGGTGGCCGAGGCGACATAGTCTCCGATGCCGCGGCCCGGCGCCCGGCCTGCGCCCAGATTGCCGCTGCCGGGCTTCACGCCTCACCTCGCAAACCCGTCGCGCCGCGTGCTTTCCTCCCCGCTGCATTGCTTCGTCTGCCGCAATAACGGAAGACACAGACCCAGCCCCGGCCGTTGGAAACTATGACCGCCCGCGCCATCCCGCTCTTGCTCAGCCGCCGCCTGCCCTTCTTCTACGGCTGGGTGGTTCTCGGCTGCGTCTGCTGCGCCGGTTTCTCCCGCCAGGGCGGTGCCGTTTCCACCCTCACCATCTTCGTCGAGCCAATGACGCGGCATTTTGGCTGGTCCCGCACCGCCATCGCCGGAGCTGTCTCGCTCGGCGGCGTGCTTGCCGCGGTCCTCGCGCCGCCGCTGGGCCGCTTCCTGGACCGCCAGGGCGCTCGTGTCGTGCTGTGCTGCGCCGTATTGCTCACCGGCCTCGCCGACACCGCGCTGTCGCTCACTGCCTCGCTGCTGGGCTTCTACCTCCTGTTCTGCATCGCACGGATGAATTTCGCCGGTCCGTTCGACCTCGGCATTTACGGCGCGGTGAACAACTGGTTCGTGGCTCGCCGCACGCTCACCACTGCGATCGCGACCGTTGCCCAGATGGTTGGACTGGTCCTCCTGCCGCTCATCGCGGCCTTTGGCATCGCCCATGGCGGCTGGCGCACCGGATGGCTCGCCGTCGGCGCCGCCGTGCTCGCCGTCGGCTTCATCCCAATCTGGTTGCTGCTGGTGGGCACACCCGAGGACATCGGCTTGCTCCCCGACCGCCGCACGGCACTCCCCGTCGAGACCGCGGCGCCGGTCGCGGATCCCGCCTTCACCCGCGCCGAGGCCCTGCGCACCAGGGCCTTCTGGCTGGTCTCCCTGTTCACCTTGTTCGCCTATCCGGTGCAGGCCGGTGTCAGCCTGCACCAGGCACCCTTCCTGGTAGAGCGCGGCCTCTCGCCAGAGGTCGCGGCGACAGTGGTCAGCACCTTCTCCTTCGCCTCCGGCATCGGCAGCCTGGCCTTCGGCTTCTTTCCGCGCACCGCGCCAGTGCGCTTCGCGTTGGCGTTGGCCGCACTGCTGCAGCTTGCTGGCACGCTGACCATGCTGAGCATTCACGCTCCACCGCGCGCCTATCTCGCCGCGGTACTGTTCGGGATGGGCATTGGCGGCTTGCTGACCATGCTGCCGATCGTATGGGCCGACTATTACGGTCGACGCAGCTTCGGCGCGGTCCGCGGCCTCGCGCTCACCGGCCAGGTCCTGGCGCAAGCGGTCGGGCCGGTGTTGTCGGGGGTGCTGCGCGACCGTACCGGCAGCTATGATCTGTCGTTGGAGTGCTTTGCCGGCCTGTCCGCCGTGGCAATCCTGGCAGCCGTTGTGGCGCGGCCACCCTCTGTCGGGGTCGGCACATAGCCGATCATATATGCTATTGCACGAGGAAACATTATTCACTACAACTCACGATGGCGCGACCAACCGGGTGGAGCCATGAACAACCATCTAAGCTACGTCGCCAGGGAAAACGTCGAGCGTTTTGAGACGCTGCTACTGGCCGGCCGGCTCGACGGGCGGCAGCGGACGATGGTGGAAACCTTGCTCGCCCAGGCACGAGCCGAGCTCGCAAGCCTGGAGCAACATGGCGCCCCGCCCAACTTCCCAACCGGCGAGGCATCGCGGACCGCCGCATAGGCCAGCGGGCCAAAACGCGGGGCACCTCAACCGACGGGCAGACCGAGCCGGACGCTGGTACCCTGACCCGGCTCACTGGAGAAGGTCAGGGTACCAGCCATGGCGTCAGCCAGCTTTGCGCAAAGTGCCAGTCCATTGCCCAGCCCCGGCCGCGGCGCACCGCCATCGATGCTGGCCCGCAGGAACGGTTGTCCAAGCTGGCACAGCAGGCCGGGCGGAATGCCTGGTCCGCTGTCCTCGACCACGATCACTACGTGGCCAGGCGCGGCTTCGGTAGCTACCCTGACATGGCCGCTGCCTGGCGTGAATTTAAGTGCGTTGTTGATCAGGTTGTCGACGATGCGCCGCAGTGCCCAGGCGTCGCCGGTCGCTTGCGCCACCGTCCGCTCGGTCACGGATTCCAGCCAAATATGCTTCTCCGCCGCGGCGTGCCGCACCGCATCCACCGCATCGCGCACGATCGCGCCGACATCAAGGGTTTCCAGCCGCAGCGTCCGGTCGGTCACCGTGGCGAGATCGAGTAAGTTCTCGATCGTCATCGACAGGCGCTCGGCCGACGAGCGCAGGTGCTCCAGCACCTGACGCTTCTCCGGTCCGACATCGGGCGCAAGCGTGTTGGAAAAACCGATAATGGCGTCTACCGGGGCGCGCAGTTCGTCGCTCACATTGGCGAGGATCTGCGTCTTCAGCCGACTGGCTGCCTGCACCCGCAGGGTCTCACGGGCCAGCCGGTTGTGCGTGTCGCGCTCGATCCGCACCAAGCCTGCCGTCGCCAGGATGGCCGCGATCGAGAGCGCCGGGTTAACCACGGATAGCGGGCTGAAATTGACCACCGGGAATACGAAGCCGAGCAATACCATGCCAATCGCACCGGCGGCGAGCCACCACGCCCAGCGTGGATCGCGATAGCACACCGCGGTGCAGACCAGCGGCATGTAGAAGACACCCGACGCCCACGGGATATCGTAGAACAGGTCGGCCAGGAACACGCCGGCGCAGGCAAGATAGACGGAGGCGGCGAACCACAGGCGCCGAGGCGACCCCGGCAGCAGGATCGTCCCCTCCCCGGCTCGAGCTGGAGCGGTCGCAACCACTGGGTTCAGACGGCGTAACGGATTGCCATAAGTCAACCATACTCGCGCGTGTGGTCGCGTCTAGCACAACTTTTCGGCGAGCCAACGGGTCAGCACCGTTGTTCCGTCGAGGAAGTCCTCCAGCGTCATTGTCTCGCTCGGGTTATGGCTGCCGTTGGCGTTGCGGACGAAGATCATGCCCATCGGCACGCCGCAGGCCGCGAACGCCGCGGCGTCGTGCGAGGCCGGGCTGCCCAGGTCAATCGTCGGGATGCCGACCGCCGCCGCAGCCTCCGTCAACGCGGCGCGGATCGCCGGATCCACCACCCCGACCGCGGCCCGCGCCTTGGCGCCGCGATGGAACCTGACGCCGCGGCATTGCTCTATGCCGGCGATGATCGCGTCCACCGCGGCGTCGAGTTCGACCAGCACCGCTTCATCATAAGCCCGCACATCCAGGCTGAAATGGAACGCACCGGGCACGATGGTCAGGCCGTGCGCTGCGGGGTCGGTGTGGAAGCGGCCGATGGTCGCGGCCATCGGGATGCCGCGCGCATCGTATTGCTCCCATAGCCGGTCGACAGCCATGGCGAACTCCGCGCCCGCCATCGCGGCATCGCGGCGGAATCGGCGCGGCAGGCCAACATGGTCGTGGCTGCCCTCGATCCGGGCATCGGGATAACGGAAGTTTCCCGGAATGCCGGTGCAGATCGCCACCGGCCTGCCGGCTTCCATCAGGCTTGGCGCTTGTTCGATATGCAGTTCCAGATAAGCCCGCAACTGGCGCGGATCGAGGAATCGCCGTCCCGCTCGCAGCGCCGCGGCATCGCCGCCACAGTCGGCGATATGCTCGGCCAGCGTCCGGCCGGTGTCGATGCGCCGCACGTCCAGTGCGCCGTCCGGCAGCACGCCCAGCGCGCCGCGGCTGCCGATATACGAGACCTGGAACCAGATGCTCTCCTCGGCGCGGATGCCCATCACGGTGATATCGCAGGCCGGCGTCAGCCCGAGCGCAGCCAGCGCCGACAGCGCGACGAGCCCGGCCACCACGCCGGCCGCGCCATCGAAATTGCCACCATGCGGCACCGAGTCCAGATGCGAGCCGATCACCACTCGTGGCGCAGCACCGTCAAGCCCCGCACGGGTCATATAGAGATTGGCGCCGGCATCACGTTCCAGCGCCAACCCGAGCGATTGCGCGGCAGCCGCAACGCTCGCATGTGCGCGTTGCTCGCCGGGGCCGTAAGGATCGCGCGTCACGCCCGGTGCATCCAACCCGTCCCGGCGCAATTGGTCGAACAAGCCGGCTGCGAAGGGGCGTTGCGCGGTCACCGCTACGTGGATCGCCGCCGCTTCGACGCTGGCCATATTGAGCTCCATGAGTGTTCCGGACGCAGCGAGACTATCGTGAAGCGACCTCGCTGGGAAACGGCGGCAGCCGGTAGGCAGGTGTCTGTCCAGGTCTCCCTGCCAATCAATCGACTGCGCGCACGCGGCACCTGCCCTGCGGTGCAGCGGCACCTTTTTCGGTCGAGATCGTCAAGCGACGGCAGCGACGTCCAACAGGGCGATGGCAGCGATGTTCCGCAGGGCGACGGCAGCGATTTCTCGACCAAACAGTAGGATCTCTTGTCGAAGCTGCGTGCCGAAGCTGGCCTCGCACCTGGAACATAACAAGGACACCGGCGTGGGTGGGATAGCTCGCGTGCTCTGGCGGGCTTGGACGCCGCCTGATAGAGGCAGCCGCCATGGATGCCGCCACCCCTCGGATCGCACTCCTGCCCGGACGGGATAGCACCCGCGCCTTGCTCGCGCGGCTGTGGCGGGAGCATCTCAGGCACCACAAGCCGCGGGTCGCGCTGGTGCTGTTACTGACTCTGGTGATGGCCGGCACCACGGCGCTGTATCCGGTGGTGATCGACCACGCGTTCCAGATGTTCACCAACCACGACCGCCGAATTCTGTATCAGATCCCCGCGCTGGTGGTGGTGGTGACCTCGGTCAAGGCGGCGGCGCAGTACTTCCAGAACGTGCAGGTGCAGCAGGTGGTGCTGCTGGCGATCCGGGAGCTGCAGGGCCGGATGTTCGCCCATCTGACCCATGCCGACCTCGCACGGCTGGAGCGCGAGGCGCCGGCACAGCTCGCCGCGCGCTTCACCACTGATGCATCGATCATCCGGGAGGCGCTCACCCGGGCGGTGAACGGCGTCGCCGATGCGGTCACAGTGGTGGGGCTGGTGGCCTCGATGCTCTACCTGGACTGGCTGCTGTCGCTGATCGCCGCGGTGCTTTACCCACTGGCGGCAATGCCGATCCAGCGCATCGGCAAACGCGTGCGGCGTGCGTCGGGCGGCATGCAGGAGCGCATGGGAGAGACGGCGGCGCTGCTGAACGAGAGCTTCGCCCAGGCACGTACGGTGCGGTCCTATCGGCTGGAGGCGCTGGAGACCGACCGGGCCCAGGGGGCATTCACCGACCTCTACCGCGCGCTGATGCGCATGGCGCGCAGCCGGGCCCGTATCGACCCGGTGCTGGAGGTGCTGGGCGGCGCGGCGGTGGCGCTGGTGATCGGTTTCGCCGGCTGGCGCGCGGCGATCGGGGACCGCACGATCGGCAATTTCACCGGCTTCGTGGCGGCGCTGCTGATCGCGTCACGGCCGCTACGCGCGCTAGGCTCACTGAACGCCGCGTTGCAGGAGGGGCTCGCCGGACTGAGCCGCGTGTTCGCGGTGGTGGATGAGGAACCGTCGATCGTCGATGCGCCGGATGCGGTGGCGTTGCCGCCGGGGCGCGGACACGTGGTGTTCGACGATGTCCATTTCGTCTACCCCGACGGGCGTGTGGGCCTTGCGGGGCTCAGTTTCGAAGCTCTCCCGGGCTGCACTGTGGCGCTGGTCGGGCCTTCCGGCGGCGGCAAGTCGACCGCCATCTCCCTGATCCCGCGGCTGCACGACGCAACCGAGGGCGCGGTGCTGGTGGATGGGCTCGACGTGCGGCAGGCAACGCTGGCCTCACTGCGCGACGCCATGGCCTATGTCGGCCAGGACGCGCTGCTGTTCGATGACACGATCGCCGCGAACATCGCCATGGGGCGCCCGGGTGCCGGCGCAGCGGAGATCGAGGCCGCCGCACAGGACGCAGCGGCGGCCGAGTTCATTGCCGCCTTGCCGGACGGGTTTGCGACGAGCGTGGGCCCGGGCGGGCGGCGCTTGTCGGGCGGGCAGCGGCAGCGCGTCGCGCTGGCCCGGGCGCTGCTGCGCAATCCGCGCATCCTGCTGCTGGACGAGGCGACCAGCGCGCTGGACACCGAGAATGAAGCCGCGATTCAGGCGGCGCTCGCCCGACTGCGTCGTGGGCGCACGACGATCGTGATTGCGCACCGGCTCTCCACCGTGCGCGACGCCGATCTGGTGGTAGCGATGCAGGATGGGCGAGCCGCCGAACAAGGCACCCATGCCGAGCTGCTGGCGCGAGAGGGGCTCTATGCGCGGCTGGTGCGGAGCCAGGCGCTGGCGGTGTGAACAGGATGCTCCGCGCCCCACCTCACACTACCGCGCCGACCTCGCGCGCTTGGCTGGTCGCTCCAAGGGTTGCGTCGCCGTTGCGGCGTCGCGATGCTGCCGCCGCTCTAACAGGTCCGCCGGATGAATGATCAGCCTACCGCTGTGACCGCCGCTCACTCGGTCAGAGGTGCCCCAGACACTTCAACGCGCCCAGCCCAACGCCGAAGCCGATTGGCGAAGCTTCTGCTGTTGTTGATCGTTGTGGCGGCGCTCGGCGGGGCCGTCGGCTACTGGTACCTTACCCGGAACGAGGCCACCACCGACGACGCCTATACCGACGGCAACGCGGTCACCATTGCGCCGCAAGTGGCCGGAGCGGTGATCGCGCGCGACGTGAACGACAATCAGTATGTGAAAGCGGGGCAGGTGTTGATCGAGATCGATCCCCGCCCCTACCAGGCAGCACTCGACCAGGCGCAGGGCAGCTTGCAGGTGGCCGAGGCGCAGTTCGCCGCGGCGCGAGTCAATCTGGAGACCGCCCGCATCACCTGGCCGGCCAAGCTGGCGGCAGCGCAGGCACAACTTCTCGCGGCACAGGCAACGCAGTTCAAGGCGCAGGCCGACGCACGACGGCAACGCAGCCTGCCGAAACAGGCGACCACGCAGCAGGACATCGACAACGCGGAATCGGCAATGCGCAACGCCAATGCGGCCGTGGCGGAGGCGGAAGCCAACCTGCATGCCACCGACATCGTGCGACAGTCGATCGACCAGGCGGCGGCCCAGGTCCACCAGCTCGAAGGCCAGGTGGCGCTGGCACAGGCGCAGGTTACGCAGGCCGGGCTGAACCTGGAATGGACCAAAGTGCTTGCCCCGCAAGACGGCTGGGTGACTAAACGCAACGTGGACAAGGGCAATTATGTCCAGGTGGGGCAGTCGATCATGGCACTGGTGACGCCCGATGTCTGGGTGACGGCGAATTTCAAGGAGGACCAGCTCGCGCGGATGCGGCCGGGCGATCGGGTGGATATCGACGTGGACGCCTATCCCGATCTGCATCTGGAGGGCCATGTGGACAGCATCCAGCTTGGCTCCGGCTCGCGGTTCTCGGCGTTTCCGGCGGAAAATGCGACCGGGAATTTCGTCAAGATCGTGCAGCGCGTGCCGGTGAAGATCGTGATCGACCGCGGCCTGGCTGCGAACCGGCCATTGCCGTTGGGACTTTCGGTCGATCCGGTGGTGCATTTGAAGTGAGAGGACGCGGCACGGAAGGAGAGAGAATTGTCCGCCACCCACGCCGCATTTCACCCGCGCGCCAGCGCCTGGCTGATCGCGGTCGTGGTGACGCTGGCACCGTTCATGGAGGTGCTGGATACCACCATCGTCAATGTCAGCCTGCCGCACATCGCGGGCAGCCTTTCCGCCAGCTATGACGACGCGACCTGGGCGCTGACCTCCTATCTGGTGGCGAACGGGATCGTGGTGCCGATCTCCGGCTGGTTCGGCCGCTTGCTCGGGCGCAAGCAGTATTTCCTGCTGTGCATCGCGATGTTCACGCTGTGCAGCTTCCTGTGCGGCGTCGCCACCAGCCTGACTCAGCTCGTCGTGTTCCGCCTGATGCAAGGCTTCTTCGGCGGCGGGCTGCAGCCGAACCAACAATCGATCATTCTCGACACGTTCGAACCGTCGCAGCGCGCTCACGCCTTCTCCATAGTCGCATTCGGCATCATCTTCGCGCCGGTGCTGGGGCCGACATTGGGCGGCTGGCTGACGGACACCTGGTCCTGGCGCTGGGTGTTCCTGATTAATGTGCCGATGGGCGTGCTCGGCTTCGTCACCGTGGCACAGCTCGTCGAGGACCCGCCCTGGGTGAAGGCCGATCGCGCCCGGCTGATCGACATGGATTATGTCGGCCTCTCATTGATCGCGCTGGGCTTCGGGGCGATGCAGATCATGCTGGACCGCGGCGAGGACAACGATTGGTTCACCTCCCCCGCCATCCGTCTGGCTGGCCTGATCGCCGTCGCATCATTGCTCGGTGCGGTGTGCTGGCTGCTGCTGACCGAGAAGCCAATCGTCGATCTGCGCGCGCTGGGCGATCGGAACTTCGCGGTCGGCTCGGTAATGGTATTCGGCATCGGGCTGACGCTGTATTCCAGCCTGGTGCTGATCCCGCTGCTGGCGCAGGCGTGGCTTGGCTATACCGCGCTGCTGACGGGACTGGCGCTGTCGCCCGGGGCGGCACTGATGATCCTGCTGATCCCCTTCGTGGCCCGCACCGTGCTGCCCAACATCTCGACGCGCGTGGTGATCGCGTTCGGCTTCCTGCTGCTGGGCGGTTCGTCGCTGTACGCCGCACGCCTGGCGCCGGATGTCAGTTTCGGCTGGCTCGCCTGGATCCGCGCCTACCAGACCATCGGCCTCGCCTTTCTGTTCGTGCCGAACAGTACTTTGGCGTATTCCACGCTACCGCGCGCGCTGAACGCGGACGCAACGGCGCTGTATTCGATGTTCCGCAACATCGCCGGCTCGGTGGGAATCTCCATCGCCACGGCGATTACGGCGAACCGGCTGCAAGTGCACCGGGCGTATCTCGCAACACATCTCTCGCCGCTGGATCAGCCTTACGATTCGCTGCTGGCACAATATCACCAATCGCTGCAGGCGCTCGGCTATGCCGCCAGCGCGCTGAACGACACGGCCGCGGGATTGATCAACGGCATGCTGAACCAGCAGGCCGCGATCCTGGCCTATTGCGACGTGTTCACCGTCAGCGCTCTGGCATCTTTCGCCGTCGTTCCATTGGCGTTTCTGTTCCGATCAGGAATCGCCGGACGGCGGCACTGAAGCGCGCCTGCCGGAGTCGCATCGTCGTTGTTCCGGCGCCGCGTTGGCGGCTATTCTGGCCGTGGCGGCGCCGTTGCGCTGCCCTAACAGGTCCAGGGAGGGAAACGCCGATGATCAGGAGACGGACAATGCTCGCCACGGGTGCGGCCGCGGCGGCAACAGGATGGAGCGCGGCGCGAGCCGAGGAAACGCCCGGGGTCACAGCGACCGAGATCAAGATCGGCAACACCATGCCGTATAGCGGCCCGGTCTCCTCGTACAGCCCGATCGGCAAGCTGGAAACCGCATTCTTCAAGATGGTCAACGACCAGGGCGGGGTATCCGGGCGGAAGATCAATTTCATTTCGCTGGACGACGGCTATAGCCCACCCAAGACGGTCGAAGACGTCCGGCAACTAATCGAAGAAGACCACGTCGCTTTTCTGTTCAATACGCTCGGCACCCCGACCAACTCGGCCATCGTGCGCTATGTGAACCAGCGCAAGGTGCCACATCTGTTCGTTTCGACCGGCGCGGCGAAATGGGGCGATTACAAGCTGTATCCGTGGACCACAGGCTTCCAGCCCGACTACCGCACCGAATCGCAGATCTATGCCAAGTACATCCTGCAGGAGAAGCCGAACCCGAGGGTCGCGGTGCTGTATCAGAACGACGATTTCGGCAAGGACTACCTGAACGGTCTGCAAACGGGATTCGGCGACCGCTATTCGAAGTTGGTGACCACGGCGAGCTACGAGCCGACCGATGCGACAATAGACAGCCAGATCACCTCGTTGCAGGCGACCGGCGCGGATGTGCTGCTGGTAGTGGCGGCACCGAAATTCGCCGCGCAGGCGATCCGCAAGGTCTACGACCTGAAATGGAAGCCGTTGTTCCTGATGACCAACGTGTCGGTTTCGGTGGGCGCGGTGATCACCCCGGCGGGCCCGGAAAAAGCCGTTGGCCTGGTCAGCACCAACTGGCTGAAGGACCCGACCGACCACCAATGGGACAACGACCCGGCCATGCAGGGATGGCGCGCCTTCATGGCCCAGCACATGCCCGGAGCGGACCTGTCAGACCTCAACTACGTCTATTCGTATACCGTGTCGAACGTGATGCTGCACGTGCTGAAGCAGTGTAAAGGCAACTTCACCCGCGCCAACATCATGCACCAGGCGGAGAGCCTGCATCAGTTGCCGTTGCCGACGGCCCTGCCGGGCATCACCGCCAGCACCAGCCATACCGACCACCGCCCGGTGAAGGCGATGCGGCTGATGCGCTGGGACGGCAAGACCTGGGTGTTCTTCGGGGATATTATCCAGGCGACAAGTACCTGATAAGGTCCGGGATGGGCGGCGATATGGCCGCCCGTTCTCGGAAGGAAATCCGCATGATTCGTAGACGTGCAGTGCTGACGGCCGGCGTGGCCGCGGCGGCGGGAGCGGCAACATGGCGGCAGGCCGCCGCAGCGGACACGCCGGGCGTGACGGCGACGGAGCTCAAGATCGGCCATACCAATCCCTACAGCGGACCGGCCTCCGCCTACAGCTCACTGGGCAAGCTGGAGCAGGCCTATTTTAACAAGATGGTGAATGGGCAGGGTGGGGTCGGCGGGCGGAAAATCAATTTCATCTCGCTGGATGATGGTTATAGCCCACCCAAGACGGTGGAGGACATCCGACAGTTGGTGGAAGAGGACCAGGTCGCCTTCACCTTCAACACGCTGGGCACGCCGACCAACAGCGCGATCGAGCGCTACATGAACCAGCACAAAGTGCCGATGCTGTTCGTCGCCACCGGCGCGGACAAGTGGGGAAACTACAAGCAGTTCCCCTGGACCATCGGTTGGCAGCCGAGCTATCGGACGGAAGCGCAGATCTATAGCAAATACATGCTGCAACAGAAGCCGGACGCCAAGATGGCGATCCTTTATCAGAACGACGATTTCGGCAAGGACTATCCGGCGGGTGTGAAGGACATCCTGGGCGCCAAATATTCGAAAATGGTGATCGAGGCGACCTATGAGGTGACCGACCCAACCGTGGACAGCCAGATCGCCAGCTTGCAGGCCTCGGGCGCCGACGTGCTGCTGGTGGTCGCGACACCGAAATTCGCGGCACAGGCGATCCGCAAGGTGCACGACCTGAAGTGGAATCCGATGTTCTTCATGACCAACGTGTCGATTTCGGTCGGCGCGGTGATCAACCCGGCGGGGCCGCAGAACTGCCTCGGCATGATCAGCGCCGGCTACCTGAAGGATCCCACCGATCCAGCCTTCGCCAACGATGCCGGCATGCAGGAATGGCGGGCATTCATGAACAAGTACCTGCCGGGCGCCGACCAGACGGATGGCGGCTATGTCGCTGCCTACGCCGTCAGCGACACGATGCTGAAGGTGTTGAAGCAGTGCAAAGGCGACTTCTCGCGCCAGAACGTCATGAAGCAGGCGACGGACTTCCACGACGATCATAATCCGCTGCTGCTGCCCGGCATTACCATCAACATCAGCCCGATCAATTACCATCCGATCAAGGCGATGCAATTGGAGAAGTGGAACGGCAAGACCTTCGAACGGTTCGGCGAGGTCATCACCGGCGCATAACAGGCCCGGACGTGCCAAAGCGCGGCGGCGGGCCTGCTCGCCGCCGCATTGCATTGGCGAGAATTGCACCCACGATGCGGCCTTATGAGTGCCTCTCCATGAACTATCGATCCGTGATCTTGGTGACTGGTGCGGCCAGCGGCATCGGCGCCGCGGTCTGTCGCGCGCTTGCCGCGCCTGGAACGGCAATCCTGCTGCACACCCGCCGCAACCGCGACGCGCTGGCAGCCGTGGCCGACCAAGTGCGTGCGGCCGGCGCCGAGGCCGATGTCGCCTTGGGCGATCTTGCCGAACCCAATGTGGCGGCGACATTGGTTGCGGCGGCCGTTGCAACCTTCGGCGGCCTCGACGTACTGGTCAGCAATGCGGGCTTCGCCGACCGCACGCCAATGGCCGACCTGACTGACACAGCGATGACCGCATCCATGGAAGCCATTCATGGTGCGTTCTTTCGCCTCGCGCGTGCTGCCATGCCGCATCTGCGCGCGGGGCGGCATCCGCGCGTGGTCGCCATTTCCAGCTTCGCCGCGCACGTGTTCCGTCCGGACGTCACGCTGTTTCCGGCGTCGGCCGCGGCCAAGGCGGCACTCGAGGCGCTGGTGCGCGCGCTTGCAATCGAACTCGCGCCAGCGGGCGTGACGGTGAACGCGGTCGTGCCGGGGTTCATCCGCAAGGACAGCGGTGCGCATCGCGCCATCGACCCGGCCGTATTGGCAAAACAGACGGAACGCATTCCTCTCGGCCGCATCGGTCTGCCGGAGGACGTCGCCGCGGCGGTGGCATTCCTGGCGTCACCCACGGCGGGCTACATCACCGGCCAGATGCTGCATGTCGACGGTGGTCTGGTGGTCTGACCCGTAACGCTCATCCGGCAGTCGACGTGGGTATCGCCAGTATGGGCATGGCTCATCCGGCGTTCAACGTGGGGTATCGTCGCGTGTGCAAAGCTCATCCAGCGACATGGATACCGCCGGCGTGCGCGAAGCTTACCCGGCATTTAGCGCCGCCGTCGCTTCGCGCAACGCGTGCAACAGCCGATTCCGCCCGCGCACCGCGCTGACGGTCAAAGCGTGTGCCGCATCGCTCCCCGCTGTGGTCTTCGCCAGGTCGCGCAGTGGCTGCAGCACCGGCCACGCCGGCAGAGGCAACGCCGGATCATGCGCGAAACGATCGCCGGACGTGTAATACACCGGCGCCAGCGCGCGGGACGCGCGCATCAGTGCGGCATCGCCGTGCCCGCCTGCCGCTGCCGCATCGCGGAGTCGCTCTGCCGCGGCCATCAGGCCGTCCATCGCAAAACGTCCGTTCAGCGCTCCGCCGATATTCTCCAGTTCCTCCGAGAGCGTCCGCGCATGCGTGACAAAATTCAGCGGCAGCACCGGATCGGAGAGCAATCGCCACAGCGTATGCACGAACACCTTGGTGTCGCGCACCAGGTTCTTCTCGTCGATCTTGTCCAACGTGTCGTGCGGCGTGTGCCACCACCAACCCAGTGCATTGCGCATCTTCACCGGTGCCGGCGGTTGCTCGCTCAGCGCGCCGAACATCGCGGGAATACCGATGCCCCAGAAGGACTGGTCCGACGACCGCGACATCCGCTTGCCCACATAATTCGCAGCCGTTTGCTCACCGATTGCCTCGTCCGCCAGCGCCAGCAGCTCCGGTGCAGCAGCGGCATGCTCCAAGACCGTGGCGCCGATCCCGCCGGTGGAATCGACATTCACGTGCACCGCGCAGCGGCGTTCCAGTTCATCCCAATGCTGGTCGGCGTACCAGGTCGAGCCGGAATACCGTCCGTGCGAATGGCCTGACCAGAAGCACAGCCGGAACCCGCGCCGCCATTTCGCCTGCTGCGGCGCCATCAGGCGCGCCACTTCCAGCATCGTCGCGTTCGCGGCACCGTTGTCCATTACGCCGTAGTACCAGGTATCGTGATGGCCCGAATACAACACGAACGGCCCGTCCGCATCCGGCCCATCCAGCTCCGCCACCAGAATTGGCGTCTGCCGCCAGCCGCTGTCGACTTCCGCATGCAGCGTGACGCGCGCTTGCTCGCCGCGCGCCACGCGATCCCGCAACGCGCCGCCATCGGCATTCGACACCGTGCAGACCACCGTGGAGGGCAATTGCGCTACCGTTTCAGCCGATGGACTGCCCCAGACCGGCGAGACGCACATCTCATGCAAATGCTCATGCGGGCTGATCTGAATCTGTCCCACCGCGCCGGCGCGCGACGCGTTCGCCGCCTGTCCCGGACTGGCGATTCCCTCGGTCAGCACGATCGCACCACGCACATCCTTGCCGGCGAAATCCTCGGCGGCGCCATCGCCGACATAGACCAGCCGACCCGTTACCCCCTCGGCCGGCGAGGAGCGCGAGAAGGAATGCGTGATGCTGGTCAGCACCTGGTTGTCCACGTCCACCCGGGCACGCCCCGGCAAGCTGATATACGCGTCGTGGTGCAGCAGCTCCGTGCGGTAGCCATATTCGTCCAGCCGCGCCTTCACGTATCGCAGGCTGGTCAGTTCATCCGGCGTGCCCGACAGCTTCACCCAGCGGGCGAACTCCTGCATGTGCCCCATCAGCACCGTCCCATCGACGGCATTGCACAGCGAGCTGCGGAGTTGATCGGGCATCGGGGGCCTCCTGTGTCGCGAGATCGCTCGCAGCGTGCCGGCCATGCCAGGGAATGGCAAGCGGTGGCGGCCGCTCGTTGACGCATATCAATGCGGCAGCGGCGAAATCGCGGCAGGAGGCGACACTGGCCCAGGAAAGGAGGCACGACGTGATCGCCCCATCGCACGGCGCGTCCGCGCGCCGCGGTTCGACCCTGCCGCTGCAAATGCTGGTTGGTCTCCTGCTTGGCCTGCTCGTCGGCGTGGAATGGCCGGGTCTTGGCAAGCATTTGCAGCCGATCGGCACCGCCTTCATCCAGGCGATCCAGATGATCGTCATCCCGCTGATCTTCTCGGCGGTGACGCTGGGCGTCTATCGCATGGGCGAGAACGCACGCCAGCTCGGCCGCGTGGCCGTGATCGCGTTCGTCTGGTTCTACCTCGCATCATTTTTCGCGATTGTGGTCGCGCTGGGCGTTAACGGCGTATTCCACCCTGGTGCCGGCGCCAATGTCGTCGCCACCGGCAAGATCCCGGGCAACCTCGCGCTGTCGGTGGATTGGACGCGATACTTGCTCGACCTGATCCCCACCAACGCCATCGCCGCAATGGCGGCGCAGCACGTGCTGCCGACGCTGGTGTTTGCCGTGTTGTTTGGTCTCGGGCTGGCCCGGATCGGCGAAACCGGCCGACCGATCGTCGCCTTGCTCGAGGCCGTGATGGCGACGATGTTCCGCGTCGTCGGCTGGATCGTCGCGACCGCCCCCTATGCGATCTTTGCCATCATGGCGTGGTTGTTCGCCACCCAGGGGATGGCCACCATCGGCGCGCTCGTGAAGCTGATCGGGCTCATGTATGTCGGCCTGATCCTGATGGTGCTGGTGTTCTGGGTCGTGTTGGCCGTGCTGGGCGAGAACCCCATTGCCGTCACCAGGCGCGTGCTCGAGCCGGTGCTGTTGGGTTTCACCACCCGCTCCTCCGAGGTCACGCTACCGGTGCACATGGAAAAGCTGGAGGCCATGGGCGTGCCGAACAAAGTGGTGTCACTGGTGCTGCCGCTCGGCTACAGCTTCAACCTCGACGGCAGCACTTTGTACATCACCCTGGCTACCACATTCCTTGCCGAGGCGTATCACCTGCAACTGACCTGGTCCTCCGAGCTGACCATCATCATCACCGCAATGATTGCCAGCAAGGGGATCGCCAACGTCCCATCCGGCGGGCTGGTCGCGCTGGCGACGGTGTTGACTGCCGTTGGCCTGCCAATCGAGGCGATCGCCATCATCGCCGGGGTGGACGCGTTCATGGACATGGGGCGCACCGCGGTGAACGTGTTTGGCAACACGGTGGCCGTGAAGCTGGTGCAGAAGCTGGGCGGGCGTGCCATGCAGGAAAGCGACATGCCGCCGGAGCTGACGCGGGCTAGCGGGCCAGAGCTGCACGCGCCGGCACAGTGAACCGACAGGGCAGACCAGCGTCGACCTGGTGTTAACGGAGCACTTTCTCGAAGAAGTAGCGGCGAAGCCCGGAACCCACTGTCTTATTGCTCAGTGTGTCAGCAATTTCCTCTCGCACCAGGTCGTAGCCGGCGGCATTGTACAAGGCAAGCGCGGCGGTTTGGATTGCCGCCGTGCTGAGCTGGAGACAACGAATGTTGCGTCGGCGGCACTCGTCTTCGGCATATTGGAGCATCCGCCTCGCGATGCCTCGCCGTCGAGCCGACGGCTTGACATACATGCGCCGCAACTCCATCGCTTGTTCCGGGGCGGGCTCGAGGCCAAAGGTGCCGATGATCTCATCACCTGCGGCGGCCACCCAGAAGCCACCCTTCCGGTCGCCGTAATAGGCCGAAATGCCATCAATTTCATCGGCCAGAGCGCGTTCGATGTATGCTTCGAACGCGTCGCGCAGCTCAGGTGGGCTGAGAAGCTGGTTGACGGTAATGAATAATTGCCGGACCTGGGGAGTGTCATCGTCGGCAAATAAGCGGATTGCAATCTGGGTAGCCACGTAATCCACCTGCCGATCGCGGATCATGACCGAACCTTCAAACTTCGTAATCTATCGGCTGATCACCATCACTCGCGCCAGATTCCTGCCTCTGTCCATCCGAGCTCGCTGAATTCGGCTGCGCGGAATGGCGCCTCCTCTGCGGAGAAGAATTCGTCGAGTTGTGGCGGTGGCACGGAAGTGCCGCTGAGCATGGCGTGCGCCTGGCCGCGATGATGGTTCTGATGCAAGAACAGATGCAGCAGGAGGCGATCCGCGCGCTCTGCTTGCACGTGAGTGTCCCGGTGGACGCGAATGACGCGATCGAGTGCGGCTTCGTCGAGCGCCTCGCACCAGTCGATGAGTCGGCGATCAACTGCTGCTTGTGCGGGGCGGAGGTCGGAGACGGTTCGGCAAGGGATAGGATCGGACCACGCGGCCGGGCCGAGTGTGCCTCCTTCCAGCGCATCAACGTAAAAGCGATCGATAATCAGGATGTGATTCAGGGTCGCCTGAATGGATGGAAAGAAACTTACCCGCGGAGCTTCGAAATGGGCCTGCGTCAGCTTGCTACAGGCAGCGAGCAGGCGATGGTTCGCCCACGCGTTGTTGTATGCCATCGCGCGCAGGGTCTGAATATGAGAGGCGGGCATGGACTCCTCGACATTTTCTCGTCGACGCGCACATGTCTGGTCCCAATGGCTGCCGTTGGCAAAGGATCCTTTGTCAGGTTTCGCATGATGCTTTGTCATGCATGGCCGCTCGCGCGGTCCGGCGCTTCTCTGATTTCGGGTCGTCGTTGGTTGCTCCCGGGCAAAACAGCTCAATCGATTGCCTGCCAGGGCCAGACAGCCTCCGGTACGCTGCCACCGTCCGTGGGATGTGCGGCGCGGTACGCCGCCACATAGCCGTGCGCGATAGTGCGCACCGCGTCGCCGATCCTGTCGTAGACGGAGTCGTCCAGATTGGCGAACGACACGCGCACGGACCAGTCCGGGGCATGAAATCCGCCACCATTCAGCAAGACGATGCCGTGATCGCGGGCCAGGCGAAACACGATGTCGAGTGGATGTACCGTCTCGGTAATGAACCGTGCCACGTCATTGCCCAGGTATTTGCGTAGCCAAAACTCGATGTCTATCAGGCCGTAGTAATTATCAAACAGAGCGCCGGGCTTTGCCTCCAGGCCCAGGCCGTCGACCAACGCGGCGACCCGCCGGCGCAGGATGGCGATGCAGGCCTGACGATAGGCGCGCTTGTGGTCCGCCAGTTCGACCAGCGAGAACAGGGTCATCATCGCCTGCTGCGGCGGCGACAGGCCGGCGGTGTGGTTCAGTGCGACGTCGCGGCTGTCTGCCACCATACGGTCGATGAAGCGCATCTTGCGCGGTTCGAGCGCCAGCATCCCATAACGCTGATCCAGCCTCTGTTGCTCGAGTTCGGGCAGCGCGGCGATCTGGCGGTCGATGACATTGTCCTGGTGGAGGGCGATGACGCCAAGCCGCCATCCGGTGCAGCCAAAATACTTCGAGTACGAGTATACGCCAATGGTATTCAGCGGCAGCTCCGCCAGCAGCGAGCGGAAATCATCGACGAACGTCGCATAAACGTCATCGGTGATGAGGATGAGGTCGAGCCGCCTGGTGCGCACCAGCTCAGCCAGCTTGGCGCGTACCTCCGGGCTGATCGCAACCGAAGTCGGATTGCCGGGATTGACCAGGAAGAACGCCTTCACCGCCGGATCGGTCAATTTCGACAATTCCGTGTCGGTGAACTGGAAATCGTTATCCTCCGGCGCGTTCACATACACCGGGTGGAGTCCGTAATCCTCCAGTTCGGGGATTTCCAGATAGGGTGTGAAGATCGGCGTGCCAAGTGCGATGCGATCGCCGGGCAGCAACAGGCCATTGGCTTTCAGCGAGCGGAAAATGTAGCAGATCGCCGCGGTACCGCCTTCGGTGGGAAACAGGTCGAACCGGCCGGACGGATACGGCGGACCGCACATCGCCTGCAGCAGATAGGCATGCACAACTTGCTCAGCGTGCCCTAGCACGCGGTCGGGCACCGGATAGTTGTCGCCGATAATGGCGTCGACCAGTTCGTGCACGAATGCGTCGGGTTGGAACTGGAAGCGCCCAATGGCGAAATCCAGCAGTGACAAGGCGACGGGCGCCGCGGTGGAATCCTGACCACTGAGCCAGGTACGCAGCCGTTCGGCGATGCCGTTAGCGCGTGGCATGCCGCCGATGCCGGCCGGATGCATCATGGCGCTGGTCGCCTCCTCGATGCCGAATTGGCCGAGCAGGAAGAAGATTTCGCGGGCACGTGTGGCGATCCAGTTGGGATTGCCGCGTCCCGCATTGAGAAACATGTGCGCGGCCGCCTGACCATCCGTTCGCGCCAGGCGAATTAGCTCATCCTTGATTTCAAACGGGCTCATATGTTCATAGCGACGCAGGTTGAGATCCTGCGGCGCCGTCCCCAGGGCGTCCGCCGACGGTGCCGGCATCACCGTGCCTCCCTGCCGATGTTGACTGGATGTGGGAGATAAGGAGGCCCGACGCAGGTCGCATTGACGCGGATCAAATCGGCTGCCTCGCGGTTATGCCGATCTCAGCTCACGCCGGTCGCTTGGCGTACGATGCGGACCCTCCAGGCAGAGGCGGACCATTCGGGCAGAGGCGACCCATCCAGGCGGGAGCGGGCCATGCAGGCAGCAGCGGACCATCCGCGCAGGCGCGGCATTGTCATGCCGCGGCGCTTGGCAACACACTGCCCAGGCAAACCGAGGTCACGCCATGCAATACGGGAGCGCGCTGCCGATCACCGCCTTTGCCGACCCCAACGCGGCGACGGATTACGCCGCCGCCTTGGAGGCTGCCGGCTTCGACTTCACCTCCACCAGCGGCCACGTCATGGCGCAGCCCGCGGGCACCCATCCGCAGCGGCCGAGCCGGCAATATGCCGGGCCGTTCTACGATCCGTTCGTCACCTTCAGCTTCCTTGCGGCCGCCACACGCCGGCTGCGCTTCATCACCGGCATTCTGATCCTGCCTGCGTGGCCGACAGTGCTGGTCGCCAAGCAAGCCGCGGAGCTGGCTCTGATCTGCGGCGGCCGGTTCGCTTTGGGCGTCGGATTGAGCTGGAATGCGGCGGAATACGCGGCGCTGGGACAGAACTTCCGCGACCGTGGCCGGCGGATCGAAGAGCAGGTGCGCGTGCTGAAGCTGCTGTGGTCGCAGCCCTATGTGACGTTCGACGGGCAGTACCACACGCTCGAGAATGTCGGGCTCAATCGCGCCGGAGTGCCGGCGATCCCGATCTGGTTCGGTTCAGAAACGGGTGAGCCGGCGTTGCGTCGCGTCGCACGGCTGGCCAATGGATGGATGTCGATGGGCGATCCCACGCCGCATCTGCCGCGGTTGCGGCGGTACATGCAGGAAGCGGGGCGCGACCCGCAGACGATGATGGTGCGTGGGCCGCTGGTTGCCGGTGACGACGGGCCCGCGGCGTGGATTGCCGTGGCAAAGGTGCTTCAGGCAGCGGGCGTGACGCATCTCAACATTGCCGCGCCGCTTGACATGCCGCCAGCGCAGGCGCTGCCGCGGGTGATCGAGGCGAGACGGGTGCTTGCCGATGCGCTGGGGTGACAGCGGGAGGTTGGCCGGAGACGGATGCCACCTCCCGTCGCGCCCACCGGTCATTGCGAGCGGTCCGCCGTCATTGCGAGGACTGCGAGCGAAGCGATTATCCGGTAGGGCAGTGCTAAGCTTTTGGCGACAGGGCGTGCAGTACGTGCAGGAAACGCTCGGCAGCCACCGCGGCATCCCATGGTTGCCATGATGCGGTACCGAACCAACCGGCGAGTGGATCGACATCCACCGCTTGCTCCGTGATGCGCAGCACGCGCCGCACTTCCTCGGCACTCCAGCCCACGACATGCACCGCCTCCGATGCCGCAGCAATCCGATCCGCCTGCTTGTGCGCGCGGCGGTCCTGCGCCTGCCATTTGTCGAGCATGTACCGCTGTGCGATCGCCGCCTGCAGCCGCGCAGCCAACGCCGCGTATCCCGCGCCAAGAAAAGGCTTCAGCGGCGAGATCGGGTCGAACCCCAGCAAGCCTTCGTCCGCGTCATGCAGCAGTTCCCGCCGCGCGGTGGCATCGGACAGGCCGGTGAGGCTGCGGGCGCGGCGCAAGGCCAATACCAGCAGGCTGTGCTGGGCCACCGACAACGGCAGCGGCCAGGCGGAGTGCCCGCCCCAACGATAGGTGCGCGCCAACCCCAAGGCGAGGTCCTCGTCCGCCCAGTCAAACGGGGTCGGGTCCAGCAGATCGAGCCGCCGGCCCGAGGGCAGCCGCACCCAGGCACGCGTGCCTGGAGCAAGCGATCGCGCATGAGCCTGTCGGCTTGCCGAACTCATCGTTCGCGCCAAGGCGCGTTAACTCGCTCGGGGCGAACCATACAAGCCGCGTTAGCTGGCTGGGGTGGCATCATAGGTGAGTCGGTTGTGCGCATAAGGGCCTAGCCGAAATCGCTTTTCACGAACATGGTGCAACCGTGATCCATGCAGCGGGGGACAGGACCATGCCGGAGGCCATCGTGCTCGACCATCCGCTGGTGCAGCACAAGCTGACATTACTGCGCCGCAAGGACACCAGCACGGCCGCGTTCCGTCAGCTTGCCCGCGAACTCGGCATGCTGATGGCCTATGAGCTGACGCGCAATCTGCCGCTCCAGGCCGTCACCATCGAGACGCCGCTGGAAACCACCACCGCGCCCCTGCTGGCGGGCAAGAAATTGTGCCTGGTGTCGATATTGCGTGCTGGCAACGGCATGCTCGACGGCATGCTCGACCTGCTGCCTTCCGCACGCGTCGGCCATATCGGGCTGTACCGCGATCCCGCGACGCTGCAGCCAGTGCAATACTACATGAAGCTGCCGGAGGATGTGGCCGAGCGATTCTGCATCGTGCTGGATCCGATGCTGGCCACCGGCGGATCAGTCGCCGCCTGCGTCTCACGCCTCAAGCAGGCGGGCGTGACGCAGGTCAGCGTCGCCTGCTTGCTTGCCGCGCCGGAGGGCCTGGCGCTGCTGCACGGAGCGCATCCGGACGTGACGGTCTGCACGGCCGCGTTGGACCGCGGGCTGGACTCGCACGGCTACATCCGGCCGGGTCTGGGCGACGCCGGCGACCGGCTGTACGGCACGACATAGCGCGCAGCAGGTGCGCCGGAGCTACAATTGGTGCAAACTGCCCGGCGGTGGACGAACTGGTTGGTTGCGGCGGCCGTGAACTAGCTGGTTCGTTAATCCCCGGCCGCCCGCCGCGGCGCCTCAACAGGACCCCCCTCGATGCCCGGTGCGTTCAAGCCCGACGTCACCCTGCCCGCCCTCTGGACGGACCGTCCGAACTGGATGACCCATCTGCGCGCCCTGGCAGCGACCGGCTTCATCACCCAACTCGACGCCGACAACCTAGCACAATTCGCCGATCACGGTTGGCTGATCATGCCGCAAGCCATCGAGCCACATCTCGTGGATACGTTCGTGAACGACATCCACAAGCTACACGAGCTGCCAGGAATGTTCGCCACCACCGATTTCCGCGGCGGCCGAGAGCAGAAGCTGAACGGCAAACAGCCAGACAGTTACGAAAGTCTGTTCGATTTGTACGTGAACCTGCAGTCGTCACGTCACGTCTGCATGCATCCGAAGCTCACGCGCTTCCTCACCCTGGTTTTCCAGGCCAAGGTGCTGGCGTTCCAGCAGCTCCTGTTCCAGCGCTCCAACGGCCACTTATGGCACCAGGACACATCCGTGGTGGTGGTGGATACGCCCACTCTGCTGGTCGCAAGCTGGATCGCCTTGGAGGACATCGTGGAGGGCAGCGGCGAACTGGCCTATTATGACCGCAGCCATCGCCTGCCGCACTTCATGTTCAACGACGGCAAGACCAAGTACCACGACGGCTACGACCAAAAGGCCTATGCGCGCGATCTGGCAGCCGCTTGCCAGGCGCGGCAGCTTGCCTACGGGCGTTTCCTGGCGAAAAAGGGCGACGTTTTCTTCTGGACCGCCGACCTGGTGCACCGCAGTCATCCACGCACCCTGCCCGAAGAAACCTCGCGCATGTCCTGCGTGACGCATTACTGCCCGGCGACCTCGGTGCCCGGCTATTTCAACGACCCGGAGTTCCGTGGCATCGAGCCGTATTTTGACGCAGGCGGGTTCGCCAGCAGCTTCTATAAGCTGCCGAACCTGAGCAAGCAGATCCGGCCCGTGCCGCGCTACCAGTTCTACAATTGAACACAGGTTTGGGAGGTATCCGCCCATGTTGAACCCGCAACAGGTGAAGCAGTTCCAGCACGAAGGCTGGCTGTTCCTGCCGGAGACCTTCACCGAAGAAGAAGCCGCGGTGCTGCGCGACGAGGCCGCCCAGATCTATCGCCAGGACCGGCCCGAGATCTGGCGGGAGAAATCGGGCGCACCGCGCACCGCCTTCGCCGCGCATCTCTATAACGAGGCGTTCGGCTTGCTCGGCCGCCATCCGCGGATGATCCGGCCCGTCGAGCAATTGTTCGGCGAGCAAGTGTACATGCACCAATACAAGATCAACGCGAAGGCATCGTTCACCGGCGATGTGTGGCAGTGGCACCAGGATTACGGCACCTGGGCGCGCGACGACGGAATGCCAGAGCCGCGAGCGATGAACATCGCCGTGTTCCTGGACGAGGTGATGCCGATCAACGGTCCGCTCATGCTGGTCCCCCGCAGCCACACGCACGGTGTATTGTCGGCAGAGCATGACACCACCACCACCTCCTACCCGCTATGGACGCTGGATGAGGACACGGTGACACGGCTGGTGCAGAAAGGCGGCATTGTCGCACCCACCGGCCGGCCAGGCGGCCTGCTGTTGTTCCACGGTAACCTGGTGCACGGGTCGGCGCCGAACATCACGCCGTATCCTCGCAAGATCGTGTACCTGACGCTGAACGCGGTTTCCAACTACATCCGCACGCCGACCCGCCCAGACTGGATCGCGCATCGCGACTTCACACCCATCGAGCCGGTGGACGATGGCGCGCTGCTGGCCTATGCGCGGCGGTATCGGGCGGCGGCCGAGTAACCGGCCATAGCGGGTTCGGCCGTAGCGGGTTTATATGATACGATTTGCGCCAGTTTCCGGGATGCGCCAACACCGCGTTCGCGGAGTGATATGAGCGCGTCGCCCTCTGCGGCTTTGCGTAGCGACGCCATCGGCGGCATGCTGGCACACCGATAACAGGAGTGGGGCATCGGTGACACTGGCGAACGTCAGCCTCGACGACAAATACGCACTGGAAACAGGCCGCGTGTACCTCACCGGCATCCAGGCGCTGGTGCGGCTGCCGCTGATGCAGCAGGCGCGCGACAAGGCGGCCGGGCAGAACACCGGCGGCTTCATCTCCGGCTATCGCGGCTCGCCGCTCGGCGGCTACGACACCGCGCTGCATGGCGCGCGTGCTTTCCTGGAGAAACACAACATCCGCTTCAATCCCGGATTGAATGAGGACATGGCCGCCACCTCGCTCTGGGGCAGCCAGCAGGTCGGGTTGTTCGACGGCGCCACCGTCGATGGCGTATTCGGCATATGGTACGGCAAGGGGCCTGGCGTCGATCGTTGCGGCGACGTGTTCAAGCACGCGAACGCCGCTGGCACATCACGACATGGCGGCGTGCTGGCGATCATGGGCGACGACCACGGCGCCAACTCCTCCACGCTCGCGCATCAAAGCGAGCAAATCATGGCCGCCGCGATGATGCCGATTCTAAATCCGGCGACGTTGCAGGATTATCTCGATTTCGGCTTGCTTGGGTTTGCCTTGTCGCGCTTCTCCGGCTGCTGGGTGGGATTCAAGGCGGTCGGGCAGACGGTGGAAACCTCGGGCTCCGTCGCGGTGGACAATGCGCGGCCCGAGATCGTGATCCCCACCGATTTCGCAATGCCCGAGGGTGGGCTGAACATCCGCCGCCCCGATCCGCCGCTGGAGCAGGAGAAGCGGCTGCACGGAGCAAAGATGGCGGCGGTGGCGGCGTTCGCGCGCGCCAATGCGCTGGATCGCGTCACCATCGAGCCGCGTGAGCCGAGGCTTGGCATTGCCGCGGCCGGCAAGTCCTACCTCGACGTGCTTGAGGCGTTGGACGAATTGGGACTTACCGACGAAGATGCCGCAGCGCTCGGCATCCGGCTATACAAGATCGGCTTGGCATGGCCACTGGAAACGCTCGGCGCGCGCCGTTTCGCCAGCGGTCTGACCGAACTGCTGGTGGTGGAGGAGAAGCGCGGCTTCATCGAAGACCAGTTCGCTAAGGTACTCTTCAACCTGCCGCAACATCCGCGCCTGATCGGCAAGCAAAACGAGGACAGCAACGCCCTGCTGCCCAGCGAAGGCGAACAATCCCCGATCCTCATCGCCCGAGTGATTGCCGAAAGGCTGCTGCGTCTCGGTGTCGCCATGCCGGCACTGGAGCAACGCATCGCGCGCCTGCGCGAACTGGAAACCCGCGCCGCCAGGCTGCCGCCGCTGATCACACGTGGCGCTTATTTTTGCTCCGGCTGTCCCCACAACACTTCAACCAATGTGCCGGACGGGAGCCGCGCGCTGGCGGGCATCGGCTGCCACTCGCTGACTATCTTTATGCCGGAGCGCCGCACGCATCTCTGGAGCCACATGGGCGGCGAAGGCGCCGCCTGGATCGGCCAGGCACCCTTTACCACCGAGAACCACGTCTTCCAGAATATCGGCGACGGAACCTATTCACATAGCGGATTGCTTGCCATCCGCGCCGCCGCCGTATCCGGCGTCAACATCACCTACAAAATCCTGTTCAATGACGCTGTCGCAATGACTGGCGGGCAGCGCGTGGAAGGCGGCCTGACCGTGCCGCAGATCGCACGACAGGTCGCCGCGGAGGGTGCGCGCAAGATCGTCGTGGTCTCCGACGAACCCAACAAATATGCGCCCGATACCGGCTTCCCGCCCGGCACGGATATCCGACATCGTGACGAGCTCGACACGGTACAGCGCGAACTGCGCGAAACACCGGGCCTCACCATCCTGGTCTACGACCAGACCTGCGCCGCAGAAAAGCGCCGCCGCCGCAAACGCGGCACGTTCCCCGACCCGCAGAAGCGCGTCTTCATCAACGAAGCCGTGTGCGAAGGCTGCGGCGATTGCTCCACGCAATCCAATTGCGTTTCGGTGCAGCCAGTGGAAACCCAACTGGGCCGCAAGCGGCGTATCGACCAGTCCGCGTGCAACAAGGACTTTTCCTGCCTGAAGGGCTTCTGTCCCAGCTTCGTCACCATCCATGGCGGCGCACCGCGCAAGGCGAAGCCGCCGGCGCGGCAGAAGGATGTCAACCCGGCGGAGGGCCTGCCGGCGCCCAATCCGCTGCCGATCGAGAAACCGTACGGTATCCTGGTCACCGGCATCGGTGGCACCGGCGTCATCACCATTGGTGCCTTGCTCGGCATGGCCGCGCATTTGGAAGGCAAAGGCTGTACTGTCCTTGATTCCACTGGCCTGTCGCAGAAGAACGGCGCGGTGATGAGCCACGTGCGCATCGCCGCCACTCCGGAAGAGATTCATGCCTCGCGCATCGTCCCTGGGGCGGCGCGGCTGGTGCTCGCCTGCGACATGGTGGTTGCCACAAGCGCCGAAGCCTTCGCCGCAATGGAACATGGCGTCACACGCGCGGTCCTGAACAGTACAGTGACACCGACTGCGAGCTTTGTCAGCAACAATGAGATCGACTTTCAGGAAGCGGCGATGCAGCGTCGCGTTCGCGACGCGGTGGGCACCGGCAATGCCGATTTCGTTGCGGCTACCACAATGGCAACGGCCTTGCTTGGGGATTCAATCGCCACCAACCTGTTTTTGTTAGGCTATGCGTTCCAGAAGGGCCTGATCCCACTCAGCCTGGACGCAATCATGCAAGCGATTGCGCTGAACGGTGTAGCGGTGGCGAAGAACCAGGAGACCTTCGCCTGGGGACGGCGAGCCGCCGCCGACCCTGCCTTCGTCGAAGATGCCGCCCGGCCGGCGATCCGCACGGCGCCCGCGCCGATCGAAGACCTCGGCGCCCTGGTGGAGCATCGTGCACAACTGCTGACTCAATATCAGGATGCAGCCTACGCAGCGCGCTATCGCGCCGTGGTGCAGTCGGTCGCGGTGACGGAAAGCGGCCGCCTGAAAGGCATGACGGGCCTCGCCGAAACCGTCGCGCGCACGCTATATCGGCTGATGGCCTACAAGGACGAATACGAGGTCGCGCGGCTATATGCCGACCCGGCGTTCCGCCACAGTCTGGAAGCACAGTTCGAAGGCAAGTACCGCCTCGAGTTCAACCTAGCCCCGCCATTGCTCGCCAAGCGGGATCCGGCGACGGGGCGGCTGATCAAGCAGACTTATGGCCCGTGGCTGCTGACCATGCTCCGCCTGCTGGCGAAGTTCAAGCGGCTGCGCGGCACCATGCTGGATCCATTTGGCCACACCGCGGAACGCCGGATGGAGCGGCGGCTGATCGGCGAGTATGAATCGCTGGTGCGCGCGGTCATTGCCAACGTCACGCCGGCCAATCACGCGCTGGCGATCGAACTCGCCGGCGCCGCGGAACGCATCCGGGGATACGGCCACATCAAGCAGCAGAGCGTCGCGCAGGTGAAGGCAACGGAAGCGCGCTTGCTCGCGCGGTTCCAGAACACGGAGCAGGTGCCGGCAGCGGCGGAATAGTACGCCCGAGGGTCATTTTGACGCTGGAAGGGCCGCAGCAATCCCACCAGAGGGTGCTTGGACGAGCCATGCGCCACTCGACCTGGATTGCTGCTACCCTTCTGGTCTCGCAATGACATGGCAACTTGCCATGGTCGGGTGGTGTCAGCCCTGCTGCGCCACGATCTCCGCGATGCGCTGGTTCGTGCCATTGAAATCCGGCAGCTTCTCGCCGTTTCGCAGCCGTGCCAACGTGGTTTGCTCCGCCTGCTGCATCGCTACGGCGCGTTCCGCCGCCGCGGCGATCTCGTGCGGCTTCATCACCAGCACGCCGTTCTCGTCCGC
Source organism: Acetobacteraceae bacterium (assembly GCA_035508435.1). Lineage (GTDB taxonomy): Bacteria > Pseudomonadota > Alphaproteobacteria > Acetobacterales > Acetobacteraceae > JASHVB01. The sequence goes on along the minus strand of DATJNA010000228.1, from coordinate 15,667 downwards.
CAGGACCGCGTCGCCCGGTTCCACCGCGACGCCGCCGCACGAGACGGCAATGCAGAACTCGCCGTGTTCGAACTGCCGTTTGCCGGTCACCACGGACAGCCCTCGCGCCCACACCGGCATCCCGTATTCGCGAATCTCCTGCACATCGGTCGCCGGCCCGTCGATGATGATGCCGACGCAGCCGGCCTCACGCGCCGCGAAGGCCACGCCGCCGCCGCACGCTGCATGGCGCGTGTCGCCGGCACGGTCCAGCACCAGCACGTCGCCCGGCCGCAGTTTGCCCAATGCATAGTGAACGATGGCGGTATCGGCGCCGTAACAACGCACCGTTACCGCGGTGCCGGCAATGCGCCGATACTGGGGCAGCAGCGCGCGAATACCGGGGTCCATGAAGCCGACGTGGCGGAAATGGCCGATCGTCGCGGGCTCCGCCTCACGCAGCCTGTCGAGCAAGGCGAGATCGATCGATGGCGGCAGGTCGTTCAACACGAACATAACGGTGGCTCCCCGGTTCTCGGCTGCGATTGAACGGCGACGCATGGGCTGGTGTCCAGGCACCGGCGTTTGATCGAGATCAAAGCCACCAACCGCCAGACCGATAGGATTCGCGATCGGAGGCGATTGGAGGCCATGATGTCATTCCCCGTACAACTTGCATTCCGCAACATGGAATCGTCCGCGGCAGCCGAAACGCTGGTGCGCGAGCGGGCCGCCGAGCTGGTGCATTTCGGCCATCGCATCAGTGCCTGCCGCGCCGTCCTTGATTGCGTGCACCCGCAGAATCATTTAGGCCGACTGTATCGCGTGCATCTTGATCTGACCCTGCCCGGCGGTTCCATCGTGGTGAACCGCGACCCCGCCAGAAACCACATGCACGACGACCTGCAACTGGCGATCCGTGACGCATTCGACATCGCCCGGCGGCAATTGCACGACCGCGCGCGGCGGAAGGACGTGACGGAGAAGCGTTCGCAGGCGGAATAGCGCGTTCAGGCCGGAAGCAGGCTGGTTCCCATCAGGAACGCGTCCACAGCCCGCGCGCATTGGCGGCCTTCGCGGATGGCCCATACCACCAGCGACTGGCCACGCCGCATGTCGCCGGCAGCGAACACTTGCTCCATCGAGGTGCGGTAGTCCACCGTGTTGGCCGCCACATTGCCGCGGCCATCCAGCTCGAGCCCTGCTTTCTCCAGCATCCCGGGCCGGCGCGGACCAAGGAATCCCATCGCCAGCAACACGAGATCCGCCCTCAGGCTGAAATCGCCACCCGGGATATCGCGCATCTGCATCCGCCCGTCATCGCCCTTGACCCAATCGACGCGGGTGCCTTCCAATGCCGCGACCTTGCCGTCGCTGCCCGCGAAGCGCTTCGTCACCACGGCCCAGTCGCGTTCGGCCCCCTCCTCATGCGCGTGCGACGAACGCAGCTTCAGCGGCCAATCGGGCCAGGTCAGCGCCTTGTTCTCCCGCACCGGCGGCTTCGGCAGAATCTCGAGCTGCATCACCGAGGCCGCGCCCTGGCGAAACGCGGTGCCGATGCAGTCGGAGCCGGTGTCGCCGCCGCCGATCACCACGACATGCTTGCCCGCGGCGGTGATAGTGCCGCCCGACGCGGCATGTGCCTCGGAATCGCCCGCACCACGCTTGTTCTGCTGCGTGAGGTAGTCCATGGCGAAATGCACACCGTCCAGTTCGCGCCCCGGCACCGGCAGGTCGCGCGGCCACTCGGCGCCGCCGGCCAGCACGACGGCATCATGATCGTCCAGCAACGAATCGACGGTGATCGCTCCGGCGCCGATCTCCACACCGGGACGGAAGGTGACGCCCTCCGCTTCCATCTGCCCGATACGGCGATCGATCAGGTGCTTTTCCATTTTGAAGTCCGGGATGCCGTAGCGCAGCAACCCGCCGATGCGATTGCTCTTCTCGAACACCGTCACGTCATGGCCGGCGCGCGCAAGCTGCTGCGCGCAGGCGAGCCCCGCCGGTCCGGAACCCACCACCGCGATCCGCTTGCCGGTGGTGCGGGCCGGCGGCAGCGGCGCGATCCATCCCTCCGCCCAGCCGCGATCGACAATGCTGCATTCGATGGTTTTGATCGTAACCGGGTTATCGTCGATGTTCAGCGTGCAGGCGGCCTCGCATGGGGCCGGACATACACGGCCGGTGAACTCCGGGAAATTGTTGGTCGAGTGCAACACGGTCAGCGCCTGGCGCCACTGATCGCGATACGCCAGGTTGTTCCAGTCCGGGATCATGTTGTTAACGGGACAACCCTGATGGCAGAACGGAATTCCGCAATCCATGCACCGCGCAGCCTGGCGGGACACCTGCTCCGCGGCCATCGGCCTGACGAATTCCTTCCAGGTATGGCGCCGGACGTCCGGCTTCTCGTAGCCGCGGTCCTGGCGTTCGATTTCTAAAAAGCCGGTCGGGTTGGCCATTACAATAATGTCTCCGCACACACAGTGACTGCCCCCTCTCCTTGCGAGCTTCGGCCGCGAAGCGGACCAAGGATCGGGCGATAGGAGCGTCGAACTCCAGACCTTCGATTGTCGGCATCCCTCCCCCCAACCTTGGTCCGCTTCGCGGCCCAAGCCCGCAAGGAGAGGGAGTCTTCTGCCCCGCTACTCCGCCGCGACCGTCTCGGCGGCTTCCTTCTCCGCCCGCAGATCGAGCAATGCGCGGCGGTAATCGCGCGGCACGACTTTCACAAAACGCGACAGCGCGTTCTCCCAGTCGTCCAGCAGCTCACGAGCCCGCGTGCTGCCAGTGAACAACAGATGACGCTCAACCAGGATCTTCAGGCGCTCGGCGTCGTAGCGCAGCGGATCACCCATGCCGTTGTCCTCGACATTCACTGCACGCTGGCGCGGTCGGCCGGAGGGATCGGCGATGCCGAGTTCAGGCGGCGCGATCGGTTCCAGATCGACAGCCGTCAGGTTGCACAGCTTCTTGAACTGCGCCTGCTCGTCATAGACATAGGCGATGCCGCCCGACATGCCCGCGGCGAAGTTGCGGCCCGTGGCGCCCAGCACCACCACCACGCCTCCGGTCATGTATTCGCAGCCGTGATCGCCGCAGCCTTCCACCACCGCAACGGCGCCGGAGTTGCGCACCGCGAAGCGCTCGCCGGCGACGCCGTTGAAATACGCCTCGCCGGCGATCGCGCCATACAGCACGGTGTTGCCGACGACGATGTTTTCCAGCGGATCCCGGTTCGCCTCCGGCGGCTGACGCACCACCACGCGCCCTCCCGATAGCCCCTTACCAACATAGTCGTTGGCGTCACCAGTCAGGTTCAGCGTGATGCCGTGCGCCAGGAACGTGCCGAAGCTGCCGCCCGCCGTGCCGCGCAGGTTGATCGCAATGGTGTCGTCCGGCAGTCCGGCATGGCCGTGGCGCTTCGCCACTTCGCCGGACAGCATGGTGCCGACGGTGCGGTTGACGTTGCGGATATCATGCTCGATGCGCACCGGCTCGCCGCGCTCCAGCGCCGGCTTTGCCGCCGCGATGAACACGTTGTCGAGCGCGCGATCCAGGTGATGGTCCTGTCTCTCGCAATTATGGATCGCCACACCCTGCTTTGGCACGACCTGATACAGGATCTGCGACAGATCGACACCCTTTGCCTTCCAATGCTCGACAGCCTGCCGCGCATCGAGGCGGTCCACCCGTCCGACCATTTCGGCGAAGCTGCGAAAACCAAGCTGCGCCATCAGCTCACGCACTTCCTCCGCAATATAGAAGAAGAAGTTGATGACATGCTCCGGGGTACCAGTGAACTTGGCCCGCAGCTCCGGGTCCTGCGTCGCAATTCCCACCGGGCAAGTGTTCAGATGACATTTGCGCATCATGATGCAGCCAGCCGCGATCAGCGGTGCGGTGGAGAAGCCGAATTCGTCCGCGCCCAGCAATGCGCCGATCACCACGTCACGACCCGTGCGCAGCCCGCCATCCACCTGCACCGCAATCCGGCCGCGCAGGCCGTTCAGCACCAGAGTCTGTTGCGTCTCGGCCAGCCCGATCTCCCATGGAGAACCCGCATGCGTCAGCGACGTGAGGGGCGATGCGCCAGTGCCGCCTTCGAAACCGGAGATCGTCACGTGATCCGCGCGCGCCTTGGAAACGCCCGCGGCCACGGTGCCCACGCCCACTTCAGATACCAGCTTCACCGATACCCGCGCCTTCGGATTGGCGTTTTTCAGGTCGTGGATGAGCTGCGCCAGATCCTCGATCGAGTAGATGTCGTGATGCGGTGGTGGCGAAATCAGCCCGACACCCGGCGTGGAATAGCGCACACGGGCGATGTTCTTGTCGACCTTGCGGCCGGGCAACTGGCCGCCTTCGCCCGGCTTGGCGCCCTGCGCCATCTTGATCTGTAGATCGTCGGCATTCACCAGGTATTCGGCGGTCACGCCAAACCGTCCCGATGCCACCTGCTTGATCGCCGAACGCATGGAATCGCCGTTCGGCAGCGGCTTGTAGCGATCGGATTCCTCGCCCCCCTCGCCCGTGTTAGACTTGCCGCCAATCCGGTTCATCGCGATCGCCAGCGTGGTATGCGCCTCGCGCGAGATCGAGCCGAAGCTCATCGCGCCAGTGGCAAAACGCTTCACGATAGTGGCCGTGGGCTCGACTTCCTCCAACGGCACCGGGGTTTCCGCGGAATGCAGTTGCATCAGGCCGCGGATGGTCAGGTGCCGCACGCTTTGCTCGTTGATGATTGTGGTATATTCCCGGAATGTCCCAGGACTGCTGCCGCGCACGGCATGCTGAAGCTTGCCGACGGTGTCCGGCGTCCAGGCATGGGCTTCGCCACGCAGGCGGAATGCGTAGTCGCCGCCGACATCCAGCATGTCCTGGTATACCGGGTTGGCGTCATAGGCATTCATATGGCGGTGAACCGCTTCCTGCGCGATCTCCAGGAAGCCGACACCCTCGATGGTAGTGGCGGTGCGGGTGAAGCACTGCGCCACCAGCTCGGACGACAGCCCCACAGCATCGAAGATCTGCGCGCCGCAATAGGACTGGTAGGTGGAGATCCCCATCTTGGAGATCACCTTCAGAAGTCCCTTGCCGATCGCCTTGATATAATTCTTCTGAACCTCATACGCCTTCAGCGGCAGTCCGTTTTGTACGCGTATTTGCTCCAGCGTATCGAAAGCGAGATACGGGTTGATCGCCTCGGCGCCATAGCCGGCGAGCACGCAGAAATGGTGCACCTCGCGCGGCTCGCCGCTTTCCACCACCAGCCCGACCTGGTCGCGCAGACCCTGGCGGATCAGGTGATGGTGCACCGCGCCGGTCGCGAGCAACGCCGGCACCGGGATGCGGTGCGGCCCCACGGTGCGATCCGACAGGATCAGGATGTTCTGGTCGGCCAGCACCGCGTCAGTTGCTTCGCGACAAATACGCTCCACGGCACGCCGCATGCCTTCGGCGCCTTCGGTCGCCGGCCACGTCGTGTCGATCGTCGCCGCCTTGAACGCACCTACTTCCAGACTGTCGATCGACTTGATCTTCTCCAGATCAACGTTGGTCAGGATCGGCTGCGATACTTCCAGCCGATAGTGATTGCCGGCATTGTGGCCGAGCAGGTTGGGGCGCGGTCCGATGATGGAGACCAGCGACATCACCAGCTCCTCGCGGATCGGATCGATCGGCGGGTTGGTGACCTGCGCAAAATTCTGCTTGAAGTAGTTGTACAGCAGCTTCGGCTTGTCGGAGAGCACGGCAATCGGCGTGTCGGTGCCCATCGAGCCGAGCGGATCGTCGGCTTCGTTCGCCATCGGCTCCAGGAAGAACTGGATGTCCTCCTGCGTGTAGCCGAAGGCCTGCTGGTGGCGCAGCAGCGTCTCGATGTCGTTGGGCCGCGGCAGAGCGCTACGCTCGGCCGGATCGGGCAGCTCCTCCAGCCGGAACTGCGTGTCCTTCAACCATTCGGCATAGGGATGCGCGGCGGCGAGCCTGGTCTTGATCTCGTCGTCGGCGATGATGCGGCCTTCCACCAGGTCGATCAGCAGCATCTTGCCCGGCTGGAGCCGCCATTTATGAACGATGCGCTCCTCAGGCACCGGCAGCACACCGGCTTCCGAGGCCATGATCACATGGTCGTCGTCGGTAACGACATAGCGCGCGGGGCGCAAACCATTGCGGTCCAGCGTGGCGCCGATCTGCCGGCCGTCGGTGAAGGCGATGGCGGCGGGGCCATCCCAGGGCTCCATCAGCGCGGCATAGTACTCATAGAATGCCTTGCGATCGGCATTCATCAGCGGATTGCCCGCCCACGCCTCCGGGATCAGCATCATCATCGCATGGGCGAGCGAGTAGCCGCCGGCGACGAGAATCTCCAACGCATTGTCGATGCAGGCGGTGTCCGACTGGCCGTGCGGGATCAACGGCCACATCTTGTCCAGATCGGCGCCGAGCAATGCGGATTCCATCGAGCGGCGGCGGGCATACATCCAGTTGACGTTGCCGCGGACGGTATTGATCTCGCCGTTGTGCGCCAGGAAGCGATACGGGTGCGCCAGCTTCCAGGACGGAAATGTATTGGTGGAAAAGCGCTGATGCACCAACGCCAGCGCCGATTCGGTCAGTGGGTTGCGCAGGTCCTCATAGAAGGACTCCACCTGTGGCGCGAGCAACAGGCCCTTGTATACCACGGTGCGGGTGGAAAACGACGGCATGTAGAGATCGCCCAGCCCGGGCAGGTGCCGCTTGTCCTCCAGTGTACGGACGTTGTTGAGGATCTGCTTGCGGATCGCGAGGATCTTCCGCTCGAATGCGTCCTGGTCCTTGATCGCGGCGCTGGCGGTAATGATGGCCTGGCGAATCACCGGCATGGTCTCGACCACGCGGCGGCCGAGACCGCTCAGGTCGGTCGACACGTCCCGCCAGCCGAGCAAGGTCTGGCCCTCGCGCGATACCACGTCGCCGATCAGCTTCTCGGCGTATTCCCGCGCGCGCTGGTCCCGCGGCAGGAAGCACATCGCAACGGCATAACGACCTGGCTGCGGCAGACGCTTGCCCGCCTTGTCGGCCCAGTCGTGCAGCAGCCGGTCCGGCATCTGGATCAGGCAGCCGGCACCGTCACCGACCAGCGGATCGGCGCCGACGGCACCCCGATGGTCGAGATTGACCAGGATTTTCAGCCCCTGTCGGATCAGGTCGTGCGACTTTCGGCCCTTGATATTCACGACAAAGCCGACGCCGCAGGCATCATGCTCGTTGCAGGGGTCGTACAGGCCTTGCTTCGCAACTATTTCCATGTCGGTCTCTGTCCCGGGTCGTGGCCGGAGGCGGGGTCTTACGCGGTGGCAAACGGCTGTTATGCCGTGCGGGGCCGACCCTTGGCAACCATGCCGCAGTGCAGCGTAGGGACGCAGCGGCGCGGGAGCAAGGCGCAAATCGGCCCAAAATCGGCCTGTGCCGACGGTTTTGCCCAAACAATCCGCTCGGAGAAGCGCCCGATGCGCGCAAGGTGCGTTCACCCGGGAAGCCAGGGTCGGGAAGCCAGGGCCGGGAAGCAACGGTGCAGCAGGCCTCCTCACCGTCTGGCCCGCCCGGCCGCCCGCACCCGCTTGACCGCGTGCCAGCGGCGCGACCACACTCCGGCGCAACTGATCCGCCCGGCGTGGCGGCCAGACCTGTTGCAACACGCGAGGATGAAGGGGAGGTCGGATGCCTCAGGTAACGCTGACGGTCAACGGCAAGCAGCACACGGCCGAGGTCGAGGCCCGCACCTTGCTCGTCGAATTACTGCGCGAGAAGCTCGGATTGACCGGCACCCATGTCGGCTGCGACACCAGCCAGTGCGGCGCCTGCGTGGTGCATATGAACGGAGAATCGATCAAGTCCTGCACCATCCTGGCCTTGCAGGTCGATGGTAACCAGATCACCACGATCGAAGGCCTGGCAGCGGCGGACGGCACGCTGCATCCGATGCAGGAGATGTTCCGCGAGCATCACGCCCTGCAATGCGGGTTCTGTACGCCGGGCATGGTGATGTCGGCGATCGACCTGGTGAATTCGCATCCCGACGGCCTGACCGAAAAGCAGATTCGCGAGGGTCTGGAAGGCAATCTCTGCCGTTGCACAGGCTACCATAATATCGTCAAGGCGATCGCTGCCGCGTGGCCACTGATGCATGGCAAGTCCATGCCGGCCGCAGCGGAATAAGCGCCCAACGAAAGAACCTGGGAGAAACGCGATGGCATTCGACGGCATTGGTGCGTCGGTTCGCCGCAGAGAGGATGCGCGCTTCCTGAGCGGACGCGGCAACTATGTGGACGACATCAACCGCCCCGGCCAGCTCTACGCGGTGATCAAGCGCGCGGACCGGCCGCATGCGAACATCGCGCGCATCGACACGACGGCGGCGGCAAAGTCGCCGGGTGTGGTGGCGGTGTACATTGGCCCCGACATGGCGGCGGAGAATATCGGCGGCCTGCCCTGCGGCTGGCAGATCCACAACAAGGACGGCTCGCCAATGGCGGAGCCGGCCCATCCGGTACTGGCGGTCGGCAAGGTGCGCCATGTCGGCGATCCTGTTGCGGTGGTGATCGCCGAAACGAAGCAGCAGGCGAAGGACGCGGCGGAGCTGCTGGCAGTCGACTACCAGGACCTGCCGGCGATGGCGACGATGCATGATGCGCTGAAGCCGGGCGCCGCGCTGGTGCACGACGATGCCGCCGGGAACCTGTGCTACGACTGGCATCTCGGCGACAAGGCCGTGGTGGACGACGCGTTTGCCAAGGCGGCCAAGGTGGTGAAGCTGGAGCTGACCAACAACCGCTTGGTGCCGAATGCGATGGAGCCGCGTGCCGCGGTCGGCGAGTGCGACCGCTCCAGCGGCGATTACACGCTCTACACCACCAGCCAGAACCCGCATGTGATCCGGCTGTTGATGGGCGCGTTCGTGCTGCACATCCCGGAGAACAAGCTGCGTGTGGTGGCGCCGGATGTCGGCGGCGGTTTCGGCTCGAAAATCTACCACTATGCCGAGGAGGCGATCGTCACCTGGGCGGCCGGCAGGCTGCGGCGGCCGGTGAAGTGGACGGCCGAGCGCAACGAAAGCTTCATCACCGACGCGCACGGCCGCGACCACGTGACAACAGCCGAGATGGCGCTGGATGGCGACGGCAATTTCCAGGCGTTGCGCGTCTCGACGCTGGCCAATATGGGCGCCTACCTGTCCACCTTCGCGCCCTGCATCCCGACCTATCTCTACGCCACATTGCTCGCCGGAGTTTACAAGACGCCGCTGATCTACTGCGAGGTCAAGGCGGTGTTCACCAACACCGTGCCGGTGGATGCCTATCGCGGCGCCGGCCGTCCGGAAGCCACCTTCCTGCTCGAGCGCCTGGTGGACGTGATCGCGCACGACACCGGCAAGGACCGTATCGCATTGCGGCGGCAGAATTTCATTCCGCCGGATGCCTTCCCCTATCAAACCCCGGTCGCGCTGCAATATGACAGCGGCAACTACCAGGCGACGCTGGACGCGGCGCTGAAGGCGGCTGATGTTGGTGGCTTCGAGGCGCGGCGCGCGGCGGCGAAGGCACGTGGCAAGCTGCGCGGTCTCGGGGTCTCTACCTACATCGAAGCGTGTGGCATCGCGCCGTCCGCCGTGGTGGGTTCGCTGGGCGCTCGCGCAGGCCTTTATGAGTGTGCCAATATCCGCGTGCACCCCACTGGCAGCGTCACCGTCTACACGGGTGCGCACAGCCACGGTCAGGGGCACGAAACCACGATGGCGCAGTTGGTCGTGGACCAGCTCGGCGTGCCGTTGGAGCAGGTGGAGATCGTGCACGGCGATACCGGGAAGGTCCCGTTCGGCATGGGCACCTATGGCAGCCGCAGCCTCGCGGTCGGCGGCACCGCGATGGTGAAGGCGATGGACAAGATCATCGCCAAGGGCAAGAAGATCGCCGCCCATCTGATGGAAGCGGCGGTGGACGACATCGAGTTCAAGGACAACAAGTTTACGGTAGCAGGCACGGACAAGACAAAATCCCTGACCGAGATTTCGCTCGCCGCCTATGTGCCGCACAACTACCCGATCGAGGAACTGGAGCCGGGGCTTGAGGAGACCGCGTTCTACGACCCGAAGAACTTCACCTTCCCAGCCGGCTGCCACGTCTGCGAAGTGGAAGTCGACGTGGAAACGGGCGTGCCGGAAGTCGTCACTTTCGTTGCGGTGGACGATGTCGGGCGGGTGATCAATCCGATGATCGTCGAAGGCCAGGTGCAGGGCGGCGTCGCGCAGGGCATCGGCCAGGCGCTGCTGGAGAATGCGGTATATGGGCCCGATGGGCAGCTCCTGTCCGGTTCGTTCATGGACTACACGATGCCGCGCGCCTGGGACGTGCCGAACATCAAGGTGGGCACCGAGGTCACGCTCTGCACGCACAACCCGCTGGGAGTGAAGGGTTGCGGCGAGGTGGGGGCGATCGGCTCGCCACCGGCGGTGATCAACGCCCTCGTTGACGCGCTGCGCGACTACAATGTGAGGCATCTCGACATGCCGGCGACGGGTGGGAAACTGTGGGCCATCATGCAATCCGCGCGTCCCGCGATGGCGGCGGAATAGAAGGGAATCAGGACGATGTATGATTTCTCCTATCAAAAGCCGGGCAGCCTCGACGAGGCGGCGAAGATCCTCGCAGGCGATCCGGAGGCCAAGGCGCTGGCCGGCGGCATGACCTATATCCCCGTGCTGAAGCAGCGGCTGGCCAGGCCGACCGTGGTGGTGGACCTGGCGAAGCTGGGCCTGACCGGGATCACCGTCGGCGCTGACAGCGTGACCATCGGTGCGATGACCCGGCACGCGGACGTCGCGACCAGCAAGGATCTCGGGGCGAAAATCCCCGCGTTGGCGGCGCTGGCCGGGATGATCGGCGACGACGCGGTGCGGCATCGCGGCACCATAGGCGGCAGTATCGCCAACAACGATCCTGCCGCCGACTATCCGGCGGCGGCGCTGGCGCTGGGCGCGACGATCAAGACCAACAAGCGCTCCATCAAGGCAGATGATTTCTTCACCGGCATGTTCTCGACCGCGCTGGAGCAGGACGAACTGATCACCGCGGTGGAGTTCCCGGTGCCGCAAAAGGCGGCATACGAGAAGTTCCGCAATCCCGCGTCGCGCTATGCGATCGTCGGCGTCTTCGTGGCGAAGTTCGCGGACGGCGTGCGCGTGGCGGTGACCGGCGCGGGGCAAGGTGGCGTGTTCCGGCAAAAGGCCATGGAGCAAGCGCTCTCTGCGAATTTTGCGCCCGATGCCGTGGCGAACATCAAGACGCCGGCGGATGGCATGAACGGCGACATCCATGCCAGCGCGGAGTATCGCGCCCACCTGGTCGGCATCATCTCCAAACGCGCAGTGGCGAAGGCGGCGTAGGGCGTTGTCGCGGTGGCGCCGTTCCCTTGCTAGCCACGTTTCGCGGGACCGCGTTTCACGGAACCTCATAGCGCGGAAAAGCGCAGCGGATTCCGCCGTCTCGATGGCGGTGGAAGACGCTTCGCTCTTCCGCGCTACGTCCTTCGGTACTCCGTTTGAACCATCATCGGCCATCGGCATCGGCCACAACGCCGGCCCGCCGCCCTATCCGGACCCGGACGATCCGCACGCTTCCTGGCGGCTGTGGTGCTGGAAGCGGTCGGTGAAACGCGCGTGGAAGACGCCGCCGCGCGAAATCGCATTGCGGCGCCTGGCCTGCGCGGAAGCGGCCGGTATGACCTATCGGCAATACACGCTGGAAATCCTCGAGCGTGGCGTGTTCACTGCGGCGCGCCGCAGTGCGTAGCACCCTGCTCGTCGCGGTGCTGCTGACGCTGCCAGCGCCGGCGGCGTTCGCAGGTGAAGGCGGTTCGCCACCGGCGACGAGCGTGCCGGCAACAATGCAGCCTCCGGTAACGCTGACGATCAACCCTGACGGCACCGCGGTGTGGGACGGCGAGCCGCTCGCCAGCGGGCCGGACCTGGAGAACAAGCTGGCGCGCCAGACAAAGCAAGACCCGAAGCTGCAACTCGACCTGCGCTTTCATACCGTCGGCCAGTTGGGCGACAGCAATCGGCAGACGTTGCTCGACGTGCTGGAACTGGCGGCGAAGTTCGGTTACGTGCACGTGCAGTCCACTTCCGACGGCGCGCGGCTGACGGTGCTCGGCCCTGGCGCGGTGGAGTCGGCACCAAAATGACCGGCGCACGGCATGATCGCTGATCTGTCGCGATTGGTCGCCGCGCCGGGGGCGCACTCGGTGCCGTATCTTGATCCGATGTTTCCCGATCATCCCCTGGTGCTGCATGGCGCGCGGCCCCGCCATTTCGCTGCCGATACGCCGGTACTGCTGGTGCATCATGGCGTCGGCCGCAACGGTGCGGCGTATCGCGACTATTGGCTGAAACTGGTGGACGAGGCGGGCATCCTGGCGATCGCCGTCGAATTTCCCGAGGCGTCGTTTCCCGATTACCTGCGCTACCATTTCGGCAATCTGCACGACGAGAGCGGCACGCCGAATCCGCGTGCGCAATGGACCTATGGCATCGACGAACGTCTGTTTGCCGCCCTGCGCGCTCAGGACGTAACCGCACGCCGCCGTTATGGGTTGTTCGGCCATTCCGCCGGCGGACAATTCGTCCACCGCATGCTGTCGTTCGGCTATCGCGAGCATGTCGCGGTGGCGGTTTGCGCCAATGCCGGCACCTATGCGATGCCGGACCTGGATGTCGCTTGGCCGTTCGGCCTGGGCGCGACGGAAATCGACGCAGCGGAGCTGGCGGAGTTGTTGCGATTCCGCATCACGGTGATGGCCGGCACCGAAGACACCAAAACGACCGGACGCTTCTTTCCCAAGGGACCGCGCTCGATGCGCCAGGGCGGCACACGGTATGAGCGCGCGCACAACTATGTCGGCGCCGGCCGGGCCGCCGCCGCGGCCCTTGGCACGCACTGCGCCTGGACCGTGATCGACGTGCCCGGCGTCGGCCATGACGGCGAAGGGATGTCGATCGCCGCCGTCCCGGTCGTTGCTGCGGCATTACACGCGGCAGCAGAAGAGGGCTGAGCGCGGGACGAATGGGGAATTGCTGAAGGCACGCGCGTGGAGTAGCAATTGTCCACACGGGGCCAGAGGAAAATCAAAATGCATCGCCGTGACATCCTGAAGACCGCACTGGCCGGAGCCACTGCTCTTGCCGCACCGCGCGTCGTCCACGCGGAAGGGGCGAAGACCATCAATTTCACGCCGCATGCCGACCTGGTCTCGGTCGATCCCGTCTGGACCACCGCCGACATCACCCGCAATTTCTCACTTGCCGTCTACGACACGCTGTACGGATACGACGCTCAGTTCAACGTGCAGCCGCAGATGGTCGAAGGTGCGAAAACCGAGAACGACGGCAAGTTGTGGGAACTGACCCTGCGCGACGGACTGGCATTCCATGACGGCACGCCGGTGCTGGCCAAGGACTGCGTTGCCACCATCCAGCGCTTTTCCAAGCGTTACCCGTTCGGGCAGGAGCTGATGTCGCGGACTGACGAACTGACAGCCCCCTCCGACAAGGTGATCCGCTTCCGGCTGAACAAGCCGTTTGCCCTGCTGCCGAACGCGCTGGCCGAGGTCTATGCGGCGATCATGCCGGAACGCCTGGCCATGACCGACCCGATGAAGCAGGTCACCGAGGCGATCGGCAGCGGACCGTTGAAGTTCGTCGCATCGGAACGCATTTCCGGTCAGCGCGTGGTGTACGTCAAGAATGATAAATATGTGCCGCGCAAGGATGGCGTTCCCAGCTTCAATGCCGGCCCGAAGATCGTCTATATCGATCGCGTGGTATGGAACTTCATCCAGGATCCGGCCACCGCTTCCGCCGCCTTGACGCAGGGCGAGATCGACTGGTGGGAGAATCCGACCATCGACCTTGTGCCGGTGCTGCGACGCAACAAGGACCTGACCGTGGAGGTGAAGGACCGCACCGGCGAAATCGGCTGTCTGCGCTTCAATCATTTATATCCGCCATTCGACAATGCGGCGGTGCGGCGCGTGGTTCTGGCGGCGATGGACCAGAAGGAGATCATGGAGGCGGTAGCCGGCGCCGTGCCGAGCCTGATCCAGACCGATGTCGGCGTCTTCGTGCCGGGCACGCCGATGGCCAGCACGGTCGGCGTCGAGATCAGTCGCGGTCCGAAGAACTACGACAAGCTGAAGCAGGATCTGGTCGCCGCGGGATACAAGGGCGAGAAGGTGGTGATCCTGGCGGCCTCGACGATCCCCACCATCTGGGCCGAGGCGCAGGTCGCGTCCGACACGCTGAAGAAGATTGGGATGAACACCGATTTCGTGGCGTTGGAATGGGGCACGGTGGTGCAGCGCCGTGCCAGCCAGGAGCCGGTCGACAAGGGCGGATGGAATATCTTCTACACGTATCTCGGCGGGTTCGGAAACATTTCGCCGGCGCCGAACATCACCATCCAAAGCAGTGGGAAGAAGGGAAGCTGGTTCGGCTGGCCGACGGATCCGAAGATGGATGAACTGCGCGCTGCCTGGTTCGATGCGCCGGACGTCGCCAGCCAGAAGAAGATCGCGGAAGAAATGCAGGTGGAATTTTATAAGAGCCCGCCTTACGTGCCGCTGGGCATGTACGACCAGCCGACCGCATTCCACAAATACCTGACCGATGTGCGCGACGGCTGGCCGCAATTCTATGGGGTGAAGAAGAACGCCTAGCGGGACGGCGCCCGGTGACCCAGCACGTCGCGGTGATCGGCGCCGGCATCGTCGGCGCGGCGACCGCTGTCGAATTGCTGCGCGACGGCCATAGCGTGACGATCATCGAACCGGGCGATCCCGGGGGCGAGCAGGCGGCGAGTTACGGCAATGGGACATTGCTAAATCCCAGCTCGGTGATTCCGATGTCGTCACCGGGGATCTGGCGCAAGGTGCCCGGCTATCTGGCGGATCCTCTGGGGCCGCTGACGATCCGCTGGTCCTATCTGCTGCGTCTGGCGCCGTGGCTCTGGCGTTTCATGCGCGCCGGGGCCACCGAGGCGCGCGTCGCGGCGACCGCGCGTGCGTTGCGACCGCTGGTGCTGGATGCGCCGGAACGTCACCGCCGCCTGGCCGAGGAAGCCGGTGTCGCCGACCTGATTATGCGGCAGGGCGTGTTGTTCGTGTTTCCCAGCCGCGCGGACTTCGAGGCGGAGGCGCTGTCATGGCGGCTGCGTGCCGAAAATGGCGTGCGCTGGCTGGAACTTTCCGAGGAGGAGCTGCGGCAGCGCGAACCGTCACTCGACCGCCGCTATAAATTCGCGGTGCTGGTGGAGGAGAATGGCCAGTGCCGCGATCCCGGTGCCTATGTGAATGCGCTGGTGCAGCACGCGGTTGCCTCGGGTGCGACGTTTCGCCGTGCGAGGGTCACCAGCCTGCGGATTGAACATCGCCGCCTTCGCGCGGTGCGTACCGGTGCGGGCGATATTGCCTGTGATACGGCGGTGATCGCCGCTGGGGCTTTTTCGAAGGCGCTGGCCGCGGAGGCGGGGGATCGCGTGCCGCTGGAAACCGAGCGCGGTTATCACGTGGTGCTTGAGAATCCCGGCATCGAACCGCGCTATCCGATCATGCCGAGCGACGGCAAGATGGCTTGCGTGATGACGCCGCA
>DATJNA010000227.1:0-7000 GCA_035508435.1 Acetobacteraceae bacterium | reverse complement strand
TGTCTCGGACCGCTGGCTGGCCATCGCTCCGCGGATCGCGTCCGCATCGGCAAGATCTTGCGGTCGTCCAGACGCCAGCTTGGACGCTATCAAATCTTCGGCGGATATAAAATTTGCCCTCAAACCCGTGGCCCTGTCAATCACTGTCTCAACCCGCCTTTCCCATGCCGTGTCAAAATCCACGCCAGGGATGGTTGCCAGGATATCGACACACCTCGGCTCGCGCCCAAATCGAAAGAAACTCCCACGGTCCGTGAAATCTTCCGCGCCGATGCCTTGGAGCGGTGCACCGAATTCGGCCAGCGCGGCATAGGTTGCCCGCGAGTTTTCGGGGTCCGCTTTGATGAAAAGGTCCAGGTCCTTCGTGAAGCGGGGCTGCGCGTGATAGATCACGGCGAAGCCGCCCACCACCAGGTACTTAACTCCATGGGCATGGAAGGCGGACAAAAGGTCTTTGTAGTCTTGGTACATCAGGCTCGATCTCCCACCCCTTGAGCGCATACGCGGTCTCGATCATTTCTTCCACCGCGTCCAACCGCTCATACGCAGGCCGGCTTTGCCAGTAGCGGTACTCGTCCGCCTTCATTTCCTCGAAGTCGGTGTACCTGCGCACAATCGGCGTATCGTCCATGGCACTCTGTTTTTAGCATAAGGTCCAGGGCAGGGCAAGGCTGCGAGCCGGACTGCTGCCCGCAGCCGCGCGGCGCCGCCGGAGAAGTAGTACTAAACGCGGCCTCCCTGGCCCCCAATAGCCCGCATTCGCTTGATTCCACGGCGGATTCTGTGGTAGCTTCGGAGAAACCAGCCGGACTCTACCGACCCCACGGAAGCCGTATGCAGCCGAACGATAGCGTTACAACACTGAACCATCTTTTCTTCTACCACCTCGATCGCTATCGCTACGACCGCCTGCTGAGCTATCAAAACCGCGGCGAACTGCTGGCCTGGTCCTCCGACCGCTTCGCGCACGAAGTCTTCGCCCTGCGGTGACCCGCATCGCGAGACTAGGACCGCACCGGCATGCGCCTCCCACTTGCAATCCAGCCTCATAGCTCTTCGCGCATTGGCGTAGCTGCCCGCGCCTAGTAGCATCACTGTGAAGATCCGCACTCCTAGCGATCAGATGTAACTAAGGAGTAACACGAACTTAGTTGACAGCCCCCCTTTCCGATGTAGGATTCTTCCATCGGTCTGTTGGCTTTGCGTCACCACCGGTCGCAGCCTGATAGGCGAGCGTAGCCCGGGCGGTGGGCGCCTAGAAGGAGATCAGATGGTCTATCCGCCGTATGTGGGGACAGCTTCATATTATACCTGTTCCGCAGGTTCGGGTGCCTGCGGCACTTGTAACTCGAACAGTACCAATCAGGTGTGCTGCCCGGACCTCAATAGCCACCCTCCGAACTATGCTGCGGCGTGTGGGCCAATACCTGTCCATTCGTGCGGGGACACGTTCTACGTGGCGAATTACTGCGATTGCACCGACCCTATCGGCGCATTCCTCACGGTCGTCGACCACGGCCCAGGAGTCGCATGCACGGTCGACATCCCGCAATGCGACCTGTGTACCTGCACCGGGACAGGGTACTATCGGTACATGGATTTGCCTCAGGGCACATTTGTGGAGCTAGATGGCGATCTAGACGAGGGACTTATCATCGTTGGCTGGTCCAATTAGGCGGGACCGCTGCCACGCACATTTGAGGGGGGATACCTATGCACCTTGGAATTAGTCGTAGAGCATTGCTTCGCTCGTCGGTAGTTGTAGCGGGCACTCTCGGGGTAGTGCGGGGCCCGAATAAGCTCTGGGGCCAAACCAGGGGTCCATATGAGGTGGCGAACTGCGACGTGATTGCTGTCTCGAATGAGCAGATATACTGCGCAGATGGCCAAGGCAATCCAATGAGCTTGCCTGTCGATCACGGAACACGCATATGGCGGGGTAAAAGGAACGCTGGGCTGGCGGCCATCGAGCCAGGAGACCACATCGACGCGCAGATCGAAATCACGGCGACTGGTCAACGGCGCGTCCGCAAGATGTGGGTGAACATCGCCAACGTCACGGGCACAGTGCTCAAGCTCACCCCTGACGGTTTCGCTCTTGTGATTACCCGCGGCGTCGGAACGCCCGGACAGATCTTACCCATCCTGGTTGACGGCAACGTGAAGATCGACAGCGGTCATGCGACCAAGGCCGCCATCGCTCCAGGACTAAGAGCGCAAGTGATTGGGCAGGGCCTACCGGGAGGGAAGGCGGGCGTCACGCGTGTGCTAGCGACGACCATCTTTCTGTACAACAAGCAAGGGGTAATGTTAGGGGCCGGGCACCTGCCAATTAAAAGAGGCAGTGCAGTAAGCGCGGGCGGGCTACCCTGGGAGCAGCACTAAACGCCGTGCCGCCAGCCGCTCTGCGGCCCGCACTTAGCAAGCCACGCCCGAACCGTGTGCCTGATGACTTAGCCGGCTTCGATAAGTGGACCTGCCTCCAAACGCATGCCACTCATTAGTCGCCGTCGCCCCGGAACGCCCTGCGTCGCTGCTGCAGCTACTAACACCATCCGCCGGCGGTGTTCTGTGAATGTTGATACATGTTGCGACGGGTGTAACTGAAAATATACTTGACTTCCCCCCCGGAGTACTGATCCACCTGATGCCGGAAGCTCAGTCCGCCGTCTACGCGTTGGCGGCGACGGCCCACAACGTTAGTATGTTGCAGCACTATGTGACCGACGTGTAACGAAGATTTCACTTGACTTCCTCCCCCCCCGAGCAATATTTCACTCATGCGCCAGATCAGGTTATTATCGCTTCTAGTAATCCTGAGGGCTATAGGGTTGTCTCAACCGTTTCTTACAGAGGTGCGCGGGTTAGACTCAGACGGCGTCCTGCTGCTGCGCACGTCGGACCCGGCCGCGCGGGGTGCGGTGCCTACTCCGCAATCCGAGCAGGAGGACGCGTTGCTTAGGTACGCGGTCGTGCTAACGAACACGACATCACACCCGATCATCGCCTATTATGTTCACTGGAAATTTACGGATTCGGGCGGCACGGTTAGGCACGGCTTGGTCAAGGACAAGTCCTTCCCCGGCGGTAACCCCATCGCGCCACACAGCGCCAAGCTCCTTTCTTTGGATAATGGCATCGGCGCCGGCGCTTTCGGGTTCAGCCAGCGCTCCCAGGACCGTATGGACCAGCGGCTTCGGTTCTACCACGAACAGCGAGGCATCGAAGCATCGCTCGAACTAGTGGTCTTGGACGACGGCACGGCGGTGGGACCGGATAGCGAGGGCTGGCTTCCGCATTTCCGGGCATGGATGGACGCCGAGCGTGACTTTGTGCATACCGTATTGGCGGAAAACAGCGTTATGAGTTTTCGTCAGAGGGTTCTGGACGCCCGCGAGCAAGGCTTTGATGCACTCCCTAAGGACGCGCCCAAGTCGTTGACCCGTTTGGGCGGTCTGGGCGACTGGGAGCGCGACTACTCCAGATGTTACCAACTCGCCACTGGCTTCTTTGCCGTGCAGGTTGCCGAGTGGATCGACCAGACCGGCGAGGACGCCGCTAAGCGCCGGCTGCTATTGATAACCGGGTCAAAGCATTACCCGGAGCTACGCAGAAAAGGACAATAACAATGCGCATGCTGTGGAAATTGGCCATCGCTGCGGCTGTATTTGTGGGCGTGTGCTCGATTGGGCGCGCGCAGACTTGGTCGATTACCGACCTAACCTGTGCGCTGGACAACCAGCTCACAGGGAGCGATTATTCGATTCAGGGGAACCCGTGCACAACTCAAGTCGGTGGGTACCTGTTTCAGTGGATGCTTACCGCGGGCGCCTATTGCGCTCAGCAATGCGATCCTTCAGCGTATTTCTGGCCTGTGGCATCCATGACCGCATACGCCGGCAAGACGCTCCCCTGTCCCAATGAGGTCTGGGTCAGCTTTGAAGGATTCTTCATCACGAGCCCGGACGGGCAGCCTGGCGTCGAGGTGTCGGCGTCCGGTTACGTGGCGGGGAACCCTCAGTGGACGTTGGTGGGCTCGACGTGGCAGGACTGTAACGGAAATGTCGGTACACCGCCATCGAAGGAGCAGACATGCGGAACGATCGTCTGGTGGGATCTGTTGTAGCGTTCAGTTACGTATCTGCAAGGGCCGCGGGCACCGGGGGCCAGGACCTTGCGTCATCTTGCCGCGCACCATATGACCGGAGGCTAGACATGGCCAGCGTGATACAAAAACCACTCCTTGTTCTGCTCGCAATGCTCACGCTCACGGGCCCGGCCGCGGCCCAATGCTGCACCGGCTATGCCTGTCAGTGCGCAGAAGGCACACCCGTCTGTACCAGCAACGGATGGGGGTGCAGCGAAGGCTATCCCTGCTGTGGATCGCAGCCAACTGGACAGGAGCTATGCGGCTGCAACGAATGCTACACGATATGCACTGCGGACGGGTGGGAATGCGTGGGCAGCCCAATCATCCTCGACCCCACGGGACAAGGCTTCCACCTTACCAGCTTGGCCGGCGGCGTGCCTTTTGCACTGGCTCCCGACCAGCCGATGCAGGTGAGCTGGACCAACAGCGCCTACAATAACGCGTTCCTCGCATTGGATCGTGACGGCAACGGAACTATCGACAACGGCGCTGAACTGTTCGGGAACTTTACCCCCCAGCCAAATCCCCCGGCTGGACAACAACGCAACGGCTACGCCGCGCTGGCCCTGTTCGACGATCCTGCCAATGGCGGTAACGGCAACGGCAAAATCGACCCGGGCGACGCAGTATACTCATCGTTACTGCTGTGGGTGGACAAGAACCACAACGGCATCAGCGAACCGGCCGAGCTCTTTCGCCTGGCAGCGGCAGGTGTGTTTGCGATCGATCTGAATTATACCGAGCTAAAGCGGATAGACCAGTTCGGAAACATCTTCCACTACGAGGCCGATATCGAAGATAGCGCTGGGCACTCCGACCCGCGCTGTTATGACGTCTATCTGCAGCTCGGACCTCTCCAGAAGTAGAGGGCAGTTATGCGCTTTATCATGTGCGTGGCCTTGACGGCGGTTGTACACGCGGCTCCACCCACGGCAGATAGCTGCCGGCAAGCCGGGCCGGAGGATTCCGCGCGGCTGGCCAGTTACCTGGTTGGTAGATACCACATCCCCACCACAGCCAACTTCCATCTGGATAGCGACGAGCGCCTGGGCGGTTGCTATCACAAGCTGCTGTTTCGCGGCAAGGGTGCGCTCGGCGAATTCCAGTACACCATCTTCGCCTCTCCGGACCTCCGCTTTCTTACCACGGATCTGTTCGATTCCTACGCCGACCCACAACGCGAAGAACAGGACCACGCGAAGAAGGTGATGGCTGAGTTACTGGCCGGTGAACACGCCAGCCGCGGCCCGCAGACGGCCCCCGTCACCTTGGTGCTGTTCTCCGACTTCCAGTGTCCTTACTGCAAAAAGCTGGAAGGCTTGCTGGCTAACGAGCCGCTTTTGAAATCCGGCGACAAGATCCGCCTGGTTTTCCGCCACATGCCGCTGGCCGGACACGATTGGGCCCAGCAGGCCGCCGAGGCTGCCACCTGTGCTGCGTTTCAGAATGAGACGGCCTTCTGGAGCCTGCACGATGTGCTGTTCGCGCACCAACAGACCATCAAGAAAGACACCGCCACGGCCACCTTCCGCGAACTGGCCGCCGGTACTCCCGGCCTGGACATGAAACAGTTCGACACCTGTGTGGCGCAGCAGATGTCGCTGGGAGCGGTCATCCGGGACCGGGACCTGGCGATGCGGCTGGGCGTGCGCGGCACACCCGCGTTGTTTCTCAACGGTGAGGAGCTACACGACATCGGCAGCGGACCCGCCCTCCATCGTGCGCTCGAGGAGGCGGTGGACCGGGCTCGGCCCGCAGAGGACCAAACATCGGGCAGCCAGCCCGCCATCCACTCCGGAATAACCGGTGAGCCACCCAAGAAGTAGTACCGAACACCCGGTCCCTAGCCCTCTATGGCCCGCATTCGCTTGATTCCACGGCGGATTCTGTGGTAGCTTCGGAGAAACCAGCCGGACTCTACCGACCCCACGGAAGCCGTATGCAGCCGAACGATAGCGTTACCACGCTGAACCATCTTTTCTTCTACCACCTCGATCGCTATCGCTACGACCGCCTGCTGAGCTATCAAAATCGCGGCGAACTGCTGGCCTGGTCGAGCCAACGCTTCGCGCACGAAGTCTTTGCCCTGCGGCAATTCCTGCTGGCCTCCGGACTCGAGCCCGGCGACCGCGTCGCGCTCTTCTCCGAAAATCGCCCCGAATGGCACATCGCCGATTTCGCCGCGCTGCTGGCCCGCCTCGTGGTGGTGCCGATTTACAACACGCTATCGCCCGCCCAGATCGCCTACCAGTTGCGCCATAGCGGATGCCGCGCCGCCATCATCGCCGGCAGCCGCCAGTGGGAAATCCTGGAGCCTTTGCTGCCCGAACTGGCCGAAATGAAAACGGTCGTCAGCATGGAAGCCACCCCCGGCGTCTACGATTCCCTGCCGCGCATCGCCGCCGCCGCGCCGCCCTTCGCCGCCGCGGTCCAACAAATCCGCGACGACGCCCTGGCTGCCAACCCCGCCGACCTCGCCACCATCGTCTACACTTCCGGCACAACCGGCACGCCCAAAGGCGTGATGCTCTCGCATGCGAACATCGTCTTCGACCTGCACGGCGCCCTGGCGCGCGTCCCTTCGAACACCGCGCATCAGGCGCTCTCCGTTCTGCCGCTGCCGCACGTCCTCGAGCGCACCCTCAGTTACGGCTACTTCCACGAAGGCGTCCGCATCGCTTACGGCGATCCGCACGACCTCAAGGAACTGCTGCCCATCCATCGCCCCGATATCATCGGCGTCGTCCCCCGCATCCTCGAGAAGATCAAAGAGGCCGTAGAAGCGACCATGGCCCTCATGCCGGCCCACCGCCGCGTGATCGGCGAAAAGCTCATCGCCGCCGCCGTGGC
>DATJNA010000226.1:0-14974 GCA_035508435.1 Acetobacteraceae bacterium | reverse complement strand
GACAGTGATCGAGTTTGGCGTGCCTGCGTCGGTGAACACGTCCGTGAAGAACGTGTTGGTCGTTATGTCATGCGCGGTGAGCGTGAGTTGCATCGGCGTGGCGTCCGCACGGCTTGCCGTAGCCACGGCCAGCACCAAGGCCGCCACCGAGTAGAGCGTGGATTGCAACGAACGTCTCATTTCTTGTCCTCCTGGTACTATCGGTTGTGGAACAGATGAACTGATGGCCAACCCGTGGCTACTATTAGGGTACTCTTTGGATCGGATACCCGTAATAGTTGTAAGCAGTTTTTATGCCAGACCGTGAAGTCATGAGATTTCAGATGGATACAATCGAGCGAAGAACGCTATCGAGATGATGTGTAAAGAATCTCAGACATGCCTATTTTTAGACCGATTCGTGTTCAGACGAAAATGTGTATTTGCGGTTGTGGTATTACTGTAGGTTGTAATTTGGCGCAACTTGTCTCAAATTTCAGGACTCCTGGATGGCCCAGGCGAGGTGCTGTCGTCAGCCGTGGCGACTCGATGCCGTCAAAGCATCGGCGCCGGCGACGGCGCTGTGCGGCCGTGCCGCGGGCGTACTTGACCTCGGAGCAGACGATATCGGCGTGATTTCAAGGGCTTACGTCAACACGGTGCGATCAACGCGGCGATCGCGCCTGGGGGAATCTCCTGCGGCCAATCGGAACATGTCGGAACTGGGCAATTGCGTGGATCGCGCCCACCCGGGGCGCCGGCGTTGCCACGGAGGCCGGCCGGTCCGTCGTTGACCAGCGCATACCGGCTCGGCCTGCAGAGAACCACGTGGTTATTTTGCCGGCAGTCCTGCTCAGCCCTTAGCAGAGCCTTAACCTATCTCTGCGAGGATTGCCGCACTCGCCACGGGTGCCGCGGAGCGATTCGCCTCGCGCGCACCGTCGGCGGCGTTGGCGTAGCAGCAGACTGGACCCCCGACCATGACCCTCGTGCGATCGTTGGCAGCCGTTGCGCTGCTTTTCGTGTTGCCGGCGCTGCAACCGCCGGCATCGGCCGGAGACTTCGCCACCAAGGACGAGGCCGTTGCCCTGGTGAAGCAGGCGATCGCCCATGTGGCCGATGTCGGCATGGCCAAGGCGCAGCCGGAATTCATGACCCGCGGCAGCAAGTGGATCGACCGCGATCTTTACCTGATCATCCTCGACAAGAACGGCGTGCGCGTCGTGCACGGCCAGAATCCGAAGCTCGTCGGCAAGACCTATTATGATGCGGTCGATGTGAACGGCACGGAGTACGGCAAGACGGTGCAGCAGATTGCCGAAGGGCCCGGCAAGGGCTGGTTCAGCTTCGTGTTCAAGGACCCGATCACCGGCAAGGTCCTGCCGAAGGAGAACTACGTCGAACGCGCCGGCGACTACACCTATCTCGCCGGCGTCTATACGCGATGACGGCCATCGCCTGGATCTGACGGGCATCGCCTGGATCTGATGATTGCCGGCGCCGGCGACGGCCTCGCGGAGGCTGTGGCAGGCGCCCCACCGCCGGAGAGTCTGCATGCTGCTGCGTCTTGTCGGCTCGGGCCGTCGCATTCGGTCGTTCCACGACCTACCGCTCTGGGCGAAGACGTTGCTCGCGCCGGCTGCCTGCTTGCTCGCCGGCATCGCCGTCATCGTGTCGGTGTGGCTGGGTGAAACCACCACCGACATCCGCCTGGCCGAGGTGTCCAACCGGGCTCTGCCGATCGCGGCCCAAAGCGCGGTATTGCTCGATGAGGCGGACAACATCCAGATCATGGCGATGCGCGCCATGGTGTGGGAGCAATCCGGCGTGCCGCAGCCGACGATCGACGCATTGACCGGCGAGGTCGGCCGGGCGTTGGACCGCTGGCGAGCCCACGCCGCGGCGCTGCCCGCCGGACGCTCGGAAGCCGACTCTGAACTGCCGCGCCTTCGGCAGATCGCCGCACGATCGGCGAGCTATGCCAAGCAGCTCGGCGACGCGCTCGACCTGATCAACGACCCTTCGATCGCGATCGGCTATTTCCGCCGGGCGGATACCGCCTTCGAGGCCCTGCGCGGCGATCTCGCCGGATTGTCCGCCGCCGGGCGTGATACCGCCGCGGGCGCGATCCGTGCGGCCCGCGTCAGTTCGCATGCCGCGCTGGTCCGCTCGTCGTGGATCGTCGTCGCCTCGGCCATCGCCATGCTGATCCTGCTGCCGCTCGTGGTGGCGGCAATATCCCGCCCGGTGCGCGCCCTGACCCGCACAATGACGGAGCTCGCCGCCGGCAATGTGGCCGCCAAAGCCACCGGTCAGGACCACCGCGACGAACTCGGCGACATGGCCAGGGCCGTGCTGGTGTTCCGGGACCACATGGTCAAGGCGCAACAGCTCGAGGCGGAGAAGGAATCGGCTCATCGCCGCGCCGACGCAGAGAAGAACACGGCTCTCGTCGGCATGGCCGAGACGATTGAGACCGAGACAGGCTCTGCGGTTCAGCATATCGGCGCCCGCACCTCGGCGATGGCCGCGGCGGCGGAGGCGATGAGCGCATCCGCCACCCGCACCGGCAGCGCAGCACAGAACGCCTCGGCCGCCGCCAGCCAGGCTCTTGCCAACGTGAGGAAGGTCGCCGCCGCGGCAGAGCAACTCGCCGCGTCGATCCGCGACATCAACCGCCAGGTCGGCCAGTCGACAGAGATCGCCGAGCGAGCGGTCGCCGCCGGGCGCCGGACGCGCGCGACGATCGAGGCGCTCAATCAGGACATGGAGCATATCAGCGCGGTGGTCGACATCATCGGCGACATCGCCTCCAGGACCAATCTGCTGGCGTTGAACGCCACGATCGAGGCTGCGCGGGCTGGCGTGGCCGGCAAAGGTTTCGCCGTGGTCGCCGCCGAGGTAAAGGCGCTCGCCACCCAGACCGCGCGGTCGACCGAGGAGGTTGGCCGCCACATCGGCCAGGTGCGGACGGCGACCGGGGCTTCGGTGGCGGCCGTGCTGGCGATCGAGCAAACCATCACCGAGATCAGTGCTGTCGCTGGCGCCATTGCCGCTGCCATCGCGGAGCAGGGCCGGGCGACCGAGGCAATCTCGCATAGCGCGGCCGAGACGGCGGAATCGGCGAATGACATGACCTCGCGTACAACCGAGGTTTCGACCGAGGCCGGCGAGACCGGGCGCCAGGCCGCCGAGGTGCGCGACAACGCCAGCGGCCTGCATGTCGCTGTGGCAGAACTGCGTCATTCGGTGATCCGCGTGGTGCGGACCGCAACCTCGGAGGTGGATCGGCGGCTCCACGAGCGTCTCAAGGTCGATCTGCCCTGTCGGCTCGTCGTCGATGGCGGCGCCCATGCCGGACGCCTCGTGGACCTGTCGGACACCGGTGCCCGCGTGGTCGGAGCGCCCAGCATGCAGGATGGCAAGCGCGGCATGCTCCAGATCGACGCAGTCGGATTTCCGCTGCCGTTCGTGGTCAAGTCTGGCGATGACATCTCGCTGCACCTGGCTTTCGTTCTCGACGACGCGCTGGCGCTGCGGTTTCAAGGCACGGCGGCCCGTCTCGGCCAGCGCATGGCCGCGTGATTCGCGCGCTCGGCACAGTGGCC
Organism: Acetobacteraceae bacterium; assembly: GCA_035508435.1. Classification (GTDB taxonomy): domain Bacteria; phylum Pseudomonadota; class Alphaproteobacteria; order Acetobacterales; family Acetobacteraceae; genus JASHVB01. Next base: position 11,387 of record DATJNA010000226.1, on the reverse strand, counting down.
CCGCGTTCGGCGCGCCAAACCATCAAAGTCGTGAAACGATCGCGCGGCCGGGTGCGGCGGCCCGAACTGCGGTGATTGGCCCGCCCTGGGCCGGCAATGGCGGTGGGACCGATCCCCCCGCGGCGCTAACCCATTATTCAACTTGCTCGTGCAAAGTTCGCCGGATTCCGTTGGAGTTTGGCCCTGGTCATGCCTCCGCTTCGGAGAGCTGCATCGGCTTGGCTGCCGTTGGCGCTGATTGTCGCCATCGGCGTGGCGTTGTCCGTGTACGCGTCGTTCCGCACGGCACAATATGACAGGGTCCAGGCGCGTGCGGCGTTCGAGCGCCAGGCGCTCGGCGAGATTGGCGCGCTCAAGGTGAAGATTGATGCGTCGTTCGGCGAGGTCATCGCTCTCGCTGCCCTGTACGAGACCCGCCACGACGTGGGGCGCGACGAGTTCCAGCGCTTCGCCAGAACCATCCTGGATTACGATCCGTCAATCCAGGCGCTCGAGTGGGCACAGACGGTGGACGGCCGGGAACGTGGGAACGTCGAGCGGCGGCTGTCGGCGGAGTACGGCCTCGGCCTGCACTTCACGCAACGCGACCATGGCAAGCTGGTCACCGCCGGCGAGCGCTCCTGGTATGTGCCCATCACCTACATCGCGCCGATGCTGGGGAATGAGGCGGCGCTGGCTTTCGACCTCGCCTCGGAGGCGACCCGGCGCACGGCACTGGAGCAAGCGGAACGCACCGGCCAGCCAACCGCATCCGGCAGAATCCGGCCGGTGCAGCAGCCAGACGACTACAGTTTCCTGTTGTTTCGTCCGGTTTTCGCCCCTGGCCCATCGCGGCACATGGCCGGCGTTGTGTTCGGCTTGTTCCGGATATCCGGCATCGTCGGATCGGTGGCGGATGCAACCGATGGTGTCGGCCATGATCGGCTGGTGTTACTCGACCAGTCGGCACCGGCGGCCGAACGCCTGTTGTACCCGCGCGATCCCGGCGGTAACCTTGACGACCTCCTGGCCGGGCAGGGCCTGAGTTCCGACATCTCCGTCGCCGGCCGCACCTGGCGCATTTTGGTCCTGCCACCGGATGACAGCGGCATGGCGGGTTGGGACCAGGGCGGGCTGGCCATCGCCAACGCCATGGTGCTGGTAGGCAACATCGCGATTTATCTGGTGCTCGGTATTCGGCTTTGGGGCACCGTCGAACGCGAGCATGACTCGCTCGACAAGCTGTTGCGGCAGAACCGGGAGCGGCTCGCCCTGGCCACCAGATCCGCGCGGATCGGCATCTGGGATTGGGATCTGGCGACGGGCAAGCTGGTGTGGGACGCACGGATGTATGAACTCTACGGCATCCGGGAGCAGGACTTCAGCGGCGCCTACCAGGCTTGGGTGGCGAGCCTGCACCCCGACGACCGGGAAAGGGGCGATGCCGCAGTGACCGCGGCCATCCGCGGTGCTGACGATTTCGAGATCGAATTCCGTGTGATCTGGCCGAACGGCGAGGTGCATGACATCGAGGCACATGCCGTGGTGCAAATCGGCCCCGATGGGCGCGCCACCAGGATGACCGGCGTCAACTGGGACATCACCGAGCGCAAGCACGCCACCGACACCATCCGCATCCAGGCGGACCGCTTCCAGACCATGTTGTCGACGACCTCCGATGGTTTCTTCATTCTCGACCACGGCGGCAAGTTCCTGGCCGCCAACGACGCCTATTGCGCGCTGGTCGGCTTTCGTCGCGAGGAGCTCCTGAAGCTGACGATCAAGGATATTGAGGCGGTCGAGACCGCCGAGTTGGCCGCGAGCCACATGCGAACGATCGTGTCCGCCGGATTTGACCGCTTCGAATCACAGCATCGCCACAAGGATGGCACGGCGGTCGACATCGAAGGCAGCGTTTCCTTCCAGCGCGAGACCGGCCAGTACCTGTGCTTCGCCCGCGACGTCACCAGGCACAAGCAAGCCACCGCGGCGCTCCAGGCGAGCGAGACGAGATACCGCGACCTGTTCGACTCGTCGCGTGACGCCATTATCGTGCTCGATGCTGACAGCCAGGAGCTTCTGTCGGCGAATGCCAGTGCGGTGGCGATGTTTGGGGCGCGGAATGAGCGCGAATTGCTCGCCCGCCACCCGTGGGACTACTCGCCATCCCGGCAACCGGATGGATCGCGGTCCGCCGAAAGAGCACGCGAGATGATAACCGCGGCGGTGCGTGCCGGGTCCCACATGTTCGAGTGGCTGCATACGCGGACCGACGGAACCGAGTTTCCGGCCGATGTGCGCCTGTCCGTTGTGGCGCGCGGTGACAAAAAGCTGCTGTATTCGACCATCCGAGACATTACTGATCAGAAACGCGCTGACCAGCAGATCGCGCGTATGGCGGACTATGACGGGCTGACCGGGCTGGTGAACCGCCAGGTGTTTGTGAGGACGCTTGAGCAACGCATCGTCAGGGCACGGCGGGATGGCTCCATGTTCGCGGTCCTCTATCTCGATCTCGACCATTTCAAGGATATCAACGACACCCTTGGCCATCCGGCCGGCGACCGGTTGCTTCGGATCATCGCCGAACGGTTACGGGCGAAGGTTCGTGCCAGTGATACGGTCGCGCGGTTCGGCGGTGATGAGTTCGCTATCCTGCTGAACGATGTAGCTGAGGCGGCGAACGCACTGACGGTGACGAATCGTGTGCTGCAGTCGGCGGGCAGCCTTCCCGCCAGCCTCGAGGGCGATGCCGCGGCGAACGCCGCCAGCGCGTCGGAAACGATAGTCTCCGCCCTGGCCGAGCCGATCATAATCGATGCCAACCGGATCTACTCCGGCGCGACCGTTGGCATCGCGGTCTATGGGCCGGATACGCCTGACGCCGAGACAATCCTGGCGCATGCCGACGTGGCGCTTTACCGGGCAAAGGCGGAGCAACGGGGGACCTTCCGCTTCTTTAGCGACGCCATGGGTGCCGAGGTGCAGGCGAGGGTCAACCTGGGTGCGGAGCTGCGTGATGGCCTTGCGGCGGGTCAGTTCTTCCTCGAATACCAACCCCAGGTGGACATGGAATCCGGGCGCATCCTTGGCCTCGAGGCACTGGTTCGGTGGCGCCACCCGAACCTGGGTGTGGTGCCGCCCGGCGGGTTCGTACCGGAGGCGGAGCGGAACGGCCTGATCGTGCCGCTGGGACGCTGGATTGTCCATGAGGCGTGCCGACAGGCAAGGCAGTGGCTGGATTCGGGCGTCGACCCACCGCTGATTGCGGTCAACCTGTCCGGGGTACAGTTCAAGCGGCCACTCGAATTGGAGGCCACCATTGCCGCCAGCGTCGCGGAATTCGGCGTTCCACCGCGCAGCCTCGAACTTGAACTGACCGAGAGCGTGCTGATGGAGGCTTCACTCGGCCACAACGACCTGCTGCTGCGTCTGCGCAATGCGGGCCACCGGATCGCGGTGGACGACTTTGGCACCGGCTATTCATCGCTCGACTACCTGCGGCGATACCCGGTCGACCGGATCAAAATCGCCCAGACGTTCATCAAGGACATCGGGACCGACCCAGGGAACGACACGATCGTACGGGCCGCGCTGAGCCTGGCCCGGGAACTCAACATCGAGGTTGTCATAGAGGGGGTAGAGACGCCCCACCAAGTGGAGCTATTGAAGGGCTGGGGTGGCCGCATCGCGCAGGGTTACTATTTTTCCAAGCCCCTCGCCGTCACTGAGGTGATCCCGGTATTACGCATCGGCTGCGTGCTACTGGCGGACGCCAGCACAGCTGCCATCGCCGCCTGATGGGCCACCCTTTCGCGCTGAACACGCTGGGAGTGGGGTTTCTGGTAAAGCGCTACGTGAACGCCCCGCCGACACGCGGCCACGCGTCGGCAGCATACTCTCCCCCAACAACGCAACATCCCACAGGCAACGAAGCGAGACGGCGGCGAGACGCCGCCGCTTCAAGCCCCGAGGCACTCTGTCCCGCCAGGGCCGGGTCTCGCCACCGCCGGGTCTCGCCACCGCCGGGTTTCGCCACCGCCGGGTTTCGCCACCCGGGACGGACTCCTGCAATCAGCGAAACGAGATCGCGGCGAGGCCCGCCAGTCAAATCCGCAGCAGGTGGGGCGGCGGGCGGCACCGGCGCAATCATTCGCGCCCACGGGTTGCGGCCACCGACGCCGGTTTGACATCGCCTTTCGAGAGGCTATCAACAATCCCTTGCAATGCCCGATCTCAGCAAGCACCTGATCGCAGAGCACTCGCCCATGCGCAGGGGTCCACCGGTCAAGCCTCACCGCGGCGCGCCTGCAGCGGTTGACCGCCGATGAGCCAACGCAAGCCACGACGGCTGGATGACGCGACCCGGGTCATCGCGAATCTCGTCCCCGCCCCGCCGCCATCCTGCTTGGCCCTGGAACGCCCCGACCACGAGCTGATCGCCGCCGCGCACGATGTGCTGGCGCGGCACTACAAGCCATTCTGGCACACCGTCGCCGCCGCCATCCGAGGCCACGACGGCCGCATCTGGACCGGCCTGCATATCGGCGCCACGGTCGGCCGGCTGTCGATCTGCGCCGAGGCCGTCGCCTTCGGCCGCGCTCTGCTGGAGGGGGACGGCAGCATCGCCAGCGTCGTCGCGGTGCGCCACCCGAAGCCGGACGAATTGGATCGCGAGCTGGCCGTCGTGCCGCCCTGCGGCGCCTGTCGCGAGATGGTGCTGGACCACGCTCCCGACGCGCTGGTGATCGTGAAGGAAGACGGCGTACTGCGGAAGTGGCCGGTCCGCCTGCTGCTGCCCGCGCCTTATCGGCGATAGGCGATGCCGCGCTCGATCCGCCAGCCGCGGCAGACGCGGCGAATGCGCGTATGGTCCTTGCTCGCGATCGCTGTCCTGGGGGCGGTGGCGCTGACCGCACTGTGGGTGAAGGAGCGCCGTCCGGCGCAGGACCTGCGCGTCTCGTTCCGTATCCCCAGCGCGAACCCGGACAATCCTGCCATTACTTACCTGTTGCAGAACAACGGCCGCCAGGCGACGGTGGTGCGGGGCGTCGGGCTGCTGGAGATCGCGGACAACCCGCCGATCATCAATGACAGCGACAATGTCGAGCTGTGCGACAAGGTCGATGCCGCATCCCTCAAGCCGCTGGACCAGGTCACCACGCAGGGCGCCTCGCTGGGCGATGCCGCACAGAGGCGCGAGGAATACGCGCCGGTCTCCCTGTCGGTGGCCGCCGTGCCGCGGGCGTCGGGTGCGCCGATCGAGATCCCAAGCGGCCAATCGATCTCCCTGTCTGCCACCTACAAGACCGGCACGGAGCAAGCGAAGGGCTACGGCAATCGGGTGTTCTGCCCGATCCTGTGGCTGACTCGCGGCTCCCGGGAAGGCGGCGTCGCCGTGTGCCAGGGGTTCGCCATGGCAGCGACCAACGGCGGGGTATCGAACACGATCGTGGCCCGCCAGTTCCAGGTGCGTCCCGCGGCGGCCGGCAAATCCTGTCCCGTCGCCCCACAGTGACGCAGCGCGGGCTCCAGCCCTCGCGCGGCATGCCGCCTGTCCTTGTCCTCATCCTCGTCGATGTCCGGCAATCGATGACGCCTTCGCCTATGGCAGGCGCAGGAATCGCTCGCCCAACAGGGTAAAGAACGCATCGGCGTCCAGCGTCTCCAGCACCGCTGCATTGTGCGGCATGCCGGTGCGGTTCCAGCGGTCGATCACCGTGCGGCCACGGCTGGGGCCCGGCCCCAGGTCCATGCAAACGCTGACCGGATGCGAGGAGAAGAGTTCGGGACGTATCAGCCAGGCGATGGCGCAGGGATCGTGCAGCGGTGCGCCGCCATGGCCGCGCTGGCGCGAGATCGGCACGCTCGCCTGGATGTCGCACGCTGCTTGCAGGCAGCGGCCGCGCCCAAGCGCCCGCCAGGCGGCGATCCGCTCCCGTGTCGCCTGCGCTTGCTCGGTCAGTTCCAGCGTCACGAACACCACTGGCCGGCCGCAGGCCACCAGGACGGCAAGTGCCTCCGGGTCGTTCAGCGCATTGAATTCAGCGGCCGGCGTGGCGTTGCCCTCGCCCCAGGCGCCGCTCATCAGCACCATTTGCCGGACCTTGGGAAGGACGGCCGGCTCCGTCATCAGCGCCAGAGCGAGGTTGGTGACGGGGCCGATGCCGACCAGTGTCACCGGCTCGGCGGCGTCGCGCAGGATGCGGCGGATCGCATCGGCGGCGATACCGGTCGCGGGCGGTCCGCCCCGTGGCAAGGCGATGCCACCCAGCCCGTCTGTGCCATGCACGCGCGCCGCGTCGACGAAAGCCCCGAGCAAGGGACGGTCGGCGCCGGGATACACGGGAACCGGTGAGCCGGCGAGCGTGGCGAGCGCCAGAGCATTGGCCAGCGTATACTCGAGCCCGACATTGCCGCCGACCGCGGTCACCGCCAGCACCTCCAGCTCCGGCGACGCCAGGGCAAGGAACAACGCCAGGGCGTCGTCGGTGCCGGGATCGCAGTCCAGGATGATGGGGATCGGCACGGCGGTTTCCTTGCCCGGGGCAAGGCAGGATGCCACTCTGTGCTGCATGACGGAACCTGCCTTGGCTACGCAGCACATGCCGGATGTGACCGCGGCGGCGACGGATGACAGCAGGACCGTCACAGTGCCGCTGAACCGCAGGCCACTCGCGCCGATGCCGGCCGAACGGGTGCGTCGCATCCGCGAGCATGTGGTGCGCTCGTTGCGCGATCTGCGGACGATGAAACGGCCGCAGGAGAATGCCTCGCCGCTGCGGCCTGAGCCGGCGGGCTTTGCCGGCGCGGTGGCGCGCGCCGGCTGCACGCTTTGTGCGGGCTTCTGCTGCAAGGGCGGCGGCGAACATGCCTATCTCGACGAACGCGACATGGCTCGCGTCCGCCAGGCACGGCCGGAACTCGATGCGCGGGCGGTGATCCGGCTCTATATCGAGCAGGTGCCGGCAGAGAGTTATGAAGGCTCCTGCGTGTTCCATGGCCCGCGCGGCTGCACGCTGGACCGGTCGCTGCGGTCGGATGTGTGCAACAGCTATTTCTGCAATGCGCTGCGGGATTTCGTGAATACGGCGACCAATGCGGCGAGGGTGGTCGTCATGGCGGGCGACGGCGAGGCGCTGCGACGGTCGGAAGTGCTGAGCCGGTAGGGCCGGGTACGGGTATTGGTGAAGCGCGTCGTGCGATCGGCGTCATGCGATCGGCGTCATGCGATCGGCGTCATGCGATCAGTGTCATTGCGAGGACCGCGCGCGAAGCGTGGCGGGACGAAGCGACCTCGTTCGAACCGGCGCACGGCGCATCAAGCGCCCGTCTGACCGGGATTGCTGCGGCCCTTGCAGGGCCGCGCAATGACATGGCGTGCGTTGGCATGGGCCGGCGCCGACACGGCGTCCGACTCTATTCCGCCGCGACCGCCAATTCCCGCACCGGTGCTGCCAGCCGTTCCAGCAGCCCAGCGCGGCATTGCTCCGCCTTCCTGCGGTTCGCGTCCTTCACCGCGCCGAAGCCACGGATCATGTCCGGCAGGTCTGCCAGGGCGACCGCGGTATCGAGGGTTTCCGCGCGCAGCGAGGATGCCGCGGAGCGCAGATCGGCGATGTAGGTCTCGCGCAACGCACGTTCCTGCCGCCGCTCGGGCAGCCAGCCGAACGGATCGAGCCGCGTGCCACGCAGCACCTTGCCGTGCCGCAGTACGCGGAACAGCGGCAAGGCGAGCCAGCCGGGAACGGCCATCTTGCGTGGTCGGCCGGTGGCGGGGTCGATGCGCGCCAGCAGCGGTGGCGACAGGTGGAACACCGGTTTGTCGCCGTAGGTCGCCGCGGCGTGCAGCCGCGCCACTTCGTATTCGTCCTTGTATGCCATGACCCGGAACAAACCCTCGGCCGCCGCACGGGAGAATCTGCCGGCACGGCGCAAGGCGTTGGCTTCCGCCGCCATCATCTCCTGCATCAGCCTGCGATAGCGCTCCGCATAAGCCTGCGACTGGTAGTCCGCGAGGCAGGCGGCGCGCGCCGCCACCAGCGCCGCCAGCGAGCGCGGCTGCGCTGCCGGCTGCGTCAGGGTGCCGTGCACGATGTCGTCGGCCAGTGCCGGATGCTCGGCCAGGATGCGGCCCCACAGGAGCGCGCGCTTGTTGGTTTCCACCTCGGCGCCGTTCAGCTCGATGGCACGCAGCAGAGCGGCCTCGCCGACCGGCACCAGCCCGCGCTGCCATGCCAGCCCGAGCAATAGCGTGTTCATCGCCTGCGCGTTGCCGAACAATGTCTCGGCGATGCGCGTGCCGGGCAGCCACGCGGAGCGGGCGGAATCGGTGACGCGTTCGATGGTGCGACGGTGCAGCGCGGCGTCGATCTTCAAGTGCGGATCATGCCTGAACGCCGCGGTGGCGGCGAGGTCGAGATTGCCCACCACCGCGGCGGAAGACGCGGCACGCTCCAGCACGCCAGCAGCGCAGCCCACCGCGAGATCGGCGGCAATCATCAGATCCGCGCTGCCGAGCGGAATGCGCACCACGTCCAGCTCCGATGCCACATCGGCGATCTGCACATGTGCGACGACGGCGCCGTTTTTCTGCGCCAGGCCGGTGAAATCGAGGGTACGCACGGCGCGGCCCTCAAGATGCGCCGCCATGGCGAGGATCGCGCCCGACGTGACAACGCCGCCGCCGCCAATGCCAGCGAACAATCCGCGCCAGGGCGATGCCGTCGGCAGTTGCGGCGCGCGCAGGGCGCAGGACAAGGCCGCCTCACGCTGTTGCCATTTCGGATCGATGCCCGGAGCGGCCGGCGGGCCGGCGATGGTGACGAAGCTTGGGCAGAACCCCTTCAGGCAGGAAAGGTCGACGTTGCAGCTCGTCGGATTGATACGACGCTTGCGGCCATGCTCAGTCTCCACCGGCTCGATGGCGATGCATCCCGACTGGGCAGAGCAATCGCCGCAATTCTCGCACACGGCTTGGTTGATCACGACATGACGGGCGGCCCGCGGCAGCAGACCGCGCTTGCGGCGGCGGCGCTTCTCCGTGGCGCAGACCTGGTCGTAGATCAGCACCGAGACGCCCGCGTAGTCGCGCAGCTCGCGCTGCACCGCGTCGAGTTGCTCGCGCGGATGGCGCGTGGTGCCGGGCGGCAGGTCGCGGGGGCGCGGCAGGCGTGCGGCGTCGTCCGCGACGATGGCGATGCGCTGCACGCCCTCGGCGGCGAGCTGCGCCGCAATCCGCGGCACACTGGGCGCGCCTTCCGCCGGCTGCCCGCCGGTCATCGCGACGGCGTCGTTGAACAACAGCTTGAAGGTGATGTGAGCGTGTGCGGCGAGCGCCTGGCGGATCGCGAGAATGCCGGAATGTTGATAGGTGCCGTCACCGAGATTGGCGAAGGTGTGTGGCGTATCGGTGAACGGGGCCATGCCGACGAACGGAATGCCCTCGCCGCCCATCTGCACGTAGGTGCGCGTCTGGTCACTCGTATCAAGCGCCATGATGTGGCAGCCGATGCCGCCGGTGGCAAAGCTGCCTTCAGGCACCTTGGTCGAAGTGGCGTGCGGACAGCCGGCACAGAACGCCGGCGCGCGGCGGAGCAACTCGGCGGAGCGATCCACGGCTTGCGCCAGAGCAATCCGCGAGGCGTCGAAGCAATCGCGAGCCCGCGTCACCGCGGCAACGCCGGCAGCCTGCAACACCTGCAACAGCGCCGCGGCTACGGTTTCCGGTGACAGCTCCATCAGCGGCGACAGCAGCGGCGCACCACGGGCATCGGTCTTGCCGACGATGGCGGGACGTTCGCTCGCCGGCAGATGATAGAGGGCGTCGCGCAGTTGCGCTTCGACGAATGGGCGCTTCTCCTCGATCACGAACAACGCACGCTTGCCGCGCGCGAAATCGCGCAACCCGTCGGTTTCCAGCGGCCAGGCTAACGCGACCTTGTAGACCGCGATCTGTGCATGACCTTCGAGGTCCAGCAGATGCAGCGCGTGCAGCGTGTCTTCATGCGCTTTGCCGACGGTGACCAGCCCGACCGGTGCGTCTCGCGTGCCGGATACCAACCGGTCCAGATGGTTCGCGCGCGCCCAGGCCGCGACCGCTGGTAGCCGTTCGTTGATGACGCGCCGCTCCAGCTCGGTGCGGTCGGCGGGGAAGCGCAGGCGCGGATCGAAATTCAGCCCATGCGGCGGCAGTGCCAGGTCCGGCGTCACGAACCTGCGGCGCGACGCTACCGTGGCGGTCGCCGCTTGCTCCACGGTTTCCGCCGTCGTCTTCAGCGCCACCCACAGCCCGGAATGCCGCGACAACGCATAGCCGGCGAGGCCGAGATCGATGATGTCCTGCACGGAGTCGGGGTTCAGCACCGGCATGAAGACGTTCTGGAACAGAAATTCCGTTTGGTGCGGGTAGGTAGAGGAATGCGCGCCGTGGTCATCCCCGGGAATCGCCAGCACGCCGCCGTGACCGTGCGTGCCGGCCATGTTGGCGCAATGCAGCGCGTCGCCGGAACGATCGACGCCCGGCCCCTTGGCGTACCACATCCCGAATACGCCATCGACGCGCGCGCCTGGGAAAGCGTCGAGCTGCTGCGTGCCCATCAGCATCGTCGCCGCGAGATCCTCGTTCACGCCAGGCTCGAAGCGGATGTCGTGCGCAGCCAACAATTTGGCGCGGCGCCATAATTCCTGGTCCAGGCCACCGAGCGGCGAACCGCGGTAGCCGGACACCAGCGCACCGGTGGCGAGACCGGCGGCGCGATCCAGCCGCGCTTGCTCCAACAATAATCGCACCAGGGCCTGGATGCCGGTCAGCAGCACCGGATGATCGAGATCGACAAAGCGTGATTCAAGCGTCGTGGCGGCGCGGCCGAGGCCAATGTCCATCCTGGATCGTCCTCTCCTGGTGAGTGCGGCTTCCCGTACTGCTCCCACCCCGCGCGGCAATGTAGGTATGGCGCCGTGGGAAAGGCTGCCATAGTTGGCCTGGCGCGCATGCCGGTTTGGCAGGATTCGCCAATTTGCTGCGCTGCAACCCTACGGGGGCGAGACCATGGAGCTGGACCGACTCGACATCGCCATCCTGGAGCACCTGCAGACTCACGGCCGTGCGACCACGCTGGAGCTGAGCGAGGCGGTGGCGCTGTCGCCCTCACCCAGTCACCGCCGCCAGAAGCTGCTGGAAGAAGGTGGGGTGATTCGCGGCTATGTCGCGCTGCTGGACCAGGAGAAAGTCGGGCTGCCGATCAATGCCTTCGTCAGCGTCAAGCTGGCAACGCATAGCGACGAAGCGCTGGCAACCTTCGAACGCGCGATCGGTGCCTGCCCCGAAGTGATGGAGATGTATGAAATGACCGGTGCTCGCGATTACCTGATGCGGGTCGTCGCGGCGGACCTTACGTCATTCGAAA
>DATJNA010000225.1:0-8105 GCA_035508435.1 Acetobacteraceae bacterium | reverse complement strand
CCCGCGGGCAAGGGCGAAACGGTGCGGCAAGAGCGCACCGCGCCCCTGGCAACAGGGGCGGCAGGGTAAACCCCACCGGGAGCAAGACCGAATAGGGACGGCGGCAGCCGCAAGGCTGCGGGGGCATTCCCGCCTCGCCGTTCGGGTTGGTCGCGTGAGGCGCGCCGCGAGGCGTGTCCCAGAGGAATGGTCGTCCCGTGCGCTCAAGGGAAACCAAGGGGGCGCGGACAGAACCCGGCTTACAGGCCGTCTGGCGTTTCTGTCCCCGCTCCAGCAGGGCCGGGCATTTGTGCCGCCGCTCCGCCGTGCCGACCATCGGCGATTCTGACATCCGTGCGGGCGGTGCCGGCAACGATAAATCGCCAATCTCCCTATCCGGTTGGCGCAGGCGAAGCCAGCTACCGTCGGCGCGCAATGAACAGGAGCCGGAAGCCTGCGCTAACCTGATAGGGACAATCACTAACCTGATAGAGACAATCGCTAACCTGATAGGGACAATCTCACCTGATAGGGACAATCGCAAAACTCAGGCCGTGCGGTGGCAAGGCCGCTGTCGCATTGACCATTTCGCACAGCCAGTTTCCAGCCACAGTTGACGGTCGCGGTTGCGTTTCGATCTGGTGCGTCATCAGGAGGTGTCCGATGCGCAGTCGTTTCCGCCACGCCGCAACATTCAGTCGTGCGACGGACCGAGGACCGGTTTTGCTGGTCGCCGCATGGCTCGCGATGATCAGCGCTTGGACCGCCCCTGCCGCGAACGCCACTGCGCCAGCAATGTGCGACGACCTGGTTGCTGTCCTGGCGCATAAGAAGACCGGTTCCCAATGGCTCGGTTTGTGGGTGGGGCGGCTGAACTCGCAGGAGTTCGTGAACCGCGGCTTCACCCCCGGACCCACTGTGGGCGCGCAAAACGCATCGGCGCACCGATGATCCGGATTGACCGGCCCCGGCGGTAGCCGATGTCAGCAAATCCGGAGAGCCCGGATTGGCAGGGTGGCCACTGAGTGAACTCAGCCGCCGCGGTCGCGATTGCCTTACTCCATTGCGGCTCGCAACGCCGCGCCGGCGGCGAGGGGGCACAGCGGCAGGGCAGCGGCGAGCATCGCGGCCAGGAACAACAGATGCGGGCGGGGGCTGAGGCCGCCAGACGCGGCGTCCGCCGCCGCGGCGCCGAAAATCAACACGGGGGTGACCAATGGCAGCACCAGCAGCGGCAGCAGCACCCCGCCGCGCCGCGCGCCCAGCACGATCGCCGCACCGGTGGCGCCCAGCAAGGACAGCAGCAGGCTGCCGGGTAACAGCCCGGCAAGCAGGATCGGAATGCCCTCGTCCGGCATGCGCAACATGACCGCCAACGGCGCCGCGGCAAGCAATAGCGGCAGGCCGGTGACCAGCCAATGCGCCGTGGCCTTGGCGGCGGCGATGGCAGCGGCCGGCAAGCCGCACAGCAATAGCAGGTCCAGCGAGCCGTCTTCCCAGTCCGCGCCGAACAAGCGGTCCAGCGGCAGGAGCGCGGCCAGCAAGGCGCAGACCCACACGATGCCGGGCGCCATGCGGCCCAGTGTCTCGGGAGCGGGACCGATCGCCAGGGGGAACAGGGAGGCGGTCAGCAAAAAGAACAGCAGCGCGGCCACGGTGTCGGCGCCGTGGCGGATGGAGAGACGGAGTTCACGGGCCAGGACGGAGAGGAAGCGGGCGAAAACGGTTGCGGCGGCCGGAGCATCAGACTCCCGCTTCCCCCATTCCGCTCCCGCAACCTCTCGCCAACCCTCTCCCGAACCGGGAGGGGGGATGTTGGTGCCGGTCCCCCGGCCCAACCCTTACGCCCCTCTCACCCCCAGGATATGGGCAATGGCGTGGGTCAGTTCCGGGCGGTTCAGCGTGTAGAAATGGAACTCGTCCACGCCGTTCGCCTGCAGCACCCGCACTTGCTCGGCCGTCACCACGGCGGCGATCATGCGGCGGAGTTCGGCGTCCTCCTCGGTGCCCTGGAACATGCGCACCAGCCAGTCGGGCACGCTCACCCCCGACATCGCGGCCATCCGCTGCAGCCCTGCCAGGTTGGTGACCGGCATGATCCCCGGCACCACCGGCGCGCTGATCCCGGCCGCAAGGCAACGGTCCAGGAAGCGCAGATAGGCCTCGGTGCCGAAGAAAAAATTGGTGATCGCCCGCGTTGCCCCCGCGTCCAGCTTGCGCTTCAGGTTGTCGAGGTCGCTGTCCGGGCTCCGCGCCGCCGGATGGATGTCCGGATACGCGGCGACCGAGATCTCGAAATCCGCCACCCGGCGCAGCCCCGCCACCAGGTCCACGGCGAACGCATAGCCATCGGGATGCGGCTGGTAGGTCGTGCCGGCGGGCGCGTCGCCGCGGAGAGCGACGATATGGCGCACGCCAGCCTCCCAATACTGCCGCGCTACTTCGTCCACCTGGGCACGCGCCGCCCCGACGCAGGTGAGGTGCGCCGCCGGCACCAGGGCGGTCTCGCGCACGATCCGCGCCACCGTCGCGTGGGTGCGCGCCTGGGTACTGCCCCCGGCGCCATAGGTAACCGACACGAATCGCGGGCGCAGCGGCTCCAGCCGGCGGATGCAGGTCCACAACTGTTGCTCCATCGCCTCGGTCTTCGGCGGCATGAACTCGAACGACAGCAGCGGTGGCGGGTGGTCGGCCTCCCGCGCCGGCAGGGCGGAGAACCGGGGGCCGGTTGCCCAGCGTTCCAGCGTGCAGGGCAGGCGATCGGGCATGGGTGCGTTCATGCCGCCATCATAGCATGGCGGCAGTGGCAATCTCACGCTCCGTTGTGGCCGCGTTCCGTTGCCTGCCTCCCGACATGTGGTAATAGGATCACGCAAAGCTCAACCGGCCCGTGTTCCAATCCGGCGACAGGGCTGCCATTTGCACTGCCCAAGGCTATCTGGGCTGATGTGCGGCCCAACTCACCCGACCGAGGAACCTGATGCGCGCCTTCGTCCGGACTGCCTTGACCTGGCTGCCGCCACTGTTGGTGCTGACGCTGGCGGGCTGCGCGACGCCGCCGCCCGCCAGCGATCCCGACGCGCTCGCCTATTACAACGAAACCAACGACCCGCTGGAACCATTCAACCGCAAGATGTATGCGGTCAACAACGCGTTGGACGCGGCGGTGCTGCGACCGGCCTCGATAGCGTACAAGGACGTGCTGCCGGAGTTTCTCCGTACCGGCATCCACAACATCCTCGGCAATCTGCACACGCCGGTGCAGCTCTCGAATGACATGCTGGAGGGCAAGCCGCGCCGCGCCGGGGACACCTACATGCGGTTCCTGATCAACACCACGGTGGGCGTGCTGGGCTTCTTTGACGTCGCCAAGGGCTGGGGATATCCCGACCATGACGCGGATTTCGGCATGACGATGGCGCAATGGGGCGTCGGCCCGGGACCGTACCTGTATCTCCCCGTGCTTGGTCCCAACGACCCGCGTGACTTTGCCGGGTTTGGCGTCGATATCGCCGCCGATCCCTTCACCTGGGTCGGCCAAGGCGCCGTCGTGCAGGGGCTCGGCTACGGGAAATGGGCGCTGACCGCGCTCGACCAGCGGTCGCGTTTGCTCGGCGAGATCTCCAACATCAAGAAGACGGCGCTGGATCCCTACGCCACGTTCCGCAGCCTGTATCGCCAGCACCGCACATCGCAGATCGAGGAAATGGAGAACGACAACCGGGCCACTGTTCCCGTTTGGTTCCGGCAACCCGCCGCCGACCACTGAACCACCCATGAGGCAAAGCATGCCGTCTCGTCGCAGTCTGCTCACCACATCCGCCGCCTGGCTCGCCCTGGGTGCGGCTGCGCGTGCGCAATCCCCCGAGGCCGCCGCCCGCGCCTTCGTCAAGTCCACCGGCGACCGGTTGGTCGGCGTGGCGAATGGCCCTGGCTCGTCGCAGCAGAAGCGCCAGGAGATGACCCGGGTCATCGACCAGGTGGTGGACGTCGACGGCGTGGCGCGGTTCTGCCTGGGCCGCTACTGGCGCCAGGCAACGCCGCAACAACAGCAGCGCTACATGGCGGTGTTCCACCAGGTGCTGGTGACCAACATCACCTCCAAGCTCGGCGAATACCGGGGCGTCAGCTTCGTCGTGGGCCGCAGCACGGCGGATGCCGACAACGTCTCGGTCGACACCACCGTCAATCGTCCCAACAATCCGCCGAGCGACGTGAAATGGGTGATTGCCAATCCCACCAGCGGTCCGAAGATCGTTGATGTCGTCGCCGAGGGCACCTCACTGCGACTGACCCAGCGCAGCGACTATGCGTCCTATCTCAACCAGCATGGCGGCAGCGTCGAGGCGCTGATCACCGCGATGCAGCACCAGGTGGAGCAGGACGAGGCCAGCGGCTGAACCGTCCTCTGGCGACTGGAGACGCTGCCCAAGATACGGCTCACGACCGGAAACGCTGGCCAACATACCGCCATTGCAACGGATTCGGTCGCCCCGACGACGCTGCGGCGAACCAGCAGCATCGGGCCGACGATCAGGCTGCCGCCAGCCGCGCCCCGTCGTCGGGGTAGTGGGTCGTGCTCGCGATGCTCAGCACCAGTTCGACGGGACCACGGAAATCCGCGAGCACCGCGCTGGGGATGACAGCATCGCCGGCGGTCCAGCGGAAGCCGTTATCGCATTCGAATGCATGAAAGCCGGTGTCCAGCATCGGATGATCCGCCTCGATGATCCGCAGCCTGCTACCCTGTCGCGCGGTGATCCGTGCCACGGCGACCCCGAGGTTGCGCGGGTCGCGGGCAAATCCCATTTCCTGCGGCACGGCGCTGCGCGAAGCGATGCAAATGCAGGCCGCTGCGTCCGGCAGATGGAAGATATGGTCTCGGCCCTCTGTCCGCCTCGGTTGCAGCCGGCTTCCGTCCACCATCAGATGCAGGTCGGGATCATCCGTCAGCGGCAGCTCGTGGCGGGGCCTGCACCGGTCGAGCAATCGCCGCCACACAGTGTCCACCTTGGCACCACCGGTCAGCACCGGCGCACAGGGCGGCATGGGTGGCAGGTGCCGGCCGCTATCGGCGTTTCGGAACAACCAGCGGTTGCCGTCATCGCGATAGCTCTCCGCCGGCGCGCCATTCGCGAAGAGCACGCCATGTTCCGGCAACTCCACATGATAGATCGCCACCTCCTGCGCATGGTCGTCCCATAGAATCGAGCGGTGGTTCACCAGGAACTCCACCGGGATCAGCACCGCGTCGAGATAAAGCGAATGCGCCTTGGTGACGCGCAGGTCGTGATTCGGAACGTTGTCTTCCAGGGCACCCTTGCGAATGATGACGGGTGTCGCCGCGTCGCGCCGGCCGCGCGTGGCCAGCACCTGTGCCTCGCCAATCCACCGGATCGGCGCCGAGCCGCCGTCGAACAAGGTTACCCTGTCGCCGATCCGCAGGTGCTCCACCTCGACCTCGCCATGCTCCGTCATGATCCGCGTGCCGCGGCAGAAGCAGATGGTCTCGACGTCCGTCCCCGTGCCGGCGGCGTCGGGGATCGCCTGAAACAGTGGATAGCTCTCGCCGGAGGCGAGCTGCAGCACGGTCGAGCCGTTGTCGCCGGTGACCGTCAACTGATCGGTCAAGGGGTTCAGCACCGCGGTGGCGTCATGGTTGGTGTCGCCAATAAAGCCGAGATCGATGACGTCGTGCGGTCCGGTGAACCCGGCGATGGTTCCCGGCACATCCGCCGAGGCGGCGACCGCCAGCGTGCCATAGGTGCCGCTGCCCGCCGCGAACGCGACAGTGCCGAAATTGCTGAAGCTGGAGGGATTGAAATTCACCGTGACCGGCGCGCCGGCCGATCCCAGCAATTGTATCACGTGCGGATTGGTGCCGCCGGCCTCGGCCACGCCCCCGATGGCATAGCCATGCTGGAGCACCAGCAGGGCGTAGCTGCCGCCGAAATAGATCGGGATCGGATCGGAGGCACCGCCGCTGACGGTGCCCGACAGGATGACGGTGCCGGTGCCCTCGTGGATCGGCACGCCATTGCTGCTTTCCTCGTTCATGCCGATGCCGTCAGTGATCGTTCCGGCATCCACCAGGATGGCGCTGGCACCGGTTTCCCCGCCGGCGTTCATGAACACGCCATTCTTGACATAGGCGCCGGACGCGTTGGTGAAACTGCCGCCGAGCGGCATCTCGACATCGGCCTGATAGGCGATGAAGCCGGTGCGGGATGTGAGCATGACGCCGTCGTTGATCACTGTCCCTGCGCCGCCCATGTCGACGCCGGTGAAATAGCCTTGGATCGTCCCGCTGTTGATGATCGTGCCGGCGCCGTTGAAGGCGACGCCGATCTGGCCAAACCCGACGCCGACAATGAATTGCTGGTTGACCAGCGTACCGCCTTGTTGAAATTGAACAGCGGCGCGGCTGTTCGCACCGGTGGAGATGATGGTTGAGAGATTGGTGACCAGCGCGTCTTCGCGCAGATAGAGGCCATTCAGATATGCGTTGATCAGTCCGGAATTGGTGACAGTTCCGCCCAGCAGGGAACTGATATGCGCGCCGTTGCCCTGGCCGAAAAGATCGTGCCTTGGTTGGTCAGAGTCGCACTGCCGTTGCCTTGCATCAGCACGGCACTGCCGGTGTCGCTCAGTGCCACGATCCTGCCGCTGCCGCTGTTCGTCAGCACGCCGCCCTGGGCCATGTTGATGCCGGCGAAGTAGCCCTGCACGCTGCCCGCGTTGACGGCGGTACCGGCCGCCTCGATCGCCACGCCGTCGCCGAAGCTCGCGCTGTTGACGATCGTTCCGTGGTTGACCAGCGTGCCGCCGAATTCCTCGAATGCCGCGCTCGCACCGGGGCCAGTGCCGTTCGTCAGAATGATCCCGCTGTTGTAGGCGTAGCCAGCCGACTGCATATACAGCGCGCGGTAATACGCCTTGATGGTTCCGCTGTTGCCGAAGGTGCTGCTGCCGCCCGCGCCGAGAACCACACCTGCGCCGCCGGTGGCGACGCCATAAATCTTGCCACTGTTCGTGTATGTGCCGCCGCCCGCGCCTTGCAGCGCAATTCCGGCGTTGCCGCCGGCCTGGATCGTGCCGGCGTTGCCGACATTGCCGGCAGCGGCAAGATCAACGCCCTTGACCGTTCCCTGAATGAGCCCGGCATTGATCAGCGTACCGGCGGCCCCATCGATGAACACGCCATCGACCCCCGATGCGCTGGCGATGACGGTTCCCTGATCGACCAGCGTGCCGCCGCCGGAGCCTTCCACCGCTGCGTTGATGCCGCTGGTGCCGGTAATAACGGCGCCCGTATTGGTGATGGTCAGCGGCGACGGATATTGCGCTGTGCCATAGTAGATATTGCTGGTAATCGTCGTGCCGATCGTGCTCATCGCAGTCGTCTCCCGCCGATCCAATCACGTTACGCAACGGCCAGGGCGAGGTCGCTCTCAGCCATTGCACATTGCGCTCTGGTTGCGACAGTTCCGGATTCCGCCGACGACGTTCGGCGCTGCCACACATGCTCCGAGCGTTCCGCTCAGGCGACGATTTACCCCTCGTTTGAGAGGTGCAGCCCCATGCAATTCACGTCAGACGCGACGGTTGCATTGTTGCTGCGTTGTCAGACTCTCCTGAGGCAGCGACTGCGTAATGGAAAGCCCAAGGCCGTGCAAGCAAGTTTCAAAAGACTTATTGATAATACATGATTAAGGTTGGCTCAATGCAACCGTCGCGCAATCCGCGATGATGATGGTCCAAAGTAATCCGCAGATCGGCCCATCCGGCCCTTCATGCCGGGACTGGATGGTCTGTGCCCGGCAACCCGCCGCGTCGGTCAATCGGTTGTCCCTATCCGGTTAGCGGAGGTTCCCCAGCCCGGCGCCGATACGGTGCAGGCGGGCGGCTTGGTTGTCCCTATCCGGTTAGCGCAGGTTCCCCGGCCCCTGTCGATCGTGCGCAGACCGTGGCTGAGCCCGCCTGCGCTAGGTCGTGTGGACGGATTTGATAAGGGATTTGATCAGTATTATCACGCACGCAAAGCTGATGAACGCGCTGAAGGAGACGTCGGTTTTCTCGCAACGTAGTGCGATGCGCTTGAAACGCTTCAGTTTGCCTATGGTTTG
>DATJNA010000224.1:0-2143 GCA_035508435.1 Acetobacteraceae bacterium | reverse complement strand
GCCGAAATTTGCAGCTTTGAGCAGAGGCAGAATCGGAGCGAGGAGAATCCAAACGAACGCCCACCCGCAAGCGGGTCCAACGACATCGCCCGCACGGCAAGACTGCTACCTGTGCGGTCTATCGCGCCGTGTGACTGGCTTCCCGCTGCCTTCGCTGCCAACCCGCCATTGCCAGCAACGCCGCAGCGTCAATAGGCGCGTGCCCATGTATCCAATGCGTCATCCGGACGAGCGACCAACGGGGGCGACTGTCCGTTGGCCCGCACGATTCATCGGCGATCAGGCTGGAACGGACGGTCTCCTGGCGCCATGAGCCTCAGCACTTCCGACGGACGAACCTGTCGGTCGCAGTTCATCGCGGCCGGAGATGCGGTAGCGACCGCGCGGAGGACCCGCCTCCGCGCGCGGTCACCGACCGCGAACTCACATGCAGGGCCAGCCAGGCGCTGGATGGCTGAGACATCGCGGCGTGCCCGCGAAACCAATGCGAGGGGTCCTGTCGCAACCTGCGTTGCAGCGCAGTAAGCCCGGCCGAAACCAGCGCAAAGCCGGCCATCGTGGCGATCATGGTCCACGCCAGCGATCGCTGTGCCGGGTCCGAGGTGTGCAGCAGGATCACGACCAGGAAAAGCAGGGCGATGGGACTGGCGAAGGTGATGAAGCGGACGAACGCCGCGAGCGGCCATAGCACGGCGAGAAGGGCCGGCCGCAACACGATCAGCAGCAGGATCAAAATGGCTCGCATCACCCACATCGCCTAGCCTCCCGCCGGGGTGAACCCAGCCGGCGGCCCGATCCAAAGCCAGAAGTTGCACGCCTTCCGACCGTTCTGTACTGCGACCTTGCTGCCGGAGCATTCCGCCCACAGCGCCTTGATCGGGTTGTAGCGCATCAGCGTGTTCCAATCCTGCACGGCGCCCGGCCCTTCGTTGGTCGCCACGAAATGCACGATCGGATCGGCGGAGCGGATGGTGTGCGCCGCAGCGCCGTTACCCCACGCAAAGCCGAGCGCGCCGCCGGTGACGAACACGACGAGCGCCACACCGACGGCAGCCGCCACAGACCACAACCAGCTGGTCCTGGTCATTGTGCGGAACTGCTGCGCCGCCGCTGCGGCGATCACGCCCCCGGCCTGCCGGGCGACCTCCGCCTGGGCCCGGCCCATCTCCGCCTTTGCTGCGTCTGTTGCCCGCGCGCTCGCCTCCCTCAATTCGGCATGGATTTGCTGGACCTCGTCGAGTCGGCTGTCCACGATGCCAAGCCGCTGGTTGACCTTCTGGCGCTCCAGTCCGTGGAAGGCGGCCATCGCCCTCGTGTAGGCAGCCATGGCGACGATCAGCGCGTGGCTCGGATCGCCGTTGAGCGCCGCGATATGCTCTGCCGCGGCGAGCTTGTTCTGTGCGTCGCGGAGCGTCGCTTCGAAATCCTCATCCTCCGGCGTCCGGTCGCGGTTCACGGAATCCACGATCGCACTCCGGCAAATCGCCGATCCATGGCGTCCAGCCAGGCGCGCAGACGCACGCTGTCGGACACGCCGAGCGGGGGATCGACCTTGCCCTCGCGGGCATCGGTGAACCAGCAGCGCCGGGACTCGATCGCATCCGCCGCGAAGAGACGCGGCATCCAGAGCTGGATGCCGGACCGCGAGAGCTCGGTGAACGCCGGCGCGGCGACAAGGCGGGCGAACGCCTGCGCGCGCGGGACGCCGGTGGGGATGCTGTATTCGTTCAGGACGAGTGCCTGCGCCGTGGGGGCGAATCCGCGCGCAGCGAGGGTGAGCGCCGGGGCGAGGTCCTCCGGCTGCGTGCCGCAGAGATAGAACATCACGGGCGCGACACCAGCCGTGTCGAGTTGGGTCGCAAAACCCGGCATGTCGGTGGCGATCGCGCGCAAGGTGGTGTCACCCCCGCCGAGATCGACAATCGCCGAGTGCCGCTCGGCGGCACAGAAGTCGAGCAATTCCACCAGCCAGTGCCGCACCCCGGCGGGGTCATCCGTGTCCGGCCGGGACACGTCCTCGAAATAGGCCGAGAAGGAGGCGTTCGAGGGATCGATGTCGGCGAGGAGGACAGAGCCGCCGGCGCCGAGGCTTTTTTCCGTCAGCCAGCGGAGCAGCGTCGTCTTGCCGGTCTTGCCGCGCCCG
>DATJNA010000223.1:0-6237 GCA_035508435.1 Acetobacteraceae bacterium | reverse complement strand
TGCAACCCCTTTGCCGCCAGCGCATCCAGATAGTCCTGCCATCGCGTCTCCTGCTCCATGCCAAGCTGGTGCAGGTACTCCCACGAATAGATCCCGGTGTCGTGCAGATCGTCGAAGATCAGCCGCACCGCGTAGTTGCCGACCGGTTCGACGGTCATGATCCCGACATGCCGCCGGCCGGCGACGATCTGTCTCTGCCCCGGCCCGTGGCCCTGCACTTCCGCGCTGGGACTTTCGACACGCAGATACTCGGCGGGCAGGCTGAACCGGCTGCCGTCGTCGAACGCCACCTCCAGCAGTTTGTCTTGCCGGCGCAGGCGGATTTCGGTCGGCGCTGCCATCAGTCCTCCAGTTTGCGTGCCTCCTCCGGCAGCATGATCGGAATGCCGTCGCGGACCGGATAGGCGAGGCCCGCCTTGCGGCTGATCAGCTCCGACGCCTCGCGATCGTATTCCAGCGGGCCCTTGGTCAGCGGGCAGACCAGGATCTCGAGCAATCGCGGATCGATCGGCACCGGACGGAGAGGTTCTTGCGGCGCGTCGCCCATGGCGCGGTCCTCAACTGGCCGGACGCGGGGCGGACGGGTCAGGCTCGGCGGCGCCCATCTGCAACAGCGTCAGCAAGATCGCGGCGCGATCGGCCTCCGTGGCGGCCTCCAGCAGGGCCTGCTTCTCCGCCGGCGCAAACGGGCAGATCATGGACAGCGTGGTGACCAGTGCATCGTCCGGGATGCGGCGCACCGCGTCCCAGTTCGCCTCGAACTTGCGCCGCGCGAAATAGCCGCGCAGCGCTCCAAGCAGTGCGTCGCGCTCGATCCCCATCGGGCCGGGCGAAAGATCCAGGTCGGTCGGGTAGGGCGAGAAGTCGCCGCGCACCCGCCGATAGCCGCGCCGCATCGCCAGCTCCGCCGCAACGTTGAAGCGGGCGAGGCCGGTCAGCGTGATCAGAAAGCGGCCGTCATCGGTTTCGCTGAACGCCGCCAGCCGGCCGAGGCAACCGATGCGGTACAGCCCCGGCCCGGCAGGTCCTTCCGGCTGCTGCGGGTCCGGCTGGATCATGGCGAACATCCGCCCGGCGCCGAGCGCATCCTCGACCATCGCCAGATAGCGTGGTTCGAAAATGTTCAGGGGCAGCCGGCCGCGTGGCAGCAGCAGCGCGTCGGCGAGCGGGAACACCGGGAACTCCGCCGGCAGATCCAGCCAGCGCGGATGGAACGCGGGCATCTAACTGAACAATAGCGCGGAGAGCTTGCGACGCGACGCCATGGTGGCGGGATCGTCGAAGCCCCAGGCCTCGAAGAATTTCAACAATTGCAGCCGCGCGGCCTCGTCGTTCCAGGCGCGGTTGCGCTTCACGATGTCGAGCAATGCATCGGCGGCTTGCTCGCGCTGATCCATGGCGTTCAGCGCGGCGGCGAGGTCATAGCGCGCCTGGAAGTCGTTGGGATCGGCGGTGAGGCGGGTTTGCAGGCTCTGCAACTGCGATTTCGCCTTGCGGCCTTCCTCGGCCAGGGTGAGCGCGCTGCGGGCGCCGGCGATCTCCGCATGTTCGGCGAGCTTCGCCGGCACGTTGTTCAGTGCCTGGCGCGCGTCGTTCTCGCGACCGAGCGCCATCAGCGAGCGGATCAGGCCGCCCCAGGCATCCGGGTTCTCCGGCTCCTGCTGGAGCAAGGCGCTGAACACCTGGCCGGCTTGTTCGGCGTCGCCTTCCTCCAGCAGGGTCTTGGCCTCGGCGAGCAAATCCGCGCTGGGCATCTGGCCGCCGGCCAGCTTGAGCAAGGATTCGGCAAAGCGCTTGACCTCCGACTCAGGTAGCGCACCCTGGAAGAGGTCGGCGATCTGGCCCTGCCAGAAGGCGGCGACGGTGGGAACGGATTGCAGCGGCAGGCCGAGCTGGGCGAGCTGCTGGACCAGTGCGCGGTTCTGGTCGATGTCGATCTTCACCAGCTTCAACCGGCCGCCGGCGGCGCGGACGACCTTTTCCAGTGTGGGGGTGAGCTGCTTGCAGGGGCCGCACCAGGTGGCCCAGAAGTCCACCAGCACGGGGACTTGGCGGGACGCCTCCACGACGTCCTGCATGAAGCTCTTCTGGTCGCCATCGACGATCATCGCGGCGGCCTGTGCCGCTCCGGTGGCGGCTGATGCTGATTGGCCGATGATGTTGTCCATTGCCTCGCGATCCTGCTCGGGCGATGCCCGGCGCATAGATGTTGCATCGGGGCCGGCGCGACAAGCGCGGGCCTGGTTGGCACGACATTGGCGCCTCCGCCGCGTGGCGTCCAGCGGCGGGACTTGGCGCGCCCGCGGGGGGCGGCGCGCGGCGATGGATTGGGCCGCGCGTCCGCCAGCCGGGGCACGATGCGGGTTGGGCCTGTCACCGGCGTCTCGTTTCGTTTCCCGTGAGACTGCCGGGCGATCGGTGGGGAATGTCGCCAGACTCTGATGGGGGGCGCAGGATGGCGGAGCCTGGGCGGCGAGGATGGCAAGAAACCTGAATCGGGCCGGCGTGCGATCGTCGCTCCCGGGGATTCCCTGCGGTTGAGTGCCGCCGGGCGGCGGACAAAGTATTAACACAGCGTGGGAACGGCGGGCCACGGCGGGCCACGGAGCAAGTGCGCCTCCCCGGCTGACCGGGACGGCACACCGGCTCCGTGGCCCACTGTAGCCCGCCGTGTCGAATTCCTAATCCAGGTCGGGCAGCCAGGAAATTTGGCGATTTATCAATATCTGGCTAACCGACCCCGACCTGGATGCGAACCCGGTCCCGGCCGGGAGCTCAGAAATTGCGTGCCAAATCGCGCTCTCTGGAGGTCACACCGGGACCATGAAGACCGCGCCGCCGCCGACGCTGTAGGTGGTAAGCGGACGGAACATCGAAAGCGTCAGCAAGCGCCTACTGTCTCTTGCACAGATGAAGGATCTCGCACGGCGGTAATGACATGTGCCTGAATCTTGCCGATGACTGGTCCGGGCCCAAAATGACGGGTGATCGCGGCAGCAGCGACGTTCGTCGCTTCCGCCAGCCGATCGGGATCATGAGCTTCGATCTCATTCCGCATCGGTGTGCCCTGGCAATACCCAATCGCCACTGACAACGCGCCAGGTGCCCAGCTTTCCCGTGCGACCGTTTCCGTCGTGACAGTCGAAAAGCCTACGGCCCGGAGTTGCGCTTCCAGGGCCGCGGTGTCGTGGTGTCCATGTGGGGTGCGGGGCAGAAACGTCGGCGGATTGTCGGGAAACAGAGCCGCGACCGATTTTACAACGATATCCGCGAACTCGTTTTCCTCGATGCGGTCCCAGACATTGAACAGGAAGCATCCACCTGGCTTCAGTACGCGATAGGCTTCAGAGAAGGCCTGCTTCTTGTCCGGGAAGAACATCACGCCGAACTGGCACACGACCGCGTCGAACGCTGCATCCGGAAACGGTAAGTTCTGGGCGTCCGCCTGCTGCCAGGTCACCCGCGTGGATGACAACCGGCTCGAGGCGCGGTCGAGCATCGGCTGATTCAGGTCCGTTGCCACGATCGAGGCATTCTCGGGCAGGGAACTCACCAGGGCGCGCGTAACCAGGCCTGTTCCGGCCGCCGTCTCAAGGATGCGGTCGCGCCCGAGGCCTGCCAGCCTGGATGCGAGTTCATCGGCATAGGGGGCAAAGATCAACGGCCCTAGATGCTCGTCATACAAGGCCGGGATGGATCCCCGGAAGATCCGATCGGTGTCCACGTCAGCTACCTGCCTTGGATGTCGACATTGATTGGGTTGCATGCGAGGGGGTTCGTTCAGCAACGCGCCATTTGTGGCGCCGGTCGCCGACGTCGCGCCTGACGCCGACCTGACGCTACCATTGCGTCTGTAATTCCAATGCTTCGATCACACGCTGCCGTAAATTCGCGAACCGTCGGCTGGCCCGGTGTCGAGGGTAAGGCATGTCGACCGCGATATCAGCCAGAACCCGTGCTGGTCGGTTGCTCATGACGAGTACACGTCCAGCGAGACACAGCGCCTCCTCGACGTCGTGCGTCACGAGAAGGGCGGTGAAACCGGCCTGCTGCCACAAACCGAGGAGTTCGGCTTGCATGGCGATCCGAGTCAGGCTGTCGAGATTGGCGAGAGGCTCGTCCATCAGCAGCACGGATGGATCGTTCACCAGGGCTCGCGCCAGTGCCGCACGCTGCGCCATACCGCCTGAAAGCTGATGTGGATAGGCTCCGTCAAAGCCTGTCAGACCGACCTGTTGCAGTGCCGCGTCAATACGTCCGCTCTGTTTCCTTTGCACGCCGCGGGCCTGCAGGCCAAGGGCGACGTTCTGCCGCACGGTGCGCCAGGGGTAGAGCGTCGGCTCCTGGAACACCAGAATCCGGGACGGGTGGGGAGCCTCGATCCGTTGTGCGCCCATGCGGATGTATCCCGCGCGGGGACGGTCGAGGCCTGCGATGAGGCGGAGCAACGTGGATTTGCCACAGCCACTTGGTCCCAATATCGCGACGAACTCGCCCCTCCCGACCGACAGGTCGATCCCGGCGAGCACCGGCAACGCCTGTCCGCGAAGCTCGAAGCCGTGGGACAGCCTGGTCACCTCGACGGATGATCCATGGCCGCCCGCTACCATCGCAGCAACCCCTTCTGCCAGCCCAGAGTGTGATCGCGCAGCCGGAACAGCAGGGTCATGAGGCCGCTGCACATCAGCGCCATCAGCAACAGCGCCGCGTACATGTTGGCATAAGCTGCCCAGCCCTGCGCCCAGGTGAGATACCACCCAAGCCCCGCCCTCACGCCCATCATCTCCGCCACGACCAGAACCGAGAACGACGCACCGAGACCCATGAACAGACCGACGAATACCGAGGGTAGGGCAGCCGGAATGGCAACCTTGAGAATGAGAAAAGCCGGGCGGGCACCGAGTGTGCGTGCGACGTCATAGTAGGCGGTGTTGACACTTGCGACGCCGGACCAGGTCAGAATCGTGACCGGGAACCCGGTTGCCAGGGCAATCAGGAAAACGGCCGCGCTCCAGCTCGATGGAAACACCAGGAACGCCATCGGTAGCCATGCTACCGCCGGCACCGGGCCAACGAAGCGAAGCAACGGGTGGATCCAGTAGGCGGCGGATCGCCACCAGCCGATAGACACCCCACACAGGAAGCCGAGCATCGCGCCCGTGGCATAGCCCGTGACAAGGAGTGCGAGGGAGTGAAACGTACAATCAGCAAGACGTCGCCAGTCCTCGATATAGACCCCGATCAGCGATTGCGGTGACACGAAGAAAGGACGTGGCAGCAGATTAAGCTTCGCGGTGACCAGTTCCCAGCACGCCAGCAGCACCGCGAGCGCGATGGCCCACGGCCCTGTTTGAAACAGCAGTGACAAATCTATGTGACTGCTTACGACGCTGGCGACCAGCAATCCAACACCGATCGCTGCCATTCCCCAGGCGAGAGCAGCAGTCGGTCCCGTGTTACCGGCATCGGGCCACCGCATGATCAGTCCGGCGGCGGCAAGCCAGATGACCGCGGCCGATGCGCCAGTGCGCCAGATGCGCCTTAAGACCCGGCCTTCGTGGTCAGCGGAGACCCGACCTGCCGTTGCTTCGGTGACGTCATAGGTCGCCACGTTCAGGTGGCGAATATGTCAACGCAGACCTGGTTGGCCAAAACGGTCGGGTCGGTGCTGGACTCTAGCACCTTGGCCTGCTTCAGGTCCTGGGCGAAGGCAATGACCTCCTGTTTCAGCGCACCATCAACCGGGTGGTGGTGATGCGTCTCGGTGCGCAGCATCGCCGCGAACTGTTGGGCTGACGCGACTCTGTTGGTTTTGGCAAAAATCTCGGCCGCACCGTCGGGATTGGTGGCGACGAATTCCTGCGCCTCCATAATGGCGGCGGTGATCGCAGCCGCAACGGGACGCGCGTCGCGAACCAGGCTGCCGCGTATACCGAGCATGCAGCAGGCACGGTGCGCAAACTCATCTGCCAGATTGTTGCTGACTTCGACGAGATGGTCTCGGTCACGCAGAATCGAGGCCATCGGATCAAGTGACGAAAAGGCCTGGATTTCGCCCTTCTGCAGCGCCGCGCCCAGCAGGTCCGGCGGGTAGACGCGCCAGTCGATCTCATTCAGATCAACGCCGTGCTTTGCCGCCAGCACCGATATGAAGATCTTGTCGGGGCTTGCCATGTTGAATGTGCCGACCGTCTTGCCTTTCAGGTCGGCAATGGTGGTGATGCCTGACGCAGACGT
>DATJNA010000222.1:0-20477 GCA_035508435.1 Acetobacteraceae bacterium | reverse complement strand
TGGTGGGATGAGCGGCACAAGCCGCTACGAACGCATGTCTGGGCGACCCACCTGTCCGGTTCCAAGGACCGCATTATGGAATGGTTCGAGACTCAGGCGCGGTCACTTGAGAGGACCAAAGCGCCCGCGGATTGACGGAAGCCTTCTTCTGCATCCGCGCTCTGTACGCAAGGTGCTTCCTCCACGGCTATTCGTTCAAATGCAGCAACAGGCGCGCCCTGGGGAGATCGGCGCCAGATGTGGGGCGCTGTGGACGTGGCCTGTGGCGCAACGGTGGATCGTCATTCGGTCTCCGGCCTTTGGGTTCAGGTCCGGCAAATGCACGGGCATAGATGGCCAGTGCGCTCTCGCCCCGGCGTTCAGGCAGGTGACGCTGGATATGGTACCACACTCGGCGCCAAATACTCGGCCGTCGCAGTTGGTCTGCGAAAATCTGGTTTACCCGGGCGCTTACCCAGAAATCCCGTTGCCACTCTTCGAACGCTGTCGACAATCGTGCCGCATCCTGTCGCGGCAGCTCGTGGCAATCGCCATCTGAACCGGTTTCGGCGACGACCGACCCGCCGGGGTGGATAACGAATGCCAGAGTTCCGTTCCTCTGACGCAGGCGAGCGTCCTGCATGACGAAGTCTTGCGGGCGTTGGCGCAGCGCATCGGCGATGGACGCTATGTCTGGTAGTGCCATGATGACCCCCCGAGCCCGTCTGGCACAACGCAACAAGCGGCCGGACGGACATCCAATTCCTGCTGGGAAGCAGCGCTTCCGCAGTCGAACGACACGACGTGCAGGAGTCATCAGCCGGGAGGCGGTTAGGGGGGACTCCATCCCACGCGCTTAGTCTGGCACCCGGTTGATGGTTGTCAAGCTGTCGCTGTGGGCGGCTGCGGGCGTGGACGCCGACAGCATCTCACGGTGTCCCAGTGGCGCCGCCATTCGCACTTGGTTTCCGCGTGGGGTGAGCAGAAGGGGCGCGTTTCGTTTTCCGGCCATGTCGCTCGGACATGCACCATCGTGGCCGGTGCATGCGCCCGTGTTGCGCCACCGGGTCGTTGACTGCCGATCAAGCAGGCCTATATTTCGCGATGTTCGGGGATGGGGTTCCCCGTGAATGCCAGCGATGGCTGATGACCCCTACCAGCGGTGCGGACGTCAGGTGCAACCTGGTAGGGAGAGCGCGCATGCGCGGTTTAGCCTTCGGCCCCCCTCTGTGGTTGCAGGCTCTGGTTGAGAGCACAGCCGACACGGCTGCAAACGCACTGGGCTGTCTCGAGGTCCACAACGCAATGACCTTCTATCACGGCGCGGTCCATGGTCAGGGCGCCGTGCACAGTCTCTGGCCTGGTGCGCCCCATAAGGGCCGCGAAAGCCCTCTGCGCGCCAGTGCTCGCAATGTTCCGAGCGATGAAGCGTTCGCCCTGAAAGCAGATCGGATGAGCGGATCCGGTTTCGAGTCCGGTACCATATCACTAAACCAGCACAACGACGTCTCCGTGGGTCGCGTGATCAGAACGCCCGGCAAGACATGGCAGATGCCGCAGGGTGGGAGCGACGAGGGCGCGGTACCTCTCGCTGCGGCGCAACGCGAAGAGGTCGGCGCCGACAATGTGCAGGTTCTTGCGGAGAATGACTCTGGACTGAACTACGAATTGCGGCCGGATCTGATTGTGTCCTTTGTACGCCAGGCTTGCTTAGACGTGCTCGAACGGTACCGCACCGCAGGGTCTGCGAAATCCGCCCCGGGCCTTCGGCATCCTAGCGTGACGCTGTCGCAGGCAGTCTCGAGTGCCAAAGCAAGGAGCCTACTTCGTTGAAGTCAGGCGTCGACCCAATAGTAGCGGGAGGTAGGCTCATGGACATGGACGCTGCCGTGGAGCGGTTGTACGAGCGGGTGGATTTGGTACGCGGCGCGGGGGATCGCTGGCGCGGACAGCTCTGCCTTATGTCGTTGGTCGCGCTGCTTGCCGGTGAGCCGCACAATGATAGTCCGTTGACTGCCTCCCCTCTCATCCGAAGCTTTGGCATGGTGATCAACGATGAAATGCCGATGGCCATGCGGCAGCGCTTGAAGCCGTTCGCGCCACGTATCATTCGGACGCGGGACGGACGTGACCGGGAGCGGGCGAAACTGCTTGCAGATGCATGGCGGATGGAGCTCGTGCCGCGGGTTCTCGAGGATTTCGGAGATCAGGCCGGGGCGACGGACCGCAGAACCGAGGCACTCCTGAGCTGTCGGCTCGTGACGACCGCTGCTGCATCGGCGGAACGGCTTGGCTGGGCGGTTGCGAAGCTCATCGCGCATTACGCACGCAGGGCAGGGTACCCTCGGCATGACTGGTATTGGTTGAAATCGATCGACTTGCTTGACCGGCTAAGTGACGTACATAGTCACAAACTACCAAATCACTATGCTGCGGACCGAGTGAGGGTTGCGAACCTGGTCCTTGACCAGAGCAGCCGAGTGTCAGGTCCATCTGGCGAGTGCTGCTCGGCAAGGCACCGCAGTTTCGTTCCTGCGGGCAGGTCGTAAGGACATGCACCGGCTGAATTACACATCCTCAGACCAGTCCGGCCGGCGCACGCTTGATTCGTATGACGGGGTCCACAGTCGCGCAGGACTGTTCGAGGCGATCAGCTCAACGTCATGCGACATGGAGTGCCTTGGCAAGGACTGAGCCCGTGCAGCTTGCAGTGGAACCGGTCATTTATCGCTACCGCTACTGTGACCGCTGCCGTCGCGAGTGGCCAGCTAAGCATACGAATTGCCCCGAGTGCGTGCTTTGGCTGGGAGAGCAGCCGTTGGAACGGACCGAGTGGCAAGTGGTCCCGGTGCCAGACCTGATGCTGCTGCCCAGCTTGTACGAGGCCATAGCCGCATCGGCGTTGATACTGAGGGTTGTGGGCCAACGTCCCAACCACGACCAGCTATCGCGAGCAGAAGCTTTGATCGCTGAAATTCTGGCCTACGGCCGCCTGGGACACATCGTCGGCGTGCCCCATTATGGCTGGCTCATGTGGAATGCCGGCGGTGTGCGCCAGGCCTTTCTCGACGCGCTCAGGGTCTGCGATGCGCTCGTCGATCGTCTCCCCGACATCGAACGCGCTTTCGCGCAAGGAAGCAGGCTACGGTGGGGTCTGGTTGCGGATCTCCTCCTGCTACCATGTTCGGAAGGCAACAAATCACCCTGCATCGCCGCAACAGCCGCGGCTGCGATCTTCGGATTTGAACCGGACAATGCCTGGTTGGTCAGTCCCGCGGTGTTTCAGGTAAATCAACGGTGGGAGGAATTCGTTGGGATTCACGCCCGGCGCCGTGATGCAACCGATCGGCTCGCATACGCACCGCTGGGGCACAAGCGGCCGTCGGCCTTCGATCATATCCAGGTCATAAACCAATCAGCTTTCACCGGCCGCGTTACTGAGATCGCGCGCATTGAAGAAGCTTGGCAGGCAAGCCGGGCCGAGAGTCAGCTTCTGGCTGTCATCGCTCCGGCAGGGACTGGAAAGACACGTATGGTCCGGCACTGGGTTCGATTGCACCCGGACGCAGTCGCCCGGTACGCCTGTTTCAGCATCTTCGGCGGCAACTTGGCGGATTTCGTCGGGCAGGTCGCCACATTGCCGGAAGGCGACGCCACACCCGAAGAGTTGCTCGATAGCAGCACAACACAGATCACAGCCAGTGGCATCCAGATCCTGGTGCTTGATGACCTGCATTGGGCCGATCTGGAGGCATGGACGTTCCTGCGCCAGTTCCTGCGGAGAATCCCGGCTTGCGGTGTCCTGGTGGTATTGCTGGCGCGGCCCGGAGCCGAAGCTGAGGTGCAAACGCTCTCACCGCATGTCACGCTGCTACTGAACGTACTGCCCAAAGCCGATCTCGACCTGCTGGCGCAGCGTCTCTCCCATTCTCCCCGCGTAGCGGCGCAAGCAACGGTGTTGGCCCAGGGCAATCCGCTCTTCGTCGAACACTTCGCTGCCTGGGCGATGGAGATTGGTCACACGGGCAACGGCGCGTGTCCGGAAACGCTGCACGATCTTGTCATGGCGCGAATTCGTCATCTCGAGACCGGGACCCTGCAAGGTTTGCGGCGGCAGATTGCTTGGACGCCTCGGTGGATGCGAGCCGATCTGGATACTCGCTACGCGACGGTTGAGGCAGAGATAGGGCTTTGGCTGGATCGCCTGGAGACCGGTGACTATGGCGATGCGATAGCCTTACTCGATTATTTGGCACTGCTGCGCCGCGTTGAGTTTGAACTGTTCATGGCGGCCAACCTGAGTGGGCGACCGCGGTCGAGATCGACGCGCCTGCGTGAGTCGATCGACCGGCTGGTGATCGGCAATGCGGACGCGTTGCTGAACAATCTGCAAGCGCGCGCCGCAAATCTGCAAGGAGGCCAGGACCCGGGCTTGGCCCAACAGGCTGAATGGATTTCCGAGTCCGCGCGGCAGGGCAACCGTTGGCGTCTCGCGCGAGCGAGCCTCGAACTCGCATCCATTGCCGCTGACGGCTGGCAGCAGGCCGGCCTGCGCGAGCGTGCCGCATCGCTCGGCCGGCTGCTGGGCGACGATACGAATGACGAAGCGAACGGCGGCGGGAGCGGTATCGTGGAGGAACTCGAGCGCTGCCCCGCCATTGACCCAGCCAGACTCGCCGAAATCTGGTACCGCCTTGGACAGCATTATGCATGTCCAGCGTATTTCGAGCGGGCACGGGAAGCAGCTGAGGCGATCGGCGCCAGCGGATGGGCCAGCAAGGCGCGCGCGATGTTGACGAGGTCCTATGGCGCAGCTTGAGCTGGTCGCGAAGCGGCACCATTCCGACGCACATGTGGCGAAAGGGTTCGCTGTAACTGCCTCCCGGGCCGATGACGCCGGCGACCCGCCGCCGGATCGTTGCCGGAGTGTAAGTCGATGGGGTCGGTGATGCCCAATAGAACCTGGCGATCTGATCGTAGAGGTGGACTGCGTCTGCCGGCCTTGCCAGCAGCGCTCGGTCTGGCGATCGCGATCACGGCGACATGGCGGTCCGGCTTGACCGTGGACGAAGCGCCGGGACGCCTGCTGACGCTGCATGTGCCGGAATGGACCGTGCTGGTCATCGCCGCCACGGCGGTGTTGATGTGCCTGGCAGTGATTTCCACCTTGCTTGCGCCGCCACGCCGCAAGCATCCCGACGATTTCGAGTTGGAACTGCCGCCGCCCCCGCGTCTGTCGCCGGTCTCTCTCATGTGGGTTCTTCTGGCGGCTCCCATACTTGCATTGATCGCGACCTTGGTCGTGCGTCGGACTGCGCTTCGTTGCGAACGGCTGCCTCCATGCCGTGTTGGTGGGTGTCGGCCTGCTGACGATCCTGGCCGCGGCGCATCAGGCCCGGTTTCGCCGAAGCGCAGTCATGGCAGGAGTCGGCCGGGCATGCATTGCCAATCTGGCAGTCACAATGTTCCTGTCCTCCATCGCTGCGGCAGTGATCGCGATGATCGCGGCGTTGCTGCCACTGGCACTGACCGGCTCGATCCGTGCCCTCATTGCGGCGACCGGATGCATCGTCACCATGGCCGCCCTGGTACACGCGGCCCCAAGCGGGCCAGGCAAAAATGCTATGCGTGGGGGCGATTGATTGAGGATCGAATCAGGCCAATATGGAACCAATCGGGGATGGAGTCCCCCAGCGAACTGCCAGCATGGCTGATGACTCCTTCTGCGGGCTACAGGAGGGCGTGTGCCTGATGCAATCCAGGTGCGGCCCCCGGGCAGGAGGTGGTATGGGCATGCGTCGCATCATAAGGCAGCGAGCATCGTTTGCACCCCCAGTGGGTAGCGGTCGGTAATCGGGCTATGGATGATCTCTCAAGCCCGGTCACGTCTGATGCCGAAACTGACTGGGTCATGCAGCTGCGCGACAATGTCGGGCGCGTGGTGGTCGGCAAGTCCAACATCGTCGAATTGATGCTGGTCGCTGTGCTGTGCGAGGGCCATGTCCTGCTGGAGGATATGCCGGGTATGGGGAAAACCCTGCTGGCCAAGACGTTCGCCCGTTCGCTCGGTTGCTCGTTCCGCCGCATCCAGTTCACGCCCGACTTGCTGCCGTCCGATATCTCTGGTTCACGTGTGTTCAACCAGCAGACCGCGCAGTTCGAATTCCGGCCCGGACCGATCTTCGCCCAGGTCGTCCTGGCGGACGAAATCAATCGAGCCACCCCACGTACTCAGGCGGCGCTCCTCGAAGCGATGGAGGAGCGGCAGGTGACCACCGACGGGGTCACCGCGTCCTTGGAGCGACCGTTCCTGGTGGTGGCAACGCAGAACCCGGTGGAAATCGAAGGCACTTTTCCGCTGCCCGAGGCGCAACTCGACCGTTTCCTCATGCGTCTGCGGCTCGGCTATCCGAGCGCCGCGGAGGAGGACACGATCATCCAGCGGGCGGGGCGGGTCGACCCAGTGGCCGGGATTGCGCCGGTCATCCAGCCCGCCGAAGTGGCCGAAATGCAGTCTCGAATGGATGCGGTCCGCATGAGCGACGACGTCCGCCGTTATCTGCTTGCTGTCATTCGCGCTACTCGCCAGTCCACGGATATCCGGCTTGGTGGCAGCCCGCGTGCCAGTGTGGCGCTGTATCGTGCTGCCCACGCCCTGGCCTGGGTTCGCGGGCGCGACTATGTGCGGCCGGATGACATCAAGGAGCTGTTTCCTCTGGTGTTGGCCCATCGCATTGTGCTGTCGGCTGATGCCAGCCTGAAGATTGGCGATCCCGAGATCGTGCTGGGGCACATCCTGGAACAGGTGCCGGTTCCGGCCGAGTAGGAGGCTCCGCCGCGATGCTGGACGCGCTGTGGTTATTCGCGGTCGTGCTGATCGAAGGATGGGCACTCTGGACCGGCAACGGCATGGTCACGCTCGCTGGCACACTCTGCCTGTTGGTGTCGGCATCGCTACTGCTGACCCGGCGGGTGGCACTTGCCGGAGTCCGCTGCACCCACGTGCTGGAGCAGTGCCGTGCTAATTTCGGGGACGTGATCGCCTTTACGATCGAGCTGGTCAATTTGAAGCCGCTGCCGCTGACCTGGCTACGGGTGGAAGACGGCGTGCCGCGGGGGCTGCGCATCGAAGGCGGCCGAATCGAATCCGGGCGATCGGAGTTCTTCCCCCACGTGCTGATGGTCGTCGCCATGCTGCCATACGAGCGCCTGGTCCGGCGGCTGCACGTGCATTGCACGCGTCGCGGCGAGCACAAATTCGGCCCGGTCAGCCTGCAATCGGGCGACTACCTCGGGTTGCTCGATGCTTACGGCAGCAATCGCGAAGAGCACTACCTGCTTGTGTTCCCCAAGGTCTTCACGTTGGAGCTCGGCAAGCTGGCGACGCAACTGCTGCTGGGGCAGGACGCCGCTCGCCGGTACTACTTGCCTGATCCCATGCGCGTCATCGGTGCGCGTCATTATCATTCTGGCGACCCGTACAGGTCCATCGATTGGCGCGCCACCGCCAAAACCAACCAGCTGATGGTGCGCGTGCTTGAACCCAGCTCCACTCCAGTGCTCGACATCGTGCTGGATTTCACGGGCCCGCTGCGCGACCCGCCGAACTTCGCGCCTGACGAACTGGAATGTGCGATCAGCGTCGTGGCCTCCCTGTCGAGGTTTGCAAGTGAGCGCCGGATGGCCGTAGGGGTGCGCGGGAACGGCCACAGCCGGCGTGCGCTGCTCAACGTTCCACCCTCCGCGAAGCCCGGCCAGTTTGCCGTGATCATGGAGGCATTGGCGCATGCGACGACAATGCCATATGTCCGGCTTAACGAGATGCTGTCGCGCCCGGCCCCACATGTCCCCGCCGGGGCGACCACCATTATCGTCACTGCGGCTTTGCGAGATCCGGTCCTCGCCACCGCAATCGAATTGCAGCGGCGACGCCGACCGTTCCTGATCGTGTATATCGCCCCCGAACAAGCACGACCCCCAGCCGACAGGCTGCCGATCTGCAAGGTGACCTATGACAAAACATGGACGGAGTGGCAGGCGTTGGCTCTGGTTGCGTGATGGTCTGATTCCGGTGGGGCAAGCCGTCAACGAAACGATACCGCTGTATGCGCTGATTGTACTGATCGCCGCCACCGGCCAGCACGGGTTGACGCTGAGCTATGTCATGCTGGCCGGTATGGTGGCGACGGCTGCCTGGCTGACCCGCCTTACCGACCTGCTGCCGCGGTTTTGGTACTGCGGACGTGTAGTCTTGTTCGTGCTGACCGTATTGTTTCTAGTGCTCTGGGCCCATCTGACGCTCGCCCCTGAGGCGGCCTGGAACCCGCCGGTGATTCTGATGCTGATCAGCAGGCCCTGGCTGATCGATCCGACAATCAGCGGCGGAATGCTATTCACCTCGTGGTTCCTGGGCGTATGCCTGTGGAGCCGCGGCCTATGGATAGGGTTGCAGCCCGCGGCGGCCTCTACCGAGTCACGCTGGTTCATCGGCGGGATGGCGATATTGCTGCTCCTGGTGATCGTGGCGAGCACCGGGACAGGCCCGCAGGCTGCGGCGGTCGTGCAGCCGTTGCGAATTCTCGTGCTGACGTATTTTTTTGTCGGTCTCCTGGTGCTGGCACTGGTGCATGCCGCCACGCTAAGTGGCACGGGCGGCCCGACGCCAGGCGCCTCGGTTCCCTGGCTTGTGGCGGTGGCGGTGCCGATCGCCGCAGTACCCCTGGCGGGTTTGTTCCTGACGGTTGGCGTTGCGCCGACGGTGCGGGTCGCGATGTGGACTGCCGTGGATGTCGGCTTGGTTGCCTGGCATGTGGCGCTTTGGATCGGCTACTGGATACTACTGTTCCTGGCGTGGCTCTCAAGCCTATTCCCCGCGTGGCCGGGCGGCCCGCTGCATAGTCGCGCTGGCGCACCGCGGCCGCCGCCGCCAGTGAGACTGCCGGGGATCGCGCAGCATTTCGCAAGTTCGACATTTGACGCGACGATCATTGTTG
Source organism: Acetobacteraceae bacterium (assembly GCA_035508435.1). GTDB lineage: Bacteria > Pseudomonadota > Alphaproteobacteria > Acetobacterales > Acetobacteraceae > JASHVB01. Next base: position 11,505 of record DATJNA010000222.1, on the reverse strand, counting down.
TATTGTTGGCCGCGGCCATGCTGGTCGGGATGCTTGCCTGGCTGCTGACTCGCCAACGTGTGGCGATCGAAGTTGCGGTATCGGAGGAGGAACGCAGCTCGGTCTGGTCCTGGGCGCTGTTTCTGTCTCAAATGCGTGCATTGTGGGATGCGCTATGGCAGCGGCGGAGCCTTGGGTTGAAGCCGAATACCGGTGCGGCCGCCGTGCCGGCAGCCCCGACCACAGAGGACGAATTCGACGTGCGTGCACTGTATCGCCGCTTTCTGCAGCGAGCTGCCCTGCTGCGCTACCCGCATCCGCCAACAGTGACGCCCTGGGAGTTTGCCCGCATCTTGCTGCGCTCCGCACCAGCACACGCGCAAGAGATCGGACAGGTCACCGACATCTATGATCGCACACGTTATGGGCACAAAACCCTTGCTCACGAGCGGAAGATGGCGATGCGCGATGCGGTTCTGCGATGGGAGGGACATGAGGGCCATGCCATAGGGGACGAGGATGTCCCTCATTGAATCTGATTTATAACTTACTCAGCAGTCGGGAAGTCGGACGACATTGATATAAGAAATATGCAGTTTGCGACTACATCACTGAACTGAACCTGTCACCCTACTTACCGACCCTGAGTAAATGATCTCTCCGGCCGGCGGTGCCATTGGCTGGCAGCGTCAGTCCGCTTGACTGGCCGCATGGCGCGCAATCCCCGATCCTGGCAGCGGGCCGCGGCGAAGCAATGGCGCCGCCTCCGCGCATTCCACCAGGCCGATTGCCAGCGAGGACAGATCCAGCGGCAGGTGGGCGCGGCCGGGCGTATCGAGCCTGGCATACACACGCAGCGCCTCGAACGGTGACAGAAGGCGAGGTGGGCCAAACTCGAACGCTCTACCTCCTCCAAAGCGGATATGCAGATCAAGGTACACACCGCGCATCTCAAATGCCGCGCGGTCCTTCGAAGTGACCTGCACCGGAGCCCCTAAACCAGTTGCGTATTCCAGGTAAGCGCGTCGATACAGCGCATACAGATCATGGCGAAACCGTACCAGCCCATCCAGAACCGGATCAGGCAGCGTGCCATAGACCCGCAGCGTCAGGGCGAGAGCCAGTTCCATCATGTGGTTGAACGAATAGCGCACCGGCTTGCCGGAACCCGTACCGATCTCGCCATGCGCGAATGGGACACCGAGTTTGCGCAGGGATTTAACGTAATGATTGAACGTAAGCGGTGTGACCCCCGCGGCAAAACCCATCTTCGAAAGTACCCATAGCGCGCGCCCATGCGTGATCTGCAAATCTGGCACCAGATCGCTGGTCACACGCGCCTTGGTTGGAAGTTGGATTGGCTTCATGGCATGGCGTTCTACCGCGTGGTCCCGCTGTTCACCCCTTGGGCGGGCCGCCTTACGGCAGCTTCCGCAGTTCCGCCCGCCAGCTCAGGATGTGGCCGGCAGGAACCAGCCCATCCAGCAAACGCAAAGCCGCATCCACCACTTTCGGCGTGTCAAAGAACTCGATCACCAGCGGCAGATCGACATTGATCCGTAGCAGGTCAGAAGCATGGACTTCCCCGCTATCGCCAAATCCGGCAATACCGCGGAAGACCACCAGGCTCTGCACACGCTGCTGGTCATGGAGGATGTTGAGCACCTCCTGCATGAGGGTCCTCCGCTTGCCATGATCCGCTTCCCGTAAGTAGATGCGCACCACAGTCACTTCGTTGTCCACGGCGTTCCTCCCTACAGATTGCGTGCGATGTAGGCTCCCCCGAATGCAGCGGCGAATCCCAACCCGACCGAGAGTGCGACGTACAGTACTGCCCTGACCGCTTCGCCTTGCTCCGCGAGCAGCAGTGTCTCCATCTCAAAGGTGGAAAACGTGGTATATCCTCCCAGAACTCCGGTCAGGATGCCGGTGCGAAGCGCGGGCGAGATTGTCAGTCGTTCCAGCGTTTCGATAAACAGGAATCCCATCAGGAAGGCGCCGAGCACGTTTATGCTGAGCGTAGCGTATGGAAAATCGCGCCCATAGATCGCCTGCACGAGGTTGGTCATGGCGTAGCGCGCCCAGCAGCCGAGTGTTCCACCCACGGCGATCGCAAAATAGGTCAACAATTGCTGTCGCATCCTCTCGTTCATCATAGCAGAGCCAAGCCAAGAATAATAACCAGCAGCAGCCCGATCAGCCCAAGATAAAAGTTTAGGTGACCGGATTGCAGGATGCGCACACGGTCGGCGGCATAGCGCACCAGACGCACAGTAGGTGCGAACAGGTACGGTCCGAAGACCGGCGCCACGTCTTCATTGAAGACCAGCCGCTTCACGAAGTACTCGCGCCCACTCACTTCGCGGTGCGTTTCGGTGGTCGGTCGATAGATGAAGCTGTAGAAGGTACGCAATGCATTGGAGAAGGTCAGAGCGGTGGTGGCGGTGACCGTCACGTTCTGCCGAACGCCGCCATACCAGATCGGGGCACGCTTCGCGGTCAGGCCTCGGCTGAGGAGGAGCAGGCCGATCGGCACGAGCGACAGCAGCGGCATGACAATGACCAGCAGGGTGGGCGATATGAACGCGAATTTCGCGGTCAGAGGCACCAGTAGCAAGCCATCATGCATGCGACGTGCGCTGTCCACTCCGAATTCCGCCAACGTTGCGCCGTTCAATGCCTCCAGCCATGCAGGCATACCCACGGCCAGCGCCAGTACGCAGGCGCCCAGGATCCCGACCGACGCAACGGTGCTGGCCTTCACCCGGCCGGCGTTGTGATTGCCGCCGCCAAGCAAGCCAAGGCCGAATATCTTGATGAATGTGGCGAACGCGACGGCGGCGGTCAGTGCGAGGCCAGCGCCCGCCAACGACAGCACCAAGCGCCCGGCAAGGCCCGGCAGATGGAAGCCCTGGAACACCGTCTCAAAAACGAACCACTCGCTCACGAAGCCAGCTTGTGGCGGCATGGCTGCAAGGCTCATGGCACAGAAGAGCGCACCCAGGCCGAACAACCACGCAGTGCGTTTGATCAGCAGCGAGTGCCGGATCAGGTAGCCGCCGGTCGCGGCGAACGCGCCATCGGCTGTCAAGAACAATCCGCCTTTCGCCAGTGCATGCCCGGCGAGGTGCAGCAGAGCGACTGTCCACGCCAGGCCAGCGAGGTCCGGCAGCCCGCCTTCGCGGAACAGCAGCGAAGCACCCAACAGCGAGACCGCGACCGACGCATTCTCGGCTGACGAAAAGCTGAGCAGGCAGCGCCAATCCTCCTGCTGGAACGCATACAGTACGGACAGGATCGCGCTGAACACGCCGACGGTGATGACGAAGATGCCAAACCCCGCACTGCTCATGTGCAGGCTTGGCAGCCAATCCATAAGGCTCCGGCTGAGGCCGAAATATGCGGCGTTCAGCACGACGCCGGACATGATTGCGCCCGATGCGCCACTGCCCGAGCCGTAGGCGCCAGGGAACCATTCGTAGAAGGGCAGCAAGCCGAGTTTCGCCCCGAAGCCGATCATGAACAGAATGCCGACCAGCGCCGGCAGCGTGATCAGTGCGCCAGCACGGGCAAAATCAATAAAGCCAAGCCCCTGCACAGGCAGTGCCATGATGATGATCGCCACCAGCAAGGCGACTGAACCCACCTCAAGCATTGCGAGCATGAACAGGACCGAGCCGCCCGGCCTGTCGGCAAGCCGCTCACTCAGAATCATCAATGCACCGCCGAGGCTCATCAGTTCCCATGCAAGCAAGAAGAAGCCGCCATGCTGGATGCCGAACACGCCGAGTGCACCTAGCAGGCTGCATGCCGCGCCGAGCAACCAACCGGCGCGGCCGGACTGTGCGGGAGTGGCGAGCAAGCAGGCGAGCAAAGCGGGAACCAGACCGAAGCCCATCAGCCACAGGCCGGCCGGCGTCATCTGGAAGGTTGCCTGCGCGTCGGCCATGCGCAGCGGGATTGCCGCGGCGGCTGTTCCGTTGGGAAGACTGCCGATCGCAGCGACGATTCCCGCCAGGCTGCCGAGAGCGAGTAAACCGCGCACGAAGCCGAGCCCTCGTCCAATCAGCGCGAGAATCCCACCGGCAATCCATAACAGCGCGGCGGCTGCCAGCAGCTCATTCGACAATGCGCCCTCCCTTCACGCGCTGCGGTGCGCGGCCGAGGAACATCAACAGCGCCTCGATGATGGCGGCAGGATTGGGCGGACACCCGGGTAGGTAGATATCGACAGGCAGAATGCCGTCGATGCCGCTGTTGCAGGCATAACCGCCACCGGCGACGCCGCCAGATACTGCACATGTGCCTGTGGCCATCACCCAGCGAGGCGGCGGCATCGCGTCGTAGGTGGCACGTAATGGCTCCTCCATCGCGTGAGTGACCGGGCCGGTGACCAGCAGAAGATCGGCGAAGCGCGGCGATGGCGTGAAGAAGAGGCCCAGCCGGTGCTGGTTGTAGAAGGGGTTATTGAGCGCTTGAAGTTCTGACTCACAGCCGTTGCACGATCCTGCATCGACATGACGGATGTGCAGGCTACGGCGGAATGCATCGCGTCGTGGATCGCGTTCGCGCGCCGCGGCGACGCTTTGCTCAATCCAGCGTAGATCATCGCGGCGGGACACGCCGAAGGCCCAGTCCGTCGATTTCGTCAGGGCGGCCGTCGGGCACGCTTCGGTGCAAAGCTGGCAGACAACGCAACGTCCGTAATCTATATCCAGGCTGCGGCCGTCGCCGCGTGACGTGATCGCTTCAGTCGGGCAGACCTCGGCGCAGGCGCTGCATCCGGCTTCGCACTGGTCCGGATTGAAGCGAGGCATGCCGAACAAGCCCTCCTGGCCGGTGACGTCTCCGTTCTGGGGCCATGGGGTCGTCGCCTTGCCTTTGGCCAGCCCGATCAAGGTCCACAGCGCCATGGCTTGCCCTCCTACCGCGCGCAGCCGGAGATGGTGAGGCCGAAGCTGGCCTCGTTGATCGCGTAATCCATCATGTTCGTGTCGTGCACCGTGAAGGGAAACGCACGCCAATTGGAGAAAGACGGCGACTTAATCTTCACGCGGGCAAGCCGCGCGTCGGGGCCAAAATGCACGGCGTAAAACAAGGTACCGCGCGGAGATTCGGTCCAGCCGAGGCCTTCGGTCGTTGGCGCCGGCGAGCACTGCGCGCGGATCTCGCCGTCAGGCAGCAGCAAAAGTACGCGTTGCATTATGGCGATGCTGGCGTCGATCTCTTCGATGCGCACGCGCGAGCGAGCGTAGGCATCCCCCTCCTGACGCGTTGGTATAGTTAGCGGCAGTTCGGCATAACCGGCATAAGGGTGATCTCGACGCAAATCGCGATCCGCCGCCGATGCGCGCTGCACCGGGCCGGTGGCACCCTGGTCGAACGCAACCTTCGGCGACAGCACGCCGGTCGTGATCAAACGATCGAGATGGCTGTCCGAATTCTCCAGATGATCGACATATTTCGCCGTTTCCGCCCGCAACGCTTCGAGCTGCTCGCCCAGCCACGGCTTGGGCTGCAGGTCGCGGCGCAGTCCGCCGGGAGCAAGTACGCTGCGCAGGAAGCGGCTGCCTGTCAGACGAGTGTTGATTTGCTTAGCGCGCTCTTCCAGCAGCTTGCCTTGTGCATCGCCGACCTTCAGTGTCGTTGTGTTGGCAAGATGCCCGAGGTAATGCAAGTGGTTATACACGCGCTCCAGCTCCGCCAGCAGGACGCGCAGCCAACTGGCCCGCGGCGGCACAGTGCAATCGGCAGAATGTTCCACGGCCTGGCAATAAGCCAGCGCGTGCGCCACACTGCCCACGGCGGAGACACGTTCGGCCAAAATCGTGCCGCGCATCGCGTCAGCACCCTGGAACCGAGCTTCCATCCCACGATGCTTGAAGAACAGATGCGGGTGATAGTGCAAGATCTGCTCACCGATATACAGGAAGGTGAATTCGGCGGATTCCAGAACGTCAGCGCGCACGGGTCCGAACGGTAAGGCCTGCACGTCCTCGGTTGGGACCTCCGGCAGGGTGCGAATGCCGCTACCGTCAGGCGGAGATTCGACCCACGCGGTGTCCTGCCCGGCTATGGCGAGCGGTGGTGCCACATGCTGTGCCAGGACCAGGCGGTTTGGCTCCGGATGCTCGCGGAACAAAATACCGTTCAAATCCATGATCTCGCGTTCGTACCAGCCGAGCAGCGGCCATATCGTGGCAAGGCTCGGCGGTTGCTCGGTGAGCCTGCAACGCCACACCTCGAATGCCTGTGAATCGGCGGGCGTGGCGACGTAACGGAGTTCAGTGGCTTTCCCCGGCGGGTTCCAGGCATAAACCATCTGCATGCGGCCGCCAGAATCCAGCAAGCGTTGCGCGGCGTTGCGCAATTCGGCGACCTTCACGTCGAGGGTAAGGGCGCCGTTCATGGCGCGCCTCCGGCGACCAGCGCACCGCCGCCGAGCGCGTGCGCAATCTGCCCGAAGTAGCTCCAGACTTCTTGGGGCCACCAGAGCCCGAGCGCGAGTAGTGGAATAATCGCGAGCCACATGGGCACAATGCACCAAGCACTGATGTGGCCGCGCCTTTCATCGCCGCGTTCAGGCGGTTCGTAATACATGCAGCGGAAATGGTTCAAGAACCCGATGAAGATCGCGATCAAGAGCACGGCCATGACAAAGGACGCCCAGGCAGCAATGGTCTGCAACCCAGCGCGCAGGATAGTAAGTTCGCTGGCGAACAAGCCGAAGGGCGGTGCACCGGTAATGGCGACAGCGCCGGCCAGCCAGATCGCGCCGGTGACTGGGAAACGGCGGCCAACCAGGCGAATAGCATTGATCTCTTTTGTCTCATAGCTGCGCATCATGCTGCCCGCGCCAAAGAACATCAGCGATTTGTTGAGCGAGTGGTTCAGCATGTGATAGAGGGCGCCTGCTACGCCGAGTACTCCACCAAAACCCACGCCGAGCGCAATCACGCCCATGTGCTCCACACTGGAATAGGCCATCAAGCGCTTGATACCCTCCTGACGCATAATAAAGAGTGTGGCGATTAGCAACGAAAACACGCCGAGCGCGACCAGCGTCAGGCGCGGCACGGATCCCACCTTCCCTGCGTCTGCCACGGCGAGATAGCGGATAATTCCGATCATCGCGGTGTTCAGCAGCGCGCCCGAAAGCAAGGCCGAGACCGGTGTGGGGCCTTCGCTGTGTGCATCGGGCAACCAGGTATGCATTGGCGCCAACCCAACCTTGGTACCGTAGCCGATCAGCACCAGCAGGAAGGCCAACAGCAACAGCGAGCGGTTCATCTGTGGGGCAGCCTGCGTCAGCGCAGCCCAGGTCATGTCATACTTGGGGCCAAGCACGAGACTGCCGGCCCAGTAGAACAAGACCGTGCCCAACAGGGCGAGGCTGATGCCGCCGGAAACGACAATGATGTATTTCCAGGCGGCCTCGATGCTTTCCGCTTCGTGCTCATAGGCGACGAGGAAGGTGCTGACGAGCGTCGTCAGCTCGATTGCGATCCAATAGAGTCCCGCGTTGTTCATCATCGGGCCGAACAATGTGGTGAGCGCGAAGCCGGCAAACAGCGCGTAGAAGACCGGGAGACGGTCCTCGTGTCCCAATAGCCGCATGTAGCCGACGGCGTAGATCGAGGCGAGCAGATAAACGACCGCTGAGCATAGCGTGACCCAGGCGCCGAGGGCATCGATTGCGACGTAACTGCCCAAATATTCGTGCGGTCCAGTACCGACGATGAACGGGATCGGCACGGCCGCCGCGAATGCGACGATGCTGGCCAGCAGGTTCAGCCATGCGGCTAGGTTGGGCCGCCGCGTGATTCCGATCAACACGATCGCGGCGCTCGGCGCCAGGACGATCGCGAGTGCAAAGGCGCCGACCATCTAACCCACCAACCGCCGGAGGTGCAGGCTGCTGGTAGAGCCCACATGGGTCATCAGGTACTGCACCATCAGGCCGAAACAGGCGACCACGATCAGCAGATCAAACAGGATCACGATCTCAATCAGCAGCGGCATGCCCGGCACCAGTATTTGCGCGCCGAGGAAGATGCCGTTCTCCAGCACGAGCAGTCCGAGGATCTGGCTGATCGCTTCGTGCCGCACGGTCAGCATCAGGAAGCCGATGAGCTTCATCGACAGCATCACCGTCAACGCCAGCACCACGACGGTCCCACCGAACCCGAGGTCGGCGCCGATCTGCGAGGCCACGCCCAAAGCGAACACCACTGCCAGCGCGCCAATCACCAGACTGGAGCTTGCCTGAAGGATAACATGCACCTCGCGCGGGACGTGCATGCGCCGGATGATGCGAAAGATCAGGTAGGGCAGCAGGCAGCCGCGAAACAGGAAGGTGAGGATCGCGATCAGGTAGAGTTCCGGATAGTTGCCATAATAGCCGACCGATGCCGACAGAATGCCGATCAACCAGGATTCGGCCGTGAAGGCGTACAGGTAGTGGCGTAGCCAGCGCGAGCCGAGCATCACGAAGGCGAGCAAGAGGCTGGCGATGGCGATCAGGCTAAACACCGAGGCTGCCAGCGGGGAGAGATGTGCTGCGAGCATGGCTCACCCCAATTGTGTGCCGATGATGGCGAGTACGGCCAGCAGGAAGGAGGCTGCGAGCGGCTCCTGATAGCGATAGAAGCGCAGGCGCGATTGGGTGGTATCGACCACCACCACGGCGCAGGCGACCAGGGTGAATTTCAGCATCAGTGCGATGACGCTGCCGAGGACGCCGAGCGCGGTGCCCTGGTACGACAAGGCCCAGGGCAACAGCAGGACGTTGCAGAAGATCGTGTAAAGAATGAACTGCTTCATCATCGACGCCCAACGCAGCAGCGCCAGCAACGGGCCGGAGTATTCGAGGATGCGGCCTTCCTCGATCATGTAGACTTCGATGTGGGTGTTGGAGTGGATCGGCAGACGGTCGGTTTCGACCAGCAGCAGCACGAAGAAGGCCGCGACCAGGAACAAATGGGTGGGGCTCCAATAGGCGGCGGGCTGCTGCACCAGGAGGTGGTTCACCACGAAGGGCAGCATGGCCTTAGCGAGCAAGGTGATGCCCACGAATACCAGGATGAGAGTTGGCTCGGCCAGGATCGCCACCATCACGGCACGGCTGGATCCGATGCCGCCATAGGCGCTGGTGGTATCGAGCCCCGCCAGCGTGATCATGAAGGACCCGAGTGTCAGGATCAGGCCGCCGCCTAGGATATCGCCCATGTCAGACAGGGGCAGTGGATAGTTGGTGAGGACCGGGATGAGGATCGGCACCGTCATCATGCAGGTGAAGGCGACGACGGGCGTGACGAAATACAGCCAGGACGCCGTCTCCGGTGCCACGACGTCTTTGTGGAACAGCTTCCACAGGTCACGGTAGGGCTGGAAGATGCCCGGGCCTTGCCCGCGTTGCACACGTTCCTCGAACTGCACGATGATGCCCTGAAGCAACGGGCCCAGGCAGATCACCGTGAGGACTTGCAGGGCTTGCAGGATGATGTCGCGTGTGGTGATCATCGATCACCATCCTCTGCCCGCGGGAAGAGCTGATGGTGATCATGAGCTTGGGAACCGAGTCGGACCACCCTAACCATCACACTCCTCCCGTGCTCGCGTACGAGGCCAGGAGGAGTCATTAGCCCTGAGGGCGGTTAGGGGCGGACTCCATCGCCACTGAGGTTGCTATACGCGAGGTGCGCCGCCCTGTCAATCCAATGCTCCGATCCAATACTCCGAGATCGCGCCGCGGGGCGGGCCGTCATCAGGACCAGCGGGCTCGGCCAAAATCGCGCATTGCCGGCCTCCACCACCAGCAGGGTGACGTCGAGCAACGCGTGGTCGTCGGCCAACGGTTCCACCTGCATATCGGGATCTTGACAGGACACCTTGATGTAACCGTGGCAATCCGGGCAGGCCTTGGCCGCGCAACTCGATGCCATCCATGTACCACAGTACAAGGCCACGCGATTCCCCGCAGTCGATCCAGACGGCGCGGACATGAATCCAGGCAGAGGCGCACAGGCCGCAACGTAGATAGCGTGTGCCGGGAACCTGCCTGAGACGCGGTTACCACGGCACCGACCGGCATGGAGCCACATACAGGGCATGATCCTCGCTGGGGCAGTAAATCGACGCGCGCCACGTCAAGTGTAGCCGAGTGGCAAGCGAATGTGGCCTGTAACGCCGCGGCGATGAAGCGGGCCGGGTCGGCTTGGGCCGCGCGCACGCGGCCTGCAAGCCATGCCGTCGCGAGCGGTAGCAGATCACGCGAGCGAAGCGCCGACATCACTACCAGCGTGGCATCCGGCATTTCGCCCGTGTGTAGGTTGTTCAGCGAACGGTGGAAGCGAGTGTTGCAGTCCTCCCCCGGGACCAACGACGCCGGCGCAAGCGGCGGCGGCGCATCGTCGTCTGGCCAGTGCTAGCGGGATCCGCCGTTCCGCACGACATCGTGTTGTGCACGCGCCACCTGCCACGAAGTGCAACCATGCCTTCATTGGATGTCCGACGCGATAGCAAAAGCAACAGTGCGGCGTGGCTTTTCGGAAGCTCCAATTTTCTCAACATCTGCTGCGGTGCAACACAACGGACAGTTCAATCCCGATCCAGGTGGTCGCGGATTTTCGCGGCCAGCGCCGACATTGTTGCTCGCTCTCCGGCCCCGGTGCGCGGCCAGTTCAACAGCAACCGATCATCGCCCCGCCGCGGCAGAACATGCACATGCAGGTGTGAGACCGTCTGATTTGCGGCGGGTCCATTCGCTTGCACAAGGCTCAAACCAGTCGGGTCCAGGGCCCGCTGCACGCCAGTAGCAATCCGTGCAACCAGGCGCGCTACCGCTGCGAATGAATCTGGGGGGATGTCGAACACCGTCTGCCAGTGACCTTTGGGAATGACTAGACAATGCCCAGGGTTGGCCGGATGAATGTCCATGAACGCCAATGCGTCAGGGTTTTCGGCCAGCAGCAGGCATTTCTCCGTGTCCGCAACGATCTGGCAGAACACGCAATCGGGGTCGTGCGGCATCCAGCCCTCCATCCATGTGCCGTGGGCTTTCGGCACTCAGGGCGCTATCACTCCAGCTGCCCGGAGACTGAAGGAGGCAGTGATGCCCGAAATCGCCGAAGCCACGCTGCTGAGGATTTTCGTCGCCGAAAATGACCGCCTGCACGGCCATCCCTTATATCACGTGCTGGTGGAAAAGGCGCGGGAAATGAAGATGGCAGGCGCGACCGTCCTGCCCGCACCCGTCGGGTTCGGTCAATCGCGCATGGTGCGGTGCGATCTTAATGTCGATGCCGGACCACATCTGCCGATCGTGATCGAGATCATCGACAGCGAGGAGAACATTGCCCGGTTCCTGCCGGCGATCGACGGGATGATCGATAGCGGATTGGTGACGCTGGAGAAGGTGAAGGCAATCTTCTACCGCACCGCAGCAAAGTCCATTGAGCCTGCGGAAGCTCAACCGTCTTGATTTTCCGCGGACAAAGACACAAGCTCAATGGAACGGTCGGTGGA